>JAZKCA010000001.1:0-42073 GCA_040388275.1 Pseudomonadota bacterium
TATAAAGCCCTCCCGCCTTTGGTGTCGCACCTGACACCGTCCCGGCGCAAAGCTTTTGTGCCGAAATTTCTTTCATCCTGAGTCATTTCGTTGTTGTGGTTGGCGTTGCTATTTTGCGCCCGGAGCTTTCGCTCGGGCGCTGATCTATACCGAAAGAAAAGAACACATGAGTTTTGAAGCACTAGGCCTCCACGCGTCTATCGTAAAAGCAGTAACCGATGCCGGTTACACCAAGCCGACCCCAGTCCAGGAGCAAGCCGTTCCTGCCGCCATCGAAGGCAAGGATCTGCTCGTCTCGTCGCAGACCGGCTCGGGCAAGACCGCCGCATTCATGCTGCCGGCACTCCACAAATTCGCTGTAGCAGAGCAATCGCCAGCCGCCAAGACCGCGGCACAAGAAGCGCAGTCGGCTCGCGCCCGCGGCGAGCGTCCACGTTTCAAGGCAGCCCAGCCAAAAATGCTGGTGCTGACCCCGACCCGCGAACTGGCCCTGCAAGTGACCAGCGCGACCGAAAAATACGGTACCCAGATCCGCCGCATCAAGGCCGTCTCGATCCTGGGCGGCATGCCTTACCCTAAGCAGATGCAATTGCTGGCGCGCAATCCTGAAATCCTGGTTGCCACCCCTGGCCGTTTGATCGACCACATGGAATCGGGCAAGATCGACTTCTCGGAACTGGAAATCCTGGTGCTGGACGAAGCCGACCGCATGCTGGACATGGGTTTCATCGACGACATCGAAAAGATCATCGCCGCGACCCCCTCGACGCGCCAGACGATGCTGTTCTCGGCCACGCTGGACGGTATGGTCGGCAACATGGCACGCCGCATCACGACCAACCCGCAGATCATCCAGATCGCCGGCTCGGCCAGCAAGCACGAGAACATTTCGCAGCGCGTTCACTTCGTCGACGACCTGTCGCACAAGAATCGCCTGCTGGACCACCTGCTGCGCGACGAAACGCTGGACCAGGCCGTGGTCTTCACCGCCACCAAACGTGACGCCGACACCATCGCCGACCGTCTGAACATCGCCGGTTTCTCGGCTGCCGCACTGCATGGCGACATGCACCAGGGCGCCCGTAACCGTACGCTCGACGGCCTGCGCCGCGGCCAGGTCAAAGTGCTGGTAGCGACCGACGTTGCCGCACGCGGTATCGATGTCCCGAACATCACCCATGTGTTCAACTACGATCTGCCGAAGTTCCCTGAAGACTATGTGCACCGCATCGGCCGTACCGGCCGCGCTGGCCGCAACGGCCTGGCGATCTCGCTGGTGAACCATGCCGAAGGCATGAACGTCAAGCGCATCGAACGCTTCACCAAGCAACTGATTCCGGTCAACGTCATCGAAGGCTTCGAGCCGAAGAAGACGGCATCGGCGCCGCGTTCGGCTGCGCGTCCAGGCAGCTGGAAGCCGGGCGACAACCGCGCCGCGGCGGCCAAGCCAGGCCAGCGCACCTTCAGCAAGCCGGGTGCTCCGCGCAAAGAAGGCGCGCCAGCAGGCGGCGGCTACAAGGGTTCGAACCCACGCTCGACCGACGGCGCCCGCCGCTCGTACGGCGATCGCTGAAGCAGGGAATTGGTGCGGTGTACCGCAGCCCTGCGGAAGGGGCCTGCCTTGCAAGGCAGGCCTCCCTCTGATCGCTTTCGCGATCGGAAATAAAGAAAGGCTGCCTCGGCAGCCTTTTTTTGCTTCAAAACCAGGGTCAGACCACTTTTGCAAACCGGCAAAAGTGGTCTGACCCCGGTTGGGAGGAAATAGTTTAGTAGGCGCAGGTGCGAAAGCCGGAGAAGATGTCGTCGCGCTCGGGCATATAAAAGTTGCGGAAACGCGGCGACAGGAAACGCGCCGGCGTGGCGAACGAGCCGCCCCGCAGCACCTGGTGCGTCATGAACCAGGGCTCCGAATACTCGCCGTAGCGGTCGGCCTTGAAGCCGGGATACGGCTCGAACGGACTGGACGTCCATTCCCACACCTGCCCCCAGCGAAAGCCCCCCTGCCCCGACAAGGCCGCGTATTCCCATTCGGCCTCGCTAGGCAGACGCCGCCCTATCCACGCGCAATACGCTTGCGCTTCGAACAGATTGACGTGACGCACCGGTTCGGCCGCGGCCAGCGTCGACAGGCGCCCGAAGCGCAGGGCGCGCCATTGCCCGGCGTCGCGCTGCCAGTAGCGCGGCGAGGAACGCTCCTGCTGCATCAGCCAGGCACTCCCGGCCACGCTCCAGAACTGGCGATTCTGGTAGCCGCCGTCTTCCATGAACTCGGCATACTGCGCATTCGTGACCGGCCCGGCGTCGATCTCGAAGGGCGCCACGTAACAGGCGTGCGCCTGCCTTTCGTTGTCGAAGACAAAGCCGCCGTCATGCGCGGCGCCCAGCATGATGGTGCCGCCCGGATAGGCAATCGCCGCCGACGGCACCAGCGGCGGGGCCAGCTGCAGCATCGGCGCGGGCACGCCCAGAATCTGCATCGTGTACAGCAAGGCTTCGCCGTGCATGTCTTCGTGCGCCAGCGCCAGCCGGTACGGGTACAGCGCCTCGTCGGTACACGGCTCGCGCGAGAGCTTGTCGAGCGTGCGGTCCAGCACTTCGTGGCAGTAGGTCTTCAGCGCGCCCGGACTGGGCAGGTCGAGCGTCCAGCGCGTCCGGTGCGGCACCGTGTTCGAGTCGAACCAGTCGTCCCCGCGCGTGATCAGCGATGGCCGCTCGGCCGCCGCCGGATGGGTCGAGCGCGCCTCGCGCAGGATGAACCACTCGGCAAACCACGCGGTATGGCCCAATTCCCACAAAGGCGGGTTGATCGTGGCAAGATGCGGTACCCGGTTCAGTGCGTCGTAACCCATGCCGGCCAGGCAATCGAACAGGCTCAGCGTATAATTTCTGGCGTCTTGCAGCGCTTCAGCCAGCGGTTGCGCGCCGGCGTGCCGGAACGAGTGTGAGGGCGACGTTGTCAGTGAATTCATACATCAGATTGTAGCGACTTTTAAGGGATCGCCTTGCAAGCCAAGCATGTGCTCATCGTCAGCCCGGCCTCGGCCCGGGAAAACAACGGCAACTGGCAGACCGCCAGCCGCTGGGCCCACTTCCTGCGGACCCGCCACCAGGTCGCCGTCGCGCCCGACTACAGCGCCGCATCGAATGCGCCCGACCTGCTGATCGCGCTGCACGCGCGCCGCTCGGCCGCGGCCGTGGCCGCCTTTACCAGCGCCCATCCGGAGCGGCCCTGCGTGCTGGTATTGACCGGCACCGACCTGTACCGCGACATCGGCATCTCGCCCGAGGCCCGCGCTTCGCTCGACGCGGCCACCCGCCTGGTGCTGCTGCAGCCGGCCGGCCTGGACCAGCTGCCGCCAGCCCTGCGCGCGAAAACCAGCGTGATTTTCCAGTCGGCCCCGACCATGCAGCCGGCCTCGCACGGCCTCAAGCGCCGCCATTTCGATATTTGCATGATCGGCCACCTGCGCGCCGAGAAAGATCCCTACACCTTCATGCGCGCCAGTTCCCTGGTCGCCAGCCCCAAGGTGCGCCTGCTGCATATCGGCGGCGCGCTCGAGTCCTCGCTGGGCCAGGCCGCCAGCGCCACGCAGAATGTCAATCCGCGCTATCACTGGCTGGGCAATCTGCCCCACAGCACCACGCGCCAGCGCCTGGCGCGCAGCCATGCGATGGCCCTGTGTTCGCTGATGGAGGGCGGCGCCAACGTCATCATCGAGGCCGTCACCAGCGGCGTGCCAGTGCTGGCCTCGGACATCAGCGGCAACCGCGGCATGCTGGGCGACGACTATGCCGGCTACTTCCCGGTGGGCGAGGCGGCCGCGCTGGCGCGCCTGATCGACCGCAGCGTCGACGACCCCGATTTCTACGCGCAGCTGCAGCGCCAGTGCAGCGCGCGCGCCGCCTTGTTCGCACCCGACGTCGAGCGCGCCAGCTTGTTCCACTTAGTGGATAATCTATTCCAATAACAAAACGCACCGAAAGTATCCCATGACCACCCCCATCAAACTGACCTCGTTTTCCCACGGCGGCGGCTGCGGCTGCAAGATCGCACCCGGCGTGCTGGCCGAAATCCTCAAGAATTCGAGCGGCTTTCCCGTCCCCAAGGAATTGATGGTCGGGATAGAAACCGCCGACGACGCCGCCGTCTACAAGCTCAATGACGAACAGGCCCTGATCGCCACCACCGACTTCTTCATGCCAATCGTCGACGATCCCTTCGACTTCGGCCGCATCGCCGCCACCAACGCCATCTCCGACGTGTACGCCATGGGCGGCACGCCGATCATGGCGCTGGCCCTGGTGGGCATGCCGATCAACAAGCTGCCGCTCGAGACCATCGGCCTGATCATCCGCGGCGGCGAGGCCATCTGCGCCGAAGCGGGCATCCCCATCGCCGGCGGCCACACCATCGATTCGGTCGAGCCGATCTATGGCCTGGTGGTGCTGGGACTGGTGCATCCATCCAAGGTCAAGCGCAATGCCGACGCCAGGGCTGGCGACGTGCTGGTACTGGGCAAGCCGCTGGGCGTGGGCGTGCTCTCGGCCGCCCTCAAGAAAGACGCGCTGGGCGCGGACGGCTACGCGGCCATGATTGCCAATACCACCAAGTTGAACAAGCCGGGCATGGCGCTGTCGAAGATGGAGGGCGTGCATGCGCTGACCGACGTCACCGGCTTTGGCCTGCTGGGCCACTTGCTGGAACTGGCGCGCGGCGCCAAACTCACGGCGCAGCTCGATATGGCCAGCATTCCCCTGCTGCCCGGCGTGGAGCAGCTGGCGCACGATGGGTTTTTCACCGGCGCGTCTGGCCGCAACTGGGAAGCCTACGGCAAGGACGTCACCCTGGCCGCCGGCATCACCCCGGCCCAGCAAGCCTTGCTGACCGACCCGCAAACCTCGGGCGGGTTGCTGGTGTCATGCGACCAGGGCAGCGTGGCCGAGGTGCTGGCGCTGTTCGCGCGCGAAGGCTTCGAGGCCGCGGCGGCGATCGGCCGCATGCAGGATGGCCCGGCCCGCATCGACGTCACGGCCTGATTCCCTCCCCCACCCCATGAACCGCGAACCGCTCCCCCTGCGCCCCGATCCCGGTTCCGGGGAACGGCGCTCCAGCCTGGGGGATCTGCTGCTGACCAGCGACCGCGGGCAGCGGCGCTGCATGCAGGCCATCATGATTTCGGCCTTCGTGTATTTCATCTGCATCTGCGTCCTGATTTATGGCGCGCGCAGGGGGCTATTCGCACCCGGACCGGTCACCATCCTCGGCGTCCTGATGGCCGCCACCACGCTCGGTTTCTACCTGGTGGTTCGCACGGGGCTGAACCGGCGCTTCGCCGAGGCGACCATGACGTTTCCCCAGGCAATCATGGCCCAGACCCTGGTTGCCTGCGGCTATACCCTGACCGGGCCGATCCACGCCGCGAACCTGATGCTGTTTGGGCTGGTCATGACGTTCGGCATGTTCGACATGCATGTGAAGTACGCGCGCATCATGGCCGCCTATACCATCAGCGTGACCGGCATCGCCATGCTGTGGGGCTGGCGCAGCGATCCCACGGTCTATCCGGCCGAACTGGAAATCCTTTACTTCGTGCTGGCCGTCACGGTGTTGTCGGCCATTTCGCAGCTGTCGGTGGTGCTGGCGAAAATGCGCGCGCGCCTGAAAAGGCAAAAGGACGAGTTACAACTGGCGCTGGAACACATCCAGGACCTGGCCACCCACGACGAACTGACCGGGCTGGCCAACCGGCGCCATATCCTCGAGCTGCTCGAGCAGCACGCCCAGCGCTACGCCCGCGGCGGCCCCTCGTTCTACGTGGTCATGACGGATCTGGACCATTTCAAGCGCATCAACGACACGCACGGACACGCGGTGGGCGACGACGCGCTGCGCAGCTTTGCGCGCCAGGCCCAGGCCCAGTTGCGCAACACCGATGAAATTGGACGCTGGGGCGGGGAGGAATTCCTGCTGCTGATGCCGGAAACCCCGCCGGGCGACCCGAATGTGGGCCTGGAACGCCTGCGCACCGCGCTGGCCGAAAGCGAGGCCAGCGAGCACGTGGCGGGACTGCGGGTATATTTTTCGGCCGGCCTGTCGCGCTACCGCAAGGGCGAAGCGATCGCCGAGACGATCGAACGGGCCGACCGCGCCGTGTACGCGGCCAAGGCGGCGGGCCGCAACCGCACCGTGGCGCTGTAGTGTGCTTTAGCGCCGGCGCTGGCGATCCTTGCGGCGCTGGCTGCGCAGCATGTCGATGCGGCTGTGCGCTTCTCCCAGTCGGTGCGCGGCAAAGACCAGCCAGGCGCCACCGGCAATCGCGGCCAGCGTGACAAGAATCGTTTCCATGAAAATCTCCTTTCAGGTGACAGGGATCAACGCGTGCTTTACTTTGCCACTGCGCTAGCGCTCGCTATTTGACGCATCTCAATCTCCTCGTGAACAGTGCGTTTGCTATCGTGCGCGCCATACCGGCGTAAGATGGACGCTCACTCATCCGAAGGAGATTGCCATGCCCTACGTAGACGGATTTGTCGTACCTGTTCCAAAAAGCAATATTGAAGCCTACAAGCAGATGTCCCGCAAATGCGGCGCGATCTGGCGCGAGCTGGGCGCGCTTGAGTTCCGCGAGTGCGTCGGCGACGACGTCAAGCCCGGCAAATGGACTTCCTTCCCCCAGAGCGTTGACCTGCAGGAAGGCGAAACCGTGTTCTTTTCGTGGATCGTCTACGCATCGCGCGCGGCCCGGGACGACATCAACGACAAGGTCATGAAAGACCCGCGCATGGCCGAGATGATGAAAGCCGAAAACATGCCCTTCGACGGCAAGCGCATGATCTTTGGCGGTTTCGACATGGTGATCGACCTCTAACGTCGCATCTTGACAAACCGGACGGGCCTCACGTACAGTAGGCCCATGTCTTCCTCAATGCATCTGTCGTCTTTCCTATTGCTCGCTGGCGCGCTATCGCCAGCGACGCTACTAGCACGCGCGTAATTTATTACCCGCAGTGCAACACCGGCTCCCCGCCGGCGTCAGTAAAACCCCCAGGAAAGTTCGACCCGATGTTTATTACCGCCATCACCTTCATCGCCCACCTGCTAAAGCTACCGATCGGTTGCCTGGCCTAGCGTTACGTGGCCGCCCGGCAGCCCTTCGCCACACCGCGCCCCCCGGCCCTTTTCGCTTTTCCCAGGAGTACCCGATGATGATGTCCCAGCCCGCCGCCAAATACCGCGCCTTTCCCGCCATTGACCTTGCCGACCGCCAGTGGCCGCGCAAGACCATCACGCGCCCGCCAATATGGATGAGCACCGACCTGCGCGACGGCAACCAGGCCCTGATCGAGCCGATGAGCGCGGAAAAGAAGCTGCGCTTTTTCGACTTGCTGGTGCAAATCGGCTTCAAGGAAATCGAAGTGGGCTTCCCCTCGGCCTCGCAGACCGATTTCGATTTCGTGCGCAAGCTGGTCGACGAAAACCGCATTCCCGACGACGTCACCATCATCGTGCTGACCCAGTCGCGCGACGAGCTGATCCGGCGCACGGTGGACTCGGTGGTGGGCGCCAAACGGGCCATCGTGCATCTCTACAATTCGGTGGCGCCGGTGTTCCGGCGCGTGGTGTTCAACATGACGCGCGAGGAAATCACCGCCATCGCCGTGGGCGGCACCAATCTGGTCAAGCAATTGACCGCGCAGCATCCGCAGACCGAATGGGGCTTCGAGTACAGCCCGGAATCGTTTTCGACCACCGAGCTCGATTTCTCGCTGGCCATGTGCGACGCCGTCAGCGCCGCCTGGCAGCCGACCCCGGCGCGCAAGATGATCTTCAACCTGCCATCGACGGTCGAATGCAGCACCCCGAATGTGTATGCCGACCAGATCGAATGGATGTCGCGCAAACTGGCACGGCGCGACAGCATCGTGCTCAGCGTTCACCCGCACAACGACCGCGGCACTGCCGTTGCATCGGCCGAACTGGCCGTGATGGCGGGCGCCGACCGGGTCGAAGGCTGTTTGTTCGGCAACGGCGAGCGCACCGGCAATGTCGACCTGGTCACGCTGGCGCTCAATTTGTACACCCAGGGCGTGAACCCCGGCCTGGATTTTTCCGACATCGACGCGGTGCGCCAGCTGGTCGAGGAATGCAACCAGTTACCGGTGCACCCGCGCCATCCGTATGCGGGCGACCTGGTGTTCACCGCGTTTTCGGGTTCGCACCAGGACGCCATCAAGAAGGGCTTCGCCCAGCAAAAGGCCGACGCAATGTGGGAAGTGCCGTATTTGCCGATCGACCCGGCCGACCTGGGGCGCAGCTACGACGCGGTCATCCGGGTCAACAGCCAGTCCGGCAAGGGCGGCATGGCCTACTTGCTCGAGCAGGAATATGGCCTGCAACTCCCGCGCCGTTTGCAGATTGAAATGAGCCGCGCGGTGCAGGCCGAAACCGACGCCAGCGGCCGCGAGATTGCCGCCGCCGGCATCCACGCGATCTTCTGCCGCGAATACCTGGAACAGACGGCGCCCTACGCGTATGCCAGCCACAAGATGGTGGAGGACAGCAGCAGCGACGAGCCGGTGCAGATCGACATCACGCTGGCGCACCGCCAGTCAACGCTGCGCTTGCAGGGCGGCGGCAACGGGCCGATCGATGCCTTCGTCAATGCACTGGGACTGGAGCTCAAGCTGATGGACTATCACGAGCACGCAATCGGCTCGGGCGCGAATGCGCGCGCGGCCTGCTACGTGGAGCTGCGCCTGGAAAATGGCCCGACGGTGTTCGGCGCCGGCATCGACAGCAATATTGTCACTGCCTCGTTCAAGGCGGTGCTGAGCGCGGTCAACCGCGAGCTGGCGCGGGTCGGCGCGGCGGCCACGGCAGGTTGATGATGGCGTAGGGCGGAAAAGCCCAACGCCTTAATGTAAGCCCTGGCCGTTCGATCCGGCCAGGCTGGACTCAACACCCGCCACCAGGGCCGACAAGGGCCTCGGGCACGGCATATCCACGTAGGCCGAAGCCACCTCGAGCGGGTCGACCATCAACGCGCCGTTGGCAAACTTGCTAAATTTGCCCACCACGCAGCGCCCGAACGACGCCGAACCGGCGACTTCATTGACATACCAGTGCCCGCCATACTGCTGCGCGAAATACTCGCCGATGTAATACATCATGCGCACCAGCAGCCAGCTGCGGTCGTCCGCGTCGGCAATCGCCATCTCGCTCAGCGCCCGTTCCACGTACGGCAGGTAATCGCCCGCCTGCGTGAGCACCTCGTGCGCCGGTTCAATGCCCAGCGCGTCGATGAAATCGGTCAGCACGGGCGCCAGTTCGGCGTGGAAATGGTCGAAGCTGGCTTGGCGTTCGACGGGAGTGACGGCTTGTTGGGATGGCATGATGGTCGCGGGACAGGGATTGATCAGATGTTTACGCAGCTCGGCAAGCTTAAACCAAAGCGGGCTCAGCGCATATCTTTCTTGTTCCTCGTAGCACTACTTGAGGCTTTGAGCCAACACCCACTCGGCCATCGCACCCAGATCGGGTAATTCCACCGTTGGCGTAGCGCCAAGCTGGTCAAAAGGCAGTTGTTGCCGATTGATCCAGCACACCTCGAAACCGAACAAACGGGCGGCGCTCGCGTCCCACGCATTGCCCGACACGAACAGCAGGTTCTCGCGCGTGGTGATCATGCGCTGCTCGGCCAGCCGGTACACCTGCGGGTGCGGCTTGAACACGTGCACGTCTTCCACGCTGATCAGGTGGTCGAAGCCCCATTTCATGCCGGAGTTGCCGATCACTTCGCCCAGCGTATGGTGCGAGCCGTTCGACAGCACCGCCAGCGGCAGGCCGGCATCCCTCAGACGCCGTATGCTGGCCGGCATGTCGAGAAACGGCGGCAGGTGCAGCCAGGCGTCGCACAGGCGGCGCATGGTGGCCGGGTCCAGGTCCAGGCCAAACTCGGCGCAGGTGTACTGCAGCGCTTGCGCGGTCAGCTTTTCGAAGTCGACATAGCGTCCCATCAGGCTGCGCAGCCAGGTGTACTCGAGCTGCTTCTGGCGCCAGCGCCGCGCCAGTGTGGCGCCATTGGTGGGAAAGGCATCCTCGCAGGCGTGCGCCACCGCTTGCACATCGTACAAGGTGCCGTACAGGTCGAAGACGATGCCGTGGATATGCATGGCTTCCAATGTACCTTGCGGCACGAAAAATAGGCAAAAAACAAGCGAAAAAAAAAGCTCGCCGAAGCGAGCTCTATTCCAATGTATTACCAATGCTTTAATCGTGTCTCAGGCGCCCATGCTATCTGCGTGGTGCCCTGACGTGTAAATCGACCAACGTATTCGGAATTACAAATCCCCGGTGCTTGCGGCCATCTACGTTTCACCATTACACATACTGAAACGCGGCGCAGACTCTGGGATAGTGCTTCGGTTCGCATGAACCTCACCACTGAACGTAGTGTAACACAACTTTGTGCGACGCAGCAAATTTAATTCATTCTGGCGCGCTGGTGCTCATCGGGACCGGTTCCCGGTCCTGCTCGTTGCGCCCTACCCGCTCGTATTCCGAAATGACCTGGGCCCCGAACAGCAGCAGGATGGCGCCGATCTCGAGGCTGAACATGACCACGATCGCGGTCGTCATCGAGCCGTACACCACGTTCACCTGCGACAAGGTGGTGAAGTACCAGATCAGCACCTGGCGCGCCACTTCCCACAGCAGCGCCGCGGTGACCCCGCCGATCAGCGCATGCGACAGCGACAGGCGGCCCACCGGCATGACCAGGTAGATCGAGCTGAGGACCAGGATTTCCCCGGTCAGGCCCACCAGGTACAGCAGCGCCCCCGACAAGCCGCCCAGCGACCATTCATAGCCGAGGAACAGCACGCTCTCGGTGCCCATCACCTTCAGGGCGCCGGCCACCAGCGTGACGATCATGATGCCCACGCCGAGCACCACGATATAGCAGTACGGCAGGACCGCCGAAATGAGGAAGCGGCGGCGCTTGATCGCCACCCGGTGGTAAAAGATCACGCACATCGCGTTTTCGAGCGCGGTAAACGCCACCGAGCTAAAGAACAGCATCACTACCAGCAGCACCCCGGTGACCAGTTCGCGGTCCTTCAGGAAGTTCGACAGTTCCACCACCACGGCCTTGGACTGGCTGGGGATGATCCATTCCAGGTAGCGCGACAAGGTCTCGAGCAGCTCGGCTTCGGGAATGATGTGCGACAGCGCCACCACCACCAGCATCAGGAAGGGCACGATCGATAGCAGCGCGTAATAGGCCACCGCGCCGGCCAGCAGCATGCCCTGGTTGGCCTTGAAGCCCTTGAGCGTTTGCCACAGGAAGGCCAGCGGGTGCTTGAGGATGTAGGCGTTGGCGCGCCGGTTCAGGATCTGCACATGGGGCAGGTGCAGGCCGCTCATTTGGCCAGCCTTAGTCCGGTGAACTGCCAGCGCGTGGCGGCCGGGAAGAAATTGCGGTAGCTGGCGCGTGCATGGCCAGGGGGCGTGGCGCAGGACGAGCCGCGCAGCACATATTGGTTAAGCATGAATTTTCCATTGTATTCGCCCAGCGCACCGGGCGCGCAGGCATAACCGGGGTAAGGGGCGTAGCTGCTGCTGGTCCACTGCCAGCAGGCGCCGAACATGTGGGCCAGGCCCTGCGCGTGCGCGGCCAGCTCCCATTCGGCTTCGGTGGGCAGGCGCGCGCCCATGAAACGGGCGCAGGCGTCCGCTTCATGCAGCGACAAATGGGTGGCCGGGCGCGCCGGGTCGAGCGGCCGTTCGCCGTGCAGCGTGAATTCGTGCCATTGGCCGGCGTCGTCAAGGCGCCAGTACAGTGGCTGCGCCAGGCGCTCGGCGCACACCTTGTCCCAGCCTTCGGAGAGCCACAGCGACGGATCGCGGTAGCCCCCGGCCTCGATGAAGGCCAGGTACTCGCCATTGGTGACCAGCCGGCGCGCCAGCTGGAAGGGCGCTACGAACTGGCGGTGACGCGGCAGCTCGTTGTCGAAGCAAAAGCCATCGCCCTGGTGGCCGATATCGGACAGGCCGCCTTCGAACGCCAGCCAGTCTTGCGGGCCCGGGGCCGGCACGGCAGCGGGCGCGGTGTCGAGATAGGCCGGCAGCAGTTCGCTTTGGGCCAGCAGGTGCAGCACATCGGTCAACATCAGTTCCTGGTGCTGCTGCTCGTGCTCCATACCGAGCGTGACGAGCGCGCACAGGTCGGCGTCGCCGGCGTTCGCCGTCAGCAAGCGCGCCATGCGGGTGTCCACGTCGTCGCGGTAGGCGCGCACGTCAGGCAGCGACGGTCGCGTGAGCAGGCCGCGCTGCGCGCGCGGGTGGCGCTCGCCGATGCCGTTGTAATAGGAGTTGAAAAGCACCCGGAAGGCCCGATGAAAGGGCGCGAAGCCGTTTTCAAAGCGCTCCAGGATGAAGGTCTCGAAGAACCAGGTGGTATGCGCCAAATGCCACTTGACGGGGCTGGCGTCGGGCATCGACTGGGCGCCGCAGTCTTCGATGGAGAGCGGCTCGGCCAGCATCAGCGAACGCTGGCGCACCTCGCCGAAGCGCTGCGCAATGGAAACCTGGTGACCGTCGTTCATGCCAGCGGCAGCGCGCGCGCGTAAATGACGGCGAACCAGCTGTCGGGATCGGTCCATACCTTGGCCGCCGCAAAGCCCGACTGTTCGAGCAGACCGACCGCCCCCGCCTGCCGGTATTTGTAGCTGTTTTCAGTGTGGATGCGCTGGCCGGCGCGAAAACTGCGCGCGCCGCCCTGCCAGTTGACAGTCACGGCCTCGCGCGCCTCGAGGTGCATTTCGATGCGGCTTTCCTCTGCGTTGAAAAAGCCGCAGTGGCGCCATTGTGACACCTGGAAGTCGGCGCCGATCAAGTGGTTCACGTGGCGCAGGATATTCAGGTTGAAGGCGGCCGTCACGCCCAGTTCGTCGTCGTAGGCGGCGTCGAGCAAGGCGGCGTCCTTGACCAGGTCGAAGCCGATCAGCAGGCCGCCGTCGGTATCGCATTGAAGGCGCAGGCGGCGCAGGAAGGCGCGCGCCTGGTCGGGCCCGAAATTGCCGATCGATGAACCCGGGTAGAAGAACAGGCGCTTTTGCGGGCGCACCACAACGGGCAAATCGAGCGCGGCCGAAAAATCCTGTCCCAGCCCGGCCATTTCAATATGCGGGAAGCGCTGCTGCAGGCGACCAATGGCGTCGCGCAGGAAGTCGTAGGAGATGTCGATCGCCACATACTGGGCCGGGTGCAGCAGCGGAAACAACGCGGCTGCCTTGGCGCAGTTGCCGGCGCCCAGGTCGATCAGGGTTGTGCCGGGCCCGGCCGCGCGCGCGATGTCGGCGCCGTGCTGCGCCATGATCGCCGCCTCGGTGCGCGTCGGATAATATTCGGGCAGCTCGCAAATGGCCTCGAACAATTTCGATCCCAGCGCGTCATACAGGAATTTGGGCGACATGGCGGCGTCCTGCGCGCTCAGTCCGGCAGCGAGCTCCGCGGCGATGGCGGCGCTGGCCAGCGGGTGGCGCGCTTCAGTTTGGCGTTCGGTCGGCATGGCGAGGCTTGTGCACGTGGCAGGTTGACGTTTTTGGTATCATAGCCGATTATGTTTTATTCATGAACGGCAAGCTTTCAAGCGTGCCACCAATTGCATTTTCCCTGGAACATTTTACAAAGGCCACCATGACACACCGCTGCGCCCTGCGCACCATCCAATCCCTGCTGACCGCCACCATCGCGGCCGGCGTGATGCTGGCCTCTTTTAGCGCACTGGCCCAGGTCACCCCGGGCGTGCTGCGCGTGTCGGCCATCCCTGACGAAAATCCAACCGAACTGCAGCGCAAGTTCAAGCCGCTGGGCGACTACCTGGCCAAGAAAACCGGCCTGAAAGTCGAGTTCACCCCGGTCACCGATTATGCCGCCTCGGTTGAAGGCCTGGTCAACGGCAAGCTCGACATGGTCTGGTTCGGCGGCTTTACCTTTGTGCAAGCGAATGTGCGCAGCAAAGGCAAGGTCGTGCCGCTGGTGCAGCGCCTTGAGGATGCATCCTTCCGCTCGGTCTTCATCACCACGGCCAAGGACATCAACAAGCTCGAGGACCTCAAAGGCAAAACGCTCAGCTTCGGTTCCGAGTCCTCGACCTCGGGCCATTTGATGCCGCGTTCCTTCCTGCTGGCCGCCAAGATCAATCCCGACACCGACCTGAAACGCATCGCGTTCTCGGGCGCGCATGACGCCACCATCGCCGCAGTTGCCGGCGGCAAGGTCGATGCCGGCGCGCTCAACATCTCGGTATGGGAAAAGCTGAGCAATGCCGGCAAGGTCGATCCGTCGGTGCGCGTGTTCTACACCACCGGGCCTTACTACGACTACAACTGGACCGTGCGCTCGGACATGCCTGTGGCGATGCGCAAGAAGATCACCGATGCCTTCCTCGCGCTCGACAAGTCCACGCCTGAGGGCAAGGAAATCCTCGAACTGCAAAAGGCTTCGCGCTTCATTCCTACGTCGCCTGCCAACTACGTCAAGCTCGAAGCGGTCGCACGCGCCTCCGGCCTGCTCAAGTAACACCATGAGCACCTACCGGCTCGATGACCTGACAGTGCGCCACCTTGCCGCCGGCAAGGCGGCGGCGCTTCACGGCGTCGACCTGGTGGTCACGCAAGGCGAGCAGCTGGCCATCATCGGCCCTTCGGGTGCCGGGAAAACCACGCTGCTGGCCACGCTGGCCTGCGCCCACCGGCCGGCCAGCGGTCGCTTCGACGTGTTCGGGCAGGATCCATGGACGCTGCCTGACGCGGCGCGCCACCGGCTGCGCGCACGCCTGTTCCTGGCGCCGCAAACGCCGCCGCTGCCGCCGCGCCAGCGCGTGGTCAATGCGGTGCTGGCGGCACGCCTGCCGCACTGGAGCTTCTGGCAAGCCCTGTCGTCATTAATCAAGCCGTCCGCCCCCGACGCGGCGCATGACGCGCTGGCGCGTTTCGGGCTGGGCGACAAACTCTATTCGCGGGTCGACCGGCTGTCCGGCGGCGAGCGCCAGCGCTGCGGCCTGGCACGCCTGCTGCTATCGTCGGCCCAGGTATTCCTGGTCGACGAGCCGCTCTCCGCGCTTGATCCGACCCTGTCGCAAAAAACCCTGGCAGCCTTGCAGCACGAAGCGAGCGCGCGCGGCGCGACGCTGGTGTGCAGCCTGCACCAGGTGGACATGGCGCGCGCGCATTTCCCGCGCATTGTCGGCCTGCGCGACGGGCGCGTGGCCTTCGATGCGCCGCGCGAACGAGTCAGCGACGCCATGATCGAGGCCCTGTACCAAAACGAGTCGGCCACGGTCGCGCCGGCGCCGCTGATCGACACGCCCGAACGCCTCGCTGTCGGCGCCTGTTTCTAAAGCGATGCGGGCAGCCTCCCCCCTTCGCCCCGATCCAGCCTGGCGCGGACGCGTCGTCATCGCCGTCCTTGCCATGGCGCTGCTGTGGCCAGCGATAGTGCTCAGCGAATTCAAGCCGTGGATTCTGTTCGACCAGCAGTCTCTGGTGTCCACCTGGCGCTTCCTGCGCGGCTTCCTCACGCCGGCCAACGACCCCGAGTTCCTGCTGATGGTGCTGCGCGAAACCTGGCAGACCGTGGCGATCGCCACCGCCGGCTTGACCCTGGCTCTGCTGGGCGCCATTCCCGCCACCCTGATCATCACCGAGCGGCTGTCGATCTCGCGCCTGGGCACCGGCCGCATTCGCTGGCCGGCGGCCGTGCTGCGCCAGTCGGTGCGCTCGATCCTGGTGCTGCTGCGCAGCGTGCCCGAATTGGTGTGGGCGCTGCTGCTGGTGCGCGTGGTGGGCCTGGGCCCGACCGCCGGCGTGCTGGCCATCGCCCTGACCTATAGCGGCATGCTGGGCAAGGTGTACGCCGAGATCCTCGAATCGTCGGGCGCGCACGCCACCGACTCGCTGCTGGCCAATGGCAGTTCGCGAATGAACGCGCTGCTGTACGGCGCGCTGCCCGACTCGGCCGCCGAACTGGTGTCTTACACGGTATACCGTTGGGAATGCGCGATTCGCGGCTCGGTTGTCATGGGTTTCGTGGGCGCCGGCGGACTGGGACAGCGCATGGATGAATCTACCCGCATGATGGCCGGCGGTGAGGTAGCAACCATGCTGATCGTGTTCGTGCTGCTGGTCGCCTGCGCCGACCTGGTCTCGCGCATGCTGCGCCGGAGGCTGGGTTGAAGCCGGCAGCCCCGTCCCGTTCAGTCTCCACCTGGCTGCTGATGGCCGCACTGGTGGCGCTGGTGGTGGCCAGCTTCGCTTCGCTGCCGCTCAAGTGGGCTGAATTTTTCACCGCCGACGCGGCGCGCACCACCGGCGAATTCCTGCAAGGCTTCGCACCGCCCGATCTCGCTCCGGCCTTTCTGTACAAGACCATGATGGCCACGTTCGAGACGCTGTCGATGTCGGCCTTGGGGACACTGCTGGCCGTGTTTGGCGGTCTGGCCCTGGCGCTGCCGGCGGCAGGCCGCTTCGGGCCGTTGCTGCGCGCCGTCAGCCGCCTGCTGCTCAATATACTGCGTTCGATTCCGGAACTGGTATGGGCGTCAATCCTGCTGATTGCCGCCGGCCTGGGTCCGTTCGCAGGCGCGATGGCGCTGGCCGCGCACACCAGCGGCGTGCTCGGACGCCTGTTTGCCGACGCGCTCGAAAACGCCGAGCCGCTGCCCGAGGCGACCCTGCGCAGCAACGGCGCCGCCGCCATGACGGCCTTCCTGTACGCGACCTTGCCGCAGACGCTGCCGCAAATGCTGTCCTACACGCTGTACCGCTGGGAGAACAACATCCGCGCCGCTGCCGTGCTGGGCGTCGTCGGCGCCGGCGGCCTTGGGCAGATGCTCAAGTATCATTTGTCGCTGTTCCAGATGCCCAGCGCCGCGACCGTCATCATCGCCATGCTACTGCTGGTGGCATTCGTCGACGCGCTGAGCTTTGCGCTGCGCCGCGCCCTCACCCGCTAATCAAGAAAACCCACACAAACTCATGCTCCACCTGCGCGACCTGAAAAAAACCTATGCCGGACGCACCGTGCTGGGCGGCCTGTCCCACCATTTCAAGGCCGGTGAATTCGTCGCCATCATGGGCGAATCGGGGGTCGGAAAATCGACCCTGCTGAACCTGATCGCCGGGCTCGACTCGCCCGACAGCGGCGCGATCGTTCTCGACGGCGTCCCCATGTCGACCCAGGGTGACGATGCCGCCACCGGCTTGCGGCGCACCCGCATGGGCTTCATTTTCCAGGCTTTCCACGTTTTGCCGCACCTGACGCTGGCGCAGAATGTGGCGCTGCCGCTGCTGCTCAACGGCCAGTCGCCGGCGCGCGCGACCGAGATGCTCGACGCGGTCGGCCTTGGCGGGCGCGGTGGGGATTTTCCGCGCCAGCTGTCGGGCGGCGAGATGCAGAGGGTGGCGATCGCGCGCGCGCTGGTGCACCGCCCCGCCCTGGTGCTGGCCGATGAACCGACCGGCAACCTCGATCCGGAAACGGCTGAGCACATCCTGTCGCTGCTGCGCGCCGAGATCAAGGCCAGCGGCGCCAGCGCGATCATGGTCACGCATTCCCACGCGGCGGCCGCGAAAGCAGATAAAACGCTGATTTTGACGGGTTCGGGCCTCAATTTAGTGACTGATATGCACTAACCGTGTATATTGCGCCCATATTTTTATCAACTTTGCTGCGAATATATTCTTATCGTAGTATTATCGAATCACCCGTGAAGCATAGAAAGTATCCAATTGTCACGAACGGGCGAAGTTGACCAAAAGTGGAACCACCCACCTGAACGCAACCTTTCGGAGGAGTACGATGAACGTACGACAGAAAAAACTGGAAATGATCGAGGCGATGAACCGCGCTCGCGCGCTGGAACCATCGAGCTTCGTGCCGAATAAGTTGCTCGACACCTTGATCGAAAAGATGAACCTGAAGAACGATGCTGAACTGTGCCGCGTGCTGGAAGTGCAGCCGCCGATCATCAGCAAGATTCGCCACCGAAAATTGGCGGTCGGCGCGACCATCTTGTTGCGCATGCACGAAAAGTCGGATATGAGTATCCGCGACTTGAAGGAACTGTCCAGCGCATCGATGCACTAGGCGGTAAGTAATACTGCCAGGCGCCGGCAGCCGATCGCACTGGATCGGCGGCGCCCCTTCTTGTTTCTGCGCTGACACCCAAACCCCGTGCGCGCGATCTCGATCAGCTTGCTAAATTCTGTGCCATGGCGCAACCGCCCAGTGGCTGATTTGTCACGTCAATCGTTCTTGGGACGCCCGGTCTTGAGCTGAGGCAAGCTGGCAAGCACGTTTTGCAAGGTCGCCAGGTCGAGCTGGCTGATCAGGGCCACGCCGATACGCAGCAACTCGCTTTTCTTGATTTCGAACCCCGCCTTGATACATGCCTTCTTTACTTGCCCCAGGACGGCGTATTCCTGCTCGGGCATGGTGAAGCTGTCGCGCACCAGCTTGGCCTTGCGCACTTTTTCGGGAGCCTCGGGTGGCGCGGGGGCTGGCGCCGGCCTGGCGACCGGTTTCGCTGCTGGCGCGCGGGCGACCTTTGCCGCAGGCTTGGCTGCCGGTTTGGCTGGCGGCCTGGCTGCCGGTTTGGCTGCAGGCTTTGGCGCTGCCTTGAACGCCGGCTTGACTGCCTTCGCCGCAGGTTTGGCGACCGGTTTGGCGGCCGGCTTTGCCGGCCCCTTCGCGGCGGGGGTAGCCTTTTTCACGGCAGGTTTTGGCGCGGCGGCCTTTTTCGCGGCGGCCGCCTTCAGTGCGGGGACGGTATGTCCATTGGTCTTGGCTGCGGGCGATTTGGCCATGGAGAGCTCCGTCGATTTAATAATTTAAACAATATATACGATTTACCCCCTAATGAACAGGCGCCCGGCAGCGCCAGATGTTGACGCAGATCATGGTGAGCGGGAAAAGACGCCTTCAGCCGTGCGCGGCGAGCAGGCGCCGCGCATCCTCAAACTGGTAGGTGGCGATGTGGGCCGACAGCCGCGCCAGCGCGTGCGGCTCGACCAGGCCGGCCAGGGCTGGCCGGATAGCTTCAAAATACTCGGCAGCCTCGCCGCTGAAGGCGCCCAGCATGTCGAGCAGGCGCGCCAGCTGTTCGCGCCCGTCGACGGCGCCATCGAGGGCGGTGTCCGGCTGCGGATCGGGCGGGCATACCAGGTCAAGCCGGAAGCAGAACTCGGCGTCGCGGCCGGACAGACTGGCAATTTCAATGCTGCCGCCCATGCGCCGCACCAGGTCGTCGGCGATGGCCATTCCCAGTCCGCTGTCGGTACCAGGCTCGAGCGCGCCGCCCTCGCCAAAGGGAGCAAACAGCGCGGCGCCCTGCTGCGCACTCAATCCCGGACCGGCGGCCCGTACCGCAAAGCGCAGCCCGGCCACCGCCCCGTCGCGCCCTACCAGCCGCACCGCCAGGGTCACCTGCGCGCGCGCACCCGGCCCGCGCGCATGGGCAACCAGCTTGCCCAGCACCTGGCCAAGCCGCAGCGGGTCGCCGCTCAGGTAGCGCGGCAGGTCCGGATCGAGTTCGAGGACCAGAGCCGAGCCCGGCTCGCCGTCCCTGGCCGCTGCCGCCTGCACGTCGGCGGCCAGCCCGGCCAATGAAAAGGTGACCGATTCAAGCGCCATGGTGCCAGCTTCGATGCGGGCGAAGTCGAGCACGTCGTTCACAATTTGCATCAAGCCGAACGACCCGCGCTGGATCTGCTCGACAAACATGCGCTGCTCGCCATCGAGACCGGTGCGCAGCGCCAGGCTGGAGGCGCAGGCGATCGCGCCCATCGGGCTGCGGATTTTGCTGGACAGGCCGGCCAGGAACCCCGCCTTCCTGCGGTTCACTTCAAGCGCGTCGCGCTGCGCCGCCACCTCGTCGCGCAGAGCGCCCATCAGCCTGGCCTGTTCGAGCGAGATCGCGGCCTGGGCCGTCACCAGTTCAAGCACCAGCACCCGGGCTGGCGTGAACAGACCGGGCGCGAGCGCGTTCTCCAGGTAGAGCACACCGCACATGCTGCCCTGGCGCATCAGCGGCATGCACAGCACCGAACGCGGACGGGCGCGCTGGACGAAGGGGTCGTCGCGGAACTGGACGCTGGCCAGGGCATCGTCGAGCAGCACCGTCTCGCGCGTGCGCAGCACGAACTGCAGCAGCGATTCGGGCAGTCCGGCCACGGCCAGCGGCATGTCGCGCGCTTCGACCTGCACTCCGCCGGCGCCCAGGGTAGCGCGCGCCACGCAGCGCCAGCCGCCGCCGGCAGGCAGCACCAGCAGCGCGCGCGCGGCGCCTGCCTGTTCGATCCCCAGGCGCAGCAAGGCCGCGGCCAGCGCCGCGCGCTCGCCGATGCCTGACAATTCCTGCGAGGCGCGCAGCGCCGCCATCAGGTCCAGCGCTTCGCCGCCGGCGCCGTCGGCCTGCGGCGACGGCACCCGCATCACGCCGCTGAAACGCCGCTCCAGTTCGCGCATCTTGCCGTAAGCGCCCCAGCGCGCGCAGGCCTGCAGCGCTTCGCGGGCATAGGCCAGCGCGATCTTGTCGAAGCCGCGTTCGCGGTAAAAGCCCGCCGCCAGTTCGGCAGCAAGCGCCTCGTTGTGGACAAAGCCGCCGGCGCGCGCCGAGGCCAGCGCCGCGTCGTAGGCGCGCATCGCTTCCATGTCGCGCCCGCCGATGCGCGCCAGCTCGGCCGACACCAGCAGGTAGCGGTTGTCGAAATTGACCGGACAATTGGCGGCCCAGTCGCGCAGGCGCTGCTGCTTTTCCTGCAGCGCCGCCAGGAAGCGCACCTGGCGCTCGCGCGGCACGTCGGCGTACAGCGCCGTCATGGTCAGCGCATGGTAGAAATGGTGGGTCGATTCGTTGACCGAGGCGAGGAAAAAGTGCTGGTCCTCGGCCGCCGAATCGGCCGCCTGCAGCGCCTCGTGGAAGCGCCCGAAGGTGAACGCGGCGACCTGGCGCATCAGGTGGAAACGCGCCTTGGCCGCGCCGAAACTGGCCTTGTCCATCGCTGCCAGCGCCTCGTCGGCGCTGAAGCGGTGGTCGTCGAAACTGCCTTCGGCGCCGGTCGCGCCTTGCAGGCACAAGGTCAGCTGCTCGTAGCAGCGCAGCAGCTGCATCAGCGCTTCGTTATGCTGCTGATGCGCGAAGCCCTGGTAGTTGCGGGCCCGCTGCTGCACTTCGCCGAGCGGGGCGCCAGCCTCGAAACTGTTCCAGGTGGCGATGTGGGCGGCGTAGCCGGCGTGCGGCAGGTCGCCCGCCTCCTGGCAGCTCTGGAAGGCTTGCTCGAGCAGGGCCACGCTCTCGGCCACGGGCTTGCGCCAGCTGTGCACGTAGGCGCCGTGCACGAAAGCGAGCCGTCCGCTGCGGCGCGATGGCGCCCCGCTCTGACTGGCCATGCGCAGCGCCAGTTCAGAAAACGCAAAGGCGTCGGGAATCGCCCCCAGCGACACCAGCAGGATCGCGTAGCGCGAATAGGTCATGCAGCTGTTGGCGGTGCTGCCGAAACGCAGCGTGAAGTTGAGCGACTTGACCGCCAGCAGCGGATAGAGCTGCGGCCGGGCCGAGAACACCGACGAGCCCATGTCGGAGAACAGGTCGGTGACCACCGCGATCTCCGGATCCAGGCTGGCCGGCTCGTCCTCCAGCCCGGCAATGGTGCGCCCGGCCATATTTCGTTCGACTGCCGCTCGCTCGGCGGCCAGCGCCTCACCCACCTCGCCGGGCCCTTCCGGGAACGTCACGCCGAACAGCGCCAGCGCCTCGAGCGCGACGTCGACGGCCAGGTCGAAGCGGCTCCAGACCTGGTACAGCGCGGTACGCATCAGCGCCACCTGCGCCATTTCGAGGCGCGAGCGGGCATGCTCGGCCAGCATGGCGAACAGGCGGTCTGCGCGCTCCAGCTTACCGCACAGGTACTCGCACTCGGCCAGGGAACTGTACAGCGCGAAGGTCGGCTCGAACGCATCCTGCCAGTCCGACTCGGGGGTCAGGGTGGCGGCCAGGTCGAAGTAATGGCGCGCCGCATCGTAGGCGATGGAAGCGCGCGCGCGGGTCCCGGCCATGGCGTTCAGGCGCGCCAGCGCCGCCAGTTCAAACGGGTCGCTGATGGCGGCCTGGGCCCGGTTCAAATGGCTCACGGCGCCGAAGACCTGCTGCTCGAGCGCGGCCGGTTCGAGCTGCCCCAGCAGCAGGCGGCCGATATGCAAATGGCGCTCGGGCAGGCTGGCGCGCGTGATTAGCGAATAGGCCGCCTCCTGCACCCGGTCGTGCATGAAGCGGTAGGCGCCCGGTTCGCGCATCACCAGCCCCAGGCGCGCCGCCGGCCACAGGCACTCGTCGGTTTCGATGCTGCTCATGCCGGCCACCTGGGCCAGCGTGGCCAGGCTGGCGTCGTGGCCCAGGCAGGCCAGCAGCTTGACCAGTTCGAGCGTGCTGTAGGGCAGCTGCTGCAGGCGCGCGATCATCAGATCGACCACGTTGTCGGAAAATTCCTTGGCGCCGATGGCCGGTGCATCCCAGTTCCAGGCCTCGTCGGCGTGGCCATAGCGCAGCAGGCCGCTCTCGACCAGGCGGGCCAGGAACTGCAGCGTGAAGAAGGGATTGCCGGCGGTCTTGGCGTACACCAGCTCGGCCAGCGCCGCGCACTGCGGCCCCGGGCAGTCGAGCGCCGCGGCAACCAGCTCGCCGGCCTCGGACCGGCTCAAGGCCTGCAGCACCACTTTGCGGACCCCGGCGCCTTGCCGCTTCATGACGTCGTTGGTCAGCGCCAGCGGATGGGTGGCGCCCACTTCGCTGGTGCGATACGCCCCCACCACCAGCACATGGCGCACATCGGGATGGCTGACCAGGTGGGTCAGCAGCTTGAGGCTGGCCGGGTCGATCCACTGCAGGTCGTCAAGGCACAGCAGCAGCATCGAATCGGCGCCCGTGAAGGCGCCCAGGAACTGGCGGAACACGGTCTGGAAGCGGGCCTGGGCCTCCAGCGGCGGCAAGGCCACCGGCGCACCCGGATCGCCGATGACGAATTTCAGTTCGGGGATCAGGTCCAGCATCAGCCCTGCATTCGGGCCCAGCGCCGCCAGCAAGGCGCGCCGCCAGTTGGCCAGCGCGCTTTCACTCTGGCCCAGCATCTGGCGCACCAGCTTCTGAAAGGCGTGCGCCAGCGTGGCGTAGGGAATATCGCGCCCATGCTGCTCGAACTTGGCCGACACCACGATCGCGCCGGCCACCGCTTCGGACAGCTGGAGCGCCGCCAGCAGCGCCGACTTGCCGGTGCCGGCATTCCCGGAAATCATCACCAATTCGGGGGCGCCCCCGGCGGCCACGTGCAGCGCGGCCTCCTCGAGCAAGCCCATTTGGGCCGCGCGCCCGAACAGGGTTTCCGGCGTCTGCAGGCGCGCCGCGCCGTCGTTGCAGGCCAGGACGAAGGGCACGATGCGGCCTTGCGCTTCGAGCATCGCCATGCAGTGCTGCAGGTCGGCCAGCAGCCCGGCGGCGGTCTGGTAACGTTGTTCGGCGGTCTTGGCCAGCAGTTTCAGGACGATCGCGCCGCAGGTCGGATCGACCCCGGGACTGCGCACATGCGGCGCGACCGCTTCGCGCGCCACATGGCAGTGAATCCATTGCATCGCGTCGGCGCCGGAAAACGGCAGCTCCCCGCACAGCAGCTGGTACAGCATGACCCCCAGCGAATACAGGTCGGTGCGGGTATCGATGCAGCGGTTCATGCGCCCGGTTTGTTCGGGCGCCATGTAGGGCAGGCTGCCGCTGATCTGCTCTTCGGGCGATTGCGGCAGGCTGCGCAGGCGCGCGGCGATGCCGAAACCGGCCAGGCGTACCTTGGCGCCGGCCGCGTCGACCAGGATGTGTTCGGGACGCAAGTCCTTGTGCACGATGTCATGCCGGTGCAACTGCGACAGGGCGTCGGCCAGCGCCATGGCCAGGCGCAGGAAGGCAGGCAGCGCCAGCGGCTGGCCAGGGGTGCAGGCCAGGGGCGCCGCGCCACTGTCGGAGAGCACCAGCGCCAGCGTGTCGCCCCAGGGCAGCAGCGCCAGCGGGCGCGCGGCCCAGCCTGGGTCAAGGTCGGCGCGCAGGGCGAATTCGTGTTCGAGGCGGGAGCGGGCGTCGGCCTGGCCGGCCCGGGCGCACAGCACGAGCACGGGCGCGCCGTCAGCGTCGCGCGTGGCGCGCAGCAGGACGAAGTGCGGATCTTCGCGCAGCGTTCGCGCGACGGTGTAGCCGGCTAGGGCCTGAATCAAGGTGTCCCCTTTGATTTTTCAGTGCGTCATGCTGGATCAGGCATGGTTAGTATGCCATTAGAAAACGCGTATTGACAGAAAAATCAGAGTTGTTGTTTTCGGCGGCGCCGTCGCGGCTAGGCGAAGGTCTTGACGCTGAAGTCGACGCCGACCTCGTCCCACCACTCCTGCTCCTTCTCGATCCAGAACGCCAGCGTCGGATGGCCGGCCAGCCAGTCGCGCCGGATCTCGAGCTCGATCCGGTTCTTCATGCGCAGCTTCAGTTCGCCCGTACCGGCCTCCATGCGCGCATGCATCAGCAGGATCGCCATGCGCAGCGCCAGCACCGCCTTGGCAAAATCGGGTTCCAGCAGCGCCTCGGACACCTTGCGCAGATTGCCCTTCTGCGCCAGGATCAGCTTGCCCATCAGCTTTTGTTCGCGCGTGGTGAACCCGGGCAGGTCGGCGTTTTCGATCAGGTAGGCCCCGTGTTTGTGGTAACCGGTTTGCGACACCACCATGCCCATTTCGTGCAGCAGCGCGCTCCATTGCAGCGGCCGGATGTAGGCGTCGCCGGCTGGCTTGAGCTGCACGTACAAGCCGGCCGCCTGCTGCGCCGCACGCGCCGCGCGCGCCTCGTCCACATGGAATTTGCGCGCCAGTTCCGTCACCGACTGCTCGCGCCGGTCCTGCTGCATCGAGCGCAGGTACAGGTCCCACATCACGCCCATGCGCAGGCCCGCTTCGACCGGGGTCAGGACCTCGATCCCCAGTTCGCGCACCAGCGCAATCAGGATCGCCAGCCCGCCGATGATGGTGCCGGCGCGGTCCGGGCGCAGCCCCGGCATGTCGATCAGGGCCACTTGGCCGATCTCGATGAAGCGCTGTTTCAGCGCTTCCAGGCCGGCCGCGCCGAGCTGGCCGTCGCCCAGCTGGCTGCGCGCAATGATCTCGGCGATTGCCCGCACCGTGCCCGAGGAGCCGTAGCCGGTCTGCCATTGTTCGCGCTGGTAGTACGGGGCAGCGTCTTCGAACTGGCTGCGCGCCGACAGGATGGCGGCCTCGTAGGACGCCGCGTCGATCAGCCCTCCGGGAAAGAACGACAGGCTTTGCTTGACGGTGCCGATGGTAAACGACTCGACCCGGTCGATCTTGGCCCCATGCCCGAGTATCAGTTCGGTCGAACCGCCGCCGATATCGATCACCAGGCGCCGCTCGCCCTGCGCCGCCAGCGAATTGGCCACGCCCATGTAGATCAGGCGCCCTTCTTCCTCGCCGGAAATGATTTCAATGGGATAGCCGATAGCTTGCTCGGCGGCCGGCAGGAAGGCCGCGCTGTTTTTCGCCACCCGCAGGGTCGACGTGGCCACCACCCGCACCGCGTCGAGCCGGTAGCCGTCCAGCACGGCCTTGAAATTACGCAGGCAGGCCAGCGCCGACTGCATCGCGGCGTCGGTCAGGCAGCCTTTGGGGTCGAGGCCGGCGGCCAGCCGGATCGGCTCGCGCAGGCTTTTCAGCACGCGGATCGCTTCACCGTCGTGCTTGCCTATATGCAAGCGGAAACTGTTCGAACCCAGGTCAACGGCGGCGTACATGATGTACTCTTTCTCGGGCAAGGGCATGTTGACTGGCTCCGGCTGCAAAACTAGCACGGTAGCCGGGCCGCATGACGCTGTAATGACAACTCAAGCCGGCGCCGCCGGCACCGGGTCGGCCTCGGCCACGCGGTTGCGCCCGCCCTGCTTGGCCTTTTGCAGCGCTTCGTCGGCGCGCTTGAACAGGCTGACGGTGCTGTCGTCGGCGCGGATGGTGGTCACGCCGAAGCTGGCCGTCATCGAAATCATGGCCCGCTCGGTCTTGATGGCGCCGCCGGCAATGGCCGCGCGCATGCGCTCGGCCACCAGCAGCGCTTCGGCCGGCCCCGTGCGCGGCAGCAGCAGCGCGAATTCGACGCCCACCAGGCGCCCCAGCTGGTCGCTGTCGCGCAACTGCTTCTTGCACACCTCGATCACCTGGCGCAGCAGCAGGTCGCCGGCCGGATGGCCATAGCTGTCGTTGACACGCTTGAACTGGTCCAGGTCGATCAGCACCAGCGCGGTCGGCAGGCCCGGGCGGCGCGCCAGCGCCATCCAGGGCGCCAGCTTGTCGAAAAAGCCGCGCCGGTTGGGCACTTCGGTGAGCGGGTCGACCAGCGCCAGGCGCGCCAGTTCGGTCTGCTGCTGTTCGCGCGCCAGCAACAGGTAGCCGAAGCCGCCGAGCAGCATCAGCACATAGAAGGCGCTCGAAGAGAGCGATTGCAGCATGCCGTTCGAGAGCCAGCCCCAGCCGCCCGGCATCAGCAACACCAGCAGCCCGCGCGCGGCCACCAGCAGCGCCAGCAGCGTGCTGCCGATGACCAGGAAGCGGCGCAGCATGGTGGCGTTGCGCCAGCCGGCGCCCAAGGCCGCCGCGCCCGACAGGTAGCAGGCGCCCAGGATCAGCGCGGCCGCCACCACCCGCAGCCCGATCTCGTCGATCACATAGCAAGCCAAAAAGGCCAGGATCGCCAGCACCAGCAAAGGATAGGTGTAGCGGCGCCAGCCGGGGTGGCCGGCGCCCTCCCACAGCGCGCCCGATTCGAGCGCCACCCCGACGAACAGCACCGCGTAGCCGGCCGGGATCGAAATCGGGTCGGGCACCAGGCCGCTGCCGCGGAAATACAGCAGCAGCCAGGCCGCGGCCTGGCATTGCTTGGAAATGGTCCAGACCGACAGGCTGGGCGACTTGCCGTTGTCGTATTCGTAGAAGAACAGCGCCGCGCACAGGGTCAGGTTACCCAGCGCCAGCGCCAACACCATGGTCGTGATATCCATCGGCGCAGCCGGCCTTAGGTTTCGTGCTCGACGTTGGTGCTGCCGTCGCCGATCTTGCTGGCCCAGGCGCGCACGAAGAATTCCTTTTCGGTCTCGGTCGGCGCTTCGCCCCAGAACACGATCAGCGTGCCCTTGTGGTCGTGCAGCTGGCTGAACTTCTCGATGAAGCCCTCTCCCACGCCGCTGGCGTCGGCCAGGGCCACTGCGTAGCCATACACCCGGGTCAGCCGCTCGATCCGGTCCGGCTCGGTCGTGCTGTTGGTCGCTGTGATGTTGGGATGGTCAAGGAACATGGGCTTCTCCGGTGGCGGGTCGGGATCAGCTTATCAGAAACCTATGCCCGGCAACAAGGAGCGTGTGCAGCCCTCCCAGGCGCTATACTCGAGCCGATGACGACCCGCCCTACCCCGCCCGTGCCCTGCGCGCCGCTGGTGACCACCTGCGGCGACCGCCGCACCCTCGAATTCGCGCCTGGCGACATCCAGAGCGCGATGCTGCTGTCCGACCCGACCTGCCTGGTGCTGGCCTATTGCCGCGCCATCATGTGCTTTGCCCTGTTCGTGCCGCGCCCGCGCCACATCGTGCTCGTCGGCCTGGGCGGCGGCTCGCTGGCCAAGTTCTGCTTTCAGCATTTCCCCCAGGCCCGCATCAGCGTGCTGGAACTGCGCGCCGACGTGATCGCCCTGCGCGAGCAGTTCGGGGTGCCGCCCGACGACGCCCGCTTTCGCGTGTTGCACGCCGACGCGGCCACCTGGCTGGGCGGGCTGCTGGCCAGCGCCGACGTGCTGGTGGTGGACGGCTTCGACGTGCACGGGCTGCCGCCGGCGCTGGGCAGCGCGCGCTTCTACGCCGACTGCCGGCGCGCGCTGTGCGACGGCGGCGTGCTGGTGGCGAACGTGTTCAGCTACGACCCCCACTACCGGCGCATGCTGGCCCGCCTGCGCCTGATGTTCGACGACCGGGTATGCCGCTTTAACGGCGTGGCAGGCAACAACCGCATCCTGTTCGCGGTCAAGGCCGGGCCCGGCAGCCGCGCCGCGCCCGGGCGCGCGCTGCGGGTCCAGGGCTGGGTCGCCCGCCTCAATCCCGACAACCGGCGCTCCCTGGCCGTCGGCCTGCTGAACCGCCTGCTGGTACGGACCCTGGTGGCCTGGCTGGCGCGTGGTTCCGAAAGACAACAATAACCACGTTTTTTAGTTGCCCGCACGCAATGCATTTGCCCGTAGACAGCATTTTATGCCACACTGGCGGGGCATTCCGCATCGATTCGCCTTCCCCACAGCCTCAGGAAAAACAGGAAATGTTGCGTCACCGCCTGGCCTCCCCGCTCACTGCCGCGGCTGCCCTGACACTCGTGGGCGGCCTGGCCGCGACCGTGGTGCTGTCGGTGGCGGTCAGCCGGCTCGAGTACGAGAAGGTCACGCTCACGTTCCAGCAGGGCGCCGAGATGCGCGCCGGCGCCATCCGCCAGGGGCTGGAACAGGCGGTCGAGGTGGTGACGGTGACGAACCGGCTGTTCGCGGCCGCCGCTCCCGTGTCGCGCCAGCAATTCGAGGATTTCACCACGCCGCTGCTGGCGCGCTTCCCCTTTATCCTGGCGTTCAATTTCCACCGCCAGGTGAGCCACGCCGAGCGCGCCGCGGTCGAGGCCGAGCTGGCGGCCGTGGTGCCCGGCACCGTGATGACCGAAATGGCGTCCGGCGGACGGGTCCCGGCCCCGCCCCGCGCGCGTTACAGCATCGTCGACTACCTGGTGCCGATGGCCGGCAACCAGGCCGCCTTTGGCTTGAATGTTGCCAACAACACCATCGTGATGGGCGCGCTGGCACGGGCGGTGGAACAGAACCGGGCCGCTTCGACGGGATTACTCAGCCTGGCGCAGGACGCGCGCCAAAATAGCGGCTTCGAAGTCATCATGCCGGTGTATCGCCCCGGCGCGCCGCTGGGCACTGTGGCCGAGCGGCACAGCGCGCTGGTGGGCGACACCGCAGCCATCATCAAGGCCGCGGCCCTGGTGCAAAAAATCCTCGAAACTAGCAAGCTGAACGGCGACCCAGGCATGCAGGTGTGGGTGTACGCCGGCGCCGGAAGCGACTTGTCGCGCCTGGTCTATTCGAGCGCCGCGCCGGGCCAGGCGGCGCCCGCGCAGGCCGCGCCCCGTTCGCGCCTGGCGCAATGGCTGGCGCCGCTCGCCGGCGAGCCCTTCCACCACACCGTGGAGGTGGCCGGCCAGCCCTGGCACGTGCTGGTCAGCGCCGCCCCGCGCCCCTTCCTGCAAGAGCACCTCGGATCCTTCTCGACCCTGGTCGGCGGCGTCCTGTTCTCGATCCTGATGGCCGCCTTCGTGCAAATGCTGGTGCAGCGTTCGCGCCGCGTGCAGTTGCTAGTCAACGAACGCACGGCCGACCTGAAGCTGTCCAACGAACGGCTGCTCGACGACGTGCTGGCGCGGCGCCGCACCGAACTGGCGCTGCAGGATAGCGAACAGCGCTTCCGCCAGTTGGTGAACATGTCGTCGGACTGGTACTGGGAACAGGACGAGCAGCTGCGCTTTGTGAACATCACCGGCGGGATCGGCGAAAAAGGCGGCGTGCCGCCCGAGCGCCTGATCGGGCGCACGCGCTGGGAAACCGTGGACGGCATGGAGCAAAGCGACTGGGGGCGCGCCCACATCTCGCGCCTGATGGCGCGCCTGCCCTTCGAGAACCTGGAATACCCGACGCGCGACGAGTTCGGCGAGCTGCGCTGGTTCTGCGTCAACGGCGAGCCGATTTTCGACGACGACAACCAGTTCAAGGGCTACCGCGGGACCGGCACCGACATTACCGCGCGCAAGCTGACCGAGCAACGCATCCAGCACATCGCCCAGCACGACGTGCTCACCGGCCTGCCCAACCGCAGCCTGCTGCAGGACCGGCTCAGCCAGGCGGTCGCCTATTCGGTGCGCAGCGCTCACCCGGTATGGGTCATGCTGATCGACCTGGACCGCTTCAAGTTCGTCAACGACAGCATGGGCCACAAGGCTGGCGACGTGCTCCTGATGACGATCGCGGCGCGCTTGCGCTCTGCCCTGCGCGACACCGACACCGTGGCGCGCTTGTCCGGCGACGAATTCGTGCTGATCCTGACCGAACACAACGACGAGCGCCTGAACCCGGAAATCGTGCAGCGCTTGATGGACGCGGTGGCCCAGCCCGTGATGCTGGGCACCAAGGAATTTTTCGTCACCTGCAGCATCGGGGTGGCCGTGTATCCGACCGACGGGGCCGGCACCGACGGCTTGATCGAACACGCCGACATCGCCATGTACCGGGCCAAGAAACTGGGCCGCAACAACTTCCAGTTCTATACCCCGGCCATGAACGAGGAAGCGATGGAGCGGGTGCGCATTGAAGGCGCGCTGCGCAACGCGCTCGAACGCAATGAATTCGTGCTGCACTACCAGCCCCAGGTCAACCTCGCCAGCGGCCAGGTGGTGGGCATGGAAGCGCTGATCCGCTGGCAGCATCCGGAACTGGGCGTGGTGGCGCCGAACCGCTTCGTGTCGGTGGCCGAGGAAACCGGCCTGATCGTGCCGATCGGGGCCTGGGTGATGCGCACCGCCTGCGCCCAGAACAAGGCCTGGCAGGACGCCGGCCTGGGCCAGCTGCGGGTGGCGGTCAACCTGTCGGCGCGCCAGTTCGGCGCGGCCAACCTGCTCGAAGACATCGCCGCCGTGCTCGAGCACACCGGGCTGGCCCCGGAACTGCTGGAGATCGAACTGACCGAAAGCCTGTTCATGAGCGACGTCACGCTGGCGGTGGAAACCTTGCACGGCATGAAGGCGCTGGGCGTGAATCTGTCGATCGACGACTTCGGGACCGGCTACTCGAGCCTGTCGTACCTGTCGCGCTTCCCGATCGACGTGCTCAAGATCGACCGCTCCTTCGTTTCCGACATCACGCGCGACGCCTCGGACGCGGCGATCGTGGCTTCGATCATCGCGCTGGCGCACAATCTGAAACTGGACGTGATCGCCGAAGGGGTGGAAACGGCCGAACAGCTCGACTACCTGCGGCGCCACCGCTGCGACGAAATGCAGGGCTATTATTTCAGCCAGGCACTGGCGGCGGACGACTTTGAACAGTTGCTGCGGCAGAAACGCTGCCTGCCGCCGATGCCGGCGTTGGCTTCAAGCAAAGCTGCCTGACATATTTACATCATCTTTGTGGTTTTTTGGATATGTTTAGCCGAAAATAGATTATCATCTGTCTCAACAAGTCATCCAGGCAGTGAAGGACCACCACCATGAATCAGCAGACTCCGATCCAGCGCGCCCCGCGCACCGATTTCCGTACCCGCGACGTCGTCAACCAGGCCATCGCCGCGATCCCGACGCTCGGTTTGCAGCAAGTTGCCGAGTTCCTCAATGCGATGAACGTGCCGCCCGAAGTGGCGATCCGCACCCTGGTCTACCCGGACCGCCGCCGCAACTACTAAGCCAAACCCGGGGTCAGGACCTCCATTACGACAAGACCCGGGGTTTGCTTATTTCTTGTCGCTGGCCTGGGCGTCGATGTCGGCCAGCGAGTCGCGGCCCTTGTCGGTGATGCCGTAGCCGCCCGCTTCGAGCGCAACGATGTGGGATTTCTTGTCGAGGAAGACGGCGATGTCGGTGTCGAGCTTGAACGCCGGGTCGGCCAGCAGGCCGCGCAGGCCGCTGATGCAGCGCCGCAGGAATAGGATCTGACGCCCCTTTTCGGTCAGCGCCACACGCCCGTCTTTCGCGTATTCAATCATTTTCAGGCCGGACAAACGCTTCGCGTTGCGCCCGACACAGGCGTTGACCCGGTCATGCGCGGCGCCACGCTCGATGTGGCCAAGGGCGTCGTATTCGTCGCCGGTCAGTTTTTCATTCTTCATTACAGCTTTCATGGAGGCCAACTACGGCCCCCATGTTACCACGCCGCTCTTACTTGAAGCCTTGCATGGCCATCCAGGTCACGGCGATGCTCAGGCATACAACCAGCAATAAGGCCGCGCGGACCGGCGCCCGGCTCAGCACCGAACTGCGGCCAAGGGGAATCTTGTTATATAAGGAAGTGCCCATGGTGTGCTCCTCGTTGACAAGACAATCGGGTGACGCTTTGATTATGAAACAAAGCGGACCCGCGTTCACATGGTGCACTGCACATTTCCGCATAGTGTACCTACAGAGCAACAAGCAATGTCAGAAAAACATCCCCTACCGCGCGCCGGCGCCGCCCACCCGCTGCTAGGATCAAGGCCAGCGCCGGATCGTTACCGGCACATCACTCCGGAGCCAGCATGCAGACGCACAAACCCTTCCCCGATCCCCTGATGGCCCGCTCGCTGACCGACGAGGCCGATATCGGCAGCGGCGAAAAAACGCCGGGCCAGCTCGAGACCGAACAAATGATCCGCGAAATCCCGGCGCTGCCGCCGCAGGACGAGCGTGACGACGGCGACGAGGCCGGCAGCGAGGCCAGCGGCCAGAATCGCGAACGGCGCGAGCATGACGCCTCGCTTGAGCGCGACGAACCGAGCGGCGACCTTGACAGCCTCGACCCGGTGCCACCCAAAGGCCATTGAGCCCGGCGCCGCTACGCCGCCTTGATCGGCGGCGGCGTCACGCGCGGCTCTTCCACCGGCGCGTTCACCGGCGGGGGCACGTCGTCCGGCAGCGGGCCCGGTTTCGGATCGGGCAGGTCGGGGTCGGGAGTCGAATGGACGCGCAAGGCGTTGTGCCCGGCTTGTGGGGTGAACATGGTTGGCCTCTCTGCTACGATGCGAATAGATTGCTGCTATCCCTGGCGGCCAGGGCCAGCAGGTTGTCGACTTCGGTGCGCGCCACGTGCATGCCGGCCACGCACGCCACTTCCGGCGTCGCGTGCCCGCCCGCCGTCTGGCTGCGGGTGATGGCGGCGGCAGGGTCGCCGTCCTGGCCGCCCTGCCCGGTCTTGGTGATGCGGTATTCGAAATCCCACAGGTCGTCGTTGTCCTTCAGCGGCGTAACGGCGATGGTGAAACCCTTGTACTCTTCCGTTGTAATTTGCATATTTTTCCTCGCGTTTTTCGCAGCCTAGCATGGAAGAACTGAAAGTCGAGCGGCCCGCTTCAATCGTGCGCGCCGTCACGCCCACTCCCCGCCGCCCCGCAAACTCGGTATAGTTCGGCTGTCCAGACCATCCGAGCTCCGCCCCATGACACTGTCCCTGCGCACGCTGTTTTCCGCCCTGTTCATTTCCGGCTCCGCCATCGCCGCGCCGATGACGCTGGACGATTACCTGGCCCTGTCCGGCCCGGCCCCGACCGCCACCATCGCCTATGGCAGCGCGCCTTCGCAGTTCGCCGAATTGTTCCGGCCCGCCGGCGCCGGCCCGTTCCCGGTGGTGGTGCTGATCCACGGCGGCTGCTGGACGGTTGAATACGGCGGCATCACCCAGATGCGCAGTGTGGCCGGGGCGCTGGCCGCGCGCGGCATCGCGGTCTGGAACGTCGAATACCGCCGCGTGGACGAGCCGGGCGGCGGCTATCCCGGCACCTACCTCGATATCAACGCCGCGCTCGACAGCCTGGCCGCGCAGGCGCCGCGCTACCAGCTCGACACCAAACGCATCGTCGCCATGGGCCACTCGGCCGGCGGCCAGCTGGCTCAATGGATTGCCGGGCGCAAGCGCATCGCGCCGTCCAGCCCGCTGTTCCAGGCCGCGCCGCTGGCCGTGCCCAACATCATCAGCCTGGGTGGCCTGGCCGACCTGCGCAGCGAACAGGCGCTGATCAAGACCAGCTGCGGACGCGAGCTGGCGCAGCTGGCCGGCCTGCCCAGCGCCGAACGTCCCGACGTGTTCGCCGACACCAACGCGGCCGAGCTCATGCCCAACGGCAGCAGCACCGTGCTCATTACAGGGGAACTGGACACCATCTCGCCGCCGCGCGCCGCCTTTGCCTATGCCGCGAAAGCCCAGGCCGCCGGCGACCGCGCGCGCGTGCTGATCCTCCCCAAGGCCAGCCACTACGATGAAATCGCGGCCAGCTCGCCCGCCTGGAAACTGATTTTGCCGGAAATTGAACAGGCGCTCGGCATGGTCAAGTCAACAGCGCTTTAGTACGCTGGCGCACAGACCTTATGTCTGTCTGGAACTAATCTGAGCCATCTGACATTTTCCAGGGGCTCAAATTGAAACATCCTTCCTTGTACATGATCGCCCTGTGCGTCGCCGGCGCGGCGCTCGCCCCTTCGATGGCAGTCGCTGCCAAGCCAGCCAAAAAGGCCAAGGCCGTCAAGGTGGCCGCCCCCGTGGTCTTGCTGACCGCGCAAACCGTGAACGCCGCCGGCAAGGATGCTGCAGCCCTGCCTGCAGCCGGCGCCAAGCCCGATCCCGCCGCCACGCTGCGCGCCCAGATCCTGCTCGACCGCGCCCACTTTTCGTCCGGCGAGATCGACGGCGCGACCGGCACCAATCTGCGCATGGCCATCTCCGGCTTCCAGCGTCAGCGCGGCCTGAGCGTCAACGGCACGCTCGACGCGCCAACCTGGGCCGCCCTGAACGCCGACACCGCCGAAGCGCTCGGCACGTACACGCTGACCGACGCCGACGTTGCCGGCCCGTTCCAGGCGATCCCCGAAGACATGGCCGACAAGGCCAAGCTCGCTGCCCTGGGCTACGCCAGCGCGCTCGAAGGCCTGGGCGAAAAATTCCACGTCAGCCCTGCCCTGTTGCAGCGTTTGAATCCCGGCAAGGACCTGGCCACACTCGGCGAGCAAATCCTGGTGCCGAACGTGCTGGGCACCGAGCCGCTGCCGAAGGCCGGCAAGATCCTGGTCGACCGCAGCGACCGCACCGTGGCCCTGTATGACGTGGCCGGCAAGGTGATCGCGCAGTTTCCGTCCTCCACCGGCACCGACAAGGATCCGCTCCCGGTCGGCAACTGGAAAGTCAACGGCATTTCGAAGAACCCCAAGTTCCATTACAACCCTGCGCTGTTCTGGGATGCCGAGCCGGGCGACAAGAAAGCCACCATTGCGCCAGGCCCCAACAACCCGGTCGGCCTGGCCTGGATCGACCTGTCCAAGCCGCACTACGGCATCCATGGCACCCCGGTGCCGTCGGCGATCGGCAAGACCCAGTCGCACGGCTGCATCCGCCTGACCAACTGGGACGTGATGACGGTGACCGAATCGGTCGGTCCGGGCACGGCCGTGGTCATGCAGGAATAAGACGCGCACGTTCGCACATTACCAACCGAGAGAAGGATCTCCGATGAAATCGCTTTTGACTTTGCTGGCTGGCGCGCTGCTTGGCGCCCTGAGCCTGTTCCTCTACCTGCGCCAGGTAGGCCACGACCCGAGCCAGCCGGCCGTGGTGGTGGCCGTGCCGGCCGCCGTGCCCGTGCCCGCCCCGGCAGTGGCGCCCGGCGCCGCGCCTGCGCCACCGGTGGTCGTCACCGACCTGACCGAAGCCGAATTGCCGCTGCGTCCGCCGCAAAAATCGCTGTCCGATGCGATTGCGGCCACCCCGACCGCGGCCGCCGCCACCATGGACAAATTGATGGTGCCGGTCGAGGGCATCAAGTACGCCCAGCTGTCGGATAACTTCGACCAGCCGCGCGGCACCGAACGCCACCACGAAGCGCTCGACATCATGGCGCCGACAGGGACCAAGGTCGTCGCCGTGGCCGATGGCAAGGTGGTCAAGCTGTTCAACAGCAAGCCGGGCGGCCTGACCGTGTACCAGTTCGACCCGACCGACAAGCTTGCCTACTACTACGCCCACCTGGACCGCTATGCGGACGGCCTGAAGGAAGGCATGCCCGTCAAACGCGGTGACCTGATCGGCTATGTTGGCGCCACCGGCAATGCCAACCCGGCCGCGCCCCACCTGCACTTTGCCGTGGTCGAGCTGACCGCGGAAAAGCAATGGTGGAAAGGCACGCCGCTCAATCCTTATCCGATGATGGCGGACTGAGTAATTCAACCGATAGCAACCACTGCTTAGCCGACGAACTCATAACAACTATAAGGAAACACCATGAACACCACTAAAATCATCGGCATCGTACTCATCGTTGGCGGCGTCCTCGGCCTCGTCTTCGGCGGCTTCAGCTTCACCAAGGAAACCACCAAGGCCAACCTGGGTCCGATCTCGCTGTCGGTCCAGGAAAAGGAAACCGTCAACGTGCCACTGTGGGCGAGCATCATCGCCATTGCCGCCGGCGCGGCCGTGCTGGTGGCCGGCGGTAAGAAGTCCTAAGCCGCGCTATTCGTCGACGTCGGCTCCGACGTTGATTGCCGCATAGGCGCGCTGCACCGCCAGCGCTTCCTTGCTGCCCGCCCCGAACAGTTCCTGGGCGGCCGCGATCATCTTTTCGCGCGCATCCTTGTAATTGGTGACCGCGGTGAACTTCGTGGTGGCCGCCTTGAACCAGATCCTGTACGCCTTGTCGGTACCGATCCCGTTCATCGCCGCCGGTTTGCGCACCAAATACTTGCTGTAGTAATCGCTGTCCTTCTCCGCTTTCGACCCCTGCGCCAGGAAATAGAACATGCGGTTGTTCGGCCCGCTGCTGTAGTGCACCTCCAGCCGCTTGAGCGCGCTGGTCCAGGCATCCGGGCTGCTGCCATCCTTGCTCGGCTTGTACAGCCAGCGCAAGGGAGTGGCGTTCTTGCTGATCTCCTTGCCCATAACCCAATCGTTGCCGTTGTCGGCGATCTGGCCGCCGCTGCCGCCGGCGCGGGCATACGCCTCGACCGCTTCGCCGTTGATATCCGAACTCGATTCATTGAGCCCGCCCGACTCGCCGAAGTACAGCAGGTTGGAGGTGGCTGCCGTGATCCCGTGCCCCATTTCGTGGCCCACCACATCGATCGCGCCCAGGCTGTTGAAGGACGAGCCGTCGCCAATGAACATGCACTTGCAGGTATCGTTGTAATAGGCATTGTCGTAGGCGGTGTTGACATGGGCGGCGATATACGAGGCCGTGTTCTGGCCGTCGAGCGAGTGCCAGCCCAGCACGTTCTTGAGCATGTCGTAGGTATTCATCAAGCCCCACATCGCGTTCACCGCCGCGGTCTGGCCGTTGGCGTCGGTGGTGCTGCCCCCGGCCTTGTATTGCAGGCCGTCGCCCCACTCGTTACTGGAGTGGGTGAAAATATCGCCCGCTTCCGACGTATTGTTGGCATTCGTGATCGCCATCGCGCCGAACTGGCCGCCGATGCCGCGCAACGGATCGAGCATCTTGAAGTTCTTGCCGTCGGCGCTGGTGCTGAGCGGGACCACGCCGTTGTACTGGCTCTTGCCGCTGCCGACCGCCGTTTGCAGCATGCTCCACTGGTCGATGATGCGCCCGTCGCTGGCGCTGACGATGGTGTCGTGGAACACCGGCTGCTGCCCGACCCGCATCCGGGTGCGCACCTGGTAGGCCAATTCGTAGGCGTCGATCACCTCGGTCAAGTCGAGCGCGTTGAGTTCTTCCTCGGGTTTGTTCAGGGCCGACGGCAGGCGCTCGGAGCGCATGATCGGATAGATGAGCAGCTCGGCCTTGGGCGGCACCACCGCCACCCCGCCGGCCGCCACCGAACGGATCGCCGCAGCGGTCGCGTCCTGCGGGCTGATGGCCGGCTTCAGGTTCAGCGGCGCGCCCCTGTTGGGCGCCGATCCGCCCAACCTGACGCGGCGGTCGGCCACCGACTGGCTGAGGATTTTCCCGTTGCTGGCGGCGACGATCACCGACTCGGAACCGAACACCCGCAAGCCCTTCCAGGTATGGTTGACGCGCACGACCAGCGTGTCGCCCGAACCGGGGTGCTGGGACGCCATCGCGAACTGATGGTCGCCGTCCAGGCCCTGCGAGGTGCGCTGCGCGGCCAGTTCGCCCAACAGCGATGCGAGCGCCGGCGGCGCCTGCACTGCCGGCCCGTTCATCAGGGCGGCGGCGTGGCTAGCCGTCATTGGCAAGAACGGCAAGGCGCCAAGCAATGCGGCCAGGGAAGTTTTGCGAATGTTCATCTCGTCTCCAATATGAAAGGTCCATTACCACGAACGGACAGGCAATCACGATATTGGGCGGAGATTCCACGGAGGTTTTTGGCGCAGCGCAAAGAGTTGCCGGAACGAATTGCCAGTTCAACATTTCCAGGGGAACCCCGGGGTTCCCCATTTTTTAGCGTTTGCGCTTGTAAAAGCCTTCCAGCTCGCGCTGTACCAGCGCCTGCCCTTCGTCGATGACGAAATCCTGGAACGCCGCTGCCACCTTGGGGATCGGCTGCCCGGCCAGGTGCATGATGTGCCAGTCCGCTTCGACCGGATTGCCGGGCATCGGCAGCAGCTCGATCAGCCCGGCCTGGAACTCGAGCGCACAGGCGTGCACCGACAAGAATCCCAGCCCCAGTCCGGCCGACACCATGCGCTTGATCGCTTCGTTGGAGGAGACTTCCGAACCGAAATTGAGCGGATGCCCGCCCTCCTTGAACAGCTTTTCGACCGCAGTGCGCGTGCCCGACCCGCGCTCGCGCACCAGCAGGTTGGCCTTCAACACGTCGGCCAGCGTCACCTTCTTTTTCTTCATCAAGGGATGTTCGGGACTGGCCACGAACCCCATTGGATGGCGCGCAAAGCGGGCCGCGTTGGTGCGGAACTCGCGCGGCGGCGTGCCCATGATGGCCAGGTCGATCTCCTGGCGCGCGAGCATGTTGAGGATCTCGATCCGGTTTCCCACCTGGAGCTTGAGGCGCACATCAGGCCGCGCCATCGTGAACGGCACCAGCAGCGGCGGCAGCAAATGCTCCGCAGTGGTGACCGCGCCGATGCGCAAGGTGCCGCTGGCCACGCCGTCCAGCGCGGCCAGCTCGTCGCCGGCCTGCTCCCACAAACGCAGGATGCGCTCGGCAAATTCCAGCATCACCTCGCCCGCCGCTGTAAGCTGGATCGCACGTCCAACCTTGCGCGTGAGCGCCGTTCCCGCGATCTCTTCGAGCGTGCGCAGTTGCAGCGAAACGGCCGGCTGGGTCACGTGCAGCGCCTCGGCCGCCTTCGACACGCTTTCGTAACGGGCAGTCAACACTAATGACTGGAGCTGGCGGAAACTGGCGTGATACATAAGCTTTTCCTTATCAATTACTGAATATGTTTAATTTTTCTTTTATCCGGAAGCGGCCTATATTAACAGTCAAGGAGGGACATATATGCAAACAATCGTGATTGTTGGTGGCGGCGCGGGGGGACTGGAACTGGCTACCCGCCTGGGAGACAGCATGGGCCGGGCCGGCAAGGCCCGCGTGATCCTGGTCGACCGCTGGCCTGCGCACTTCTGGAAGCCCTTGCTGCATACGCTCGCCTCGGGCAAGCGCGATGCGCAGGGCACCGAAGTCGACTACGCGGCCCAGGCCTGCGAGCACGGTTTCGAATTTGTCCGCGGCGACGTGCTGGCGGTCGAGCGCGCCGCGCGCTGCATCCGCCTGGCGCCATGGCTGGCCGACGACGGCGCCGAAATGCTGCCGGCGCGCGCCATCTCCTACGACAAGCTGGTGCTTGCCCTCGGCTCGGTCACCAACTTCTTCGGCGTGCCAGGCGCCGCCGAACATGTGCTCACGCTCGACGACGTACCCCAGGCCGACGCATTCCGCCAGCGCTTCATCGACGGCTGCATCTATGCCAGCGCCCGCAATGCGGCCACTCCAGGCAGCGATGAAGGCGTCGATATCGTCATCGTTGGCGGCGGCGCTACCGGCGTCGAACTGGCGGCCGAACTCAGTCACAGCGCCCGTACCCTGGCGCGCTACAAGGTGCATGCACTCGACCCGGTGCGCCATGTGCGCATCAGGATCCTCGAGCGCGGCTCGCTGCTGCTGCCGCATCTGCATCCGCGCCTGTCCAAGCGCGCCGCACGCCATCTGCGTTCGCTCGGCATCAAGATCCTCACCGACTGCAGCGTGGCCAGCGTGCAGCCGCACGCCGTCATCGACAGCGACGGCAACAGCTATCCATCCACGATCACGCTGTGGGCCGCCGGAGTGAAGGCGCCGGCCATGTGCGCCCACCTGGGCCTGACCGTCAACGGCCTGGGGCAGATCGCCGTGACGCCGTCGCTGCAGGCATTGGGCGACCCGAACGTGTTCGCCATCGGCGACTGCGCCAGCTTCACCTGCCCCATCGGCGGCAAGCTGCCGCCACGCGCCCAGGCCGCGCATCAGCAGGCGATGTTCCTGGCGCAGGTGCTGGCGCAAGGGCCGGACGCGGCGGCGCGCGCGGTGTTCGAATATCGCGACTACGGCTCGCTGGTGTCGCTCGGGCCGCAGGCGGCCGTGGGCGTGCTCACTGCGATGATCGGAAAGCGCAAGCTGCAGGTACGCGGCGCCGTGGCGATCTGGCTGTATGGCCTGATGTACCGCAAGCACCTGATGGCCCTGCACGGCTTTGCGCGCATGGCGGCGCGCACCCTGGCCGACTGGATTGGCGAGAAGATCTCGCCTTCCGTGAAATTACATTGAACCGGGCGTAAACGGCCGCGCGGCGCGCCTTGAGCGGGCGCCGCGCGCCGCGCGTACACCGTCCAGCCAGTCCTGCCCGCCGGCCTCGAGTGCGGCATCGATCACCTCTTGCGGCAGGCTGAACACCGAAGCCCAGGCCGCGCGCCCGTCCGCGGTATTGGTGGGAAAATCGTGGCGCTCGATCGGCCAGCCGTATTTGCGCATCAGCGCGCGCACCACCGTATTGAGCGTCACCTTGCGGTTCTCGAACAGGCTTTCGACGCCAGTCATGTCTTGCGACGCCAGCAGCACGGCCAGGACCTGCGCCCGCATGCTGCCGGGGCCGGTCGGGAACCTGCCGATGGCAGCCTGGTTTTTCTTGCTCATTGCATTCTCTTTGGTGATTAGCGCTCATCTTCAGCTAGCCGCATCCACGCTTCAGGCCGGCTGCCTGTAGCAACAGCAGCGTACAAAAGGCGTGTCAGGATAGTCGACAAATCGAAGCGCCGATTAAATCGATACTGCGCTTCGGCCAGGTAGAGAAAAGCATATTTGTTGAAGTCGATGGAATGATAAGTCCCACTGGTTGCCGTCTTCAAGTTGCTCAGAACGGTATTTATCCAGCGAAAACAGAGCATTGAGCTGCTCTTGCGCGACGTTCCAACTACCGATTGATCATGCGTTGCACCGACCACTTTGACGCCAGTAAAGCAGCCCAAGCCATCGGAAACGACAGTGCTCGCGGGAGCCAAGTGCACACCGGCCCATGTCTTGACTTCTTCTTTCGAAAACGTTTTTACCTTCGTGAAAACGGCATAAAGCGGACGGCCTTCCGGGGACGTTTGAACGGCCGCTATGAACGGTACCTTATTCGGCGATCCCCGCCCTCGCTTTCCGCCTGGGTGTACGCCTCCAAGGTAGGCATCGTCGACTTGGACATGGCCCTCCAGTTGGCGCGAGGCTTCACGTTCGGCCATGACCTCCAGGATCTTGTGCTTAAGGCGCCAGGCGGTTCGATAACAAACACCAGCGAGGCGCATCAGTTCCAGGGCCGATACGTTATTCTTCGATTGGGTAAGAAAATACATCGCTTGAAACCATTTCGTCAGTGGCAGCTTGGTCGAATGAAAAATGGTCCCGCTCGTCAGCGTGGTCTGGCTCCGACAAGCGTGGCATTGAAACGTCTTTGCCTTACCGTGCCAAACAACGTAATGCCCTTTGTGTGTGCACATCGGACATTCAAACCCATCGCGCCAGCGGCATTTTTCCAACGCCATTTCGCACTGCTCTTGCGTCCCGTATCGCGTCATGAATTGCGTCATACTCATCCCCGGCTGAAACTGAACAAGATTCATCTTCGCCATGTGTCTTCTCCTATCGCGGGCCACCTGCACGCCATATACGTTGGACAATCGGCGAATATGCTGGTTCAATCAAGATGAAGATCAGCGCTAGTCA
>JAZKCA010000002.1:0-95888 GCA_040388275.1 Pseudomonadota bacterium
GCATTTCATTCCAACATTATATTACGAATTAACTTTACTTTCTAGAAGGTTAGTATCTGCCGCGTCGATGCCGTTGATCCAGCGCCCGTCGCTCATGCGGATGGCCATCGCCTGGCCGGTCAGGGCAGTGTAGGTGGTGGACGACCAATATGCGTTGCTCAGGCTGATATTGGTGAACGGGTGCGCGGCCGCCACGGCCGGATTGGCGCGCGACACGTCGACCAGGCTTTCCAGCTCGTTCACATTGGGCATGCGCCACTTCCCGGCGACCGAACCGTCGTTCAAGCCGCAAGTGCCGCTGGCGAGCTGGTTCGCAGCCGTCAAGGCAGCGGCCCAGGTCGCAGGGCTGAAGCAGCCGGCGTTTTTCAGCCACACCAGGCCGGTCAAGTGGTCGGTCACCGTACCGTCCGCATTGTCGGTAAAGCGCGTCGATGGCCATGCGACACCGCTCCTGGCGGCGAAATCGTCGCCGCTCGCATAGCTGGCAAGCTGGCCGGTGCGCGCCAGGCTGGCCACCTTGTCGCCCGCACCAAAGGCGGTGAAATTTGCGCTCGTCACGTCGTGGCCCGGCATCGTCAGGAAGCGAATGACCGTCCGATACAGGCCGTTGAAATCGAGCTTGCCGACCGCACCGGCGGCGTCGCCGACGGAGGGCACGAAGCCGTAGCCCGCCTTGGCGGCATAGATCGCGTAGTCCGAGTTGGCCCCTGTATCCTGCCCCGCGACCGACCAGGCGCCGCTGGCGTCGGTAGTGGTGGTCACCGTGGTGTTGGTATTGTGGTGGAACACGCTGATGGTCACGCCGGCGATCGCCAGCCCGCTCTTGTCGAGGACTTTGCCGGAAACATGTTTTTCACGACAGGCGAGCTTTGCGGCAAGGTGCTCGCGCTCTGCGTACTGGTGGCCGATGCGCCGCCCCCGGCGCCACAGGCGCTGAGCAATGCAACGACTAAACTAACTGGCAACAAGCGCATCCTGTTCATGGCACATCCTTTTCATCCGATAAATACGTGAACCCATGGTAGCGCACATATTTCCTAGCACGAATATACATTCCCCCAAAGAAACTTGACTGTTGCTTCCTGGTTGCAGGGGCACACCCGACCTGGTGATTTCTTGATAATTTGCGCTATCCTTGGCGACAAGGAAAACCATGCGACTTGCCCTACCCTCCCTGCTCTTGCTCGCCCTCCTGGCCACACCCTCGGCCGGCGCCGCGCCCTTGCACCTGTGCTTCGAAGACGTGCCGCAGCCGCCCTGGACCATGCCCGACGGCAGCGGGCTCAATCTCGCCCTGCTGAAACGGGTCGAAGCACTGACGGGCGAGACCTTCATCTTGTCGTCCCGCCCCTGGACGCGCTGTATCGAGGAAACCCGCATCGGCCGCATGGACGGCTTGATCGGCGCGGCCGATACGGCCGAAAGGCGCGCGTTCAGCCTGCCCCCAATGCTGTCCGACGGCAGCCCCGATCCGGCGCGCGCCCTGCACCATACCAAGGTCAACATTTTCGTGCGGGTCGACAGCGGTGCCAGCTGGGACGGCACGGTGCTGCACAATCCGCGCGGCAGCGTGATTACCCAGCGCGGCTACTTCATCGGCGACCTGATGCGCGCGCGCGGACAGCGCGTCATCGATACGGTCAAATCCTCGGACGAAGCGCTGCGCCTGCTCGTGACTGGTACGGCCGACGTCGCCGCGTTGATGGAGCTTGCTTCGCAATCCATGTTGCGCGACGATCCACGTTTGCGCGGCCGGGTCGCCAAGGCCCCCGTCCCGTTCACCTCGATGCCGCTCTACCTGCTGTTCAGCCGTACCACGTATCAACAAAATCCCGAACGAATCGAGGCCATCTGGAACGCGGTCGCCACTGCCAAGGCCAACCCGGCCTACCGGAAACAGGAGGCGGCGCAAACGCGGCGCCTGGACGAGGACTAGATACAAATGGTGCTTGCAAATATGTAACTGTTGTAACTAAGTGCGCCAGCACACAAAGATGATCTTTCCCTCAACTGTATAACGTATGCCATGCAACGGCCCCAGCGCCGGCCCATCCACCAGATCTGAAAAACCAGACTGGCGATGCGCACCAAATACGAGGGATATACAGATGATTCGTTTCGCCACCAAGCCACAAGCCTTCGCTATCGCCACCATCCTGGCCGCCCTGTTCGCCGTTCCTGCCATCGCGTCCGACGAGATGACGACCATGACATCGTCGAAAATCCAGGCTCCGGTGAAACTCGGTTCGGCCGCCACCTTTGCGCTGCTGAGCAAGACTGGCATCACCAATGTGTATGCGTCGGTCATCAAGGGCGATGTCGGCACCAGCCCGATTACGGGCGCCGCGATCGGTCTGACCTGCGGTGAAATCGCCGGCGGCATCCTGTACACGGTGGACGCCGCCGGCCCGCTGCCATGCAGCGTGACCGCCGCCACCCTGCTGACCGCGGCAGTGAGCGACATGGAAGCGGCCTACACCGATGCCGCCGGTCGTCCCTTGCCCGACCATATCAACCTCGGTTCCGGCGAAATCGGCGGCAAGACGCTCGCGCCTGGCCTGTACAAATGGGGCACGACCGTCTCCATCTCGAAGGACGTGACCTTGCGTGGCGGCCCGAACGACGTCTGGATCTTCCAGATCGCCGGCGGCATCGAGCAAGCCAGCGCGACCCGCGTCACCCTGGCCGGCGGCGCCCTCGCCAAGAACGTGTTCTGGCAATCGGCCGGCGCCGTGTCGCTCGGCACCACATCGCACTTCGAAGGCGTGATCCTGGCCAAGACCATGGTCGCCGTGAAAACTGGCGCGTCGGTCAACGGCCGCTTGCTGGCCCAGACCGCAGTGACCTTGCAGAAAAATACGGTTACCCAGCCGGCGCCTTAAGCGACGCACGCTGCAAGGAAAAACGCCAACCCGAGGGTTGGCGTTTTCTTACGTCGGGAAGGCCTAGCTGCGCGGACGGCGCACGCCTGCCAGCAGCAAGCCCAGCCCGGCCAGCAGCAAAGGCGCGCTGCCCGGTTCCGGCACCGGCTGCGCCGCTTCAAACTGGAAATCGTCGGCCACCCAGTGACCGCTCAGGATGCCCAACTCGCGCCGGTCAATCCGGTAGCCGGTAATCCCGCTCAGGGCGGCGAAGCTGCCGGTGTCGACGAAGGACAGCGGTTCCGGCAAGCCGGTATGGAATTCGGGAAGATCGAATACGACCATGCCAAGTTCGGTGGCGCCTGCGAGGGCCACGATGGTGATCTGGTCGGCCCCGCCTTCGCTGAAGCCGTAGTATTGGTTGCGCCCGAACCAGGCGCCGGTCAGCACCTGGTCGGTGCTGATCGTCAGGCCGGATTTGCCGGACTGGTTGGTGACGAAATAGTGGCCCGAATGGACCAGGCCGAACAGCGGGCCGTCGGACGCGACGCGGTAGGCATCGCCGACCACGACAAAGTCCTCATCCCAGGTCACGCCCTTGTAGTCGAGACTGTTGGTGGCGCTGGTGAACTGCAGGCCGCTGGCCGAATCGAGCGCGGGCGGCGCATCGAGGTCATCGAAGGTCGCCACCACGCCAGCCTGGCTGGCGCTGGCCAGGAACACGCTGGCGGCCAGCGCCAGCTTCAGGGATTTCTGCAAAGTCATTGTCAGCTCCAATTTTCAATCTGAAAATTGTACTGTATTGACAATATCAAACAAGCAAAACCATTAGCTGTGACGTAAATACGTCACGCTTACCGCCGGGCAACACCTCCGCGATGCCGGCACATGCGCAGCGTGCGTTTCTGCGAACCATCCCTGCAACGCACCAGACGGTAGCGCACCTTGACGGGCGCACGGGCATGCTGCGCGCGGCTGATCTGGCCGTTGGCGGCGCCGGGATTGATCGGGCGTGTGCTGTTCGGCTCGAAATACACCTGGGCCTGCACCGCGCTGCTGCCAAGGACGAGGGCGAGCAAACAAAGAAGTCGTTTCATTTTTATTCCAATCATTGTGAGGACACTTGTATGCTGGCACGATCGGACCGCGCCATCTGCGCGCTGCCGCACGGATGGGCCGCCAATGAAAAACGCCAGCCGAAAAACAGGCTGGCGATGTCGCTGGCGGCGAAGCGCCGGCGTCTTACTTGCGCTCGCCGGCGCTGGCGTCGCGCGTGGCGCGGAACTCGGAGTCCTTCGACCAGGCCGGCCAGGCCGTCGAATTGGCCAGGTCGGCGCCCAGCGCATACAGGATTTCCAGGTCGCGCGCCATACCGGTGAAGCTCCACTTGGCGCTCCACTCGTCCGACGGCTGGTGGTACATATCAGTGTTGTACTTCTCTTCCCAAGCCTTGCCGGCCTTGACGCCGCCGTCGACGAAGACGTCGCCCGTGCCGAAAGAAATCGCCGGCACGCCGCGCTTGGCGAACGGGAAATGGTCGGAGCGGAAGAAATGGCCCGCTTCCGGTTTCGGATCAGGCGAGTAAGCGACCTTCCACTGCTTGGCCTTGGCCACCAGCTGGTCCAGCAGATCGAGCTTGGCGCTGCCCGAAATGCTGAAATTGCGCGACGGTCCGTGCGGACCGAGGGCGTCCATATTGATCACGCCAACCGTCGCGGCGAGCGGGAACAGTGGATTGGACGAATAGTATTCGGAGCCGAGCAAGCCGCGCTCTTCAGCCGTGACGGCCAGGAACACCACGCTGCGTTTCGGCGCGGGTTGCTTGCCATAGGCGCGCGCCAGTTCCAGCAAGGCCGCGATGCCGGTGCCGTTGTCAATCGCGCCGTTGTAGATCTTGTCGCCCTTCGCATCGGGCAGCCCTACCCCGAGGTGATCCCAATGGCCGCTATACATCACGTACTGGTTCTGACGCTCGCTGCCTTCGATCATGGCCGCGACGTTCTTCGATTTGATGACCTGGGCGTCGACCGCGTAGCTGGCCGACAGGGTCAAGCCTTTCAGTTCAACCGGCTTGAACGCGCGCGTTTGCGCCTGCTTCTTGGCGGCGTCGAAATCGAGTCCGGCGCGCTTGAACAGGTCGGCGGTCAGGTCGCGCTGGATCCACGCTTCCATAGTCGCGTGCGCCTTGGCCGGTTCCTTGCGCACGATGTCGTACATCACGTTGGTGTTCGAATTTTTCACGGTCGGCCAGCCGTACGACGCCGGCGCCGTCTCGTGCACGATGATCGTGCCCAGCGCGCCGCGGCGTGCCATTTCTTCGAACTTGTAGGTCCAGCGGCCGTAGTAGGTCATGGCCTTGCCGCCGAATTCGCCCTTGCCGGTTTCAAAGTCCGGATCGTTGATCAGCACGATGGCCAGCTTGCCCTTCAGGTCGACGCCCTTGAAGTCATCCCACTTGCGTTCCGGTGCCGTCACGCCATAGCCGACGAACACCAGCGGCGCGTTCTTGAAGTCGACCTTCGATACACCGTTCATTGCAGCGCGCACGGCCAGGTCGTCGCCTTGCGCCAGCACCTGGTCCTTCTTGCCGTCGTGCAGCGACAACGTGACCGGGCCCTTGATTTCAAAACGGCCCAGCGGTACGTCCTGGGTCCAGCCGCGCTTGCCGTCGACCAAGTCGCCGCCGGGCTTCATGCCGGCCGCCTTGAATTGCGCGACCATGTAATCGACCGTCTTGATTTCGCCGGCCGTATTCGGCGCGCGGCCCTCGAATTCATCGGACGCGAGGATCTTGACATCCTGCGACAGGCGCTGCGGGTCGAACTTCGGTGGCGTGGCCGCCGTCGCACTTGCGGCGACGGAAACCAGCAAAGCGAGCGTGGTTTTTTTCAAGGGAAAACTCCTGTTGTAGTTGAGCAGTTCAGAGCGTGGCAACTTGGCCAGACGGCAGAGTATCGCCGCTAAACTTCCCGCGGTCAAACAACAGGGTGTGCCCGTATTTACCGGCTCATGCACTGCGCTTGGTGATCACGACCTCCAGGTATTCGGACGGCACCACCAGCGACGACGGTCCGCCCGTATTGCAGCGCTCAAGCAAGGCAATGATGTCGGCCGCGAGCGCGCTCTGGCCGTCGGCGTCAAGCGCGGCGAAGGCCTTGAGCGTGGGCCCGTAATAGTTTCCCTGTCAGCTTTCCTTACAGTTACGCAGGAAAACGGCTGGCTGGGCCTGCAAGTGCTTGATTCCTTTAATGTATTTACGGTGGGCACGAGTATTGCTTGTTTTGCTTGCATAATTTAACCGGAGAGCTTTCATGGATGTACGTCGTTTCAAACAAGCGGTCATGGCCGTATTTTTCGCCGCCGCCAGTGCAGGCGCTACTGCCGCACCGATTTTCTGGACCGACTGGATGACAAGCAGCAGCGCTGGCGGCTTCACCGCGCAGGGCACCATTACCACGGGCAGCACCTCGATCGGCGTCACCTACAACAACCCGCTGGGCGTCGGCTTTTACGATATCGGCGGCGGCACCGATTACTGGACCGGCGGCGCCGGGTCGACCTCCCCCTACACCAGCGCTGCCGTGGACAACCGTCCGACCGGCACCGACATCATCGCCTTGCGCTGGGCCGGCAGCCAGACGCTGCACTTCTCGCAAACCGTCGCCAACCCGGTGTTCGCCTTCGTCAGCCTGAATGGCAACGGCTACGCGTTCGACCGTGATTTCGACCTGCTCAGCCTGGGCGGCCAGGATGGCAACGCGTGCGGCTACTGGGGCTGCGGCGGCGCCACCAAGGTCGTGGTCGACCTCGGCGGCGGCAACTTCGAATATCGCCTCAACAGCAACAACGTCGGCGGAACCGAACCGCACGGCGCGCTTCAGTTCAAGGGCGCCTTCGATACCGTGACCTGGCGCAGCACCTCGAACGAATACTGGAACGGCTTCACGGTCGGCGTGCAGGGCAGCGCCCGCGAAGTGTTCGTTCCGGAGCCGGGCTCGGTCGCCCTGCTGGGCTTTGGCCTGCTGATGCTGGGCGCCGCGCGCGCGCGCGCTCGCCGCAAGTAAAAAAGCTGCACCCCGGGGTCAGGTCCCCCGCCAGCTGACCCGGTTGCGCCCAGCGTGTTTGGCGCGGTATAACTGGTGGTCGACCGCGTCGAGCAGCTCTGCCGCCGACTCTTCCCCCGCCTCTCCCAGCGTCGCCCCGCCCACGCTGACCGTGAGCACCGGCGCCACCACCGATGCGCCATGCAAAATCGTCAGCTGCTCGATCGACTGGCACAGCGCGCCGACCATCTGGCGCGCCTGCGCCGAAGGGGTATCGGGCATCAGCAGCACCAGCTCCTCGCCGCCGTAACGCGCCGCCAGGTCGACCGGGCGCCGCATGAACGAGGCCGCCGTGCGCGCCACGGAGCGCAGCACGCGGTCGCCCGCCGGATGCCCGTACTGGTCGTTGTATTGCTTGAAGCAGTCAATGTCGAGCAGCGCCAGCGACAGCGGCCGCCCGCTGGCGCGCGCACGCGTCCACTCGGAGGAAAACAGCTCGTCGAAGCGGCGCCGGTTGGCCAACTCCGTCAGGCCGTCGATGTGCGCCAGCCGTTCGAGCATGCGACGCTGGCGCACCACTTGCAGGTGCAGCGCGACCCTGGCCGTCACCACGGTCGGATTGAACGGCTTGGCAATGTAATCGGATGCGCCCAGATTCAGGCCGTTCGCTTCGTCCTCCGGACGGTCCAGCCCTGAAATGAAGATCACCGAAATAGGCGCGGTCTGCGGATCCTCGCGCAGCCGGCGCAGCACTTCGTAGCCGTTCATATCGGGCATGACCACGTCCAGCAGGATCAGGTCCGGTTCGTGCAGGGCCGCCTTTTCCAGCGCCTGCGCGCCGCTCTTGGCCATCACGACCGTATATTCGGGCTTGAGCAAGTCGCCCAGCACCTGGCGGTTGATGGCGTCGTCATCGGCCACCAGCACTTTTTGCATGGAAGCCCCGTTCATGCGTTCTGCACCAGTTGTACGCCCAGGACGCGCGCCAGCTCGGTCAAGGCATCGAGGGCGGCCGGATACTCGATATCGTCGATCGCGACCCGCATGCGCGCCACGCTGGCGGCATGGGCGCGCGGCCCCAGCGCCACTTCCAGTTCGGCCAGCGCATCCTCCGCCTGCGCGTCGTCGGCGCGCAGCAGGTTCTCCAGGCGCAGCAGCAGGCGTTCGAGGTCGGCCGCCACGTGCGATGGGGCCGGGGCGGCCGGCGCCGGGGCTTCGATCGCATCGAAGCCGGCCAGCAGCGCATCGAGCACCGCGGCGAGCTGCGGCGCCAGGGCGAACGCTTTTTCCTGCTGGCCCGAACGCAGCGCCTGCTCGATGCCGGCCGCCAGCTCGGCCAGCTGCACCGCGCCCACGTACGCCGCGCTCGATTTGAGGTTGTGCGCCAGGCTCTGAAGCTGCTCGTGGCGCGCGCCAGCGAGTGCATCGCGCACCGACTGCGCAGCCGGCCGGTATTCCTGCACGAAGCCGCGCAAGCGCTTGTGCAGGCGCTCGCGCTTGTTGTCCACGCTGGCCAGCGCCTTGTCCCAGTCAACGCCGGCCAGAGGCGGCAATGCGCCTTGCGCGGCCGCTATCGGCGCCGCTGCCACGGGCGCGGCCGGTGGCGGCCGGCGGCCGGCCAGGCGCGCCGGGTCGATCCACTTGAGCAGAGCCCGGAACAGCTGCGCCGGTTCGATCGGCTTGGTGATATGGTCGACCATGCCGGCGGCCAGGCTGTTCTCGCGGTCGCCCGCCATCGCATGCGCGGTCATTGCCACGATCGGCAGCGCATTGCGGTTGCCGAGCGCGCGGATGGCGCGCGTGGCCGCCAGGCCGTCGATGTCCGGCATGGCGATATCCATCAGGACCAGGTCGTAGTCGCGTTCGCGCACCATGGCGATCGCTTCGCCGCCGTGGTGCGCCACGTCGACCTGCATATTCGCCGCGGCCAGGTAATCGAGCGCCACTTCGCGGTTGTTGGCATTGTCTTCCACCAGCAGGATGCGGGCGCCGTCCAGCCGGGCCAGTTCGAGCGCAACGGGCGCCTCGTCATCGTCGCCGCCGGCCAGATCTGGACGCAATACCTGCAGCAGGCTGTGATACAGCAGCGACGGCCCGACCGGCTTGGACAGGAAGCCTTCCGGCTGGACCTGGCCATCCTTCTGCGTAATCTCCTCGCGGCTGCAGCCGCTCACCATCAGGATCGCCGGCGGCGCCGCAAAGCGCTGGTCGGCGCGGATCCGGCGTATCGTTTCGATGCCGTCCCAGCCAGGCATCATGAAGTCCATCAGCACCACGTGGTAAGGCTCGCCGGCGCCGACCGCCGCCGCCAGCATGTCGAGCGCGCGCTCGCCCGAATCGGCCGCGTCGGCGCTGATGCCGAAGGAACCGAGCATTTCGACCAGCGCGTCGCAGGCGGTGGCGCTGTCGTCGACCACCATCACGCGCACCTGGTGCAGCAGCGCGAGCGGCGAGGCGAGCGCCACCTGGGCCGCGCCGCCGATGCCCAAGCGCAGCGTGAAACTGAAACGGCTGCCCACGCCGGGAGTGCTGCTGACCTTGATCGTACCGCCCATCATTTCCACCAGCTGGCGCGAGATCGACAGCCCCAGGCCGGTGCCGCCGTACTTGCGCGTGATCGAGCCGTCGCCCTGGCTAAAGGATTGGAACAGCCTGGAGAGCTGCTCCTCGTCCATGCCGATACCGGTGTCGCTGACGCTGAAGCGCAGCGCCAGCGCGTCCGCGGTGCGCTCGACGATATCGACGGCGACGATGATGTCGCCGCGCTCGGTGAACTTGACGGCGTTGCTGGTCAGGTTGATCAGCACCTGGCCCAGGCGCAACGGGTCGCCCACCAGGGTGGCCGGCACGCCGCGCGCGACCCGAAACACCAGCTCGACCCGACGCGCATCGGCCTTGAGGACCGTCACGTTCGACAAATGCTCGAAGATGTCGCCCAGGTCGAAGGCCACTTTTTCCAGCGTCAGCTTGCCGGCCTCCATCTTGGAAAAATCGAGGATATCGTTGATCAGGCCGAGCAAGTGTTCGCCGGCGCCCTCGATCTTGGACAGGTAATTGCGCTGCTTGGGACTGGGGTCGCTCATCAGCGCCAGCCGGCTCATGCCGATGATCGCGTTCATCGGGGTGCGGATTTCATGGCTCATGGTGGCCAGGAAATCGGACTTCATGCGGGTCGCCGCTTCGGCCCGCAGCATGGCGCTTTGCATGGCCTTGCTGCGCGTGCCCAGGATGCGCATGAAGACCAGCATGTCGAACGAGTTCCCGAACTGCAGCGCGTGCATGGTCCAGAAATTGGCGGGGGCATGGCCGGCGATGACCTGGCTGACCACCACCGAGGAGCCGAAGGCGACCGCCCAGCCGATCAGGAAATAGGTGCCCACCGGGTCGCCGCGGCGCGCGCGCATGAAGGCGCCGGGCAGACCCAGCAGCATCGGCATCAGGCCCAGTGTGCTCACGATCCCCACCAGCACCGCCACGCTGATGGCGTCGAGCGCATAGGCCGCCGCCGCCAGCACGGTCAGCGCGGCGCCGATTTTCATCAGGCGGCTGAACATGCGGTCCAGCCCCGGCCTGGCCAGCGCTTCCTCGACGAACAAATAGGCCCCGCACGAGGCCATCAGCGCGAACAGGCCGCCCGCGTGCTGGGTCATCCAGGCGTTGTTGGTCCACAGGTATTGCGAGCCGATGCCGAAGAACTCCACCGAGAACATCATCGTGCCGGCCACCAGCAGCGCGAATTTGCCGAACAGCGGTTCGCGCAGATTGGCCCATTGCGCCAGGCTGTACAGCAAGAGGCACAGCGACAGCCCGGTCAGCATGCCCTGCAACATCTGCTCGTTGAGCGCGCTTGCATGGAAGGTAGCCGGCTTGGACAGACTGATCGGCAAGATCTTGGAGCCGACATTCTGGATGCGCAGCAGCAGGCTGTATTCGCCCGGCTGCAGCTGCAGCGCCGCTGCCGGCGCGCGCGCACCTGCCGCGCGCGGATGCAGGTTACCCATCACCACATGGCGCTCGACCTTTCCGGCGCGGGTGACATACAGGTCGATCCGGTTGATGACTGCGTAATCGATATCGAGGATCCAGTTGCCGTCGCTGCCGGCGGCCAGCGCCACCGGAATGCGCAGCCACACCACGTCCTTCTGGACCCCGAGGGTGGCGTAGGCCGACTGCGGCTTGGCAAACTGCGCCGTGCCGGCACTCGCCTGCTCGACCGTCAGCGCGCCGCCGGCGTCGAACAGCACGCTCACGAACGGCCAGGCGGCGACCCGCTGCGCCTTGTCGTCCAGTTGCAGCGTGGCCGGCGCCTGGGCGGCGGCCGGCAGCAAGACCGTCAGCAGCAGCGCGCAGGCCAGCAGCGCGCGCCATGCTGCCGCGATCACGGGGCCGCTCCTTTTGGCGGCCCGTCCTGGCGCTTGGTCAGCTTGTGCTCGACCGCATTGAGCCAGCCCGGCGCCTTGGGATCGCGGTGCCAGCCGGCGGTCATGCCCTGCATCTGGTTGAGCAGCGACTGGGGCAGTTTCAGGGGCCGGGTCTGATTCATCAGCACTTTGCAGGTGAACTGGTAGCCCACCACGCGGGTCAGCATGCGGGCGATGGAAAAATCCTTGATAAACAGGCGCACCACGACATCGAAGGCGCGTATGCACAACATCATGGCCACGAACAACAGGCGCGGCAACAAGTCTACCCGATGATCGATGCCGATGTCCTTCGCGGTCGTTTTGCCGCACAAGTAGCGCGTCAGCAGCACCGGGAAGGGCTTGATCAGCTTGAAGGGGATCACCGCCTGCATGGTGCTCATCAGCGCGTTGCCCAGGCCCGGGCGCGGATCGGGCAGGTAGGACTGCAGGCGTCCGCGCAGCTGCAGGCGCGCGAACAGTTCCTCGGCCTGCTCCATGGTGTGCGCCATCAGGGTCTGTTCCATGCCCAGCACATGGCCCATCACATTCCAGGTATGCAGGTAGGCGAGCTCGTCTTCGGTCGACAGGCCCAGTCCCAGCTTGCGCAAGCTGCGCAGGAATACGTAACCGAAGGTCAGCAGCGTGTAGGCCAGCTCGTCCTGGCTGCACGGCACGCCGTCCTCGGGGATGTTCCAGCCCAGCGCGAACAGGGCCTGGTGCAGCCTGCCATCGGCAGCGGCGGCCGGCAGCGGCGCGATGCGGGTGCGCTTGCTCACCAGCGACGGATTGCCGCGCAAGATCAGGTGGCGGATCATCGCGTGGATCAGGCGCACCTTGAGCACCTGCGCCAGGCCGCCGCCCTCGGGACGGGTCAGGCCGCCTATCATCATCACCGGGAAAATCATCGCGGCGGTGGAGCGGATCCGGTGGTCGGTGCGGTGCTCCAGTTCGCCGGCCACGTGCAGCACCGCGGCCAGATCGGGAATCACATAGCACTCGGGCAGGCTGGAGCAAAACAGCAGGGTGCAGGACAGCATGCCGAAGTCGATGAACAGGGCCTCGGCGCGTTCGATGCGCGCCGGGTCGGCCCAGGCCGGCAAGGCCAGGCCGGCCGCCAGGTAAGCCTGCAGCTCGGCCGCCACATGCGGGTCCACTTCGGGGCCGGCCTGCCAGGCGGCCAGCGCGCCGTTGGTGGTCCATTGTTCCATCTGGCGGTTGAGCACGCCGAGCACATCGAAATTGCACTGGTGGGCTGCGGCTTCGTCGCGCCCGTCCGGCGCCCCGCTCCATTTGTCGAGCAGGCGCGCGATGGTGTTGTCGGCCAGCGGGTCGGCGCTCCTGCGCAGTTCCTCGAGGTCGGCGACGCTTGCCCGCGCGGGCAGGCTCACGCCAGCGCTCCTGGCGCCGCTGGCGCGCCGCGCCAGCGCCACCAGCCCAGTGCGGCGCACAGCAGCGGAATGCCCATCGCAAAGAAGGCGATGGTGCGCGTTTCCACGGGCGAACCGAACACCATCTGGAACACCATGCTGCCGCCATAGATCAGCATCGGCACCACGGCGTGCCACTTGGCGACCTGCAGCGGCGGCTGCGGCGCGCGGCGCTTCAAGGTCATGCGGAACGCGAAAATGATGACGAAGGAAACGAAGGCCCAGCCGAAGAAGCCCTGCAGCGTTTCGCCGAACCACCAGCCATCCTTCATCGTCATGATCCAGGCCTTGAGCGTAAATACCATGTAGGGATCGGCCCCCAGGTCGTAGGCGGTCACGATCAGGGCCGCCAGCAGCGACATCACCAGCGACTGGCCGAGCGGCGCCACGCCGTCGACCGGCGTCTGCCAGACGATCAGGTTGGCCAGCACGTAGGCCACGTAGGTCAGCGCGAACCACATCAGCGGAATGATGACGGGCACGTCGCCCAGCGTCGGTCCGAGCACCTCGGTGTAGGTGTACGAGCCGAAGAACCAGCCGTAGGACGCGCCAATCTGCTCGGCAAACCAGCCCAGCGGCAGCGCGATGAGGACGAAATGCAGCGCCGGGCGCGCGCCCAGCAACTGGATCGCGCTGCTCCAGCAGCAGGCAAACATCAGCGCCGAGCTGCCGATCAGCAGCAAGGTGGTGTCAGAGACGCCGCGCGCGGCGGTCAGGCACAGGAAGATCGCCAGCAGGACGGAAGTAATCAGGGGCAGGCGCGTCAGGATTGATTTCATGTCTGGATAAGAGAATGGAAAAAGGCGGCGGTTTAGAAACGGTAGTCAAGACGCACACCCCAGGTGCGCGGATCGCTTGGCACCAGCATGCCGAAGCTGTCGATGGCGATCGGGCTCACCTTGTCTTGCAGGTTCTTTACGTGGGCGTGCACGCTCCAGTTGCCGCGCTCCGGCTGGTAGCCCAGCGAGAGGTCGCTGCGCGTGGCCGACGGCACCCGGTACTGGCGCAGCTGGCTCGGCACGCTGATCGTGTAGGACCCGCTGGCGCGCGTGAACAGCCCTGCCTTGATGCGCGCCTGGGCGACCCGGAAGGTGTGTTCGTAGCCGAGCGTGGCGGCGGCGCCCGGCGCGCGGTCCAGGTCGCGCCCCTTCCACGAGGTCACGCCGTCCGGCGCGTAGCGCACGTATTGGGCGTCGAGCAGGGTCAGCGAATAGGTGAGGCGATCGGCTGCGCTCAGGCTCAGCTGGCCGTCGAGTTCAAGCCCGGTCACCCGCGCTTCGCCGGCATTCGTGGTCACGAAGCGCGGCGCACTTTGCACGATGGCCACGCCGGACAATTGCAGGTTCGCGTAGTCGTAATAAAAGGCGCTGGCGTTCAGGGTGGCCCGCTTGTCCCAGAAGCGCAGCTTGACGCCGGCCTCGTACGAGGTCAGCGTCTCCGGCTGGTACACCAGGGTCGCCTCGGGCACGGCTTCGGCCGGCGAACAGGCGATGCCCATGGCGCTGGTACCGGCCAGGCAGCCATCGTTGAAGCCGCCCGACTTGTAGCCGGTCGAGATGGTCGCAAACAGCATGGCGGCCGGGCTCAGGTCGAATTCGGCGCCCAGGCGCCAGGTGGCCTTGTGGGTGTTCACGTGCGCCGAGTTGAGCTGGCGCAGGTCGGTGGCCGGATTGAACACGCTGCCCTGCTGGTAATTGGTGGACCCGACGCGCGACTTGTCATCGTCCGAATAGCGCATGCCGGCGGTGGCGCGCAGGCGCGGCGCCAGGCGGTAGGTAGCCTGGCCGAACAGAGCCTTGGCGACCGACACCGTGGGGTCGTGCGGGAACACATAGTAGGGGGTCAGGCCCAGCAGTTCGAGGTCGCGGAAACTGTAGCGCACCCCCGACTCTTCGCGGAAGTAATACAGGCCGCCCTGCGCCGACAGCGGGCCGCTGCCGGTGGTGGCCACGCGCACTTCATGCGAGTCCTGGCGGTAGGCGCCGTCGAACGATTCGCGCACGCCCAGCGCAAAGGTGGGCGTGAGACCGTAATAGAAATTGGCCAGGTGCGCATACTCGAAGCGCCGGTGCGATCCAAGGTAATGCACGCTGAGCGGTCCCAGGTCCCAGTCCAGTTCGGCCCCGACGCCGCTGCTGGTGGCGCGCGCGGCGCCCTGCTGCAGCGGGGCGTTGGGCGGCACGAAGCGATTCGTGAGGCGCTCGTCTGTAGCGGCCTTGTACCATGCGGGGCTGCCGTCGGCGCCGAAGGTATAGAAATTGGTGACCGGGACAATGCTGTCGTTATTGTTGCGTACGCTGCTGCGCTCGTAGCGCAGCAACAGCGCGCCGGATGTTCCGAGCGCCAGTTTGGCCGACAGGCGCGCGGCGCTGTCGTCGCGGTCCAGGCCCAGGTGGAACCCGGTGCCCTGGCCATTGATCAGGTAGCTGTCGTGCTTGTTGTAGGCAAGCGCGGCGCGCAGTGCCAGCGCCTCGCTGACCGGCACATTGAGCATGGCGGTAGTCTTGCGGCTGGCGTAGTTGCCGGCCTCGACGCTGACAGCGCCTTCCAGGGTTTTGCCTGGCACATTCGACATTACATTGACCACGCCTGCGGTCGCATTGCGTCCGTACAGCGTGCCTTGCGGGCCGCGCAGCACTTCGATGCGGGCCAGGTCAAAAAAGCTGACGTTCTGCGCCTGCGGGCGCGCGATGTAAATACCGTCCAGCATGAAGGCGGCCGACGGGTCGCCCTTTTCGGTGGTGTCGGCGTTCGACACGCCGCGCATCGTGATCCTCAGGCCATCGGCCGCGCCGTTCACATGCACATTGGGCAGGCGCGCGCCGAGGTCGGACGGGCTGCCGATGGCGGCATCGTCGAGCTGCTGGCCAGACAGGGCGCTCATCGCCACCGGGGTTTTCGATGCCAGCGACGAGGTGCGCTGCGCGGTGACGATGACTTCGGGAATCGGTGCGTCTGGCTGCGCCTGCGCCAGCGCCTGGTCGGGCAGCGCGAACATGGCAGCGCACGCCATGGCAACAGGCAAGTTCCGGCGTCGTTGTCCAGATTGTTTTGCCATCGTTGCGCGCTCCTATGCTATGTAAATACGGGCGACACCCTGGGGCCACGGAAGGAATAGTTTCATGTGAACATCTATTGCAAAAGTCTAACAGGTAGTTTGCCCATCACCAACATGGGCAAGGGTTGCCTGCTAAAAAACCCGGCCCGAGTGCACAACCTGGCAGGTCCGCGCGGCGACTTCGATAATCTTGGTGACATTAAAAAACTGCTTCATGGTCACAGCGACGAAAGCAGCGTAGAGTTGTTGCAAAATTGCTCATGCAAAAACGCCTTCATGGCCGCTTCGAAAGACATTGCGCATTGGCGCAGCCAGATCTTCCACCGTTTTCTGCTGGTGGTGCTGGTGCTGAGCGGACCGACCGCCGTGTCGCGCGTGATGCTGGCACTGAGCGAGCGCCTGTGGAGCTTCGCGGGGCGCAACCTCAGGGAGAACTTGCCGGGACAGCTCAAGCCGGCCATCATCACCCTCACTTTCCTGTTCATGACCGGCATCATCACCATGTCCTGCGCGGTCTTGCTGCGCCACCTGGCCAGGTCGCTGGCGGCGATGGAACTGGGCCGCAATGAATTGCACGGACTGAACGCCGAACTGCGCCTGAACCACATGGTGCTCATCGCCGAAGTCATCGGCCAGCAGGCCGCGCAGCGCATCATCTTCGTCAACGATGCTTTCGAGCGCCGCTCGGGCTACGCGCCCGCCCAGGTGCTGGGACGCGAGCTGAGCCTGCTGGCCGGGCCGGCCACGAACGCGGCGACCCAGGCCCGGATTGCCGCCGGCAGGGCACGACTCCAAGGACTTGCTGCGCGAAGCCGACACCCGAGCGCAGCTTCATCCAGATACCCCCGACGACCCCGACGGCAAAGCCATCGTGCGGGCGATGCCGGCGATGGCGCGCCACCTGCGTCTGCGCGTCGTGGCCGAGGGCGTGGAAACGCGCGCCCAGGCCGACTTCCTGGCCGAGCACGACTGCGACAGCATGCAGGGCTATCTGTTCGCCCGCCCGGCCCCGTTCGCCGACCTGCTTGATAAAATCACAAGCGCATAAGGGCCGCCCGGCCGCCACGTTTCTGAATTACACTTCCTGACATGGGAACCGAGGCGATCGATACCGAACGGCTTGAACTGGTCATGGAAGCGGCCGGGCTGGACCTGTGGGAAAACGATTTGCTCACCGGCGCCGTCACGCGCAAGGCCGTCAAGATTTTCGCCGAACTCGGCTACACGGAAGCGGAGGCCGCGGGCTGGCTGGACGGCCTGTTCGCCATCGTCCACCCGGACGACGTGGCGCTGGTCAAGGGCGCGCTGGCCGACCACCTGGCAGGGCGCACGGCCCAATACCGCTGCGAATTCCGGGTCCGTTCCAAGGCTGGCGAATGGGTCTGGTATGCCAACCACGGCAAGATCATGGGCGACGATTCGGGCGAACGCGGGCACCGCCTGATCGGCGTGACCTTCAATATCGACGACCGGCGCCGCAAGGAAGAGCGGCTCGAACAGCAGCAGCGCCAGCTGCTCGAGAGCGAAGCGCGCCACCGCGAACTGCTGCACAACCTGCACACGGCCATCATCGTGCATGCGCCCGACACCAGCATCTTGTACAGCAATCCGCGCGCCGACGAACTGCTGGCCGCGCACCCGGGCTGGTACTTCGTCGACGAACAGGGCGCGCCGGTGCTGCCGGAGGCGTATCCGGTCAGGCGCGTGCAGGGCAGCCTGCTGCCGCTCGAAGCGCTGGTGTACGGCGTGCGCCGGCCCGAGTCGGCGCGCGTGGTGTGGCTGCTGGTGCATGCCTTTCCCGAATTTCACACCGACGGCGCGCTCAAGCACATCATCGTCAACTTCGACGACATTTCGCCGCGCAAGCAGGCCGAGGAAAAGATCCACCACCTGGCGTTTTTCGACGCCCTGACCGGCCTGGCCAACCGGCGCTTGCTGATGGACCGCCTGCAAGCGGCCCTGGCCGCGTCGGCACGCAACCGGATTCACGGCGCGCTGCTGTTCATCGACCTGGACAAGTTCAAGACCATCAACGACGTGCTCGGCCACGGGGTGGGCGACCAGATGCTGGTGGAAGTGGCGGCCCGCATCCTGGCCTGCATGCGCGAGAGCGATACGGTGGCGCGCCTGGGCGGCGACGAGTTCGTGGTACTGCTGCCCGAACTGGACGCCGACATCGAGGTGGCCTCGCAAAAAACGGCGATGGTGGCCGAGAAAATCCGGCTGGCCTTGAACGCGCCCTACCAGCTCAAGGGCAGCGCGCATCACAGCTCGCCCAGCATCGGCGTGAGCCTGTACCTGGGCAACGACGAAAGCGCCGACGTGCTGCTGCGCCAGGCCGACATGGCCATGTACAAGGCCAAGGACGCCGGGCGCAACACCCTGCGCTTTTTCAGCGCCGCGATGCAGATGGCGGTCGAGACCCACGCGGCGCTGGAGGCGGACCTGCGCCATGCGGTGGCGCGCGGCGAACTGCGCTTGCTGTACCAGATCCAGGTTGACGCCAGCGGCCAGGCGCTGGGCGCCGAGGCGCTGGTGCGCTGGGTGCACCCGAGCCGCGGCACGGTCTCGCCGATGCAGTTCATCCCGATTGCCGAAGAAAGCTTCTTGATCCTCGAGATCGGCGGCTGGGTGCTCGAGACCGCGTGCGCGCAGCTGGCCGCGTGGGAGCAGAACGACGCGCTGCGCCACCTCTCCCTGGCCGTCAACGTCAGTGCCCAGCAATTTCGCCAGCCCGATTTTGTCGCCCGCCTGGCCGAGACGGTCGGGCGTTACCGCTTCAACGTGGCGCGCCTCAAGCTGGAGCTGACCGAAAGCGTGGTGCTCAACGACGTCGACGACGTGGTCAGCAAAATGCACGCCTTGCGCGCGCTCGGCGCCACCTTGTCGATGGACGATTTCGGCACCGGCTATTCGTCGCTGGCCTACCTCAAGCAGCTGCCGCTGGACCAGATCAAGATCGACCAGAGCTTCGTGCGCGACATCATCACCGATCCGACCGATGCGGTCATGGTGCGCACCATCATCGACCTGGCCCGCAATTTTGGCCTGCACGTGATCGCCGAAGGGGTGGAAACCGAGGCCCAGCTGGCCTTCCTGCAGCTGCACGGCTGCAGCGCCTATCAGGGTTATCTGTTCAGCCGGCCGGTGCCGGTCGAGGTATTGGAAGCCCTGCTGCACAGCAGCTACCAAACCTGATCCGCACGGCGTATTGACAGCAATAAACAAATATCTCCTACGCCACTACTTGTCAATTTATAATCTTCCGATCATGCATACGGAGGAGCGGGCGATGGGTGAGTTCCGGCTGTCAACGGCAACATGGAAGTGGCTGGTCTGCACGCTGACCATCCTGTCCGCCATTTTCATGGTCATGGAAAGCGGGCACGCGCTGCGCGCCATGCTGATCACCGGCAGCCAGGGCACCCTGGGCGCCAGCCTGGACGACCATCTAGGGTGCACCCGGGCAGCCAGGGCACGCACCTGCTGCGGGTCCTCTCGCTGGACGCGGGCTCGCCGCTGCTGGCCTACGGCGCGCGGCCCGGCGACCAGCTGCGCTACGACCGCACGGTCGACCGCTGGCGCCGCTTCAGCGCCGGCGAAACGATCGCACTGACCCTGCACCAGGGCGAGCGCCGGCAGCACCTGACGCTTCAGGCGGTGGCACGCCCCATCCCCTTCTTCGAAAAAGCCGACTTCGCGGGGCGCCTGTCGATGGCCATCCCCGCCCTGATGTTCAGCTTCCTGATCGGTATCAAGCAAAGCGAGGGACGTGCGCTGCGCGCGCTGGCGATGTCGTTTTGCGCGCTGACGCTGCTGCCCTTCATCACGATCAATTACTCGCCCGCCGGCCTCATGCTGCACCTGTGCAAAGTGGCCAAACTGGCCAGTTATCCGCTGATCTGGTACTGGTGCGCGATGTTCGCGCTCAACTACTCGTCGTACCGCGAAGGCCGCCTGCGCCACGCGCTCAAGCGCATCTTCCCCACGTTCCGGCTGCTCGCTTTCGGCGTGGCCGCCTACGCCGGCGCGTACGGCATGGGGATGGAAGCGCCGCTGCTGCTGCCGCTGACCGGGGTGGTGATCGTGACCGGCGTCGCGCTCTGCCTGGTCAGCATGTTCGAAGGCTGGCGCCAGTCGAGCGGCGAAGTGCGCCAGCGGCATCAGTGGCTGCTGGTGTCGTTCGCGATCGGTACCATCCCTGCGATGGTGGCCTCGATTCCCGCCCTCGATGCCAATCTGGACGGCATGCGCTACACCATCCTGATCATGTTCGTCAGCCAGATCGTGATGTATGTCGGGCTGGCGTACTCGGTGCTCAAGCACCGTGTCTTCAATTTCGACTTCGCATTCAGCCGCATGGTGATCTTTAGCGTGGTCAGCGTGCTGCTGCTGTGCACCTTCGGCGTGCTCGAACGCGTCTCGTCGACCATGCTGCATGGCGAACCGTCCCACATGCCGCCGCTGACCATGCTGATCGACGGCGCCATCGCGCTCGGCGTGTACCTGGTATTCCACCACCTGCACGGACGGGTCGAGCGCAAAGTCGAAAAAATCTTTTTCCACGAATTGCACGAGAACGAACACGCGCTGCGGCGCTATTTGAAGCAGGCCCAGCACTTCACCTCGGTCGATGCCCTGCTCGCCTCGCTGCGCGCCGCGGTCGACCGCTTCACCGGGCACGCCGGCTGCGCCATCTACCTGCGCCAGGCCGACGGCAGCTATGCCTGCGACGGCGAGCCCACGCTGGCCGACGCGCCCTACCAGATCGATCCCGACAACGCCATGGCGGTGCGCTGCGCACCGAGTTGCGGGCGCAGCAGGTGGACACGGCGCAGTCCGGGCTGCCGGCCGAACTGGTCCTGCCGATGAGCCATCGGGGTGCGCTCAACGGCTTCGTGCTGGTGGGCGCGCGCCGCAACGGCGAACCTTTCCGGCCCGACGAGCTCGACGTGCTCGGCTTTGCGGCGCACCAGGTCGGGCTGGACCTGCACGCGCTGCGGGTGGAACTGCTGGAAGGACGCGTGCGCGAACTGGCGCAGCAGGTCGACAAGCAGGACAGCGAACTGGCGCTGATGGCGGGCCGGCGCCGCACGCCGGCCGGGAGCGTCTGCTCATGGAATGATGGCATGCCTTACAATCGCCGCACCTGATTACCAAGGAACCCCGCCATGCGCCTGACTCTGCTGCCCCTCGCACTAGCCCTGTCCACCGGGGCCGCCTGCGGCGCCGATACCACCGTGAGCATCGGCAGCGCATCGCCCGTCAGCGGGCCCAGTGCGCACCTTGGCAAGGACACCGAGAACGGCGCGCGCATGGCCGTGGCCGACCTGAACGCCAGGGGCTTCACGATCGACGGCAAGAAGGTGCGCATGGTCCTGGTGGCCGAAGACGACGGCGGCGATCCCAAGCAGGGCACGGCGGTGGCCCAGAAACTGGTGGACGCCGGCGTGGCCGGCGTGGTCGGCCATCTCAATTCCGGCACCACGGTACCGGCCTCGAAAATTTATCACGCGGCCGGCATCCCGCAGATCACGCCCTCCTCGACCACACCCGCCTACACGCGCCAGGGCTTCAAGTCGGCCTTCCGCCTGGTCGCCAACGACAACAAGGTCGGCAGCACCCTGGGGCGCTACGCCGCCATCGCCCTGAAAGCGCGCCGGGTCGCCGTGATCGACGACCGCACCGCCTTCGGGCAGGGACTGGCCGACGAATTCATCAAGGGCATCAAGGCGGCGCCGGGCGGCGTCGAGATCGTCAGCCGCCAGTTCACGACCGACAAGGCGACCGATTTCACGGCCATTCTGACCCAGGTCAAGGGCAAGAAACCGGACCTGGTCTTTTACGGCGGCATGGACGCGGTGGCCGGACCGATGCTGCGCCAAATGAAAGCGCTGGGCATTGACGTGCGCTTCATGGGCGGCGACGGCGTCTGTTCGGAAAAGCTGCCGCAACTGGCCGGCGACGGCCTCGGGGAAAACAAGGTCAGCTGCGCGGTGGCCGGCGGGGTGACGGGCGAACAGGAAAAGGGCTTTTCCGATTTCGTGGCGCGCTACCGGAAAACCTACAACCTGGAACTGCAAACCTACGCGCCGTATGCGTACGATGCGGTGATGGTGCTGGCAACCGCGATGCAAAATGCCAAATCGGCCGACCCTGCCAAATACACGGCGGAGATCGCCAGGGTGCACTACCAGGGCGTGACCGGCAACATCGCCTTCGACGCCTACGGCGACTTGCTCGACGCGGCGATGACGATCTACACCTACCGCGGCGGCAAAAAGGTCAAGCTGGAAGTAGTGCGTTGAAGCGTTGCCCCGCAGCCACCCAAATCAGCCATTCAGCATAAATAACACGGTGAAACAGACATCCTGAAGTATAGTAAATGAGTTGCAAATTAGACTCGTTTATTCTCCACTTCAAGGATCCTGTCATGAAAAAACTGTTTGCCGCCCTCGCCGTCGTTTCGTTCTGCAGCTCGGCGTTCGCCGCCCCTGAAGCTGCCGCGCCTGCCGCCCAGCCCAAGCAGCAAACCAAGATGGTCACTTGCAATGCCGACGCGGGCGCCATGAAAGGCGACGAGCGCAAGGCCTTCATGAAGACCTGCCTGAGCGCCAAGCCGGTCAAGGCCATGACGCCGCAGCAGGAAAAGATGAAAGCGTGCAGCGCCGAAGGCAAGGGCAAGAAGGGCGCGGAGTACAAAGCCTTCATCAAGACTTGCCTGAGCGCGCCGAAAGCGTAATACCGACACCGCGCCGCGCTGCGCCATGACCGACCATATAGCCTCGCTGAAAAGCAAACACAAGTTCTCTTTGAACTGGGGCTATCTCAACGCCATCACCAGCGGGATGTCGGCCATCGACTTGAGTTCGCTGGCGCTGCGTAATCTGCATGACGCACGCCAGTTCGCGCGCGAATACGGCTTCGATCTGGACCAGCCGGCCACTTTGGAACGGATCCGGCGCGGCCACCGGGAAGCGGTCGACTTCATCATCGCCAACTTCCTCGATGAAGACCAGGCCGGATTGATACCGCCTGAAGTGCGGCTGGCGAGCGACCCCTTGCAGCTGCTGGTGTACGCCTCGCAGCGCGCCGATCCGCCGGAAACCTTGCGCATGTGGTCGTGCGCGGTGCTGAAGGTCATGCACGGCATCTTTTATATCGACAGCGACCTCAAGCTTCGGCATTTCAACACCATCCGCGAACAGGTGTTCGCCAGCCTCGACGAGGTGATCCAGAAGGATGGCGAGGACTATTTCCTGACCTTCGGCGAAGTCTGCCTGCCGTTGCTGCACTACGACAAAAAGAGCCACAAGGGCCGCAACAGCATCTTGCTCAAGCTGCTGCAAAAGGCTGCCTACCTGGCCGCCGACATTTACGACCACCTGGGCGTGCGCCTGACTTTTGCCACCCGCTTCGAATGCCTGCTGGCGCTGCACACGCTGCAGGCGGCGCACGTGCTGTCGGTCACCAATGTGGAACCGCAGCGCACCCGCAACACCCTGCTCGACCTGGAGGCGGCCAAGCAAGTGTTCGTCAAATACCGCACCCTGCTCGACCGCAGCGACGGCTATCCGGCCGAGCTGCTGCAGACGATGGACGATGAATTGATGGCGCTGTCGACGCCGCAAACGCGCAGCGACAACCAGCACAGCGGCAGCGGCTTTTCCAGCTTGCAAGTGACCTTGCGCAAGATGATCCATTTGCATGGCGAGGAATCGGCCGCCGAGCCCGAGGGGAACGACGTCGACTTCTTCTTCGAGTATGAAATCCAGCTGATGGACCGCGACAGCCATGAGCGCAGCCTGTCGGGGCCGGCCAGCCACACGGCCTACAAGCAGCGCCAGCTTGAAGCGGCCCGCATCCGCGTGTTCGGGCGCGCGCTGCTGGACTGGGTGGCCAGCCAGCAAAGCGCCCAGCTCAGTTAGGCAACAATTGCACCATCGGGGTCAGACCTCTATTTGTTGCACCTTCGGGGTCAGACCTCTATTTCGTGCCAACCGCATATTCGACTCCGTGCATTTTTTCCGCTTGGGCATCTCATCCCGGCCTGCAGTGCTTACGTCGGCGCCTCAGCTCGCGTCCAAATTGAACACTCAGTGCCTCAACAAATTGCGTTGAACCGAACGCGGCATTGCTGTTAGTGGCGTTCCGTAGTTGCTCAAGAAAGGTATTCGGAATTGCATCAAGAAAAAGGGCACGATAGTTTGCCTGCCTTTCGATCTCGGCGCCGCCAAGTCCGGTGTAAATCGCATGTGGCGTTATCAAGACGTTTTCTTGTCCATGCGCATTCGCGCGGTAGCTGGACCAGTCATGGTCAAACGGCCTGGCAGTCATCCCTGCGCGGACGGGATTAAGTTCAATGTATCGCTGGCAGACCAGAAAATAGCGTTCGGTTTCGACCAGGCACGACCGGTAACGCCCCTGCCACAAGCTGCCGCTACGCGCATGCCGGCGGTTCGCGTATTGCGCATAACGTTCGCCCAGGCCTTTCATCATCAGCGCGGGCGACGTCACGTCATCGGGAGTAGCGAGAATGTGCACATGATTCGTCATCAGTACATAAGCGTGAATCTTGCAGCCGAATCTGGCCGCAGATTGGTGGAGCATTGCCAGGTAGACCTGATAATCATTGTGCACAAAGAAGCACTGGCTTCGATTATTCCCTCGCTGAACAATATGGAGAGGAACGTTCTTCAAGACAAGTCGTGGATGGCGGCTCATGGTCAATATCGCGCAAGGACAAATCATCACGATAACCATGGAAATCGATTGCTCGCGCCATTGCATCAATGGTGTGTCGAATAAATGGCCAACGCCCAAAATGCAACGAATAGAGGTCTGACCCCGATGTGGGGCGGAGCGGGATGCGAGCTGCGAAGTCGCGCTATCCGAGACTTGACGCGTAAACGCCCATTGAATGGAAACCGCGCGCTACAATCCGCCGTAGAATCTTTTCAGTTTGACAATTAAGGACGCGCCATGGGTTTCGTATTGTTCGGCATATTGTTCTTCTTCGGTTACCCGTTCATCGCTTCCGTGATCGCGTCGCGCGACCTGCGGCGCCGGCTCGAGGTACTCGAAAGCCTGGTGCGCACCCTGCGCGACGATCTGGAGCAGGCCCGCAAAGCCGCACCCGCGACGCCGGCGCCACAGCCGCCAGCGGCCGCGCCAGCGCCTGCCCTGCCGCGCGTGGTGCCCGAATGGCCGCCGGTGGACCCGACGCCGTTGCCGAGCGCGCCAGTGTCCATCGTCAAACCGGAAAAAGCGCCGGCGATGGCCGCCGCAGCGCCACCAGCCAAAGCCAGCGTCGCCGTGCCACGGGCAGCGCCGCAGCCTGTTCCGCCCCGCGCTCCTCGCGTCGAGACCCCGCCGCCAGCCTGGCTGGTCGCCATCAAGACCTGGCTTTTCACCGGCAATCTGGTCGCCAAGCTGGGCCTGCTGATCCTGTTCATCGGCGTCAGCTTCCTGCTCAAATATGCTTCCGAGCGCTACAGCACGCCAATCGAGCTGCGCCTGGCCGCCATCGTGCTGGCCGATATCGCCCTGCTGGCCTGGGGCTGGCGCATGCGCCTCACGCACCGCAACCTCAGCCTGCCGATCCAGGGCGCCGCGCTGGCCATCCTGATGCTGGTGACTTTCGGCGCCTTCCGCCTGTATGGCCTGATCCCGCCCGGCCTGGCCTTTGGCCTGCTGTTCGTGCTGACCGCCTTCACCTGCCTGCTGGCGGTGCTGCAGGACGCCGTCTGGCTGGCGGTGTTCGGCATCGCTGGCGGCTTCCTGGCCCCGATCATGACCTCGACCGGCCAGGGCAGCCATATCGCCTTGTTCTCGTACTACTCGCTGCTTAATGCAGGCATCCTGGCCATTGCGCTCAAGCGCACCTGGCGTTCGCTGAACCTGCTCGGTTTTGCGTTCACCTTCATCATCGGCACCGCCTGGGGCGTGCTGAAGTACTCGAGCACCGAGCATTACCTGTCGACCCAGCTGTTCCTGGTCCTGTTCTTCCTGTTCTATGTGGCCATCGCCCTGGTCTACGCGCAGCGCCGCTCGGCCGACCAGAAGGCCTATGTCGACGCGACCATCGTGTTCGGTACCGCGCTGGCCGCCTTCGGCTTGCAACTGGGCCTGATGAAGCACGTCGAATTCGGCAATGCCTTCTCGGCGCTTGGCTTCGGCGTCTTCTACACGCTGCTGGCGATGGCGCTGTGGCGCCGCCGCGCCGGCAACCTGAAACTGCTGGTCGAATCGTTCCTTGCACTAGGCGTGGTGTTCGGCACGCTGGCGCTGCCGTTCGCGCTCGACGGCCGCTGGACCTCGGCCGCATGGGCGCTCGAAGGCGCAGGCGTGGCCTGGGTCGGACTGCGCCAGCGCCAGCGCCTGGTCTTCGGCTTCGGCATGCTGGTCCAGGCAGGCGCGTGGCTGTCGTTCATTGGCGCCATCGCTGGCCTTAATCCAGAGGCGGCCAGGGAATCGAACCTGTGGCTGGGCTTTCTGATCCTGGCCGTCACCGCCTTCTTTATGGCCACCGCTTTCCGCGCCCAGAAAGACGGCGACGAGCACACCTTCCCGTACGCCGCCACTTGGTTCCTGGGCATTGCGGCGGCCTGGTTCATGGGCGGCGCCTGGACCGAGATCATGCTGCGCCAGAGCGGCACCACCATGGCCAACCTGCTGGTGGCCAGCGGCCTGGCGACCACCGTCATCCTGGCCGCGATAGCCGCGCGCATGCAGTGGGCGCGCGCGCGCAGCTTTGCGCTCGCGGCCCAGGTGCTGGCCGGCGCAGTGCTGCTGTTCGAGGTGCTCAAGCACTGGAGCTGGACGGCCACGCCCGCCAATTTGTTCGATCAGCCCCTGATCGGCGCGCTGATGATTTTCGCCGCAGCCCTGTTCACCAGCTGGAACCTGTGGCGCACGCCGGAGTCGGTCGAGCGGTCTAACCTGTCGGCCGCGCTGCTGGGGTGGTCGGCGTTCTGGTGGTTCGGGCCGGTCCTGAACGCCTTGTCGGGTTCGATGATGGTCACGCTCACGCCGTTCGCCGCCGAGCACTATCCTAACGAAGCCTGGCCGGCCTTGTACGCGGCATGCACGGCGTTCTCCGCGATCGGCTTCGCGCTACTGGCGCGCAAGCTCGCGTGGACCCGGCTGCGTTGGCTGTCGGCTCCGGCCTGGCTTGCGTTGGTGGCAGCCTCGCTGCTGATCCTGGCACAGCTTTACGGCGGCGACGAGAACGCCGTCACGGTCACGTGGATTGGCTTTGGCTGCGCATGGGCGGCCAGTGAATATCTGCTGCGCTTCTGGCCGGCGGGCGGCTGGCGCATCAGCGATCCCTTCCTGAAACTGATCCATTTCGTGCGCACCGCGGCGCCGTGGATCATGCTCTGGAAGGTCGGCGAAATCGTCATCAGCGACTGGCTGCACGGCTCTGCGCAAGAGCGTCAGCTGCTCGATGCCGCAGGCGTGGAGACCAGCGGCAGCTGGGCCAACTTCCTGCCCTTCTGGGCCATGATGCTGGTGGTGCTCTGGCTGGTCAATCGCAGCCAGGCCAAGCGCTGGCCGACCGCGCCCATCGACGGCTGGTACCGCCAGGTACTGATCCCCGCCGCGACGGCCTGGTCGCTGCTGCTGATGGGACTTTGGAACATCGCCCAGGATGGCTCGATGGCGCCCCTGCCCTATGTGCCGCTGGTCAATCCGCTCGACCTGAGCACCGGTTTCGCGCTGGTGATGGGCGTGGTGTGCTGGCGCTCACTCAACGCCGAGCGTGACGCGCTGTCAGAAGGCGCCCGCAAGATGGTTGCGCTGATGCCGATGGCCGGCATGGTTGCCGCCTACGTCTGGCTCAACCTGATCCTGCTGCGCACGGCCTCCCACTTCCTCGACATCCCTTATCGCTTTGAGGCCCTGTTCGCGTCGCAGTTCGTCCAGGCGATGCTGTCGCTGGTGTGGAGCATCACCGCGCTGGTGCTGATGCGGCTTGCCACCCGCAAGCTGTCGCGCAAGCAGTGGATGGTCGGCGCCGGCTTCCTCGCGCTGGTGGTGGCCAAGCTGTTCCTGGTCGACCTGTCCGGCATCGGCAGCGTGGCGCGTATAGTCTCGTTTGTAGGCGTGGGTCTGCTGATGGTATTGATCGGCTACCTCGCACCATATCCCAATGAAAAGGCAGGAGAATAAATGAGCCACTTCCAACCCGCGCGTTTCGTCCTGCTTGCCCTGGCTTGCTGCAGCGCCGGCGCGCAAGCGCAGGCGCCCGACAGCCCCGCCAGCTACTCGCACGCCATACCGCTGACGGTCAGCGGCAAGAACGCCGTAGTCCAGCTGCGCCTGCCGCCGGCGGCCTACCTGAACTCGCGCAGCGGCTCGCTCGACGACCTGCGCATCTTCGACGCCGCCGGCAACGCGCTGCCGTTCGCGCTGATGCAGCCGTCCGTGCAATTGCAGTCGAACCGGCATCCACTGCCGGTCAAGGTGTTCCCGGTCGGGATGAAAGCCGGCGACACGCGCGACGTCAGGAACGATGTCGACATCAAGACCTCGGCGGACGGCGCGGTAACGTCGATCAGCACGCGCCACGTGGCGTCGAACGCGGCTTCAACGGACGCTGTCGGCGCACTGGTGCTGGAAATCGGCGACGGCCGCGCGCCCATCGATGCACTGGTGTTCACCTTGCCGGCTGGCGTGGACAACTACCAGGCGCAAGTCGAACTGGAAGTGAGCGAGAACCTGCAGTCGTGGGAAACGGTTGGCTATGCGAGCCTGAACTGGCTGGCCAACAGCAACCGCGACACGCTCAGCAATAACCGCATGGAGTTCGCCGCGCGCGCGTTCCGCTACGCGCGGCTGTCCTGGCGCCAGGGCAAACCGCTGCAGTTTGCCAGCATCGTGGCGGAGACGCCGGCATTGACCGAACAGGCCGCGGCGCAGGACAGCATCACGTTCAAGGCGCGTCAGGGAAAATTCGACAAGGACCTGGCCTACGATGCCGCAGTGGCGCTGCCGGTGAGCCGGCTGGGTCTACAGTTCGCCGCGCAAAACGTGGTGCTGCCGGCGCTGGTGGGGCACTATGTGGAGCTGCCTAGCACCGCGGGCGCGGCTACCCGCTGGGAATTCGTGCCGCGCATGCAGGCGACTTTTTTCCAGATCCTCCAGGACGGCAAGCAGCGCAGCTCGGGCGATATCGCTGTCGATGAAGTCCATTCGGCCAGCTGGGTGATCAGGCCGCAGGCAGCAGTCGCCGGGGCACCTGAGCTGAAGCTGTCATGGACGCCGGCCACGCTGGTATTCCTGGGCAGCCCGGCGCCGCCCTACACGCTGTATGTCGGCCGCGACAAGGCCAGGCCGACGCGGCGTGCGCTGGCCCAGGTGGCGCCCGGATTTTCGGCGACCGAGCTGCGGTCATTGGAGTGGGCGGTGGCTGGTACTGTGAAGCTGGGCAGCGGGCAAGCCGTGTCGGCGAGCGACGCCGCGACCGCGAGCCGCGCCGCGCGCATACGCCTTGCCGCGCTGTGGGCAGCGCTGCTGCTGGGCGTGAGCGTGCTCGGATTCATGGCGTGGCGGCTGGTCGCGCAGATGAAAAAATCAGATTAAAACCCGTCGTTGATACTACGGCCGCCCGACGATCGTCGCGGTGGCCATCAATTCGTCGATCAGCGCCAGCGAATTCTTGCCCGACATGGCGTGCGGATTAATCTCGGGCAGCGACGAAAATCGCAGCAAGGTCGAGGCGTTCACCTTGCTCAGGTTGGCCTGGCCCATGGTCCAGCCGGCGTAGTGGCGCTCGCCGATTTCCTCGTAGTGCAGCAGCACCACGCCGGTGTGGCGCGGGTCGCGCAAAATTTTCGCATACAGCGCGTTGATCGCATCGCGCCCGCCTTCGAGCACCTGCATGTACAGCTTGTCGCTGTGGCACAGGATGCCGGTAATGCCGTGCGCCGGATTGTGCGCATGCGACTGCTGCATGATTTCCTGGATGAGCGCGCAATTGGCGGCGCCCACGGCGTGGCTGGCGTACAGGAGTCGGACTAGCATGATGGGCCTCTCGGTTAGCGTTTAATCAGCGACAGGAACTCGCGCCGCAGCGACGGGTCCTTCAGGAACGAGCCGTGCATGACACTATTGATCATTTTGGCGTCCATGTCCTTGACCCCGCGCCACTGCATGCAGAAGTGGTCGGCTTCCATCACCACGGCCAGCCCGTCCGGCTGCATTTTTTCCTGCAGCAGGTCGGCCAGCTGGACCACGGCCTCCTCCTGGATTTGCGGTCGGCTCATGATCCATTGCGCGATGCGTGCATACTTGGACAATCCGATCAGCGCCGAGTGCTCGTTCGGCATCACGCCGATCCACACCTTGCCAATTACCGGGCACAGATGGTGCGAGCAGGCGCTGCGCACCGTGATCGGGCCCACGATCATCAGTTCGTTCAGGTGCGCGGCATTCGGGAATTCCGTCACCGGCGGCATCGCCACGTAGCGCCCGCCGAACACTTCGTTGATGAACATCTTGGCCACGCGGCGCCCGGTATCTTGCGTGTTGTGGTCGTTGACGGTGTCGATCACCAGGCTCTCGAGCACGCCCTGCAGCTTGGCGCTGACCTCGTCGAGCAGGGCATCGAGCTCGCCCGGTTCGATGTAGGCGGCGATATTGTCGTTCGCATGAAAGCGCGTTTTCGTCGACACCAGGCGCTCGCGGATGCGTTGCGAGACGGGGACGTTGACCTGCGTTAGCGTGGATGTCGAATCAATTGGCATGCTGAGGGCCTATCAGTAGATAAAAGGTGCGCCGGGCGCTAGCTCGTCATTGTACTTCGACTCGACGGTCCCAGCGCAGCGGCAGCGCCGCCCGGGCCAGGGTGCCCCTCTCGCAGGCAAAGCGCCAGCTGCGCCCGCCCTGGGCGTCTAGGGCCCAGTCGATGGTGGCGCGCCCCCGCAATTCCAGCACGTCGCCCTGTCCAAAATCGATGAACAGCAAGGCCACGCGATCGTCGAGCAGCATGTTGCCAAGGGTGTTGAAGTAGCGGTTGCCCTTGAAATCGGGGATCGCCAGGGTGTCGCCGTCGATCCGCGCAAAGCCGGAGGGCCCGCCCCGGTGCGAGATATCGACCCCGTGCGCGCCACCGCTGCTGGCCACGAAAAAGGTATCGGCCTGTTCGATGATGGCGCGCGCGTGCATATCGAGACCGGCAAAGTCGTGGCTGGTGCCGCTGGCCGGCGCGACCGCCCGCACGTCGCGCAGCGTGATGTATTGGGGGCAGTTGCCAAAGCTTTCATGCACGTCCAGCACCAGCTTGCCGCCCGCGTTGCTGCGCACCACACCGTTGGCGCGGTTGCGGCGGCGCGTGGAAAAGTCCAGGCCGAGCAAGCCGGCCGGACGGCCCGCTACCAGATTGCTGTGGCCGGACACTTCCAGCGTCACCGCGTCCGGGCTGTGGATGAAGCCCGACTCCCCGTGCAGCACGCAGGCGCGCGGGGCGCCGTGCGCATCGAGCGTGGCGGCCAGCACGAAAGGCAGCGCCTCGAAAAAGATGCGGTGCTGGTCGGGCATATGGTCGCGAATGGCGCCGCTGTTGCCACTCACGCCGGCGCGCCGTTGCGCTTCCAGTTCACCGCGATGGAAGTTCATGACGGCAGCGGCGACGACGGCATCGCCATGAATGCGGGCAGCGCTTCGACCCGCGCCAGCCAGGCTTGCAGCGCCGGGTAGCCGTCCAGGCCGATGCCGCCTTCCGGCGCATGCCGGATATAGCTGTAGCAGGCCAGGTCGGCGATGGTGGCGTGCGGCGCGGCCAGGAAGGGGCGCGTGGCCAGGTGCGCGTCCATGAAGCCGAACAGGCGCCCGGCGATGGCGCGGGCGCGGGCGGCGTCGCACGGCACGCCCCACTGCGCCTGGGCGCGCGCGCTGGCCGGGCCGTACATCACTTCGCCGGCGGCCACCGACAGCCAGCGCTGCACCGCCGCGGCGCCGGCCGCATCGTCCGGCAGCCAGCTGCTGCCTGGCGCGTAGCGTTTGACCAGGTAGACCAGGATCGCGCTGCTGTCGGCCAGCGTCAGCGCGCCATCCTGCAGCACCGGGATCTGGCCAAGGGGGTTCAGTTCCCTGAACGCGGCGCCGGCGCGCACCTCGGCCGGGGCCGAAACGAATTCGAAGGGCAGGTCCAGCATGCGCAGCAGCAGTTCGACCCGGTGGACATGGCCGGACAGTTTGGTGCCATGCAGGCGTAGCGTGGAAGTCATGGCATTTCCTCTCTGAAGATGAAGTTTCATGATAATACTTCCATTTTTTGACGTAAATAATGATAAAGTGGAATTCATTATTGAATTTAGCGGAAGAATAGATGGACCGCTTCGACGAACTGCAAATTTTTATCGCGATCCTGGACGCGGGCAGCCTGAGCGGTGCGGCGCGCCGCCTGCAGCGTTCGCCGCCGGCGGTTACGCGTGCGCTCGAAGCGCTGGAAGAACGGGTTGGCGTGCGCCTGATCGAACGCACCACGCGCCGCCTGGCGCCGACCGAGGCCGGGATCCGCCTGGCCGAGAGCGCGCGCCGCGTGCTGGCCGACTACGAGGACGCGCTGAACGAGGAGGAAAGCGGCCCGCTGCGCGGCCGGCTGCGCATCAGCGCCCCGCATGTGTTCGGGCGGCGCCACGTCACGCCCGCCATCATCGCCTTCCTCGACCTGCACCCGGCGCTGCAGGTAGACATGGTGTTCAACGACCGCAACGTGGACCTGATCGAGCAGCGCATCGATCTGGCCGTGCGCATCGGCGCATTGCCCGATACCGGCATGGTGGCGCGCCGGGTCGGTCAGGTGAAGCGGATACTGGTGGCCAGTCCGGCCTACCTGGCGCGACGCGGCACGCCGGCCACGCCGATGGAACTGGAACAGCATGACGTCATCTTCAACGCCGGCGTGGCCGTGAACACCGAGTGGCGCTTCCTGCAGGACGGCCATGAACTGGTGATCAAGCTCAATCCGCGCCTGTCGGTCAACGAGATCGACGCCATCCTGATGGCCGTGGTGGCCGGGCGCGGGATCGGGCGGCCGCTGTCCTACCAGGTGGCCGAGCAGCTGGCCGACGGCACCCTGGTGCGCATCCTGCCGCAATACGAGCCTGCGGCGCTGCCGGTCAACCTGCTGGTGAGCGGCCGGCGCCACATGCCGCCGCGCCTGCGCGCCTGTTTCGACTACCTGGCCGAGCACCTGCCCCAGCTGAGCGTCATAAAGTAGTTCAACCGTGCGGCGCTTGCCAATGCGGCAAGTCTCGGCGATGATAGGGCATGAAAAAACCTACCCTACTCCCCCTCGTTCGCCTGTGCGGCGCCGCCCTCGTCATGGCCACTTTCGCTGCCTGCAGCGGCGCGGCCAACAGCCCCCCGTCCGCGCCGGGTCCCGCGGCGGCGCCGGTCGCCAAGTCAACCCTGATCGACCAAATCAAGACTGAAATCGGCACTGCTGCCTGCGACAGCGCCCAGCAATGCAAGACCGTCGCGATTGGCCACAAGGCTTGCGGCGGCCCGGAAAGCTACATGGCGTATTCCACCAAGCGTAGCGACGCCGCCAAGATCATCCGCCTGGCAGCCGCCTACGAGACCGAAAGCCGCAGCCAGAATCTGCAAAGCGGGAGGATTTCCACCTGCCAGATGACGATGGATCCGGGCGCCACCTGCAGTGCCGGCACCTGCGTGAGCGGCCAGGGAGCGAACGCGCCACAGGTACGCTAATGACCGTGGCGAGGCGGAAACAACAACATTGACATGATTCCATGTTGCAACAAATGTGAGTGATTGCGCCACTAATGCACGGTAGAACCAGCACCTGATTCCCGACAGCTGTATGATGGGTCCTTGAGAACACCCGCAAGGATTCCATCATGAGCATGAACAAACGCCGATCTTTCCTCAAAACCTCGGCCGTCCTGGCCTCGGCACTGAGTGTCCCGGCACTTGCGCGCGCCGCAGTAGCCGCACCGAACGAACGCACCCTGCGCCTGTACAACACGCACACTGGCGAAAGCATCAAGAGCGTGTTCTGGGCCGACGGCCAATTTGTGCCCGAAGCGCTGGCCGACATCAACAAACTGTTGCGCGACCATCGCAACAACCACATCGCCAACATGGACCCGCAACTGATGCTGTTGCTCGACCAGGTCAGCGCCAAATTCGGCGGCAGCGACGTCTTGCACGTCATTTCGGGCTACCGCTCGCCGGAATCGAACGCCAAACTGGCCGCGGCCAGTGGCGGGGTTGCCAAGCACAGCATGCACCTCGAAGGCAAGGCCATCGACATCCGCATGCCGGGCCGCGACCTGGCCAGGCTGCACAAGGCGGCCCTGAACCTGGGCGCCGGCGGGGTTGGCTACTATCCCGACTCGCAGTTCGTCCACATGGACACCGGAAGAGTCCGGAACTGGTAACCCGGGGTGCCGCAGCCGGCAAAACCTTCTAAAATGCACGGAACTTGCAGCCTCGAATGGAGTCCAAACGGAAATCTCCATTGGGCGGCTGCGTATGAACGATCACCTTGTGCAGTTTTACGAGGACGATGTGTTCCTCATCAAGGGGCTGTCCGACTACATCGGCTCGGCCCTGGCCAGCGGTAACAAAGGGATCGCCATTGCGACCGAGGAGCATTTGCGCAGCCTCGCCGAGACCTTGACCCTGCGCGGGCTGCTCGACGATCACGGCCGAGCAACGAGCGGCAGCTATGTCCCCCTGCAAGCCGACATGATGTTGCCGCTCTTCATGGAAGACGGCCTCCCCAACGAGATCTCTTTCCGTAATGCAATCGGCGGCCTGGTCAACGATGCCGCCCAGCGCGACGAACAGCAAATTTTCGTCTTCGGCGAAATGGTCGCCATTCTGTGCGCCGCCAGCCACTGCTCGCTGCAACTGACTGGCAAGCACGATGCCGCCATCCGGGTCGAACGCTACTTCAACAACCTGCAGCGCCACTTCGCGTTTTCGCTGCTGTGCGGCTACCCGCTGGACGCCTTTCCCAGCTCGGGCGACGCGCTCATGTTCGATGAAGTGTGCGGCCTGCACACCCATGTGCTGCCGGCCGAAAGCTACGATCCGCACGCCAACCTGCAAACGCTGCAGCGCACCATCGCCTCGCTGCAGCAGCAAGCCTTCTCGCTCTCGTCCGAGGTGCATGACCGGCGCCAGGTCGAACAGGCGCTGCGCGAAGTGAACGTCGACCGTCTGACCGGCCTGCCGAACCGCAATGTGTTCCACGACCGCCTTGAAATGGAAATCAAGAAGGCGCACCGCAGCGGCCTGCCGCTGGCGCTGCTGTTTATCGACCTCGACCATTTCAAGGAAATCAACGATACGCTCGGCCACCAGATCGGCGACCTGCTGCTCAAGCAGGTGGGGCAGCGCCTGCAAGCCTATGTGCGCGAGACCGACACCGTCGCGCGCCTGGGCGGGGACGAATTCACGATCACCCTGTCCGAACTGCACGACACCGGCAAGGTGACCGACGTGGCGCAAAAAATTCGCAACGACCTGGCGCGCCCGTTCCGGCTGGAGGGCGAGCTGGCCTATATTTCGGCCAGCATCGGCATTACCCTGTATCCGCGTGACGGCCACAACGCCGGCGACCTGCTGCGCAACGCCGACCAGGCCATGTACCAGTCCAAGGACCACGGGCGCAACCGTTTCACCTACTTCACCCCCAGCATGCAGGAGGCCGCCCAGGCGCGCATGGCCATGAGCAATGAACTGCGGCGCGCGCTGGAAGACGAACAGCTCGAAGTGTTTTACCAGCCCATCGTCGACATGGCGGACGGGCGCATTCGCAAGGCCGAGGCGCTGCTGCGCTGGCACCATCCTCTACTGGGGCGGGTCAGCCCGGTCGACTTCATCCCGATCGCCGAGCACACCGGGCTGATCGTCGAAATGGGCAACTGGGTGTTTCGCAAGGCGCTCGCCCATGCGCGGCGCTGGCGTGCGCACGACGACCAACTGACGGTCAACGTCAACGTGTCACCGGCCCAGTTTTACCATGCCAACGGCGAAAACTGCCGGCACTGGGTGACCGACAACGGCTTCGACGTCAACGGCAGGGTTGGCGTGCCCGAGGTCGGCCTGGAGATCACCGAAGGCTTGCTGCTGGCCTCGAACAGCTTCGTGCTCAAGCAGCTGCTCGCCTTCCAGCAAGCCGGCATCAAGATTTCGCTCGACGATTTCGGCACCGGCTACTCGTCGCTATCCTACCTGCGCAAATTCGACCTCGACTTCCTCAAGATCGACAAATCCTTCGTCTACAACCTTGAGAACGACGCGGCCAACGTGGCGCTGTGCGAAGCGATCATCGTCATGGCGCACAAGCTGGGCCTGAAAGTGGTGGCCGAAGGCGTCGAAACCCAGCAGCAGTTCGACATGCTGCGCCACGCGGGCTGCGACTACGGCCAGGGTTTCCTGTTCGGCGCGCCCGTGCCGCCCGAGGACTTCGAAGTGCTGCTCAAGCGCGACCGCGCCCCGGTCTTCTGAGACTGACTCCCGCAGCATCGTTCCCTGCCATTACAATTCGATTTGTTGCACCATCGGGGTCAGACCTCTATTTGCTGCCGACCGGCAGCAAATAGAGGTCTGACCCCGATGGTGCAACATTGTTGTGAAAATAGTTGGAACTTATTGCTGGCGAAACGGGAATACCAGTAGAGACACGACAATGACAACCACGAACCCCGCCCCCGACACCGAATTGCTGCGCCAGCTGCGCTGCGGGACCGCGACGGCATTCCAGACGCTGTATCAGCGCCACCAGGGCCCATTGTTCCGTTTTGCGGTGCTGCGCTGCGGGTCGACCGATACCGCGGCCGACGTGGTCCAGGAAGTGTTCATGGGCCTGCTGGCCGGCAGCTTCAATTTCGATCCGCTGCGCGGCCCCTTGCCGAATTTTCTGTTCGGGGTGGCCCGCAAGCTGATCCTCAAGCACGAGCATCCGCGCCAGCGCGAGGAAAGCTTGCCGGAGCTGGAAGACGAGGAGTTCGAAACCGGCAGCGAGGCGCACGAACCGCTGACGCGCATGCTCAGCGACGAACTGGCCGAGCAGGTGCGCCGCGCCATCGCCCTGCTGCCGCCCCATTACCGGGATGCCGTGATCCTGTTTGAATTGCATGAGCTGTCCTACCTGGAGATCGCCGACATCTGCCAGGTCGATATCGGCACCGTGCGCTCGCGCCTGTCGCGCGGCCGTGCGGCGATGGCAAAACGGCTGGTGCTGCATCGCCCCCTTTCATCGACGCGGTCCGAGGCCGCACAAGAGGTAGCAAAATGAACATTGATGACAACCCTGATCCGGCCCTTGCCGCTCCGCTAGCCGCACTGCGCGCGGCCATGGCCCCGATGCATGCCCCGCGCGGCGTCGAGAAGGAGCTGATGGACGCCTTCGCCAGGCAGTTCCCGCCGCGCCGCTGGTACCACAGCCTCACCCGTGCCCAGTGGGGCGTGGCCGGCGGCGTGGGCAGCACCGCCGTGGTGGCGCTGCTGGCGCTGACATTGTCGCTGCATGCGCCCGGCCCCGGCCTGGATGGCTTGCCCGGCGCCGGCATCGTCGACGGCGGCGACTTCATCGCCCTCGAATCGGCTGAACGCATTGCGCAGGAAGCCAATCCGCACCTGCTGCAAACCGAGGTCCCGCGCACCGCCCTCGCTTCGCTCGGCGTGCCGGTCAGTCCCGAAAACGCGGGCGATTCAGTCCGCGCCGAATTGCTCGTGGGCGCCGACGGCTCGCCGCTGGCCCTGCGCCTGGTATCACTTCCATAAACACCAACCAACAAGAGGATGACATGAACACCAAGCACATCTTGATCGCCGCGCTGCTGGCCGGCGCCTTCGCCCCGGCCATGGCGGTCACCGTCGTCACCGGCGACGCGCCGCGCGTCGCGCTGCATTTCGATGCCGTCGAAGCGGGCGACGCCGACGACAACGGCGGCGCCCACCCGCGTGAAGTGGTACGCGAGCGCATCATGATCAATGGCGCCGACGCCCAGGTCCTGCACGACTTCGGCCAGGCCGGTTTCGACGGGCCGCTGATGCGCATGAGGGCCAAACCGGTCAAGAATGCACCTTACAGTGCTGAAGCAGTATCCGAGCAATCGCAGACCCTGTTTGACGGTAACCAGATCGTCAACAAGACCAGTTCCATCAGCTACCGCGACAGCGCCGGCCGCACCCGCCAGGAAACGCGCGGCGAGAACGGCACCGTGCGCCGCATCACCATCCACGACCCGGTCGCCGGCAGCACCTACATTCTCAATCCGGAAGCGAGGACCGCGACCAAGCTCGCCCCGCACGGTGACATGTCGCGCATGGCCTTCGAAATGGGCAAGGCCGCCGCGGCCCGCGCAAAGCTCGAACGGCTGGACAAGGACGCTACTCCCGGGCGCGAAGAGATCATCATCAAGCGCGTCGAACGCGGCGATCCGGCCATGGCCGAGCGGGTGCGCGAAAACGTCCGCATCCATGTAACGAAGGCGATGGCCGAAGGCGGCCATCCGATGCCCGGCCTGGAGCGCCTGGGACCGCTGATGGTCGGCGCGTTTGGCGACATGAAGTGGTCGACCAAGTCCACCACCAAGGACCTGGGCACCAAGGAGATCGACGGCGTCAAGGCCCAGGGAAAATTGCGCAGCTACGACATTCCCGCCGGCGAAATCGGCAACCGCAATGCCATCGTGGTGGCGAACGAAACCTGGTACTCGCCTGAACTGCAGGTGACCGTGCTGTCGAAGCGCACCGACCCGCGCAGCGGCGAGCGCAGCTACCGCTTGGTGGGACTCAAGCGCGATGAGCCAGCCGCCGCGCTGTTCGCCGTGCCGTCCGACTACACGGTCAGGGACGTGGCGGCGATGGTCAAAAAGTCAGGGGAAGAGAAGAAGTAAGCAGCGAGCAGCACGGTAGCAAAACCATTGCAGGTCGAAAGCCTGTTGGGGCCCGGCGTCAGCGCCGGGCCTTTTTTTATGCCGCGATCAGCGCGCGGCCACCACCTGCTTGAACCACTGGTCGAGCATGCGTTTTTCGTAGCGCAGCGCGTCGCTGTCGCCGAAGCGGGTCATGTTCTGCTGGTAGTTCATGTCGGCGATGTCGGCGGTACCGCTCTTGAGGACCTGGCCATTTTGCGTGATCGTATAGCGCAAGCTCATTTTTGGCCAGTCGGCGCGGCCGCGCATGATGCGGATATTCTGGCCGCCAAAATTGGCCGGCCAGGTTTCCCCGGCCAGGTCAATGTCGGTCACTTCCACATCGAGCTGCTGGCCCGGCGGCAAGGTGGCCGCCAATTTGTCGAAGTGGGCGCGCAAGTCCTTGAGCAGGCGTTCGCGGTCCCAAGACGAGAACGGCACGTCGGAAAAGGTTTCGGGCTGGACGAAAGTGAGCTTGGCACCAGCCGAAGCGCTGCCCGCGGCCAGCAAGACAACGGCGGCCAGCGCCGCTTGTCGGAAAAAGGTGTTCATGGACGTTCCTTTCATGCGGGCGAAATGACTCCCTGTCGATTCAATATACGCCCTTTTGCGCACGCTGCCAGCACCCCTTTGTCCCCACTTTGTATCCATTTGTTAGCATCCAGCCACTGCTTCGAGCGTTCCCCACGGGGAATAACTTCGGGGTCAGACCTCTATTCGTTGCTCCGCTTCTACGAATAGAGGTCTGACCCCGATGGTGCAACTATTGGATGCCGGCGCGCGTGCGGGGCGAACCAGGTCAGCCGGGCTTGCGATAGCCGTTTTCGGCCCACGCCACCGCGTTCGACGGCGACAGCTTGAAGCTCGCTTCGGCGCGCACTTGGGCAATGCATTCGCCGTTGTCGTCGATCGCGCTCAGCAGCGCATACGGGTGTTCGTCGTCGGGAACGATGTCGAGGGTGATCTTGATTTCCGCGCCGTCTATCGTTACGACGGTGCTCTTGTGCAACTGTGCATGCAATTGCTGCTCATGCCGGCGCAACACTTCCGACGCGGTCTTGACCAGGGTGTGGAAAGCGGACACGTCGAGCGGCTTGGGATTTTTCTTGTCGCGCCCCATGGTCCAGGGGCCGACCAGCGCCGGCTCCGGCTCGCCATCCTTGATCATGGCGACGGCCCAGCCCTCGTCATCCTCGTTCTTGATGACCTTGGCGGTCCAGCCGTTGCCCTGCCACAGGCGCGGCTCCTGGACCAGGGCGTCGGCGCTATCGGCGTCGAGAGGGTGTTCTGCTGCTTGATCGATCATGTTGTTACTCGAAGTTTCAGGAAGTTCAAAAGGGTGTAAATGATAGTCGAATTCTAGCAATGTCGCAGGATAGAGAGCGCACAGTCCGCCACCAACGAAAAGCCCGCACATGGCGGGCTTGGTGCTACTGGACGATGCTGGCGCACAGCCGCCAGTCGGGACAGCGCGGCGGCTGCAACGGTGGTCCGGCGGGCGGCACGCGCGGGTCAATCGCCGGCGCCGGCGTCTGGTAGCTGTAAGGGGTGATGATGATCGGCGGTATCGCTGGCGGCGCCGATGGCGGCCCCTTCGGTCCGCCTCCACTGAGTAGCTTGCGCAGCTGGCGCGCAATGTCGCCAAAGCCTGAGAAAGCCCGGTGATCCGCTGGAAAATAGACAAATTGCATATGAATCCCCATCCGATAGAGCAGGCATTCAGTATAGGCAATGTGTTTCCAATTACAAGGAGGAAAAAGCTATCGCGCCATTTCGCCTCGGCGGCACGTTTCGTCGCCTTTTTGGGTCCCCCTGACCCGCCAAAATTGCAGCCTGTCGCAAGCGGCTGGCACGCGCATACCGACGTCGCTACAGTGCGACTCATACCAGCAACACTCCCGTCACTACCAAAGAGGCTTCGCCATGAAAAAGACCGCTCCCTACCTGATTTTGTTTGTGCTTGCCCTGCTGATCTGGAACGCCCTGTTCGACGGCGCCGGCATGCATTTCCAGATCGACGACGCCGACTTCGACGGGCCCGTGGGCGGCCTGGCGGCGGTGCTGATGGCCGGCGGCGGCATCCTGCTCGGCATCGTGGTGGCAGCCCTGGTGGCGGTGGTGCTGGCGGTGGTGTTTGCCGGCGTCGGCGTGGTGGTGGTGCTGGCCCTGGTGCTGGCCGCCGTCGTCACCGCACTGGCCGTGTCGCCCCTGCTGATGCCGATTCTGATCCCGCTCGCCATCATCTGGTACATCGCCCGCCGCAACCGCCATCGCGCCGAAGACCGCAAGAGCGTGCCCGCATAATCGCGGCGCCGCATGAAAAAAGCCGCCCTTGGGCGGCTTTTTTGTCAGATGCCTTCGATCAGGCGCATGGCGAACACGATCGGCAAGCCCGCCGCGATCACCCGCCGCGCCGCCGCGCCGTGGTCGTACGGCACCCGGAAAAAGCTCAGCTCGTGCGCCACGTCGTCGTAGATGGCGTAGCAGGCGGCGCTGTTGCCGTCGCGCGGCTGGCCCACCGATCCGGGGATCACCAGGTACTGGTGCTGCGGGTGCACGGGAATGCGCTTGGCCGGGGTCGGCGTGTGCGCGCCCATGCGGCCGTCGTCGGCGCGCCGGTACAGCGCCGGCGCGTGCACATGGCCCGAAAACACCATGCGGCAGTCGGTCGCCATCAGGCTCAATTCGGCTTCATCGATGCCGGTCACGTATTCCCATTTGGGTGGATCGTTGGCGCTGGCGTGCACGAACAGCAGACCGTCCTTTTCCCGCACCAGCGGGAGCTCGGCCAGGAAACCGAGCTGCTCGGACGAGAGCTGGCCGCGCGTCCACTGGATCACTTCGCGCGCTTCGGCGTGCATGCTGGGACGCGCTTCGCGGGTGGCCGCGAAATCGTGGTTACCCTGTACCACTACCGCTCCCTGCGCCACGTATTTCATGACCGTGTCGACCACCCAGGCAGGATCGGCGCCATAGCCGACGAAGTCGCCCGTGAACGCGTACTGGTCGGCCTTTTGCTGCTCGGCGTGGGCCAGGCAGGCCGAAAAGGCTTCCTTGTTGGCGTGCAGATCGGTCAGCAGGGCTAGGCGCATGCCGTCTCCCTGGCCACGTATTGCTGGTAGCCGCGCGCGCGCAGTTCACAGGCCGGGCAAGCGCCGCAGCCGTAGCCCCAGGCATGCAGCGCGCCGCGCTCGCCCAGGTAGCAGGTATGGGTGTCGGCGCGGATCAGGTCGACCAGCGCGGCGCCGCCGGCGTCATGCGCCAGCTGCCAGGTCTGGGCTTTGTCGATCCACATCAACGGCGTTTCAAGCTTGATGCGAGTGCCCATGCCCAGGTTGAGCGCGACCTGCAGCGCTTTCATGGTGTCGTCGCGGCAGTCGGGGTAGCCTGAAAAATCGGTTTCGCACATGCCGCCCACCAGCACGTTCAGGCCGCGCCGGTAGGCCAGCGTGGCGGCCACCGTCATGAACAGCAGGTTGCGGCCGGGGACGAAGGTGTTCGGCAAGCCGTTGTCCTGCATGGCGATGGCCACGTCGCGCGTGAGCGCGGTGTCGGAGATTTTTCCGATCACGGACAGGTCGACCATGTGGTCCTCGCCCAGGCGCGCATCCCAGTCGGGCTTGAGCGCGCGCACGCCGGCCAGCACCCCGGGACGCACCGTCAGTTCGACCGCGTGGCGCTGGCCGTAATCGAAGCCGATCGTTTCCACCCGGGCGTAGCGCTGCAGCGCCCACGCCAGGCAGGTGGTGGAATCCTGGCCCCCGCTGAACAACACGAGGGCGGTATCGGCTTGATGCATGGTCATTCGAATTCTTTAAAGTTAGACGTTCGCCATCAATTTGGGCATTCCGGTAAGATGTGGCCAGCATTTTCCCAATGGAGCGACATGTTTCCCGCAATACCCGCCATACACGCAACCGCATCGACACAGGCGCCGCGGCGACCACGAATTTTGGCACAGTTTGCCCTTACCGTGTTCACCTTGCTGGCCGGGGCCGCCGCATTGGCCCAGGGTGTGCAATACCGGGTCGCCATCGACGCCCCCCGCCCCATTGAAAAACTGCTCGAAGACAACCTCGACCTGCTGCGCTGGCAGGACAATCCGCGCCTCGACCTTGAACAGCTGCAGCGCCTGGTCAAGGCCACGCCGGACCAGGCCAAGGCCCTGATCGCGACCGAGGGCTACTATTCGCCCACCGTCTCGGCCGGCCTCGACACCGGTGGCGGCAGGCCGGTGGCGCGCATCCTGGTCGACCTGGGCGATCCGGTGCTGGTCGGCGACGTCGACCTGGTGCTCAAGGGGTTCGACCCGGTCGGCGGCGCCAAGCCATTCGACCCGTCCGACTTGCGCAGCCGCTGGGCCATGCCGCTGGGCCAGCGCTTTCGCCAGGCCGACTGGGAAAGCGCCAAGCGCAAGCTGCTGCGCCAGGTGATGCAGGCGCGCTTTCCGCGCGCCCAGCTGGCCGAGTCCTCGGCCACGGTCGATCCTGAAGCGCGGCGCGTGCGCCTGCACGTGGTGCTCGACAGCGGCCCCGAGGCGCGCTTCGGCGCACTCAAAATCGAAGGGCTCAAGCGCTATTCGCCGTCCATCATCAACAATCTGAACACCATCAAGCCGGGCGAAGAGTACAGCGAGGCCGCCATGCAGTCGCTGCAAGCGCGCCTGCAGGACACCGGCTACTTCAGCGGGGTCGAAGTGAGCACCGACATGGCCGAGTCGCTCGACGAAGACATCGAGGCGCTCACCGACGAACAACAGGCCATTCCCAAGCCGCCCGTCGAAAACCCGGTCACCCTGCCGGTGGTCGTGCGCGTGACCGAGAACAAGCAGCGCAACGTGGCGGTGGGCTTGGGCGTGTCGTCCAATACCGGCTACCGGGCCCAGGTCACCTATGAAGACCTGAACGTCGTCGGCCTGCGCATGAAGAGCAACATCGTCATGGAAACCAAGCGCCAGAGCGCGCGCGCCGATTTCTACTTCCCGACCACGCCAAAAGGTTACAACGACAGTTTCGGCGCCGGCTTCGAGCGCAACGACCTGCAGGGCGAAGTGACCACCGTATCGACCCTGGCCGCGCGCCGCGCCTGGGGCACGCCGCTGCGCGAACGCAGCCTCACGCTCGAATACCTGAGCGAGCAGCGCAGCGTCGACCGGGTACCCGACCGCCGCAGCCAGAGCCTGCCGCTGACCTTCAGCTACACCAAGCGCGCGCTGGACAACCTGCTGCAGCCGACCCGCGGCTATGTGCTCAAAGCGCAGCTGGGCGGCGCGGTGTTGCCGGTACTGACCGACGAACGCTTCATCCGTTTCAGCACGCGCTACATCAACTACCGGCCTGTCGGCCCGGCCGGCACCCTGGTGCTGCGCGCCGAGGGCGGCGCGCTCGCCTCCCGGCAAAAGGCGGGCGTGCCCGAAGCTTTCCTGTTCCGCACCGGCGGCGACCAGTCGGTGCGCGGCTACGGCTACCAGGAACTGGGCGTGCGCGAAGGCGACGCCATCGTCGGCGGTCGTTACCTGCTGGCCGGCAGCGCCGAATACCAATACTGGTTCAAGCCGCCCTGGGGCGTGGCCTTCTTCGTCGACGCCGGCAACGCCGCCGACCGCGCCAGCGAACTGAAACCGAAGGCCGGTTACGGCGTCGGCGCGCGCTGGCGCAGCCCGGTCGGACCGATCAACGTCGATCTCGCCTACGGCCAGGCGGTCAAATCGGCGCGTCTGCACTTCTCGCTTGGATTTACTTTCTGATGACCGCCGCCACCAACACTGCCGCAGCACGCGCCCGACGCTGGCCGCGCCGCCTCGCCATCGGCGCTGCCGTCACCGCCACCCTGCTGGGCGGCGCCTACTGGTTCCTGGGCCGCGAAGCGACCCTGCAGCAGCTGGCCGAACGGGTCGCCAAGGAGAGCGGCGGCAGCATCGTCATCACCGGCGTGACCGGCTCGTTGTACAGCTCGATGCACCTCGGTAAAATCGTGTTCCGCAGCCCCGAAAAGCTGATCACGGCCGACAACGTCGAGATCGACTGGTCGCCGTTCCAGTACCTCACGCGCGGCATCGCCATCAACCGCCTGCACGTGATGGCGCTGCGGGTCGACACCCTGCGCGACGGCGAACCGCTCAAGATGCCGGCCACGCTGGCCGCCCCCTTCCTGCTGGAGCTGAACGACGCGCGCATCAACAAGGTCACCCTGGCCAAGGCTGGCGTGGCCACCATCATCGCCGACGTGCGCTTCGACCTGCACGGCGACAAGCAAAAGTGGAAGCTGCAAGGCGCCAGCGCCATCACGCCGTGGGGCTACGCCAAGGCAGACGGCAGCATCGCCGCGCACAAGCCCTTCAAGCTCGACGCCGCGGCCAGCCTGACCCAGCTCGTCGCTCCCAAGGGCCAGAAAGCGGCGCAGCTGGACCTGCGCGCCGGCGGCGACCTGCTCAACACGCAGCTGGCCGCCACAGGCCAGTCGGGCAAGGCGAGCGGCGACGCCCAGCTCATCGTCGCGCCGTTCGACGCGATCCCGCTGCGCCAGATGGCGATCAACGGCAAGCACCTCGACCCGGCCTTCTTCAATCCGGGCCTGCCGAGCGCCGACCTGAGCGTTACGATCGCGTCGCGCATCGATGCCAACCGCGACATCAAGGGCAGCGTCAATATCGAGAACGCGGGCGCCGTCGGCACCATCGACAAACTGCTGCTGCCGCTGCGCGCGATGCACGGCGATCTGGCCGGCAACCTCGATGCGCTGGCCATCAAAGGGGCCGTCATCAACCTGGGCGGCGCCGGCAAATTTACCGGCAGCGGCAGCCTGGTGCGCGTGCCGGGCGAACCAGGCCTCGGTACCGCGCAGTTCGTGCTGCACACCGACCGCCTCGACCTGCGCCAGGTGCACAGCCGCATCAAGGAAACAAAGATTGCCGGCGACATCCGCATCGTCAGCAAGGGCAAGACGCAGACCTTGACCGCACAACTGGCCGAAGCGGGCATGCGCCTCGATGCCGAGGCATCGCTTGAAAACCAACTGCTGCAAGTACGCAAGGCCAGCATCAGCGCGGGCGGGAGCAGCGTGCGCCTGACCGCCAATGCCAGCCTGGCCGGCACGCGCGAATTCAAGGTCAATGCGAACGCTGTCAAGTTCAACCCGGCCTCGTTCGGCGACTATCCGGCGGCCGACATCAATGCCGACATCAACGCGCACGGCTTCATGTCGCCTGCGATGAAGCTTGCGGCCAGCTTTGCGTTGCGCCCGAGCCGCCTGTTCGACCAGAGCCTGTCGGGCAGCGGCAAGTTTAATGCCGACGCCAGCCATATCAGCGGCGTTTCGGCCACGCTGGCACTGGGCGCCAACACGGCCGACCTGCGCGGCAGCTTCGGCGCGCCGGGCGAAAAACTCTTGTGGCGCATCGATGGCAAGCAGCTCGCCGCCGTGCGCAAGGATTTGTACGGCACCATCGTCGCCACCGGCGCTGTCACCGGCACCATGGCGGCGCCGCGCACCTCCTTCGAGGTCGACGCCAAGGGACTGGGATGGACGCCTGCCACGCGCGCTGCCAACGCGGGTGCGCTGCACGCCAGCGGCGACGCCTGGCTCACCGCGCCCGACAAGGACGGCAAGGGCGTGATCGAAGCGACGGCCAAGGGCACGGCGCAGGGCTTCAACCCTGCCGCCTTCGGCTCCTTCCTCCCGGGCAGTATCAATGGCAGTTTCGACGCTGGCGCACGGCTCGGACCGGACTGGCGCGGCACTCTGAACCTGGCGCTGCAGCCGTCCACCCTGGCCAGTTCACCGTTCTGGGGTTACGCCAAACTGGCGGCCGACGCCCAGCATGTATCGAACGCCGATGTCAACCTGCACCTGGGGCCAAACGTGGTGGCCGCCAAGGGCAGCTTCGGCGCCGGCGCCGATGTCCTCGACTGGCGCATCGACGCGCCGCAACTGGGCGCGCTAGGTCCGAATTTCGGCGGCGCGCTGCGCGGCACGGGCAGCATCTCGGGCAGCATGGAGATGCCGTCGCTGAAGGCGGCGCTCGAAGGGCAGAACCTGAAATTCTCCGGCCAGCAGCTCAAGTCGGTGCGCGCCTCGGGCAGCCTTGGCGCCGGGCGCGGCGCGGCCGATCCGCTGGTCAGCGACGTCGAGATCACCGGCTACGCCAGCGGCGACACCAAAGTCGATGCAGCGCGCCTGCAAACGGCCGGTACGCGCGGCGCGCACACGCTGCGCTTCTCGGCCCGCAACGACACGCTCGATGCCGGCGGCGAGGTACAGGGCGGCTGGAATGCCGGCGCCTGGACCGGCACCGTGGCCTCGCTGCAAAACAAGGGGCCGTATGCGTTCGCGTTGCAGGGACCTGTAGCGCTGCGCATCAGCGGCGCGCCCGGCTCCGGCGTCATTGGCCTGCTCAATCCGAACACGGTTTCCCTGCGCGACGCGGTCATCAAACTGCCTAACGGCACGGTCAGCCTGCAGTCGCTCGACAAGGACATCGGACACTGGACCAGCAAGGGCGCCGCGGCCGGCGTGCCGCTGCACTATCTGGCCCAGTTTTCGCCGGCCATGCGCGACAGCCTGCGCGGCGACCTGACCATCGGCGGCCAGTGGGCGCTCGACATGCAAGGGCCGGCCAGCGCTGGCGGGCCGCCGTCGCTGAGCGGCATGCTGCGGGTGTTCCGCGAAAAGGGCGACCTGATCGCCGGCGCCGACGTGCCCGTGGCCCTGGGCCTGCGCGTGCTCGACCTGCGCGCCGATATCGTGGGCGGCGCGCTGCGCACCCAGGTCGAAATCGACGGCACCCGTACCGGGCGCGCCACCATCGACGCCACCGCGCAACTAGTGCAGGGACGCGTATCGACCGCCAGCCCGCTCAAGCTGGTGGCCAATGCCGACATGACGTCCATAGCGTGGCTGGCGCCGTTCGCCGGCCAGCCGGGGCTGGAACTCGATGGCGCGCTAAAGCTGGCCCTGACCGGCGCCGGCACCATTGGCGTACCAACCCTGAACGGCACCGTCAACGGCGACAATCTGGCCGTGCGCTGGGCCGAGCAAGGCATCAAGCTGCGCAACGGCCAGTTGCGCGCGCAGCTCGCCGGCGACCAGATGCTGCTGCAGCGCCTGAGCTTCGACGGTCCGCAAGGCCGCGCCAGCGCCGACGGCGCGGTGCGCTTCACGGGTGGCGAAGCGACCATGCAGCTCAAGCTGGTGGCCGACAAACTCGAAATCCTGTCGCGCCCCGACCGCACCCTGGTGGTGAGCGGCGAAAGCACCCTGGTGCGCGACAACAAGCACTTCCATCTCGACGGCAAGTTCAGGGCCGAGCGCGCCATGATCGAACTGGCGCCGCAAGGCCGCCCTACCCTGTCCGACGACGTGATCGTACTGGGGAGGAACCGCGCGGGCATCGTGGCCAAGCCGACCGCGCCGGCGATGCCGCTGTCCTACGCTTTCGATGTCGACCTGGGCGACGCCTTCCGCCTGCGCGGCCTGGGCATCGACGCCGAACTGGCCGGCAAGGTCAGCATCCACAGCAGCTCGCGCGGTCCGCGCGCGAACGGCGGCATCCGGGTCACCAGCGGCACCTACAAGGCGTATGGCCAGAACCTGTTCATCGAACGGGGCGTGCTTACCTTCAGCGGCCCGTACGACAACCCGGCACTGAACATCCGCGCGGTGCGCCGCCGGCCCGAAGGCGACCAGCTGTCCGGGACCAACGTCGAAGCGGGCGTGGAAGTGCGCGGCACGGCGCTCTCGCCGGTGGCCAAGCTGGTGTCGACGCCAAACGTGCCGGACAGCGAAAAGCTGGCCTGGCTGGTGCTGGGACACAGCATGGATGCGGTGGCCGGCAACGAGGCAGGCGTGCTGACGGCCGCCGCCGGCGCCCTGCTGGGCGGCAAAGGCGGTGGCATCCAGTCGCGCATCGCCAGCACGCTGGGACTTGATGAAGTGGGACTGTCGCAGGCGAAGGGGCTGGAAAGCACCGTGCTCACCGTCGGCAAGCGACTCTCGTCGCGCGCCTTCCTCAGTTTCGAGCAGGGGGCGACTTCGGCCTCGAGCCTGGTCAAGCTGCGCTACAAGCTCAATAACAAGTTCACCCTGCAATTCCAGGCCGGGACCAATACCGCGCTCGACGTGCTCTATAGCTGGGCGTTCGACTAGGGTCTGAATTGGTGGACAATTTGCGTAGTCAATAACCCGTCGTCCTCGCGCATGCGGGGACCCATGCTGAGCATATTCAGCATGGGTCCCCGCATGCGCGAGCACGACAAGTCAGCTAGGCTTTGGATCCGGTATCGGATCGTCGCTCGGGTGTTGCACCGGCGGATGGTGCGGATGGGGATTGTCGAACGGCTCGGGTTGCGGTTCCTCGATCGGCACCGGATCCGGTGCGCGATGAAATTCATACGGTGCGGGATTCATGGATTGTGCACTCCTCGTGATGGAGTAATGACAATACCATGAGTCCCGCTCGCAGGGCTTTCCGTTACGGCTTGGCGTTCTTCACATACTTGTCGAGCCAGGTATTGGTCTCATACAGCATGTGCATGATCGACTCGCGCGCACGGTAAGCATGGCTTTCGTTAGGCAGCATCACCAGGCGCGCCGTGCCGTCCAGCCCCTTGACGGCCTGGAACATGCGTTCGCTCTAGATCGAGAAGGTGCCGGAATTGTTATCCTGCTCCCCGTGGATCATCAGCAGCGCATCCCTGATCTTTTCGGCGTTATTAAACGGCGACATCGTCTGGTACACATCCTTCGCCTTCCAGAACTGACGCTCCTCGGACTGGAAGCCGAACGGCGTGAGCGTGCGGTTGTAGGCGCCGCTGCGCGCCACGCCGGCCTTGAACAGGCGCGTATGGGCCAGCAGGTTGCCGGTCATGAAGGCGCCGTAGGAGTGGCCGCCGATGGCGATACGGTTGCGGTCCGCCACGCCGCGCCGCACCACTTCGTCGACCGCCGCCTGGGCGTTGGCCACCAGCTGCGGCAGATAGCTGTCGTTCGGCTCGGCCTCGCCGGCGCCGACGATCGGCATCGACGGGTTAACCAGCACCGCGTAACCCATCGACAGCATCGCCGCCGGGCCCCAGTAGCTGATCGCATTGAATTTGTACGGCGAACCGGTGGTCTGGCTGGCCGCGCTGGCGCTCTTGAATTCCTGCGGATACGCCCACATCAGCATCGGCAACGGGCCATCGCGCTTCGGCTCGTAGTTCGGCGGCAGCATCAGCGTTGCGGTCAAGTCCACGCCGTCGGCGCGCTTGTAGCGGATCTGTTCCTTCTGCACGTCCTTCAGTTGCGGCGTCGGGTGCGGGAAGCTGGTCAGCGTCATCAGCAGGGCTGCGCCGCCTTGCTTGAGGTCCGTAGCGGTCTTCGCCCGAATAGGCAAATGCCAGGTCCGCCGCAGCGCCCGGCTTGTCAGGCGCAATGCGCCAGGGCTTGACCGCGCGCGTCTTGATCCAGGACTCGGTGATCAGGGCGGTGTCGCCCATGCCCCACATTACGCCCCTGTAGCGCGAACCGAGTTTCGCCAGCACCTCGGGCTTGGCTGCGAACGGCGCGGCCTGCGCATAGACCACATCGCGCACCTCGGCTGCCTTGGCCGGATCGCCCCCATCCTGCGCGTCGGCCCATACCAGCGTGGCAGGCGCATCGGCGCGCCAGCTTGTATTGCGCACGCCGACGGAGACGGCACCGTTACCCGGCGGCAGACCTTCCTCAAGCGGCTTGTCGGCCACCAGGTGAACCTGCTTGCCGGCCGGGTCGCGTATCTCGATGCGATGCGCGAAATCGGAAGCCGGCACGACATAGGAGAACGGCCGGCGCATCACTTCGGCCAGGATGTACTTTCCGTTGGGCGCAAGGCTCGCTTCGCTATACATAGCAGGGGCGCCGATCGTGCGCACCTTGCCCGCGAGGTCGATCTGCGCCAGCTGCGACGTGGCGTAGTGCTCGAACAGCTTGGCGTCCTCTTCATTCTTCAGCAGGTCCTGCCAGGTGCGCAGCGCGCGCGTTGACGCTCTTCTGGCTGTCCTGCAAACTCGGGCCGCTCGGCACGCCAGTCACGACCGGCGAATTGCCCTGCTTGGCCGGCCGCACCTGCACCAGCAGGCCTTTCGAGTCGGGCATCCAGCGCTAGCCCCGGCCGTCCAGGTGGGACATGGTTCCGTATTGACGGGTGAACGGACGCGGTCGATTACAATGCATTTCTTTCTCCAGACGTTCAATCCAGGATTGCTCGATGACCCAGACTAATATCGTAATACTCGCGCTTGTACCGTTCCTCATGTGGCGTGTTTACATGCGCGTTAAGCGCCTTACCGTTCGCCAGAAATCGCGCCCGTGGCGCCACTGGGCCGCAGCCGTACTGTTCCCGGTGATGCTGGTCGTGCTGGCAGTCATGTTCGCCGCCAAGCCGGTCATATTGGCGGGCATCGCGGCCGGAACGATTGTCGGCAGCCTGCTGGCCCTGGTCGCCCTGAGCCGCACCGGATTCGAACACACCGACGGCGACTACTTCTACACGCCGTATGCGCCTATCGGCATCGGCATCGCGATGCTCTTCATCGCCAGGCTGGTGTATCGCGGCTACGAGTACTTTGCATACGGCCCCCAGGACATGCCGCAATTCGGCAGCAGCCCGATGACCATGGTGATCTTCGGTCTTCTGGCCGGCTATTACGTGACCTACGCGATTGGCTTGCTGCGCTGGCGCGCCGCCGAGAAGGCAAAAGCATGAACGGCCTGTCGGTCTATACCGTCGCGCTGCTGGTGCTGGCGCCGTTTCTGGTGTGGCGCGTCTACTCGCGCGTGAAAAGCATGATGAAGCGCCAGCGCTCCATCATGCAGCGCCACTACACGGGCGCAGGCGCGTTCACGGCGATGGTGCTGGTGACGGCGTCCCAGCTGATCGACCTGCCGGGCGCACTTGCGTGGCTGGCGATCGGCACGATGGGTGGCATTGCATACGCGGTGTGGGGATTGAAGCTGACGCGCTTCGAGACGGTCAAGGAAGGCTATTTCTTCACGCCGAACGCGCGGCTTGGCATTGTCATTGCGATGCTGTTCATGGCCGCCGTGATGTATGTGGGATTCGAAATTTACGCTAATCAGGGCAGCGGTTTGCCGACGCCAAAGGTCACCGACTATGTGTTCTTCATGCCGGCCATGGGATTGATGGCGGGGTATTTCGGGACGTATTCAGTGGGACTGCTGCGCTGGCGCTGGAAACTGCGCAAGGCCGTCGAAGAAGCATGAGTTGAAATGTAGGGTGGAAAAGCGACAGCGCCTTCCACCCTACATTGTCATCACCGCCAACTTACGCGGCGCTTTTTTCCACCTGGCGCCGCTGCAGCACAAAAATCGGCTGCGCCCACGGCATGTCCTTCTTCTTTTTGCTGGTGATGAGCGTCAGCTCCGACGGGTCATAGACGTCGGTGTTGTGCGTCAGCGGCGTCGTCATCAGGTACTGCGCCTCGGTGTTCTTGAGGAACTCGCCTACCAGCTGAATATTCCGGATATCCAGGTGGGCGAACGGTTCGTCGATGAACACGAAGCCGCCCGAGCCATCCTCGGACTTGAGCAAGCCAATCAGCAGCACCAGCGACTTCATCACCTGCTGCCCGCCTGACGCTTCGCCGTCGTTCATGCCAATCTGGTCCTTGCCGTCGAACTTGAAGCGCACGTGCAGTCCGGCTTGTGCCAGCTGCACGTCGTCGTTCTCGAGCCGCACCGTATCGGCATTGACTTCGATCCCCGCCAGCTCCCCCAGCTCCTTGATGTTCTTGCTGTAGGTCTTGATCGTGTAGCGCAGCCGTTCGATGTAGGCGCCGCGTGCGTTGCCGGTCGCTTCGATTGCGCGGTTGTTCTGGTAGCGGCGCTCGTCGGTTTCGGACTGGCGGCCCTGCAACTGGTCGTTCAGGCGGTGATGCTGGTCGATGACGGTGGCATCGAGCTCCCAGTCGTCACGCGCCAGGCTGTGCTGGAGCGAGGCGACCCGCAGGTCGACCTGGTGCGAATTCTGGTGTTCTGCCACCAGCGACGCGCGGCGCGCGCGGCGACGCCAGCCTTGCGGCAGGTGGCGCCAGCTGCGGCGCAAATCGACCAGCGCCTTGGCGTGTTCGGCGCGCTGCTCGATCTGGCGCTTGTGGCCAAGACGCAGGCCCGCCTCGGCCTCCGACAATGCCAGGCGCGCGTTCTGCCACACGGTGTCGGCGCGCGTACGCGCCACGGTGGCCGCCTTGGTCAGGCCCTGCAGTTCGCCGAGGCGCGAGCCAACTTCCAGGCGTTCGGCTTTCAAGGGCGCCGTATTGCGCAGCGCTTCTTCGAACTCGGCATGGCGGGCCGCCAGTTCCTTGGCCGCGTCGACACCGGCGATGCGGCCCTTGAGCGCGCCCACTTCGGCGGCCAGCTTGCTGATCGCCAAAGTCAGTTCATCTTCCTTCGCTTCCAGCGCGGGCAAGGACTTCTGCAGCGCTTCGAGGCGCTGGATACGCCCGGCGTCGCCAAAGCGGTAGCGCGACGCTTCAACGAACAGCGAGCGGCCGCCGCGGCGTTCGCGGTGATATGCGTCCGGCGTGATCCACTCGGCATCCTTGGACAGCTTGAAGCCGGCTTCCACCGAATCGACGCGGTCGATGCGGGAGAGCTGGTCGATCAGCCATGACGGCGCCGGCGCCGAAAAGCGCACCACCGACAGCAGGCTGTCATCCTTCGAATTGGGGGCGTCCACGCACTCGGGCACGATGAAGTGGCGATAACGCTCCTTCTCGGCCAGGCGGTAGGCGGCCGGCGCATCCTTGGCGCGTTCGAGCAGCACGACCGAGGCGTAGCCACCGAGCACGCCTTCAACGGCGCCCTGCCATTTGGCGTCGGTCACCTCAACGATATCGGACAGCATCGCGTGCGGAATGCCCGCGTCGCGCAGCGCACGGCGCATGCCGCGCACCGCTTCCGGCTCCGGCATCGCGCTCTTGCCCTGCAGCGCGGAAATGGTGGTCTGCTCGCCCGCGATACGGTTCGACAGCGTGTCGCGCGCCTGCTTCTGGCGCGTCAGTTCGGCTTCCTTTTCGTCCAGCTTGGCCGCCACTTCGGCAATGTCGGCGCCCGAATCGGCCGCCAGCTTTTGCAGGCGCTCCTTCTGCTCGAGCAGGCTGTCGAGCGGCTTGAGCTTGGTGTTCACCTGCGTCAGGCGGCTGGCCAGCACGGTGCCTTCCTGCTCAAGCAGGGTTTCGTTCTGCTGCGCCTCGGTCAGCGCTTTCGCTTGCGCGGCCAGCGCCTGGCGCTTTTCGATCAGCTGCGAATCGGCCTGCGCCATCGGCTTGCGCTGTTCGCGCAGCGTCTTGCTGACCGATCCCGCCTTTTCGCGCGCTTCGTGGTATTCGAGCGACGGCAGCACTTCTTCGAGCAGGTTGCGGCGTTCCTTGTGCAAGTCTTCCCACTGGTGGTAGTTGGCCACCCGCAGGCGCAGGCCTTCGAGGTTGGTGCGCGAGGCTTCAAGCTCGGTCTCGAAGCGTTTCAGTTCCGTTTCGGTGTCGCGCTGGTGGCGCTTGGCTTCGTCGTAGGCGTCCAGCACTTCCTTGTCGCCGAAGACCTGGAACACCAGGTCAAGCAGCTGGCGCGGCGCGTACTCGCACAGCTTGTCGGTTTCGCCCTGCTCCAGCGCCAGCACCTTGGCCATCGCGGGCGAGAGCCCTGCGTTGGCCAGGCGCTTGCGGTAGTTTTCCACGCCGAGCCAGTCGCTGGCCTCGGTCACTTCCTCGATCTGGATATTCCCCGGTCGCATGAGGTACTGGCGCTTCCAGTCGCCGCCGTTTTTCTGGATCTGGCAGAACAGCGTGACTTCGTCATCGCTGAAGAAACCGGAGCTGCGGAAAGGACGGTTCGACAGCTGGCGCCCGACGTTCTTGTTGTCGACCACGGCGCGGATCCATGCCGTTTGCTGGCCCGAGTGGCGCGCATAGTGCTTGTAGGTGCGGCCCATCGAACAATCGAGGCCGAACAGCGTGCGCAGCGCGTCGAGCAGGGTCGTCTTGCCGGAACCGTTCTGGCCGGCGATAGTGATGATCTTGGCGTCGAGCGGAATGTTCTTGATCCGCTGCCAGTAATCCCAATGGACCAGTTCGAGTGATTTAATGTGGAACATGGTCAGGCCTCAGGTTGGGTGTCGGCAGCGTCGCCAGATTCGGTTGCCGGTTCGGCCTCGGCCACTGCTGCAGGCGCGCGCTTGAACACGTCGGCCAGGGCGCCGTTGATGATGCGCTCCTTGAGCACGTCCGTATCCATCAGCAGGTCGAGCAGCGGGCCTTCGAGGATCACGTCGCCGCGCCGTTCGATGAAGCCCATGCGCGAGAGCGCGCCCAGGTTCATGTCCATGCGGGTTTTTTTGCCGAGCTTGTCGCCGAAGTCCGACAACAGGGCGGTGTACGAGATGCCGATCGAGGTGTCTTCGGCGCGCGGCATCGGCTTGTCCTTGTCGAACATGTCGTCCTGGTCGTCGTCGGCGTTCTGGTGCGTTTCCTGGCGTTCGCGCTTGGGCAGGATGATCTGGGCCCACAGCACCACCAGCAGCGCCACGCCGTCGCGCGTGAGGCCGAAATTATTGTTCTGCCAGATGTCCTTGGCGCCGAAGATCTTCGGTTCCACGGCGCGGTGCAGCGCCAGCGTCACATGGTCGGCATAGACGTTGTCGATCATCTTCAGGCCCGATTCGAGCAGGCGCTTGTCGACTTCGGCGCGGAACAGTTCGTCCGACAGCACCCGCTTGACCAGCTTGTCGTCGCGCCGCAGCGTCTGATGCGTGAGCAGGCGCGCGATCAGGATTTGGGAATCGTCATTCATCAAGCGGGCCGCTTTCCAGGTCTAGTGTGAGGGTGGCGATCGACATGGCCGCCACGTGCGGATCGTTCAGCTTGACCATGTCGTCGGTCGGCGTGAAGGTGATCGGCAGGCGCGCCAGTTGCGCGGTGGCGCCTTGCAGGCTCGCTTCGGCGGCGTCGCCCAGCAGCGGCAACATCGAAGCACGATAGGAGGCGATGGCGAAACTGGCAGGCAGCAGCGAATCCTGGATCGGCACCGATTTCGGGCGGTCCTCGGAAAAGCTCGGGAAGTTGCCCAGGTTGGCGAAGTCCGCCAGGCGCGCCAGCCAGTCGTCGAGCTCCGCCTGCATCGGCGGCGCTTCGTTGACGGTCAGCGGCGCATCCTGGCCGACCGGCAGCCCGGCCTGCGCCAGCACCGCGTTGCGTTCCTGGAGCAGTTCGGTTTCGGCCACGTCGATCATCTCGGCGGGCGTGATAAACATCGGCATCACCGGGCGGTCGATCGCGCCCTGCGCCAGCGAGGCCAGGTCGTCGTGCGCCAGCAGCCAGCGCTTGACGTCGGTGGTCGACAGGCCGGACTGGCCCAGGTGCACGCGCTGGCGCTCGATCTGGTTGAGCGCGCGCGAGAACATGCCCTGCATATTGAGCAGCGCGCTCTGGGCGCGGCCGATCGCCTGCGCCGCCTTGTGGGTGGCCGCATCGGCGCGCTCGTCGGAGGTAATCGCGCGCAGGATCAGCGAGCCCTTCTCGACCCAGTCGCAAGCCATGTGCCACTTAGCCTGCGAGGTGCGCAGCTTGAATTCGGAACCGGAAGCGATCGCGTCGCGGAATTCTTCAGTCAGGTCGACCAGGCGGCCCAGCAGGTGCTTGAGCTGTTCGACGGTCACGCCGCCGACCGCCTGGGCGCCGGCCACCTGCGACAGCAAAAAGCCCATCTCGGCCTCGTCGTCGGCCGCGCCCATCGACAGCAAGGTGTCGAGCGCGGACAGCACGTTGCGCGCCATTGGCGTGACGCGGTAGACGGCAGCCTGCGTATCCCAGGCCAGCAGGCCGTGCGAGCGCAGGCGCATCAGCACGGTTTCCAGGCTCTCGGGGATCAGGTAGGACAGTTTCTGGTTGATGTCGGGCCGGGTAAAGGCCGAGGTGCTGGTGTCGGCGGCGAGCTCGCGCAGCACCAGCAGGCGGATCAGCACGCCGTCGGAGCCGCCATGGAACAAGGCCGTAAAGGCTTGCAGCGTGGGCTGCGCGCGCTTCAGGTGGAATACTTGCTCGATCTCGTCTGCCGAAATGCCGGCGTGGAAGTGCGACTGCAGCGAATCGTGATCGTCCTGCCCTGGGGTCAGTGCTTCTGCAGCCAAGGCCGCTCCTGCCGTTAATTCCATCATGTATTTCAGGTGTTTCTCAACTCAATCGCGGGGGCGTCAGTATATCAGTTCAGCCCAGTCCGACAGGAAATTCAGGCTACGACGTACTTGTCAAAAGTATAATAATTAACTAATGGCAATGGGGGCTCGCCTCGAACTGCTTCCCGACTAGCTCTTATTTTCTGGTGATCTGCTCGATCGTCTGCTGCACGTATTCGCCATCGTCTTCGGCAAAGCGCAGGCGCACCGGATACCACTGCTGCCCCGGGGCGAGCCACAGGTCGATGTGCTGGTCCTTCGTATCGGGCTGCGGCGCCTTGATGAAGTGGACGGTTTGCATGCTGCCCATGCCGGTGCTGATGGACTCGCGGCCCACGACCTTGAAGGTCCACACTTCGGCGTCGCGCCGCCCGCCAACGAAGAACTTCCACTCCGAGCCGGCGACAAATTTTTCCGGCGCGGCGCGCGCTGTCGCGGCCAGCTGCCACTGGACGCTGCTACGGTCCTGCTCTCCGCCGAGCAGCGGATAGCTCAATTTGCCGTCATTGAAGGTCAGCGTACGGGCGGCCCGGTCGAAATTGGCGGTGGACGGATCCTTGCGAAAGCGCTTTTCGTGGAAACGCGTTGGCGCCAGGCCGTAGGCGTCGATTGCCCCTTCGCTGCGGTTTTCAAGTATCTTGCCGAGCAAGGACGCGCGTGCCGACGTGCTCACGCTGTAGGTGCCGTTCCCGGCCCGCCAGGCCACCTGCGCGTCGCCGCCCAGGGAAAAGCCTTTCTTGCGCGCGTCGATCTTGTAGACCAGGTCGGCCGAAGGCGGCAAGTCCACCGGCCGCTTGATGACCAGGTGTTCCTGCGCCATGGCGCACGCCAATGTCAGCACCAGGACTGTGCCTGCGGCGAGCTGCTTGATCTTCTTGCTTTGCATGTCATGTTCCATCGTGAAGGACGATCTCGTTGATCGTCCGGGTGGTTACCGTGCCATTCGCTTCAGTGCTGCGCAGCTGGACCGGATACCAATCATGGCCGGGCGCCAGCCACACTTCCAGGCGTGCCTTGTAAGTACCCGGTATGGGCGACTGCGACAGGCGCCACGTGGCGATCCTGCCCATCCGGGTGTCGATTTCTTCCTGCCCCACTACCTCAAAGCGAAGTACGCCTGCATCCTTTTCCTCGGCCACCAGGATCTCGAGGCCTGCCCCCAACTGCCTGCGTCCGGCGCGCGCAATGCCTGCCAGTTGCAACGGCAGGCTTGCCTTGTCCTGCGTACCCGGCGCCATGGCGACACTGCCTTCGGACGCCGAAAACGTGATGCGCCCCCGCTGCACATTGAAGTGGGTCGCCGTGCCCGCCTTGCCGCCGCGCTGCGCGTTCATCGTGCGCGGAACCATGCCGCCAACACCGGTTGCGCCTTCGCTCGCCAGTTCGACTGGGACGGCGCCGGCCACCTCGCCCGTCATCGTGATCCGGTACTGACCGCCGCCGTGGCGCCAGTCCAGGACCGCGTGGCCGGCGCCCGCGCTGCCATTCGTATCAACGCGCACCACGTCGAAGCGCAATTGCGCCGATGGGGGCAGGCTGACCTTGTAGCGCGGCCGCGCAGCGTCTGCCCGCCGCGCCTTTTCCGGCGGACCGGGCAATTGTACTTGCGGCAAGGGATTAGCAGCGCCAGCCTCGGGCACCGGCGTCAACGAGGGCGCGCTGCGCAGTTCGGCGACGAAAGCTGCTGCCGGGGCCGGTGCCGGTGCGGCCAGTTGCCCGCTTCCCCATCCGAGGACCATGAAGTGCAGCAGCACCGAGGCCGCACATAGCGCCAGTACACGGCGCCATCGGAATCGGTGCGTAGCGGTCGTCATATGGCCAGTTTAACGTCCGCCGCGCCGTTTCCGATGACAGTTCACCCATGGCGCATAGCCCGCGCCGGCAATTCATGACTTTTTTTGATGGTCAATTCATTATCTGCTACGCTAAGGCTTCACCTCAACGGAGACTCCCATGCTCAAACCGCAAATGCCCAACATTCCCGGCGTCGGCGCCGTGTCTGATACCCTGGATTTCGTCAAGAATCTGTGGGGAAGCATGAGCGTGCCTGGCATCAGTATCCCGGGGATGGCTGCACCGACCATGTCGGTCGACGACCTCGACAAGAAAATCGCCGACCTGAAAGCCGTTGAATCCTGGCTCAACTTGAACCTGTCCATGCTGCGCGGAACAATCCAGGCATTGGAAGTGCAGCGCGGCACCATCGCCACGCTCAAATCGATGGGCGCGGCACTGTCGAATGCCGTCAAGCAGCCTGGCGCGAATGAAAAATCGGTATTGGCAGCGGCCCCGTACGCATCGGCATTCTTCGCGCAGCCCGCGGCCGAGCCGGTGGCAAAAGCCGAAGCCAAGCCGGAACCAAAACCGGAAACGAAATCGGTGCCCGCGCCTGAACCTGCGGCCGCGGCCCTGGCCAACCCGGCTGCCTGGTGGAATATGCTGCAGGATCAATTCAAGACGGCCGTGACAACCGCCATGTCGTCCGACGCGATGGCCGGTGCGAGTGCCATGGCCCAGGACGCCGCGAGCAAGCTGAGCGCCGCCGGGGCGGGTTCTGCCGCCAAGCTAGGTAAAGCAATGGTGAAGGCGGCCGTCAAGCCGGCGGCCAAGCCCGCCGCCAAGGCGGCGCCAGCCAAGGCGGCACGCAAGCGCGCGCCAGCCAAGCCAAAGGCCAAATAAGGAATTTAGGCACGCCACGTCGTCCTCGGATCCGGGGACGACGCCCGTCGTGTCAGTGGGTCAAGCCAGCTTCTGGATACGGATGGCGTCGATCAATCCGTCTTCCTGCCGTTCAACTTTGGAAACAGCGATCAATCCTTCGACGGCCATTTGCTGGACCTGGTCGTGGACTGCCTGAAACAAGGGCAAGGTATCTCCCTTTGCGGCAACAGGTTTGATCCAAGCACTGTTACCGACTCTCATCTTTTCATAAACTTCTTTTGCGATATCGCGCATGTACGTCCCTTTCCTGCATGAATGCGGGAATCCCCGCGCAGATTGCAGTTTATCACCAGAGATGGCGGGCACAAGGGAAACGCGTCAGTGTCACGCTGCTTGTGACTGATTGTCACTGACGCCGGCCTTCGGACCCAGCGAGGCCAGCTGCTCCATCAGCTGGGCAAAGCGCTGCTGACCGGGCTGGACCTTGTCGACATGCAGCAACACTTGGGTTGCTTCATTCGAAATGGCTTCGTCATAGCCCAGCTGTTGCAAATGTGATATCAGGATCTGCGCGGCGTTGAACAAGATGCGCAAATTGTTGGGCAGGGTCGCGCGCGCCTGGCGCATCCAGGCCACCGCCTCCGGCAACTTGCCGGTCTTCCACAAGGACACGCCCTCGTTCATCAGGTCGGACGCTTCCTTTTTCGACGACTTGATCAGCGCGAAACCTTCATCGCTCATGCGGGCCTTGTCGAACACCTTTTGCACGTCGTCCAGCAGCAGGCTGTTGTCGTGGTTATTCCTGATCACATAGCACAGCAGCTCGACCGGCGACTCCTTGACTCCCACGGCAAACAGCAAGGTCGCCAGCTCCATGCAGGTAGGCGTATCGGGCCGCTCGGCGCTGGCATTGAGCATCTCGTCGAGCTCGTTGCCGGCCAGGCGCGCGCGGCGGAAGTCGCCGCTCTCGTGGTAGACCATACCCTCGGTGATCTTGGCGCGCAAGCGGATCTGTTCGGTCGAAAATTCCTTCTGCGCCACGGCCAGCAATTGCAGCGCTTCCTTGGTCTCGTTTTTCTGGCCGCACACACGCGCCAGGCCCAGGTAGGGGTCGGCGCTCTTCTGCACCGAATACTCGCCGATGGCGATGCACTTGCGAAAGGCCTTCTCGGCCATGCCCATATTGCCCAGCTTGAGCGAGACGTCGCCCAGCGCGCGCTGGCGCGTGACGGAGTTGGGCGACAGTTGCGCCGCCCGTTCGAGGATGGTGCAGGCTTCTTCGGACTGGCCCATGCCGGTATAGGCCAGCGCCAGCTGGTCGTAGGCGTCCATGTAATAGCGGTTCTCGGCGATGACGGCCTGGAAAATCTGGCGCGCCTGTTCGAACTCGCCGTTGGCCATGCGGATCTTGGCCAGCCCCGCCCTGGCCCACTGGTATTCGCGCTCCTGCAGCACGCGTTCGTACGCCTCGCGCGCCTTGTCCGGTTCTCCGCTCTTGAGCAACAGGCTGGCCTTCATGCGCAACAAGTCGATTTCGTGGACTTTGTTGAGCACGATTTGCTCGTCGCACATGCGCGCGGCGCGCAGGAAGTCCTTTTCCAGATATGCCTGGTCAATTTCCTTGAACACCTGTTTCTTGTTCCATACGCGGTTCAGGCGCGTCAGCAGCACGCCTTCGGTGATCGGCTTGATCAGGTAGGCGTCGGGCTGGTGCTCGGCCGCGCCCATCACGGATTCGGTGCTCTTTTCGGCCGACACCATCAACCACACGCAGCTGGGCATTAGCAGATTGCGAACGCGCACTTCCTCCAGCACTTGCTGGCCGTTCTTGCCTTCGCCCAGGTTGTAATCGCACAGCACCACGTCATAGCGGCTGCGCAACAGGTGTGCCATTGCTTCACCGCCGCTGGCGGCCTGGTCGATATTTTTCGCGCCCAGGTTGCGCAGGCTTTCGCGCAGTAGCTGGCGCACGCCGACGAAGTCATCGACGATCAAATAGTGCTTGCTGGACCAGTCGACATGCTGGCCGGACGTGGCCAAGGTCGCGTTCAGCTTTGCCGGCTCGCTCATGGCAGGCTCAGGACGAAGCAGCCGCCACCGAAGGCGCCGCCGTTTTCGAGGCGCAAGGTGCCGCTGCGTTCGCGATGTTTGTGCATCTTCGCCACCTCGCTCGAAAAAAACAAACCCAGACCGGTGCTGTTGGTAAGGAAGTTGACGCCGGCGCGGGCGCCGCTCATGGCCGACACGCCCGCCTCCAGCATCGCCGCCGGATAGCCTTTGCCATTGTCCTCCACCCGGATTTCCAGTGCACCGTCGACCTTGCAAATGGTAATGCGAATTTTGTCTTTTGTGTAATTGATCGCGTTGTTGATCGCGTGCCCGACCACGCCGATGATCAGGTCTTCATCGAAATGCCAGATCAGGTGCGGATCGAACTCTGTCTCGAGGGTGATGCCCTTGGAGTTGAGCAGCACGCGCCCGGCCGCCACGACTTGCTCGACCAGGTTGCCCATTTCCAAAGGTTGTATATCGAACGGATATTCCGGTTTGCCGACCTGCTTGTACAGGGCCAGCAGCTGGATCAGGTTGTCGTTGAGGCGCTTGGTCTGGTACAGCATGTGGGCCATCTGCGGGTAGGCCGATTCGGTCTCGGGCGAGGCGCCCGCCAGCAAGGTTTCCAGCGTGCCGCTGAGGACGCTGATTGAATTTTTCATATCATGCGCCGTGGACGCAAGAAACAGAAAAAGCTCCTTCGAGCTGGGTGAATCATCCATCGTTTCCAGTCTCCACTAACGCGCGGCTCCCATGAAAAGAGTTGCCGCACGCCAATTATACGACGGTTCCCGGCGCGATTCTCTGAATGTTCGGCGTCTGTTGCTGAATGTCACACCCCCCACATTCCAGGTCAGACCTGATTCGCCACATTCAGGTCTGACCTCGAATTCAAAATTCAGGTCTGACCTGTTTTCATGACCTGTTTTCATGCGTCGCCCGCGCAATGAGTCAATGGCTGAGTGTTATGCCGGGCGCTTGCGCGCGCGCAAGAGAAAGCGCGCAGGGTCCAGCGCGGCGGCCAGTTCCGATTCGAGCGGGAGCGCTTCGCCGTCCAGCCGGGCGGCCAGCAGCTCGGCGGCCAGCGGGGCCCAGATCAGGCCGCGCGAAGCGTAGCCTAGCAGGCCGTACAGGCCAGCCTGGCGCGGCACCTCGCGCAGCCGCTCGATGCGTCCGCCGGCGTCCGCCTCGGGCAATGCGCCCACCAGCGGCAAACGGTCCGGCGCGACACAGCGAAAGCCAACGCGGCCCGCGAGCGGCGCATCCAGGCCGATCGCGGGGTCGCCCAGCAGCGAACGGATCTTGTCGAGATTGTCGCGCTGGCTGGCCTCTCGCAGCGCCGTATCGTCATCGTCGTCGTAGCTCGCACCAAGGCTGTGCCAGCCATTCACGGCAGGTGTGAGGTAGGCTTCACGGCACAGTACGTGCGGCAGGGCTGGCAGCGACCCTGCGGCCAGGTGCGTTACCTGCCCGCGCACGGCTGCCAGCGGCAATGCCGCCGTCTGCGCAAGCTTGAGGACGCCGGTGCCATTGGCCACGATCACCACGGGCGCGCTGGCGATCATGGCGCCGTCAGGTCCGAGCACCTCCCATTCGCCGCCGCGCCGCGCCAGGCTCGCGTTGCCGACGCCGAAGCGACGCACCAGCGCCGGCCCGCAAGCGGCCAGCATGGCTTCGCATACCGAGGACGGGCGCGCCCATCCGCCTTGCGCGAACACCCAGGCGCCGTCGGGCGCGGGCACGCCGGCCAGCGCTGCCGCTTCCGGCGCTTCGATCCATCGCGCGAACTGCAACGGATAGTGATGAGCCTCGTCAATCGCGCGCTGAACCTGTGCATGGGCGCCATCGCGCGCCAGTTGCAGCACGCCGCAGCGGTCACCGTCGATGTCACCCAATTTCCCCCAATAGTCCAGCGCGTACAGGTAGGCGGCGCGCGACAAGCGCGTCATGATGTTGTCGTCCTTCGACAGCAAGGGCATGAATATCCCGGCCTGATTGCCGGACGCTTCACCGGCCACGTGGGCATGCCGCTCGACCAGCGTGACCTGCCATCCGCGCGCGCACAGCCGTTCGCAGGCCGCCGCTCCCGCCAGCCCCGCGCCAAGGACAATCGCGCGCCGCTCCGGCTCGCTCTTGCGGGCCCATGGCGATGGTGGTTTGCGGGTGGTGAAGACGGCGCTGATGGTTCCATCAGGGCCTTCGCTGCAATCGAACCCGGCGCCGCCCAGCGCATGGGCCTGGGTATCGGTCAACCCGCTCGCTTCGAGCACGGCGCCGGGCTCGCACAGGCGCGTCAGCGCACGCGCGAAACCGCTGCCCTGGCCCGCGATATGGTGCAGGCAAATGGCGTCGAGCCGGGCGTCGAGTTGCGCCAGCGCGGTATCCAGCGGGAGGCTCAGCAAGTCGAGCGTGACGCCCGCGTCGTCCTGGAGGATGCGGCGAAAGCCGGGCAGCGGCGCCGCGTCAAGCGCGATGTAGTGCAGCCGTGGGGGACGATGCGGATCGTCGCGCCAGGCCCGCAGCACGGCGCGCCATGCGGCCCCGTCGCCGTAGCCGGTGTCGAAGATGGTGAAGTGGCTGCGCGCGCGCCAGTGGACCTGCCAGTCCATCCTACTTGCCGGTATGCCGGAAGCAGGCGCCGTCATGGTCGTCAACCATGCCGATGCCCTGCATGTACGCGTACACGATGGTCGAGCCGACAAACTTGAAACCGCGCTTGAGCAGATCCTTGGAGATTTTGTCCGACAGCTCGGTCTTGGCCGGGCGGGTCTCGCGCGTGAAGCTGTTGACGATGGGTTTACCACCGACGAAATCCCACAGGTACTTGTCGAGCGAACTGCCCTCGGCGCACAGGCGCAGATAGGCCTGCGCGTTGGTGATGGTCGCCGCCACCTTCAGCTTGTTGCGCACGATGCCCGGATTGGCCAGCAGCTCGGCTACCTTCTCGGGGCCGTACTGCGCGATTTTCTCGGCGTCCCAGCCGTCGAACGCCAGACGGTAGTTGGCGCGCTTATTGAGAATCGTTTCCCAGCTCAGGCCGGCCTGTGCGCCTTCAAGATTGAGCATTTCGAACAAGCGGTTTTCGTCGTGGCAGGGCACGCCCCATTCGTGGTCGTGGTAGTCGATATAGCGGGGGTTGGCCATATTGGCCCAGGAGCAGCGGACAGGGTTCATGGCAGCAGTATAAATCATCGCGCCTTGCGCAAGACCTTTGCCAGCACGCCAAGTCCGTGCGCGATCTCCGGAGGCGAAATGGCGGAAAAGCCGAGCACCAGGCCGGGGGCGACTGCGCATTCCGGTGTCGCCATGCGGTTGACGTAATACGAGAGCGGCCGCACTTCGATGCCTTGTTCCAGCGCCGCCTGCGCCACCTGGTCCTGGTTGAGCGGTCGCCGGAAGTGCACGCACAGGTCCAGCCCGCAATCGGACGGCCCGCACACCAGTTCATCGTCAAGCCGCGCCGCGATACCGTCCAGCAGGGCGAGGCGCCGTTCGCCGTACGCTTCGCGCGTGCGTTTGATATGGCGGCCAAAGTGGCCGCCGGCCATGAAGTCGGCCAGCACCATTTGCGGCACAATGGCATTGTGCCGGTCCAGCACGGCCCTGGCGCGCACGAGGGGTTCAACCAGGGCCGGCGGCGCCACGACGTAGCCCAGGCGCAGACCGGGGAACAGCACCTTCGACAGCGTGCCCACATAGATGGTGCAGTCGGCGCTATCGAGCCCTTGCAGCGACGCCAGCGGCGGCCCGGTGTAGCGGTACTCGCTGTCGTAGTCGTCTTCGATCACCCAGGCCTTGCGCGCCCCGGCCCAGCGCAGCAGTTCAAGACGGCGCTGCAGCGACATCGTCACGCCGAGTGGGAGCTGGTGCGACGGCGTGGTCAGCACCATTTTGGCGTCAGGGTAGCGCGCCATCGCGTAGGGCACGTCCATGCCCTGCGCATCCACCGGCACCGCGCACACCTGTGCGCCGGCGGCAAACAGCGGCGCGCTCGCGCCCTGGTAGCCGGGCGACTCGACCCACACCTTGTCGCCCGGCGCCAGCAGCAGCTGTGTGAGCAGGTACAGGCCTTGCTGCGAGCCGGAGGTGATCACGATCTGTTCGGGCGTGCAGTTGACGCCGCGCGAGCCGCGCAGGTAGACGCACAGCAGTTCGCGCAGCGGGGCGTAGCCGGCCGGATCGCTGTAGCCCATGTGATGGTCGGGATGGCGCCAGCGGCGCGCTTCGAGCCGGCTCCAGGTATCGAAGGGGAACAGATCCAGCCCCGGCATGCTGACGCGGAAGGCGCGCAATTTTCCCTTGTGGTAGCCGACACCCGACATCGCCCCCGCGTAAGCGACACCGCGTTCGGACAGCGGCCGCATCAGGCCGCGCGGCGCGGCTGCCCGTGCGCTGATCGGCAGAGCGCTGCTGATGAAGGTGCCTTTGCCTACCGTCCCGCTCAGGAAGCCCTCGGCGATCAGCAGGTCGTAGGCGTTGAGCACAGTCTGGCGCGATACCGACAGCAGCGCGCACAAGGCGCGCGTTGGCGGCAGCTGCATGCCGGGGGTGAGCGTGCCGCGCAGGACCGCCTCCTTCACCTGCGCATACAGCTGGCGAAACAGCGGCGTGGGGGAAGCACGGTCGAGCGGCAGGGCCGCGAGGATGTCGGACGTATTCATTGGCCTTCTCATATTCCATGAAATTGGCTATTTGAACAAGCCAAATCACTTGCTACCATGGGGCTAACATATCGCACAGGAGCAGCAATGCAACAATTCACGGCACAGGTCAGCTGGCAGCGCGGCGCGCAGGCCTTCAGCGACAATCGCTACAGCCGCGCGCACCAATGGTCGTTCGACGGCGGCCTGCAAGTGCCCGCATCATCCTCTCCCCTGTCGGTGCCGTTGCCGATGTCGGACGCGGCTGCGCTCGACCCGGAGGAAGCGCTGGTCGCTGCGCTGTCGAGCTGCCACATGCTGTTCTTCCTGTCGATTGCCGCGCAACGCGGCTTCGTGGTGGACGCGTATCGCGACAACGCGCTTGGCACCATGGACAAGAACGCCGACGGCAAGAAGGCCATGACCTTGATCGCGTTGCGCCCGGCCATCGCATTCGGCGGCGAACGCCAGCCCTCGCCCGCCGAGATCGCGGCCATCCATCATGCAGCGCACGAGCAGTGCTATATCGCCAATTCGATCAAGGCCGACGTGGTCATCGAAGGCGGCACCTGATCGATGTATACGCCATCCCATTTCGACGAGGCCCGGCCCGAACTGCTGCACGGCCTGATTGCGCAGCATCCGCTTGGCACCATCATCACGCACGGCAAGGCCGGACTGTGCGCCGACCATATTCCCTTCGAGATCTCGGCGCCGGACGCCGAATCACCTTTCGGCGTGCTGCGTGCGCACGTCGCCCGTGCCAATCCCCTGTGGCGCCATGTTAGCGATGCGATGGTGGTGTTCCAGGGGCCGTCGGCATATGTGTCGCCGTCCCTGTATGAAGACAAGCCACTCACAGGCAAGGTGGTGCCGACCTGGAACTACATGGCAGTGCACGCGCACGGCCCGCTGCGCGCGATCGAGGATCCGGCGTGGATACTGGCGCTGCTCGAACGCCTGACGGCAAGCCATGAGTCGGCGCGCCCGGCGCCCTGGGCGGTGCACGACGCGCCGCGCGACTACATCGACAGGCTGCTGCAGGCGATCGTGGGGATCGAGATTCCGGTGCAGCGCATGCAAGGCAAATGGAAGATGAGCCAGAATCGCTCGCAGCGGGACCAGCAGGCAATCGCAGCCGATACCCGCCCTACTGATTTACCCGACCTTCTTGGCTGACACGACCAGCCGCCTGGTTTTTGGTCCGGCCGACAGCTGCACATTCTCCAGGCTCGTCACAAGCCGCGCTTCGCCGTCGGTGAGCGATTGTTCGAGCTGGTGGATCAGGCGCGGGAACAGGTCTTCGTAGCGCGTCTCCGGCGTGCTGTAGAGCGCGGCCCAGCCATTGCGTCCCGAACGCTTGACCAGGTACAGTCCCTGGTCGGCCAGCTCCACCACTTCCGACCATGACATCAGGCGCGGCTCCTCCGTCACAAAAGGGAAGCATGCGAAACCGATCGAACAGGTCTTGGCCAGCTCAGTGCCGTCAGCGAGAATGAAGCTGCGGTCAGCCACCGCCCTGCGTATCCGCTCGGCCACCACTTTCGCATCGTCGCGATGGGTCGCGCGCGCCAGCACCAGAAATTCCTCGCCGCCCCAGCGAATCAGGTAATCGGTCTCGCGGAACACTTCGCGCAAGCGCTCCTGCATCTGCACCAGGACCGCGTCGCCGGCGGCGTGCCCATGGCGGTCGTTCACTTCCTTGAAATGGTCGAGGTCGACCATGAAGAACACCAGGTCCTTGCCCGGCGCGTCGTCGCGCTCGGTGCCTTTGCGCAGCGGATCGTCGTAGCGGCGCAAGGTCATGCCGACGTCGGTATCGACGTGCTGCAGGAAGAAGCGGCGGTTGCGCAATCCCGTCAGCTGGTCGGTCAGGCTGACGTCTTCAAGCGCCCGGTAGGCTTGTTCGAGTTCGAGGTTTTTCTCGAGCAGCTGGGCCTGGGTTGCACTGAGCGCCTTGAGGGTCGCCGCCACCTGCCTGTAGGCGCTGGCATTGTCGAGCGCGATGGCGCCGTAGGCGCACAAGGTACGGAAGATCAGGCGCTCGCGCTCGCCGTAGGCACGTGCGATGAGCGACTGCACCGTCATCACGCCCATTACCCGCTCGCCGATCATCAACGGTGCGAACAGCAGGGTCAGGGTCGGCAGCGTGCCAGGGATCAGGTTGGGCGTGAGCTCGTCGCGGTCGAGTTCGATAATGATTTCGCTCCGCTCGCGCACGCATCGCGCGGAGTTGGCATGTTCGTCATCGAGCGCAATGCGCGTGACCGGCAAGGGCTGGCCCGCCTCGATGCCGAACGCGCTGCTGAGCGAACTGCCGTCGGCGTCAATCAGGAAAATCGAAAAGTGGGTGGCGTCGAGCAGACCGTGCACATGGCGGTCGAGCGCGCGGAACACGGCGCTCGCCTCCAGGTGGGTGGTGATCTCCTGTCCGATCGCGCTCAGGTGTTCGAGCGTGGCGCTGGTGTGCTGCAGCACTTCGGCGCGCCGGGCTTCGGCGGCGGCAAGCTGGCGATGATGCTCGCCCTCGGTCTTGGCGCGTTCGGTCTGGTACTGGACCTGCATCGCCACGGCGCGGTTGGTCGCTTCGTGGCTGTGGGTCTTGTCGCGCGCGGCGCCCGCCTGCAGCGCCACCTGGTAGGCGCGCGCAAAGTCGCCGGCACTGGCGTATTCACGCGCCATGGCGTCGAGCAGATCGCCCGGAACGGTATAGCCTTCGATGGTGGCCGCCACTGACGTAGCCTGCTCCAGGTAGTGCAGCGCGGCGTTCGCCGAGCTCATTGGCTTCGGGTCGGGCAGCGTGTGGCGCGCGTGGATCTGGGCCAGCACCTTGAGTGCCGATATCTGGTTGTAGGCATCGCCGTGTTCGCGCGCCAGCGTCAGCGCGGCGGCGGCGCGTTCCAGCGCTTCTCGCGGGCGGTTCAGCTGCGACAGCGCATGCGCCTGGCCGCGCCGCGCGCCGCTCTGGAAGTCGGCCTGGTGCAGCGCTTCGCCGCGCGCTTCAAGGCGCGCAAAACTCTCCAGCGCGCGTTCGTAATCGGCGTTGTCGAGCGCCAGGTCGCCCTGGTATTCGAGGGCGATCGCATAGGCGCGCGAGCCGGACAGGCAGGCCAGTGTCGACAGCGCTTCATTGAGCAGTTCCAGCGCTGCCTGGCGCTGTCCCAACTGGCGCAGGGTTTCGGCAGTTTGCATCAGCCCCAGTCCGATGCTCATCGGCCACCCGGTGGGACGCGCCAGGTCCAGCCCGCGCTGCATCCATTCGAGCGCCACATCATGCGCATTCAGGCTGGTGAAGCCGTTGCCGATATTGGTGGCGATATTGATCGCCCGGCGCACCTGGCCGGTGCCGCAGGCGGCGTCGAACGCATGCATCAACACGCTGACCGCGCGCCCAAAGTCGCTGGCCTGGAAGGCGGTGGTGCCGTGGTAGTCGTGAATCCAGCCGCTCACGGCCAGGTGCGGCGTGTCACTGGCGGGATGGAAGCGCTCGCCCCAGCGCTCCTCGGCCGTGTGCAAGTCGCAAAACACGGCAAACAGCGCTGCTGCGGCGTCGAAAACGTCCATCCGGATCGGATCGCCGGCGCGGCGGGCAGCGTCGGCCGCCAGCGCCAGTTCGGCGTCGCCGCCCTCGGTATTGCCGCGGTCAACCTCGATCCAGGTGCGTACCCAATGCGTGTCGGCGCAACCGATCGCATCGCCGTGCAGTTCGAATTCCATGAAGGCTTGGTCAGCCAGCGCACGCGCGGCATCGAGTTCGCCGAACAACCACTGGGCTTCGCCTTCGATCAGCATGAAACGCGCTTCGGCCAGCGCACGGTCGTGCTCGGGAAGCAGGGTCATCAAGGGAGCGGCATCGCGCGCCAGGATCCGGGCACGGGCGGGATCGCGCTGGCGCAGGTGCCAGGTCAGGGTCGTCACCAGTTGCAGGCGCGCGAGCCCCTGCAGGGAAGGCAGCACGGCCTCCCACTGCGCCAGTTCCGCGTCCAGTGCGAACAAATTCAGCAAACGATACCTTCGGTTAGCGCCGGCAATGCGACCGGCAAGTGCGCCTCATTATTTCACACTCGGCGAAGGCCAGGCTAACTATCATGGTAAAAATGCAACCACGGGGACGAAACCGAAATGCAGCGGATGCAGCAATGTAAAAAAAGGGAGGCGCGAGCGCTGCTGCGCCTCCGGCAAGTCCTTTCCGGCCGATTAGCGTTTCTCTGGTGACGAACCCGTGTTGCCTTGTGTTTTGCTGCTGCCGCGTGCCGCGTTCTTGTGCAGCTCCTGTGCCGAATTGAGGTGCTGGTCAACCACCGGTGCCATGCGTGACGCCAGCGCTTTCAGTTCCGGATCCTTGGCCTTAACCTGGGCCTTGCTCAGCATGCCATGGACTTTTTTATGCTCGGCCACGCCGGCCTGCGCCATGTAGCTGCGGTCGAAAGCTTCGCCCGACAGCGAGGCGAGTTTGTCCACCTTGCCCTTGTGCGCACGATCAAGCTCGGTGGGCAGGGTCAGGTTTTTTGCCTGCGCCATTTGCTTGACGTCATCGAGGGCCTTGGTATGGTCGTCGATCATTTTTTGGGCGAAACCTTTGACTTGCTCGTTCTGGCTCTTGCTTTGCGCCAGGCGCGCAACTTCAATTTCAGCCATATTTTCCTGAGCCATGTTCATGAGAATTTTTTGATCGGACTTGGACAGCGAAGCCGTACCCGAGCCGCTGCCGGTTGCGCCAGGCTGACCGCTGCCCGTGGACTGCTGCATGCCCGTGGATGGCTGCGTGGCGGTCGCCTGCCCGGTGGTGCTTTGGCTGGTGGCGCCTGGCTTGCCGGTATCCGTGGCGGTGGTCTGGGCCTGGGCCGTAAAAACAGCAAAGCATGCTGCCACGCCGGACAGGCCCAGAATTCCCTTGATCACATTTTTCCTTGGCATCGTTATCTCCTGGTTGGGTTAATCACTACCAGTTATGACAATGCCCGGGCCGGGCAAGTTCCAGAACAATTAGTTTCGTTGGTACATGCCCGCGTACTTCAACCCGAAGAACAGGATGAAGGTGTAGCAGGCCGCCGGCACGAAGAACGACAGTTGCAGTCCGACCGTGTCGGCCAGGTAACCTTGGGCGAACGGTACCAGCGCGCCACCAACGATGGCCATGCACAACACGCCTGAACCTTGCCCCGTGAGCGCGCCCAGCTTGTGCAAAGCCATGCTGAAAATAGTCGGGAACATGATCGAATTGCACAGGCCGACAGCCAGGATCGCCCACATCGCCACCTTGCCGCTGCCGAAAATGGCCACCATGATCAGCGCGATCGAGCAGGCCGCATTGAAGGCCAGCGCCTTGCCCGGGCTTACGTGGCGCATCACCGCAAAGCCGACGAAGCGTCCCACCATCGCGCCGCCCCAATAAAAGCTGACGTAGTTGGCCGCTTGCGCATGGCTCAGACCGGCAATCGAAGGTTCCCCCATGAAGTTGATCAGGAAACTGCCGATGCTCACTTCGCCGCCCACGTACAGAAAAATTCCGATCGCCCCCAGCAGCAGGTGGCGGTGCGACAGCGCCGACGCCTTGCCGTCGGTCGCCAGGCTGCCGACCGGCTCGGCGTGGGTGATCTTCGGCAGGCGCGCCAGCGCGAACAGGACCGCCAGCGCCAGCAGCGCCGCGGCCAGCGCCAGGTACGGCCCTTGCACCATCGACGCTTCCTTCGCGCGATAGGCCAGCTGCTCGGCCACGGGCAGCTGGGCCAGTTCGGTCGCACCCAGCACCACACCGCTTAGTATCAGCATGCCGCCCAGCGATGGCGCCACTGTCGTGCCCAGCGAATTGAAGGCCTGGGTCAGCGTCAAGCGGCTCGACGCCGTTTGCGGGTCGCCCAGTTCGGTCACATACGGATTGGCCGCCACCTGCAGGATCGTGATGCCCGACGCGAGCACGAAGAACGCCAGCAGGAACACCGCATAGCCTGACGTGGCGGCCGGGTAGAACAGCGCGCAGCCGCCGGCGGCGATCATCAGGCCGGTGACCGCACCCTTCTGGTAGCCGATCTTCTTGATCAGCATGCCGGCCGGGAGCGACACCACGAAATAAGCGCCGAAAAAGCAGAACTGCACCAGCATCGCCTGTACATACGTGAGCGTGTAGACCGATTTCAGGTGCGGGATCAGCACGTCGTTCAAGGACGTCAGCAGCCCCCACATGAAGAACAGGATCGTGACGATGATCAGCGGACCCGTGTTGGAGCCGGTGGCCGCGTAAGCGCCGCGAGGCGGTTGGTAAATGGTTTCCATGTTTTTAGTCTCCTGATAAAACTGGTCAATGCCGCTGCGCGGTCTGTTCTGAAAGGATCGCCGAGACGCCCAGGAAGGCCGGGTATTCTTCAGTGATCAGGAAGGTGGGGATGCGCGCCAGATAGGCGCCGAGGCGGCCCTTGGCCTCGAAGCGCGCGCGGAACGGCGAGCCGGTAAACAAGCCGCCCAAACGCGGCACGATGCCGCCGCCGATGTACATGCCGCCCGTTGCGCCCAGGGTCAGCGCCACGTTCCCGGCCACCGCGCCCAGAACGCCGCAAAAGCAGTCGACGGTACGGATGCACTCGCCATCGGCGCCGTCCAGCGCGCGCTGGGTGATCTCGGCCGCGCTGAGCGCCTTGCCGGCAATGACCCTGTGAATTAGCTCAATGCCAGGACCGGACAGCAGCCGCTCTGCGGACGCATGGCCATATTCGCGCCACAGCTGCTGCATGATGGCGATCTCGGTATCGTCGCCCGGCGCGAAGCTGGCGTGCCCGCCTTCACTGGCCAGCGGAGCCCAGCGGCCGTCCACGGGGATGATGCCCGATACGCCAAGCCCGGTGCCAGGGCCGACCAGGCCGATGGTACGGCCGGTCAGTTCCATGCCCCCGCCCACGCGCACCCGCTGCGACGGGCGAAGGTGCGGCAGCGCCATCGCCAGCGCCGTGAAGTCGTTCACCACCAGCAGCGTGGACAGGTCGAGCTCCTCGCGCAGCGCGGCGATGGAAAAGCTCCAGGTATGGTTGGTCATGCGGACCATGTCGCCGTCGACCGGGTTGGCGATCGCGATGGCCGCATGGCGGATGCCGGCGGCGTAAGGCGCCACGGCATCGCTGGCCAGGTAGGATGCCAGCGCGCCGCCCAGGCTGGCGAAGCCGCTGCAAGGCAGCACCGCGACCGCCTCGAAATGGAACGGCGCGGTCTCGATGGCAAAGCGTGCATTGGTGCCGCCGATGTCGGCCAGCAGACGCGGGCCGTCAAAGAAGCGGATCTGGTCGACGTTCATTGCGCCTCGCCGCAGCGCAGCGCATCCTTGTCCTTGGCCGCGCCGCCCACTACCTGCACATTCGCAAAGGCGGCGGCAAAGCCTGCATCGCTGTCGACCGCGAATGGCGTATCGACTTTGGCCAGGTCGGCGCCCTTGGCCACGAAGCATGCCAGCGGAATGCGCACGGTCTGTTTCTGCTTGCCGGCGATTCGGGTGAATTCGGCAGTCAGGTCCAGCGCCGCCGCCCCCATCGATACGCTGACCTTGCCGCGTGGCGCGGTGGCGACGACAGTGTCGAACTGCAGCGCGCCGTCGGCGGTGGCAAACGATGGCAAGGCAATGGCCTGGGCGCCGCGCGCTTCGATCCGTGCCGGTCCGCTCCAGGTCACCAGCTTGCCGTCCTGCTGGGTGTTGACCTGGGCCGTTTCGACCTTCAAGCCAGGCAGGCGGGTTACGCCATTCAGGTCGGTGCCGAGCGCAGTGCGCTGCGTGCCGCTGCTCACGTACAGCGGCCAGGTGGCGCGGTCGGCCTGGTTGAAGACCGGGTAGATGTTGGTCACGCCGCAGCCGCCGGCGGCATACGTCTCATCGAGCTTGCCGACCTTGGCGCGGCTGCCGTATTTGAGTCCGTAACCGAGCGCAAACAGCGGCGCGTAATCCTTGTCGCCCACGTTCAGCGCGGTCTGGCAAACTGATTTCGGCCAAGAGAACGACAGCGTTCCCTTGAAGTTGTGCTTGCCCTTGAACAGCACATCGGCAACGCCCTTGCCCTCGCTGCCCGGCAGCCAGGCTGCAACAAAGCTGTCGGACAAATTCATCAGGTCATTGGTGTACAACGGACGGCCGGCCACCAGCACGGTGACGACCGGCTTGCCCTTGCCGGACACCGCCTTCAGCACGGCCAGGTCTTCCGGATAGCGCCCGCTGTGGCGCAAGGTGCCGGACGGGCCGATATCGCCATCGCCTTCGGCATACGGGGTCTCGCCGATCACCGCGATGACCACGTCGAAGGCGGCGACGTCGACGTCGCTGCCGGTGGCGCTGTAGGTCACGTCGGCGGCAGCCGCCTTTATCCCCTTGAGAATGGAGTCGCCGTTCGGGAAGTCGCTGTTCTGGTTCGCCGTGCCCTGCCAGGTCAGGCTCCAGCCGCCACTCTGGTTGGACAGGTTGTCGGCGCTCTTGCCGACCACCAGGATCTTTTTGCCGGGCGCCAGGGGCAAAGCACCGGTGTCGTTCTTGAGCAGCACCAGCGACTCGCGCACCGCCTGGCGTGCCAGCGCACGCGCCTGCAAGGCGTCCGGCTTGCCCGCAAAGGCGCCGTCCGACGGCTTCTTGCCAAACATCCCCGCGCGCAGCTTGACGCGCACGATGCGGCTGACCGCGTCGTCGATGCGCGCCATCGGGATCTGGCCGGACTCCACCTGCTTGATGGTGTTGGCGATGAAGGCTTTCCAGTCGTCCGGCACCATCACCAGGTCGATGCCGGCGTTGATCGCCTGCGGACAGCTGTCGTTGGTGCAGCCCGGCACCTGGGCGATGCCGTTCCAGTCCGACACCACCAGCCCGTCAAAACCCATTTTGGTTTTCAGTATATCGGTCAGCATGACTTTGCTGCCGTGTACCTTGCCGTAGTCGACGCCGCCGGCGACATCATTCCAGCTGTTGAACGAGGCCATCACGGTTTGTGCACCGGCGGCCAGCGCGCTGTAGTAGCCCTGCCCGTGCAGATTGATCATCTCGGCCTTGCCGGATTTGGTGACGCCCTGGTCCTTGCCATGTTCGGTGCCGCCGTCGCCCATGAAGTGCTTGGCCGTGGCGATCACATTGGCGTCGCTGCGAAAGCTCCCCTGAAGGCTGCGCACGTATTCGGCCGCGTACTCGCGCACCAGCGCAGGTTCCTCGGAAAAGCTCTCATAGGTGCGGCCCCAGCGGTCGTCGCGCACCACCGCGACGGTTGGCGCAAACACCCAGTTGATGCCGGTGGCGCGCACGGCCTGGCCTACCGCGGCCGCCATCTGGCCGACCAGCTTCTTGTTGTGCGCGGCGCCCAGGCCGATATTGTGCGGGAACAGGGTGGCGCCGTACACATTGCTGTTGCCGTGCATGGCGTCGATGCCCCACACCACCGGCACCTTGATGGCCATGTCGGTGCTCATCGAGGCATCGTAAAATTTGTCGGCCAGGGCCACCCACTGGGCCGGCGTCGCGTGCTTGTCCATATTCGGCCAGGTGCCGCCGCCGTTCAGGACCGAGCCGATGTAAAACTCCCTGACCTGGTCCGGCGTGATGGCCTTGATCTCGGGCTGGGTCATCTGGCCGACCTTCTGGCGCAAGCTCATACCCGCCACGATCTTGGCGAGCTGCGCCTCGATCTGCGCGTCGCGCGCCACTGCGCTGCGGATGTGCGGCCAGTCGGCCAGCGGCTTCTGTGCGGCGCTGGCGCCGGTGTGCAGCAGCGCGGCGGCTGCAATGAGGCAGGTTGTCTTGAGCATGGTCTTCGCGGTTTGGTTTGGGATAATTGGAAGCGATTCCAATTCAGTCTGATATTGCGGCTTCAGGGATTTTTTGTCAATCAAAAGATGCGGGCCGGGCCAGCGATGCGCGCTGGGTAATACTGATCGGGAAATCGCGTCCGACTGCGCGTTCCAGGCCGTAGCAGCGGTTCAGCAATGCGTTCAGGCCGGCCAACGTCACCGCGCGCCATGGCACGTGGACCGAGGACAGGCGCGGAGCCGAGAATTCGGTGCTGGGCGTGTCGTCGTAGCCAAGCACCGACACGTCGCGCGGCACCGACATGCCGACTTCGTGAAAATACGACAGGGCCCCCACCGCCATTTCATCGTTGGCGCAGAACACGGCGGTAAACTCGTGTCCCGAGTTGACCAGCTCCTCCGCCGAGTTCCAGCCGCCCTCCGGCGAAAAGTCGCTCTCCACCACCCACATGGCGGCCGTGTCGATGCCGGAGCGCGCCATTTCGCCCATGAAGCCGGCGATGCGGTCGACGTTATCGGGCAGGTTCGACGGACCGGCGATCACGGCGATCTTGCGGTGTTCGCGCTCAAGCAGCGCGCGCGCGGCCAGCACCCCGCCCTGGGTGTGGTCGGCCGAAAAGCACTGCTCGGGAATGCTATCGAACAGGTGGTTCAGCACCACCAGGCGCGATTGCTTGGGCCCGAGCGCGGCGATGTCATCGTCCGTCAAGTGGTTCGTCATCGCCACCAGGCCGTCGCAGCCGCGCTCCATCAGGAACTCGATGCCTTCGATGGCCTGCTCGCGCGGGTTGCCAAGGCCTACGCCGAAGGCCACCACCATGTGCAGGCCGGCGGCGCGCAGTTCGGTGTCGATCAGCTGCAGGATCGGCGTGTAGAAGGTCCCCTTGAGCACCGGGATGTACACGCCGATCATCTGCGACGATCCGGACAATAGCGAACGGGCCGCGTGCGACGGCCGGAAGTCCAGCTCCTCGATCGCCTGGCGCACTTTTTCCATCGTCGCCTGGGACACCGAACCCTTGCCGCTCACCACCCGCGACGCGGTTCCCAGACCAACTCCCGCCAGGCGGGCTACATCCTTGATTGTGGCCATCTCGATCCTTTATGGGTGGGTCAGGCGCTGTTCGCTCGCCTTGTCGAACAGCGATACGCGGGCCGCATCAATGGCAAAGCGCAGCGGTTCGCCAAAGGTGTATGCACGGTTGCCGTTGACGATTGCCGACAGCTTGCGTCCGCCCGCGGCGATCCACACGATCTGGTGATTGCCCATTGGCTCGACCAGCGCCACGCTGCCTTCAAAGGGTCCCTCCGCGCCGATCAGGATGTGCTCGGGCCGTACGCCGAGTACGACCTCGCTGCCATGCGCTGCGGCGCCCACGCCGAGCGCCAGAACGTCGGACACGAAGCGGCCTTCGGCGCCGATGCGGCCATCGATGAAGTTCATCGAAGGCGCACCAAGAAAACCGGCCACGAACAGGTTGGCCGGGCGTTCATACACGTCCGCCGGCGCCCCGATCTGCTGCACTTTCCCAGCGCGCATGACCACAATGCGGGTCGCCAGCGTCATCGCTTCGACCTGATCGTGGGTCACGTAGATCATCGTCGAACGCAGCTCCTGGTGCAGCAGTTTCAGTTCACGGCGCAACTCGGCGCGCAGCTTGGCATCGAGGTTCGAGAGGGGCTCGTCGAACAGGAATACGCCGGCCTGGCGCACCAGCGCACGCCCGATCGCCACACGCTGGCGCTGCCCGCCGGACAGCTGCGCCGGCTTGCGCTGCAGCAGCGTTTCCAGGTGCAGCATCTCGGCGGCGCGGCCCACGCGGGCGGCGATCTCGGCCTTCGGCATGCCGCTGATGCGCAGGCCGAAGGACATGTTCTTTTCGACCGTCATGGTCGGGTACAGCGCGTACGACTGGAACACCATGCCGATCCCGCGCTCGCTGGGGTCGGCGAAGGTCATGTCGGCGCCTTTGATTTCAACCGTGCCGGAGCTGACATCGACCAGTCCCGCGATACTGTGCAGCAGGGTCGACTTGCCGCAGCCGGAAGGGCCCAGCAGGACCAGGAATTCGCCCTCCTCCACGGCCAGGTCGAGATCCTTGATGATCTCGTTTCCGCCAAGGCTGATGCACAGGCCGCGCAAACACACATTCGACATGCTTTATCCTTTGACCGCGCCGGCCGCGATACCGCGTACAAACCAGCGCCCGGAAATGAAATAGATCGCCAGCGGCACCAGCGATGTGAGGATGGTGGCGGCCATGTTGACGTTGTACTGGCGCGTGCCGGTGGTGGTATTGATCACGTTGTTCAGCTGGACCGTCATCGGCAGGTTCTCGGTGCCGGCAAAGACCAGGCCCAGGATGTAATCGTTCCAGACGCCGGTCACCTGCATGATGGCGGCCACCACGATGATCGGCAGCGACATCGGCAGCATCACGTAGGCAAAGATGCGGAAAAATCCGCCCCCGTCAATGCGCGCCGCCTGAAACAGTTCACGCGGCACGGCCGCATAGTAATTGCGGAACAGGAGCGTCATCACCGGCATGGCGAAGATGATGTGGACCAGCACGATGCCGGCCAGGGAGCCGAACAGGCCGAAGGCGGCCAGCACCCGCACCAGCGGATAGATCATCACCTGCAGCGGAATAAAGGCGCCCACCATCAGGATTCCGAACAGCAGTCCCGCACCGCGCGGGCGCCAGAAAGACAGCGCATAACCGTTGATCGCACCCAGCAGGATCGGCAGGATCGTGCTGGGCACCGTGATCGCCACCGAATTCCAGAAGCCGCCGCGAATGCCCTCGCACGACAGACCGGTGCAGGCGCCGCTCCAGGCTTCGCGCCACGGTTCGAGCGTGAACTGGAGCGGGAAGGCGAAGATGTTCCCGGCGCGGATTTCTTCCATCGGTTTGAAAGAAGTGGCCAGCATCACATACAGCGGCAGCAAGAAGAACAGCGCGGCCGACAGCAGGAAAGCGTAAATGCCGATGCGCGCAGGCGAGAAATGCGAATGGCGGCGCGTCATGCGCGGCTCTTGCGGCTGCGCGCGTACAGGTAAGGTGCAACCATCGCCAGCACCGGCACCAGCATCACGATGGCGCCGGCCGAAGCCAGCGCGATGTTGGCGCGCCCGAACAGGTGATCCATGATGAACTTGGCCGGCACTTCGCTGGCGGTGCCCGGGCCGCCCTGGGTCATGGCGACCACCGCGTCGAACAGCTTGACCACGGCGGTCGAGAGCAGCAGCAGCACGGTGGCGATGGTGGGCCACAGCATCGGCAGCACGATCGACAGATACACGCGCCAGGCCGGAATGCCGTCGAGCCGCGCAGCCTTCCAGATTTCGCCATCGATCCCGCGCAGACCGGCCAGCATCATGGCCATGACCAGGCCTGAGGCTTGCCATACGGTGGCGATGACGATGGTATACATGACCATGTCCTGGTCGACAATCCAGTCGAAGCTGAAGTCGGCAAACCCCATCTGGATGACTGCCTGTTCGATACCGTTTCCAGGCGTGAGGATCCATTGCCATACCAGCCCGGTGGCGACAAACGACATCGCATACGGGTACAGGAAGACGGTGCGCAGCACGCCCTCGCCCCTGACGTTCTGGTCGATGAATACCGCCAGCAGGAATCCGGTGACAAGGCAGGCGACGATGAACAGGGCGCCGTACAGGGCCAGGTTGTCGAGCGATAAAAGCCAGCGCTCGTTCTCGAAAAGACGTGTGTACTGGGCCAGGCCGACGAAGGTATCTGACGGAAAACTGCGCGAATTGGTCAGCGACGTTTTCAACGACCACAGCACGGTGCCAAGGTAGGCGACGATGACGGTCAGCGCCATCGGCAGCAGGGCTGCGAACGGGATTACCTTGCGCAGCGGGTGCTTGCGTGCTGTGGCCATCGTGTCTCCGGGCTGCAATTGGAAACGTTCCCATTGCGATGGGTGGAATATAACATCCATCGATTTTGGGTGTCAACGCATTCCGTGCGCACAGGCGGCGCTGTGGCGGTCAGTCGACCAGGTCCGGCCGCCAGTGGACAATTGCCCTCAGGCGCGCGGCCACCTTCTCCCCCACCGCCACCGGGTCGAGCATGCGCCGCATATCCTGCGCGGCCCGGGTCCCGATTCGTTCGCGCAGCGCCGGGTCATCGAGCAACTGCGCGATGCATCGCGCGGCATCGCCAACATCGGCCTCCGCCCATTCAGGTCCGGCCTCATACGCGCCCATGGCCTCGGCCAGCGGCTTGAGCGCATAGCGAACCGGCATCGCATTGTCGGCACTCATGAAGTCCATATTGCCCGACCACCCGGTGGCAACCACCGGTTTGCCGAGGTACATCATCTCCGCCAACGCCAGTCCGAACCCTTCGGCGCGGTGCAGCGATATGAGCAGGTCGCAGCAGGCCTGCAAGTCCCACACCTGCTGGCGCGTGAGGAAGCCGTCGATCACGATCGCATCGGCTAGCATGGCTTTCAGTTCATCCCGCGCTTGCGGATGCAGATCGCCGTTGATCGTCTTCACGACCAGCACCGCATCGCTGCGGCCCGCTGCCGCCTGGCGAAACGCCTCGATCGCGGCCTGTGGATTCTTGCGGTACTGGTAGGAGTGGAAGTCATACATGACCAGCGCTGCCAGTTTGCCTTCGGGGATGCCGAACGCGGCGCGCCCGCCTTGCGCCGCATGGAACTGCAGCGCATGCGGCACCACAAAGACCGGCACGGGCGACACCGCGGCGACCGCATTGCGCACGAAGGCCGACGGTACCCAGACTTCGTCGAGCAAGGCGAAGGCGCCGTAATACGCTTGCGGCAGGCGGCTTTGCTCCCAGTGCCAGAAGCCGATCCGGTAGCGCCCTTCGAGTTGGCGCGATGTGAGAAAGGCGATCGTGGCCGGGGTCTGGTCGGCATTCACGTACACCATATCGATCGCGAAGCGCCGGTCGCAGGCCCCGGCCAGGGCCTGCGTGTCGCGCTGCAGGTTCGATGACTGGAAGCCGACATCGACCACCGAATACGCTACCCCTGCGGCGCTGCAGGCGCGCGCCAGCGCACGGGCGGCCTCTCCCACGCCAAGTTCGGCTGCGATGTAGCCGATCAGGTTGATGCCGGGCTGCGCCGCCGGCTCGCGCGGGGACGGCGGCAACGGTGCGGGGGCGGCGCCGACGGACCGCGCGCGCCCGGCTTCGAACGGCCCGGCCAGCGGCCATAACACCAGGCGCACCAGCCAGCCGCGCTGGCGCCGGCTTTCGGCGCAGCGGCCCACGCCGAGCGCCGTGCGCACATAGCCCGGCCAGCGTGCGCAGCGCTCGCTTAGCTGGCCGAGCGCCAGCGGCTCTGGCGGCCGACCCAGGAAGTAGCTAAAAATGCCGGCCAGGCGCGCCGGCCCCGCAAAGCTGCGCAAGGGCTGATCGAAAGGATTGCCGCCCTGCGCCGCGCCAAGTCGCAATCGGGTGCGTGCGTAGGCGGGAATCGGCGTACCGTCGCTGAAGCGGCCAAATCCGTATGGCAGGCCGGCATAGCGCGCATGGCCATTGGCGATGACGTCGTTGCAGTAATCCAGAATAAGCGCGCGGGCGACGAGGCCTATATTGGCCAGCGTCAGGCGATCCTGGTGCTTCGATACCGGCTGCGGCGCCTGCGGATCGACGCCGCTGAAATGGATGAAGCGCAGTGGCGCCCCATTGACCCGATAGGCATCGCCATCGAACGTGATGGCGCGCTGCGCCAGGTTCCAGTACGCCACGTTGTAGCCAGGATGGCGTAGGATGGCAACCTGCTCGAACATGCCGGGAACCAGGTCGATCCAGCTCTGGTCCACGAAAATGCCGCTGGCCAGGTCGACCACGCAGTCGCGCGCCAGCTTGCCCTGCCACCAGGCCAGGAAACGGCGCGCGGACGGCTGTGCGGCGAGCGCGCAAAATCCCAGGTTGTAGCTGCCGGCGTTGCGGATCGCCAGTTCGGTAGGATTGCGCTGGTCGTCCATGGGCGCCAGCAGATGGGGAGTAAGGACAATCGCGGCGCCGCCCGCGAACAGCGCGAACACTTCGGCCAGCGGCTGGTACAGGCGGATGTCGGGATCGATGTACAGCACCGCGGCATGACCGCGCTCGAGCAGGCAGGCCATGGCCCAGGGTTTGACCGCGGTATTGAGTTCGAGGATGGTGTACTGGAAAGTGAATTCATCGCCAAACGGCAGCCCCAGCGCCGCCAGCGGGATCGCCTCGAATTCGTCGGCCAGCGCCAGGGCGGGCTGCATGTCGCGGTCCACGATGACGCAGTAGCGCTGCGCCTCGGGATGATGCTGCGCCACGCTTTTCATCAAGGTGCGGGCGTAGTGAAGGTAGTTGTTTGAAACGATGGTGAAAATGGCGGGATGTTTCATTCGTGCATCCGATGTGGGGTGGTCCAGAAAAAAGACTACCCGACATTGCGGCGCTACCGTTGGCGTTAGGTCAGAGTGGCGCCCAATCGAATTCCATCTGGCGCGCGGTGGCGCGCGCCATGTCCTCGCCCAGGATGCGCCCGACCAAATGCAGGCTCATACCGATCCCGGCGGAAATACCGGCCGACGTGACGATTCGGCCCTGGTCGACCCAGGGCGTGCCCTCCCGCACGTCCAGCGCCGGAAAGGCCGCGCGCAGGTCCGGAATATCTTCCCAGTGGGTGGTCACGGCCAGGCCCTCGAGCAGGCCGGCCCTGGCCAGGATGAAGGCACCGGTGCAGACCGACGCAGTGAGCGCCGCGCCGGCATCCTGGCGCACTATCCACGCGAGCGTTGCCGGATCGGCCAGCGGCTGGTCGACCACACCGCCAGGGACTACCAGCAAGTCGAAGGCCGGCGCGGTGTCGAAGCCCACATGCGGACACACGCCCACACGGTGGCGCGCCATGACGGGCGCCCCGCTGGCGCCGGCCAGCGCAACCCGGAACGGCGCACGCACGCCGATTGCCTTTTCGGCGATGCGCGAGGCGACGGAAAATACTTCGAAGGGGCCGGCGAAGTCGAGCACCTCGACTTCGGGGAACACCAGGATGCCGATGTCGAGCGATTGCTTGCGCGCGAAACGGGCCTGGATGGTTTCTTGCACTGTCAGGCGAAGTCGGTGCGGGAGCCGAAGGTCGGGCCGGCGGCACGGATGATGTCAAACCAAAACGGCAACTGAGGGGTGGTGCTCGGCTCGCGCCGCTTTCCGGTACTGAGGACGCGCATCGATACATGCATCGGCACGCCATAATTGGCGAGATAGGCCGCTGCGGCCCTTGTCGATACATTTTTCTGAACAAGAATTCCTTGCTCAACCCGGTAAGCCATCAACCGGTTTTTACGCTCTTGAACCATCGTCTTCCTCCGTACTCACCAATATACATCCCGAAGGAAACTTTCACAATTGCCCTGGCGCAACAATCTGCCCTTCTGTCGCAATCTGGCGCCGCGGGCAGGGGGGGTAATAATACGACAACTGGCTCAACTGCGGAAGACCGAGAGCGCCCGCGTCATTTCGGCGTGCGCATCGCGTTCCACGATGGCGTTGTGCGCGACGACCACCCGCTCGAACGGCCACAGCAAGATTTGGCGCGCCGTTTCGGCCATGGCCTGCTTGTCCTTGACCATCAGGCGCACGGTATAGGGCACGGCCAGTCGCTTGCGCACGCCCGTCAACGTCGCATATATCAGCGAAGCGAACGGCAGCTCGCCCTGCCAGTGCTGGCACAGGTCCGTCACGATCAGGGTACGCGAGGCCTTGTGCAGCCACAGCACCTCGTTGCCGAGCGGCAGGCCCCGCACCTGCAGCTGGTCGAGGTCTTGCGCCCAGCCCGCTTCGGATGCCGGACCAAGCGTGCGCAGGCCAGCCACGTCGGGACGTTTTTTTGCCAGGCCCGGTGCGCCGAACAGCTGTGCCGACGGATACGCCGCCGCGCAGGCCGACAGGTACAGGTGGTGCATCTTGCTCGGCGCGACGATATACGCCACCTCGCCCAGCGCGTCGAGCTGCGCCCGCAGCGGCGCCGACAGCGGCACCGGCGAATGCAGCCACAGCTTGCCGTCGGCCAGGCGCACCACGGTCATGCGGGTCGTGACCGTGGCGCCGCCAAGCTTGAATGCATGCCCCGCGTGCCACAGGTCGGGAGCAATCTGCTCGAGCATCGGCTAGATCCTTGCAGAAGGTTGGTCGCGCAACTCGCGGCGCAGGATCTTGCCCACATTCGTCTTCGGCAACGCATCGCGAAACTCGATGTGCTTCGGCCGCTTGTAGCCGGTAAACTGCTCCTTGCAAAATGCGCTGAGCATTTCGGCCGTCAGCGCGGGATCCTTGCGCACCACGAACAGCTTGACGGCCTCGCCCGAATGCTCATCGGGCACGCCCACGCAGGCGCATTCGAGCACGCCCGGATGGGTTGCCGCCACCGCTTCAATTTCCGTCGGATAGACGTTAAAGCCGGACACCAGGATCATGTCCTTCTTGCGGTCCACGATACGCACGAAGCCGCGTTCGTCCATGATGCCCACGTCGCCCGACTTGAAATAGCCGTCGGCCGTCATGCACTTTGCGGTTTCGGCGGGCTGGTTCCAGTAGCCGGCCATCACTTGCGGGCCACGGATCGCGATCTCGCCCGATTCGCCGATCGCCACCGGCACGCCGTCATCGTCGAGGATCAGGACGTCGGTCGACGGCATCGGCACGCCGACGCTGCCCGAGTAGGCAGTGGCGGTGGATGGATTGCTGATTGCGCCGGGCGAGGTTTCCGACAGCCCGTAGGCTTCGATGATCGGGCAGCCTGTCAATTTCAGCCATTTTTCGTTGACCGCCTGCTGCACCGCCATGCCCCCGCCCAGCGAGATCTTGAGGGACGAGAAATCGAGCTTGGCGAAGTCTGCATTGTTGAGCAAAGCGTTGAACAGGGTGTTGACGGCCGGCAGCAAAGTGAATTTGTATTTCGCCAGTTCCTTGGCAAAGCCGGGAATGTCGCGCGGGTTCGGAATCAGGATATTCAACGCGCCCCAGCGCGTACCCATCATCATGCATACCGTCAGCGCGAAGATATGGTACAGCGGCAGCGCGCAGACCATGATCACCGGTGCGCCGTTCTTGTCCAGCGCCGGCTGCACCCAGGCGTCGTTTTGCAGCACGTTGGCGATGATATTCCGGTGCGTCAGCGTGGCGCCCTTGGACAGACCGGTGGTGCCGCCCGTGTACTGCAGGAAGGCCACATCGGCATGCGAAAGCTGCACCGGTGTGAAGGTCAGGCGCTGCCCTGCGGCCAGCGCGTCATTGAAATGCACCAGGCCGGGAAGCGAGAACGCAGGCACCATCTTTTTCACACGGCGCACGACAAAATTGACGATCGCGCCCTTGATGGTGCCCAGCATGTCGCCCATGGTGGCAACCACCACGTGCTTGACCGCGGTTTTGGCGATGATCTGCTCCAGCGTCGTGGCAAAATTTTCCAGGACGATGATCACTTCGGCGCCGGAGTCCACCAGCTGGTGCTCCAGCTCGCGCGGCGTGTACAGCGGATTGACGTTGACCACCGTGTAGCCCGCACGCAGGACGGCGGCCGCGGCGACAGGATACTGCAGCACGTTGGGCATCATCAGGGCGACCCGCGCACCTTTTTTCAAGCCTCGTTGCTGCAGCCACGCGCCCAGCTGGCGCGAATACTGGTCCACCTGCGCGTACGTAATGAAGCGATCCATGCACACGTAGGCATTGCGCTCGGCATACTTGCGGAACGATTCCTCGAGCAGCTCCACCAGCGAACCGTACTGCCCTGGGTCGATCTGCGCCGGGACGTCCTTCGGATAAGAACTGAGCCAGATTTTGTCCATTGCTGCCCTTTCAGTGGTGGTTGCGCTTGAGGAGAATTTCAACCTGCAATATTAATGGGAAAGTCACCCATTGCAAGCGATATCGTTCAACGCACCTGATTTACCCACTGCTGCACGCTGGGGCGCTGCCACTGCCGGTTCGCATAGTCGGCGATGCGCTGCGGGACCGGGTCGCCGTTGATCACCAGGCGGTTGAGCATCAGCGCGAAGTCGGTGTCGGCAATGCTCCACTGGCCGAACAGGTGTTCGCCGTCGATCAAGCGATCGGCGATGCGCAGCAGGCGCTCGGCGGCGGCTTGCCCGGAGGCCGACAGCGGCGCCGATTCGGGCGCAAAGAAGATGACGTTGGTACTGCGGTCGCTGCGCAAGGCGAGCAGGTCGCTGCGCAGCCATGCCTGCACCTGGCGCGCACGGGCGCGTTGAGCGATGTCGGCCGGCAGCACGGCTGCATGCGCAGGAAACGCTTCTTCGAGGTATTCGATGATGGCGGTCGATTCATTGAGCAGCAGGTCGCCGTGCACCAGCGCAGGCACGCGGCCGGTAAGCGCCAGGTCGCGGAACGCTGGCAGCAGGTGCTCGCCGCCATCGAGGTCGATGGTCTTGAGTTCGAAGTCCAGCTTCTTTTCCACCAGCGTGACGAAGACCGACATGGCGTAGGGGCTGCTGAAAGTTGAATCGACGTACAGGGTAATGGCGGACATGATCTTCCTCGAATGGTCGACCGTGCACGATGCACGGTCAACCATTATGTCCGCTTCCTCAGAATATTTCTTGCGCGGTCAGCGGCGGCAGCTTGCGTCGGGTGTCGGTGTCACAACGAAGGCGTGGTGCGACCCGTACTCGCCGTAGATCGGCTGCGTGCCCGACATGCCCGCATTCGGCCCGATGATGTAGGTGTTCGCTTTCGGGATCCCGCCATCGGCATAGGCCGCGATATCGGTGGTGGCGTTGCCGTAGGCGCGTACGATATTGAGGCCAACTACATTGCGCAAGTGGCGCACGTAGTCGGTCTTGAATTGCTGCGTGTTGGGAGGAATCGGACCGCTGCTGTACGGGTTGGAATGGTAGTGCCACTGTCCGACATTCTGGATCTTGAGCCACTCCAGGCCGTCCTTGGTAACCCAGTACGGCCGCGCCGTCAGGAAGATGACCTGGTAGCCCTTTTGCCGGTAGGCGTTGACCACCTGCGGCGCATAGTAGAACGGGGTGGCGGTCTTGACGCCGATGTAGTCGGCGTAGGCTTCGAAATCATTGATGGTCAGGGTGCCGTCGATGTCGAACAGGACAGCGTCGCGGCCGGGATCGACCACGCTCAGGTAGCCTGACGTGCTGCTCAAGTCTCCTTCCACCACGAAGCGCACGGCGTAGTCGCCGACCGCGCGCGCACCGAGGGGAACATTGATCTTTCCGTCCGAGTCGGTGACGTAGTTGCCGACGTACTGCCACTGCGTCATGCCGGTCCCGTACACATAGACATGCACGCGCTCGCCCTCCAGGTCCTTGTGCAGCAAGGCGTCGTAGTCGAACTTGCCCACCATCGTGGCCTGGGAACCGGCCTTGACGATCACGTCGTGGGCCATGTGCCAGGGCTTGTACAAGCCGGCAAGGATCGTATTGCCGAACCTGGAAAAGGACCGTTTGCCGGGGCCGGACAGGGAGGGTGGATTTGCTGCGGTGCTGTAGTCAGGACAGGCGGACAGTGCGGGAAAAGCGGAGACAGCACAGGCAAACGCAATCAAGCTCGTAACGGGTTTCAACATATATTTCTCCGTAAGAAAATACAATGTTTAAAAGACTCGGACACTTTTTGATTGTGACGAGTCAACGTTACGCGACTGTGACGGATTGATAAATAGTGCATTTGACAGGTGGATAGCGCTTGCATCTGCCACCGAACTGCGGGCCGGATTAGCGCAGGATTTTTTCCATCGGTTTTCCTTTGGCAAGTTCATCAATGAGCTTGTCGAGGTACCTTATTTTTCTGATCAGTGGATCGTCGATTTCTCCCACTCGTACACCGCAAACCGTACCCCTGATGAGTGAACTATTCGGATGAAAGGCCGGGGCGTGCGCGAAAAAGAACAATCGTTGTCGCGATTGATTTGTTCCTGCAAGTTCTTTTGATCATATCCCGTCAGCCAGCAAATGATCGCGTCGACTTCTTGTTTCGTTCGATTCTTGCGCTCTGCTTTTTGAACGTATAGTGGATAAACCCTGGAAAACGGCATTGTGATAATTCGGTGTTCAGGCATGGCGATCTCCGTTCCTTCTATACCAGGAAAAAATCAGCATCCGCCGAATCGATGGTGACGAGCACCCGATGCTTGTACCCGAACAGATTGTTGCCAATGCTACGCACGAAGAGCGGGAGCATCAATAAGGGCATTGCCACCACAAGCAGGATTTGACAGACAAGGAGCCATTCCCTCATCGGCTTGCCTTTTCGCATTTCGATCCCGTTTATCCATTCCTTATGGACCACGTAGCCAGCGGTTTGCAATTCGTCGATGAGCGCCAATGTTGCCGCCGGCAACTCCCGCTCGAACTGACAAGTTCCTTTTCCCATGTTTAAGCTAAGGCCGCAGGGGCGTAGGAAGAGCTGCGTTGGGCCGGGCTCCACGAGCCAGCAAACGATCGCTTGAGCATTAGATATTTTTCACTTTTATCCTAAGCCGCAGGTCGCAGCTTTCCACCGACGATTGTCAGCGGAAATAGCATGCCCGTAAAGATCAGGTGGTACCAGATCGGCACATACGGCCATGACATGACCGCCTTCATCACGCCCATCGCCAACAGCAAGAGCGCAAGGGCAAGTAGCGCGCGCTTGTTTCCGCGCGCGATCAGCGCGGCCACAAGTCCCGCCGCGACCGAGACGATCGCGCCGATCGCGATATGCGCGAGAAGAAGCGTGGAGTCCGCCGTGAACTGGCCACCGTTGCTAATCGCCTCCTGGAAGGCGAGTTGATGCGCACCGTAACTTGCCGGCCACATGGCGGAGAGCGCCATCTCGACGCCGACCCACATGATCAACCAGGAAAAAAATCCGCCAACCGCCCCAAGAATAATGCGAACCAAGAATCTCTCCTCTTTATTTTTATGTTCGGCCCGTCCCCAGACCAATGGGTTCTTCCAATCAGACAAACTAGATGCGACCGCCCCTGATACGAAGCAGATGGGCACACCAGAGCAACAGCGCAGGCGAAAGTGGCAGCAAGCCGAAACCAAGGACACCGACAAGTCGACTGCTGACCAAGGAATTAAAAGAATTGGCAAATGCAATCAGCCCAAATACTGAAAAGACAATCCCGACAAAACAAGAAGCTGCAGGGAAGATCAGGAAAAGCGCGAGAAATCCGGCTTGCGTTTTTCAAAGAACGCGGTGAACGCTTCCTTCGCTTCCGGCGCCAGCAGCATCGCCCCGAACAGCTTGTTCTCGGCAGCCATGGCTTCGTTCACAGGGCCGGTCTTGGCACGCTTCATCAGCGCCTTGGTGGTGCGGATCGAGGCGGCTGGCAATGCCACCAGCTTGGCGGCCTGGCGCTGCGCGTACGCGAGCAGCTCGGCCAGCGGCAGTACCTTCGACACCAGGCCCATTTCAAACGCTTCCTGCGCCAGGAAGGCTTCGCCCAGCAGCAGCTTTTCGGCCGCGCGCGGAAAGCCCGCCAGCTGCGGCAACAGCATCGATGAAGCAAACTCCGGGCACAGTCCCAGCTGCGCGAACGGCATCGAGAATTTGGCGTTGTCGGCCGCGTACACCAGGTCGCAATGCAGCAGCATCGTGGTGCCGATGCCGACGGCGGCGCCGGATACCGCGGCGACGACAGGCTTGGTGCTGCCCGACAGCGCCAGCATGAACTGGAACACCGGGCGCGCTTCGGCGGGCACGCCTTCGACCGGTTTCGAGTTTTTCATGAAGTCGTCCAGGTCGTTCCCGGCGGTGAAGATCTCCGGTTTACCGGTGATGAGGATGGCGCGCACCGCAGTGTCGCTCTCGGCCTCGATCAGCGCATCGGCCATGGCCTGGTACATCACCGCGGTGATCGCGTTCTTGCGCTCGGCGCGATTGAATTCGATGGTCAGGATGCCGTCGGCCTTGCTCGTCAAAATATCCATGCACTACTCCGTAAAAGTGAAAAGGGCGCCGAGGTAATCCGCAGCGCCCTTGATGACAATATTTTAACCGAACCGTTTATACGCGCTCGAAAATTCCCGCTGCGCCCATGCCGGTGCCGACGCACATGGTGACCATGCCGTACTTCAGGTTATTCCGGTGCAGTGCGTGGATCACGGTCGCGGCGCGGATAGCACCGGTCGCGCCCAGCGGATGGCCCAGCGCGATAGCGCCACCCATCGGGTTGACCTTGGATGGGTCGAGACCCAGGTCGCCCATCACAGCCAGTGCCTGCGCTGCGAACGCTTCGTTCAATTCGATCCAGTCCAGCTGGTCCTGGGTGATGCCGGCGGCCGCGCAGGCTGCAGGAATCGCTACCTTCGGGCCGATGCCCATGATTTCAGGCGGCACGCCCTTGACCGCGAACGACGAGAACTTCGCCAGCGGGGTCAGGTTGTGCTCGCGCAGGATACGCTCGCTGACGATCAGCAGCGCTCCTGCGCCGTCCGACATCTGCGAGCTGTTGGCGGCGGTGACGGTGCCCTTGGCGGCGAAGACCGGCTTCAGCTTGCCGAGCGACTCGAGGGTCGAATCGGCGCGTGCGCCTTCGTCGGTGTCGACGGTGCGGGTCTTGATGTCAACCTGGCCGGTAGCCAGGTTAGGCGTACGGGTGATGATCTCGACCGGGGTGGTCTCGGCCTTGAAGAAGCCGGCCTGCTGCGCGGCGATCGCGCGGCGGTGCGACTCGACCGAGAACGCGTCCTGCTGTTCGCGGGTGATCTTCCACTGCTTGGCCACGTTTTCCGCGGTCAGGCCCATGCCGTATGCCATGCCGACGTTTTCGTCGGTGAACATATTCATGTTCATCGATGGGTGGTGGCCCATCATCGGCACCATCGACATCGATTCGACGCCGCCGGCGATCATCACTTCAGCCTGGCCAACGCGGATGCGGTCGGCGGCCATCGCGATGGCGGTGATGCCAGACGCGCAGTAACGGTTGACGGTCACGCCGCCCACGGTTTTAGGCAGACCGGCCAGCAGCACCGACATACGGGCGATGTTGAAGCCCTGCTCCGCTTCCGGGAACGAGCAGCCGATGATGGCGTCGTCAATCAGTGCAGGATCGAGGCCAGGCGCTTGCGCCATGGCGTTCTGGATCGCGGCCACCAGCAGGTCGTCCGGACGCATGGACTTGAACATGCCGCGCGGCGCCTTGCCGATCGGGGTGCGGGTTGCGGAGACGATGTATGCGTCTTGAAGTTGTTTGCTCATATTGTTCTCTCAAAAATTCTGTGGTTCGAAATGGGGATGACCTGATTTATCTTTTTTCAGACAAGTACCAGTCGACCTGCACCTGTGCCGCCAGCGTTCCCGCTTCGTCGAAAATGTCGACTTCAACCGGGAAAGCGACCTTGCCGTCCGCTTTCAAAGTGGCCTTCAATGCCGCGATATCGCCCGGAACGCGGCCTTCGGCGCGCGTCGCGCCCTTGGCTACTTTCTGGTACTGGATACGCGACTCCTTGGCGACCGGACGCAACCCCATGATCAGGTCGGCAAAGCCGCCTGCCATGGCTGCGCCGGAAGCTGTTTCGGCCAGCGTGAACAAGGCTCCGGCGTGCGGCGTGCCGAGGTGATTGGCCAGCTTCGATTCGAACGGCATCGACACCCGGGAGGTGCCTGCTCCGATCTCGTCGATCTTGATCCCCAGCAGCTGCACAAACGGCAGCGTCTCCATCATTTGCTGCTTGATACGGTCATACACCATGCTAGGCCTCACGCGCAGTAAAAGTTTGAATGCCAGGGATGCGATCGACATCTCGGGCTATCAGTTGCGTACCGGTTTACCGGTTTGCATCATGCCCATGATCCGTTCCTGGGTTTTCGGATTGTTCAGCAATTCGAGGAAAGCCTTGCGTTCCATGTCGAGGAACCACTGCTCGCTCAACTGGCTGCCCTGGTCGATGTCGCCGCCCGACACGATCTCGGCGATCATGTCGCCCAGCTTGTAGTCGTGCGCGGAGATGAAGCCGCCGTCGCGCATATTGACCAGTTGCGCACGAACGGTGGCCCAGCCGTAGCGGCCAGTCGCCGTGATCAGCTTCTTGAGTGGCGGACGGTAGCCCGCGTCGAACATGGCGCGCGCTTCCACCTTGGCCACATGCAGCAGCTCGTAGATGTTGAAGACAATAACGTCGTCTTCCTTCAGGTAGCCCATGGTCTTCGCTTCCAGCGCCGATTTCGACACGTTGGCGGTAGCCGCGTTGGTAAAGCCCGTTTTCAGGAAATGCAGGATGTCCGAACCCTTGGCGTCGTTGGAGGCGCGTGCTGCCGCTTCCTTCAAGCCGCCGCCAGCAGGAATCAGACCCACGCCCACTTCAACGAGGCCGATGTACGACTCGATCGAGGCTACGCGCTTCGATGCGTGCAGCGCCATTTCGCAGCCGCCGCCCAGCGCCAGGCCCGCAACCGCGGCCACGACCGGCACGTTCGAATATTTCATCGCCATGAAGGTGTCTTGCAGCAGGGCGATGCCCGGCTCCATGGCTTTTGCGCCGCCTTGCATGAACAGTGGCAGGGCCGACTGCAGGTCGGCGCCGGCCGAGAACGCGCCGCCGTCAGCTGCGTCCGCATTCCAGATGACCAGGCCCTTGAAGTTCTTTTCGGCTTCGGCTTGCGCCATTTTCAGGCCGTTGATCACGCCTTCGCCGATGACGTGCATCTTGGTCTTGAGCGAGATGATCAGAACGTCGTCGGCCTGGTGCCAGATGCGCACCGATTCGTCTTCGAAGAAGGTGATGCCGGCGGTCTTGCCGTCGGCGGCGCCGGTGCCAAACACCGGCGCGCGGAACGGCTGGCGGTCGTACACCGACAAAGTCGAGCGCGGGATGTAGGCATTGGCCGAGGCGGAGTACGAACCTTCAGCGGTGTGCACGCCCTGCTCTGCAACCTGGCCTTCGAATACCCATGCCGGCAGCGGTGCCGAGCACAGTGCGGTACCGGCGTCGATGTCTTCCTTGATCCAGGTAGCGATCTGGGTCCAGCCGGCGCCCTGCCATGTTTCGAACGGGCCGACGTTCCAGCCGAAGCCCCAGCGCATGGCGAAGTCGACGTCGCGCGCGTTGTCCGCGATCGAGCCGAGGTGCACGGCGATGTAGTGGAAGGCATCGCGGAAGATCGCCCACAGGAACTGCGCCTGTGGATTGGTCGACTCGCGCAAGGCCTTGAATTTTTTGACCGGATCCTTTTCCTTCAGGATGCGGGCCACGATGTCGGCCGCCTTGCCGCCGCCGGCAACGTACTCGCCGGTAGCGAAGTCAAGGCGCTGGATGTCCTTGCCAACCTTTTTGTAGAAGCCCGCGCCAGCCTTCTGGCCCAGGGCGCCCGCGGCGACCAGCTTGGCCAGCACGTCGGGGGTCTTGTACAGGGCCGAGAACGGATCGTCCGCCAGGTTGTCCTGCATGGTCTTGATCACATGGCCCATCGTGTCCAGGCCGACCACGTCGGCAGTACGGAAGGTGCCCGACTTGGCGCGGCCCAGCTTGGAGCCGGTCAGATCGTCGACCACATCCACGGACAGGCCGAATTTTTCGGCTTCGTGGATGATCGCCAGCATGCCGAAGATACCGACGCGGTTGGCGATGAAGTTAGGGGTGTCCTTGGCGCGCACGACGCCCTTGCCCAGGGTCGTGGTCAGGAAGCCTTCGAGCTGGTCGGCGATTTCCGGACGGGTCGACACGGTCGGAATGATCTCGACCAGGTGCATGTAGCGCGGTGGATTGAAGAAGTGAACGCCGCAAAAGCGCGCCTTCAGTTCGGCGTCGAAACCTTCCGACAGCTTGGTGATCGACAGGCCGGAGGTGTTGGTCGCGAAGATGGCGTTAGGGGCGATGTGCGGAGCGACCTTCTTGTACAGGTCGTGCTTCCATTCCATGCGCTCGGCGATCGCTTCGATGATCAGGTCGCAACCGGCCAGCATCTCGAGGTGGTCTTCGTAGTTGGCGATTTCGATCAGGCCGGCTTCGTCCTTGTTGCCGAGCGGTGCAGGGCTGAGCTTTTTCAGGTTCTCGATGGCGCGCTTGACGATGCCGTTCTTGTCACCCTCTTTTGCCGGCAGGTCGAACAGGACGACCGGTACCTTGGCATTGACGCAGTGGGCGGCGATTTGCGCGCCCATGACGCCGGCGCCGAGCACGGCGACTTTTTTAACGATGAAATTGGTCATGGCTTTCCTTTTGTATACTCAATGCGTCTGACACATCGTCCTTGCGAAGGCGACGTGCGGAAGGCGCGTGTCTTAGAACAAATCGGCGTCGAGCGCCATCAGATTGGCCGAACCCGAACGCGCCTGGCGAATCAGCATTGCCGTTTCAGGCTGCAGGCGAGCGAAGTAGAAACGTGCCGTGGCCAGTTTCGCCTTGTAGAAGTTATCGCCCGAGTCTTCCTTGGCCAGCGCGATCTTCGCCATCTGCGCGAAGAAGTAGCTGTAGATCAGGTGACCGACCACGCGCAGGTAAGGTACAGCGGCTGCGCCCACTTCGTCCGGATTCTGGAAAGCCTTCATGCCGATTTCCATGGTCAGTTTGGTGACCTTGTCGCCCAGGTCGCCCAGCGGCGTGATGAACTCGGACAGCGCTTCATCGGTGCCGTTGTCTTCAACGAAAGCCTTGATCTTCTCGCCGAACTTGCGCAGCTTGGCGCCGTTGTCCATCAGGACTTTGCGGCCCAGCAGGTCGAGCGACTGGATGGTGTTGGTGCCTTCGTAAATCAGGTTGATACGCGCGTCGCGCACATACTGCTCCATGCCCCACTCTGCAATGTACCCGTGGCCGCCGAATACCTGCATCGCTTCCGAGGTCGCGATCCAGCCGTTGTCGGTGATGAAGGCCTTGATGATCGGGGTCAGCAGCGCCACTTCGTCGGCCGCTTCCTTGCGTACTTCTTCGTCCGGGTGGTTTAGTTCCTGGTCGATCTTGAGCGCCACGTACGACGAGAAGGCGCGCGCGCCTTCGGCGTAGGCTTTAGCCGTGAGCAGCATGCGGCGCACGTCGGCGTGGTGGATGATCGAGTCGGCTGGCTTTTCAGGCTCTTTCGGGCCCGACAGGCTGCGCATCTGGATGCGGTCCTTGGCGTACACCAGCGCGTTCTGGTAAGCCACTTCGGTCAGGCCGAGCGACTGCATGCCCACGCCCAGGCGGGCCGCGTTCATGAACACGAACATGGCGTTCAGGCCCTTGTTCGGCTGGCCGATGATCCAGCCCTTGGCGCCGTCCAGGTTCATCTGGCAGGTCGAATTGCCGTGAATGCCCATCTTTTCTTCGATCGCGCCGCAGGCGATCGGATTGCGCTCACCGACGGTACCGTCAGCGTTCGGCAGGAACTTAGGCACCAGGAACAGCGAGATGCCTTTCGAGCCTTCAGGCGCGTCCGGGACGCGGGCCAGCACCAGGTGCAGGATGTTCTCGGCCATGTCGTGTTCGCCGGCCGAGATGAAGATCTTCGAGCCGGTGATCAGCCACGAACCGTCGGCCTGCGGCAGCGCCTTCGAGCGCAGCATGCCAAGGTCGGTGCCGCAATGCGATTCGGTCAGGCACATGGTGCCGGTCCAGGCGCCCGATACCAGTTTCGGCAAATAGGTCTTCTTCTGTTCTTCGGTACCGTGCTCGAGCAGGCACTCGTAGGCGCCGTGCGACAGGCCCGGGTACATCGACCATGCCTGGTTGGAGGAATTGAGCATCTCGTAGAACGAGTTGTTGACCACGATAGGCAGGCCCTGGCCGCCGTATTCAGGATCGCATGCCAGCGCAGCCCAGCCGCCGTCGACGTACTGCTTGTAGGCGTCCTTGAAGCCTTTTGGCGTGGTCACCGACTTGGTGGCTGCATCGTAGTGGCAGCCTTCGCGGTCGCCCGAATGGTTCAGCGGGAACAG
>JAZKCA010000003.1:0-31280 GCA_040388275.1 Pseudomonadota bacterium
GACTTAAAATCTCGTGCTCGAAAGGGCGTGCCGGTTCGATTCCGGCTCCGGGCACTCATGGAATCAATGAGTTATCGCGAAAATAGGCGTAGCTCAGAATGAGCGGATTTCCGCAAAATCAGGCTTGTTCCGCAAAATATCGATAATGGGCATTTGCAGCTCGTTGGTAAGCGGTAAGCCAGCGGCGTTGTCAATGCCGCCGTCAACGTGGCGTCGTTCGGCAGCGCGGCATCAGGAGCAAGCCAGCCGCGCGCGTTCGCAATCTCGCGAATCTGTGCGACCTTCTTGCGGCCCGTTGTTCGGGAAGGCGCGATCTCCCGGTCGGAGTCACCCAGGCGCAGGCGCACCAGGGTCTGCCGGTATTGGAACATCTCGATCTTTCGTTTTGTCGCGGCCCCTCCCGGGCAAAATGCCGGCGAGTCTAGCCGATCATTGAAAGTACGAGTCCCTGAGCGGGAATGGTCAAGTGGCGCCTTTACGCCGACGATCTGGTCGCTCCATTACGCCGTGCGATCAACTGCCATTAGGCCGACGATCTGGTGGCTCCATTACGCCGACGATAAAATGGGTCCTATACGCCGACGTTTCACAGCATCGACGTTCTGGACCGTAATACCTCTGTCAGAACCGTATGCGGTAGTGCCGCAAGGACGGATCTGTGCGGGGGCGGCGGGTAACTACATCCCTACCGCGGCATCAGAAACTGTAACTTACGTTAATCGAAGCTTTTTCTGGCCTGATTCCTGAACCGCTTTGGCTACCGCTACCGATACGCTCCAACTCAAGTCCCAACGATACTTTTTTGCTAAGCGAATACTTCAGCCCGATTCCAGCGTACAAGTCGTTAGTGATCATCTTGTAGCGGAATGCATCGCTTGGCCCCACATACGACTTGTTGACCCGTTCGTGACCAAAACCGAGTTTGGTCACCAGCGCGATCCGGTCACTAATTGCCATTGTCGCCTTCCCGGCGATATACATCGCTTTGCCGTTCGCTTCGCCACTATATAGAAGCGTCATGCCCTCACGCGATATGGTCGCAAAGGCGCGGTCTGTGTTAAATGTGGGAATATTCATGTAACCAGCTTCAATACCCCAGGTCGGCGTAAAGTCGTATCCGCCAAAAATTTTATACGCGCCCTTGGTGCCAGATTCGTAGGAGTCATGGCTGCTGGTGGTAACGCCCAACCCAAGATACGCGCCATCGGCGTACGCGGGAGCTGCAAAAACTGCCGCCAAAATGCATGAGAAGAGCACTTTTATCATTGTCTTTTTTCCCTATCTACGTGGTTCGCACTCCGGGATGAATCACGACGACGAAACAATAACATTGATGTTTTCCCGATGTAGATGATCCAGTACGGTACCGTTTAAAAGTACCGTTTGGACTGCTTAGCGGTACTAAGGAAGCGCTGATCTATTGGCGATTTCGCCGGATCCACGGCTTTTTTAAGCCCTGCTTCAGTCGTTCTTTCAGCAAATTGGAAATATTCTTTGCGTTTTTGAGCTGGACCGAGATGGGCGCCAAGTATATCGACATCGTTCAGAGCTTGCTCGTGCCGTGCGGCCTACACGATGTCGATTCGTACGACCATCTGGTCGACAAAATCGCCAAGCCAGGTCTTTGCGGTATCGACCTGGCACCCTTAATATTGACTACGCTATCGACATGGCGGATCCGGGTCCGGTCGACCATGGCGGCCGCAAAGAACAAACCGAACAGGCCGAATACGCCAACAGCGGCAATGACAAGCGCGTTGAAACGCCACAGCAAGGAAAAAATCGTCGTGATGTCACTGAATTTTCCTCAAGCTTAGGCGGCACATTTTGGACATTTCACCAGCCCGGTGCGCCCAACTTTCCACCCCAGTTTCTCCGCCTCGGCTGCAGCCCGTTCTGACCAATCCTCCATCGGTTCGCTGGCCACCTCGTCAAACTCGAAAAATTCGCGGCAAGCACTGCTTTCGCACTTGAGCATGTATTCGCAAAACAGCATTTCTTGAAGCAATCCGTCCATGATTTCGATCCATGTATTGTAGTTAATGTAACGCAAGCACCAGAATGGGGCCTGCCTTCTTTAGGGTGCAACTTCCCGTTCAGCTGGTCCAGGTATTCGACTACGAGCAATGCTCGCAAGGTCAATGTATTTACGCACTCTGCCGACAAGAAAACAACGACCAGTCCAAGCATGATTTAGCGCAAACAATGCCTCCAGTCACGGCGTACAGTCAAGACCAGGGGGAAGCAATCATGGACGAACTGGATTTCATCGAAGAGCAGTGCGAACCGGCCATCAGGGCCGATGAAAAGATGCGGCTGAAGGTCGCGTTCGGGGACGATGTGGCGCAGCGCTTCCTGCGCCTGCGCGGCATCGTCGGCGACTTGATGCAGGAGGCGGTGCTGGAGCGCTATGCGGCCAAGCAGGCCGCGCGCATGGCCCGCGACGCGATCGCCGCGGCGGCGCAGTCGAGCGCCTAGCCTGCCCCTGCTGCTAACCGCGCGCGCTCCCCTGTCCCGTCCTGCGGCCGAATCCGCGCCAGCACGCCGGTCAGTTCGGTGGTCCGGGCGGGCTTGACGAAGTAGTGGTCGAAGCCCGCCGACACCGTCGTCTCGCGCCCATACTTGTTGCCGTATCCGGTCAGCGCAATCAGCACGGTTTGCGCGGTGCGATCGTCCGAGCGCAGGCGGCGCGCCAGTTCGTAGCCATCCATCCCCGGCAAGCCGATATCGAGCAGGCAGGCATCCGGACCGAACTCGGCAGCCTTCTCCAGCGCCACTTGCGGGTCGTGCTCGACGCGCACCGTATGCCCCTCCAGTTCGAGCAGCATGGCCATCGCATTGGCCGCGTCCTGGTTGTCGTCCACCACCATCACGCGCAGCGCGGCGCCCGCCTCCCGTTCGAAGCCGGGCGCGCCAGCGGCGACGCCCTGGTGCTGGACCTGGCGCGGCAGATAGACCGAAAACGTGGCGCCGGCGCCCACCCCCTCGCTGGCCACCGTCACATGGCCGCCATGCAGCGACACCAGGCTGCGTACCAGCGCCAGGCCCAGGCCAAGCCCGCCCTGGGCCCGGTCCGACGAGCGCTTCTCCTGGGTAAACAACTCGAAGATATGCGGCATCAGCTCGGCGTCGACCCCGATCCCGTTGTCGCTCACATGCAGTTCGGCCATGCCCGCGTGGTGGCTGACCAGCAGCGTGATTTCGCCGCCAGGGGGTGTGTATTTGGCGGCATTGTGCAGCAGGTTGGTCAGCACCTGCACCAGTCGCTTGCGGTCGCCCAGCACCGCCACCTCGCCTTCGGGCGGCACGTTCACTGTCAGCTTGTGGCAGCGTTCACTGATCAGGGGCTGGGTCTGTTCGAGCGACTCGACCACCACCTGGTGCAGGTCGACCATCTGCTTGTCGAGCGTGACCAGGCCCGTGTTCACGCGCGAGACGTCGAGCAGGTCGTTGATCAGGCTTGTCATGTGATTGACCTGGCGTTCGATGATGACGCTCGACTGCTTGACCCGCGCCACATTGTCGGGCGCCATGCCCAGCAAATGGGCGGCCGAACGGATCGGCGCGAGCGGATTGCGCAACTCGTGCGACAGCATCGCCAGGAATTCATCCTTGTGGCGGCTTACTTCGCGCAGCGATTCCTCGGCCCGCTTGCGGGCGCTGACATCGATCGAGACCCCGCGGATGCAGCGCGGCTTGCCGTCGCCGTCGGGCACGATGGTGGCGTGCACCTGCAGCCAGACCACCTGGCCATTATCGGGGCGGAACAGGCGAATCACTTCGCTGTAGCTGCCATTGCCGGCGAGTGCAGCCTGGCGCTGCGCTTCCAGCCGTTCCAGGTCGCCCGGATCGACCGCCGACCAAATGGTGGGAATGTCGCTCCAGGTGGCGCCGAACAGTTCGGACGCGTTGTCGGAAAAGACCACCTCGTCGCTGGCCAGGTCCCAGTCCCACACCACCATGCCGGCCGCCTTCATGCCCTCCTTGAGCCGCAGTTCGCTTTCCTGCAGCGCCTTCCTGGCCATGCTGCGTTCAGTGGCGTCAAATCCCTGGACGAATATCCCGGTCACGACGCCGCCCACGATGATCGGCTGGTAGACGAAGTCGAGGTAGGCCAGGGTCTCCACGCCATCGGGCTGGGCTTGCAAGCTCACTTGCAGGTCGACTGCCTTGTACGGCTGGCCAGTGCGAAAAACTTCATCGAGCAACTCGAACACGTCCTGCCCTTCCAGCTCCGGCAGCGCTTCGCGCACGGTCTTGCCAATCAGTGGGCGCTGGCCCACCAGGCGCATGTAGGCGGCATTGGCAAACTCGAACTCATGCTCCGGCCCGCGCAGGATGCCCATGAAGCCGTGCGCCTGCTCGAACAGCGCCCGCAGGCGCTCGCCCTCGGCCTCGCTCTGCAGGTGCAGCGCCTGTTCGGCCTTCATGCGCTGCGCGGTCTGGACCGCCTCGTGTTCCTGCGCCAGTTCGCGCTGGCGAATCTGCTCGAGCAGGGCGTGGTTCATTTTTTCGAGTTCGGCCTTGGCGCGGTGCTGCTGGGTGACGTCGTTGCACACCACCAGCACGCCTTGCACGCCGTCGTTGTCTTCGATCGGGCTGTAGCCGTAGGTCCACCAGACGTCTTCGCGCTTGCCATGCCGCGTCACCGGCACCAGCTGGTCTTCGTTCCAGGTCGAGCCCTCTCCCGCCATCACCATCTCGATCTGGGGGCCGATGATGGGCCAGATCTCTTCCCAGCACTGGCGCCCGGGCTGGCCCAGCGCGCCGGGGTGGCGTTCCGGGCCCATGGTCTGGCGATAGGCGTCGTTGTAGAACTGGATCAGGTCGGGGCCCCACCACAGGAACATGGGATGGCGCGAGGTGAGGATCAGGCGAATGGTGCTTTTGAGGAGCGGCGGCCATCCCTGCGGTGGGCCAAGCGCGCTGGCGTTCCAGTCGAACGTGCGCATCAGGGCGCCCAATTCGCCGCCATGAGAAAGAAAATTGAAATTCATATGCATTACAAAATGGGATCGAGCACGGGCGCCTGCGCGAAAAAAATCAGTGCGCCAGGCCACCCGTGGATGCCTTGCAGCCGTCCATGCGCGGAATGAAACCGGTGCGCCCGGCCGGCAGCGCGCTGTAGGCAAAGTAGTTGGCCAGGCAGTACGCCGACCAGCCCGTGCCCTGCGGACGCGCACTGCGACCGCGCAGGGTTGGCACATAGGGACGCTTGGCAAAGGCCGGCTGGACCGGCTCGGGCGCTAGCGCCGGCAATTCCAGCCCCTGTACGCTCGAACCCGGAACGAATCCGAGCACCTGGTTGTCGACGTCGAAAAAGATGCCATCCTCGAACCAGCCGATATGCTCGCCCTTGAGCGAAAAAACGCTGAGGCCGAACACCCATCCGACGGTGTTGCCTGCGAGGTTCCTGATACAGAAATCATCGAGAATCGCGCCCGCGCACCCTATTTCGTCGTATACCCAAGTCACCAAAATACCCCCACGGCTCGCGCTATCAATCTGATGGTAAATTCTAACTTGTAACATTTGTAACCGGGCGCACAGTTGGTGCAAAGCGTTGTTTAAGTCCAACCGAGACATTGAACAGTTCACGCATCCGGCAAAGCTGTGCTAATTCACCGTTGGTACCAGCAAAATTGCAACCTGTCGCAAAGCACATTGCGCCACGCAGGCGCGTCGATAGAATGAACTCGTACTAATCATTCAATCCAACCCACCAGGAATCGACCCATGCGCACATCCGTCCTCACCCTCGCCCTGCTGCTGACCAGCGCCTTTGCCAGCGCCGCCGAACAAACCCGCCCGATGCCCGCCTTTGACGCGGTCAGCACCCAGGGGGCGATCAATATGGTGGTGGAAGTGGGCCAGACACAGTCGCTGGTCCTGCGCGGCGAAGAAAAGATCATCAGCGCGATCGAGACCAAGGTCGTCGACGGCAAGCTGATCATCACGTTCCCGAAAAACAAAAAGAATTCGCTGAACGTGTCGAGCGAAACGAAAATCCTCATCGGCATGCCGGCCCTGCGCGCCTTCCATGTCGAAGGGGCCGGCTCGGCCGAACTGAAAAACGTGGCCGGCGACAGCATCGACATCGGCTTCCAGGGCGCGGGCCGGCTCGTTGCCAGCGGCAAGGTCAAGTACATGAAACTGACCGCGCAAGGCGTGGGCGACGTCGACACCAAGGCGCTGCTGACCCAGCGTGCCGATGTGTCGTTCGAAGGCATCGGCGCGGTCAAGGTCCACGCCAGCGATCGGCTCGACGCCGTCGTGCAGGGCATGGGATCGCTTAATTATTTCGGCAATCCGAAGGTGATCAACAAGACCGTGGAAGGCATCGGCTCGGTCAAGGCCGGCGGCTAATATGCTGGAGGGTTGCGCTGGCGCTTACCCGCCCTACAAGTTTCAACATGCCCTCCACGGAACATGTAGGGCGGGTAAGCGCAGCGCAACCCTCCAAGCTTACTCCGCCACGATCTTCATCAGCTTCCCGTTGTCCTCGTCGGTAATCAGGTACAGCGCCCCGTCCGGACCCTGGCGCACATCGCGCACCCGTTCGCCGATGGCCAGCCGCTCCTGGCCGGTGACCGCGCCATCCTTGTCGAGCGCGATGCGGCGGATATCCTTGCTGGCCAGGCCGCCGCTGAACAGGCTGCCGCGCCACTGCGGAAACGCCGCGCCCGTGTAATACGCCAGCCCCGACGGCCCCGGCGACGGCACCCATGCTATCTTCGGCCCGGCCATGCCCGGCACGACCGTTTTGCCGACCGGATCGCCGGTACGGTAATCGCGTCCGTAACTCTGGACCGGCCAGCCGTAGTTCTGCCCGCCCTCGATCAGATTGAGTTCATCGCCGCCGCGCGGGCCGTGCTCGGTAGCCCAGACGCGCCCGGCAGCGTCGCGCGTCATGCCCTGGATGTTGCGATGCCCGTAGCTCCACGCTTCCGGCAGCGCCCCCGGCCTGGCCGCCAGCGGATTGCCCGCCGCCGGCTTGCCGGCATCGGTCAGGTGCAGGATTTTTCCCTGGTGCGCGGCCAGGTTTTGCGCCTGTTCGCGCGCCAGCCGGTCGCCGATTTTCTGCGGCGGGTTGCCGCCGTCGCCCACGCTGAGCAGCATGCTGCCGTCGGCCTGCCACACCAGGCGCCCGCCGAAATGTTCGCCGCCACTCTTGTCGGGGGTAACCTGGAACAGGGTCTTGACGCCGTGCACGCGCTTGCCGTCGAAGACGCCTTGCACCAGCGTGGTCCGGTTGGCGTCGCCGTTGCCGGTGGCCAGCGTCATGTAGATGCGCGGATTGGTCTTGTCGGCCGGGTGGACGCTGACCTCGAACAGGCCGCCCTGCCCGCTGTTGAAGACGGCCGGCATGCCTTCCACGGGGATTTTCTGGAACGTCTTGCCGGTGACAAGGTAAAGACTGCCGCCGCGGCTGGAAACGAGCATGCGGCCGTCGGGCAGCCAGGCCATGCTCCACGGATGCGATATGCCTTCGGCGACGGTGACCGCGCGCCAGCCCTTGGCAGGCGGTGGCGCGTCGCTGGTTTGCAGCTGGGCAAGCGCGGCCGGCACGGCCAGCATGGTCAGGCAAGCGAACAAGGTGGTGCGTAGCATTGTCATCTCCCGGAATTTGAGCAGGTGATGACAATGCTACCGGAACAGCAGCCGTTCCGTTGAGGTTTTAATGCTGGAAGGCGCCGATGTCGTAACCGGTGCCGGTATTGCGCGGACGTTCGGCGAAGTCGTGGGCAGGCGCGTCGGCCGGGGTGCCGCGCCCGATTGCCGGCGAACTGGCCGACAGGCGCAGGTCCGGGTTGCCGCTGCGGGTGTAGCCGACGAAATACGGTTCCGACGCCACCGTCGCGGTATGCGAGAGACCGTTCAACAGGCGGAAGTCGTATTTCGTGTTCTTGTACACCAGGTTGTTGCTGTACTTGTTGTTGCGCCCCGTCTTGCCTTGCTCTGAAATGCCCATCGCATTGTCGTACACGATGTTGTTGTAGATGCGGTTGTAATCGCTTGGGCCACGGGTGCGGTAGAAGTCGCCGCCGCCGACGATGCCGGTATGCGAGGCGGTCACCGTATTGTTGGTGATGATCACATTGTTCGCATCGTGCCACAGGTGAATCGCGCCTTCGGCAGCGCGGTACACCACATTGTTCTTCACCATGCCCGACGTACTGATGTAGATGCCATGGATAAAGCGGCAGTTGGCAGGACCGATATCGTGCACCAGGTTGCCGATCACGTCCGAATGGACGCCGCCGTAGTAGATGTCCACGCCGATGGCCGAGCCGCCTGTGCCGTTGCAGGCGACGCTCCTGGCGACATCGTGAACCCAGTTGCTGCGGATGGTATCGTAGGAACCGCCGTTATAGATGCCGCCGGTCCAGCGCGATCCGGTACCGTCGATATGAAAGCCGATGATGTCGACGTAGTTGCCCCGGTTATCCCACGCGACCTTGGCTTTTCCTGAAGGCACGATTTTGGCGCCCCACTTGCTGGTCGAAACGAAAGCGATGCGCCCGGCGGCGCTGCCATGGTTCGTGGTCTTGAAGCCGCCCGCGTAGATGCCAGGGGTCACGTACACGGTAGTGCCAGGACGGGTGGCGCGGGCGGCGCGCGCCAGGGTGAGAAATGGCGCGGCCGCGCTGCCGGGGTTGGCGTCACTGCCGGCCGGCGAAACGTACAAGGCATAGGTCGTGGCGGGCACCACGGGGATTTCGTAGCCACTCAGGGCAAAACTGAATTCCGCGCTGGCCATGGCCGGGGCGGCGATCGGGATAATCAGACTGCTGCACAGCAGCGTGGCAATGCGGATGTGTGAAGGGAAATTGACGGTTTTGATCATCAGGAGTTCCTTACTTTTCAAAATGAATGAGCAAGGTTCGATACAAATCAACTGACAGCGTTCAATTTTTTCAGGGAAAAATTTTTAGCAAGTGACAGAGCGCCAAATCAGAGTTCCTGTTGGAAATCAAACACTTAGCCTGCAACTTGGATGCGTCCGCCGTTGTCCTAATGGTGGATTCCCCCGCGCACGGAGATAACTGATGAGCTATTACAAGGACCTGATGACCACGCTACCCGACGGCGAACACTATGCCGGCCTGATCCTGGGCAAGGAAGGCAAGCCCGACCACCACCTGGTGCTGCTGGCTGGCGAAGCCGAAGAAGTGTCGTGGGCAGCCGCGCGCGACTGGGCGGCCGCGGCCGGGGGCGAACTGCCGACCCGGCGCGAACTGGCGCTGCTATATGCGAACCTGCGCGAGCACTTCCAGCGCGTATGGTACTGGTCGTGCGAGACGCAGGAGCCGCGCGCCCAGCTGGTGTGGGGCCAGAATTTCACCAGCGGGATCCAGACCATGTACGGGCGCCCGTTCCGCGGCCGTGCGCGCGCGGTGCGACGTTTACCTGAGGAATAATTCGCTATGTGCCCTGCCGAACAGAGAGCTCATCGGTTTTACGCTATCTTCGTGACTGTCTATTCCGACGCAACGCTTCAAAGCAGGGGAAATAAAAATGAATATCTTAATCAGCCTCATCGTCTATCTGGTCGTCTTTGGCCTGATCTGGTGGTTGGTCAGCATGTTGCCGTTGCCAGCACCGGTGGCCCAGATCGTCCGCGTACTCTTCATCATCCTGCTGATCCTGATCGTGCTGTCCGTCTTCGGCATCATCCCAGGCAACTACCTGCCTAAGCTGAACCTGTAGGATTGCCGCACTCGTAGTAATAAAGCGCGGGGCGGGAAAACCATCACTGGTTTTCCCGCCCCGCGCTTTTTTGCGCCGCTTATCGCCCGCGCGGCGGCGTGACGCTGACCTTGAAGCGCGCGGCCAGGGCCGGCTGGTTTTCGAAGCGGTCAAAGGGCCCGGACATGACCTGCCCCAGCCTGTCGAGCCGCTCGGAAAACGCCGGATGGGTGCGGAACATCAAGGCCAGCCCGGCAGTCGACGGATTGAGCGCCTGCAAAGTCTGCAGCACTGCCGGCAAACCGTACGGATCGTAGCCGGCGCGCGCGGCGATCACCACGCCCATGCGGTCGGCCTCGAACTCGTCTTCCTTGTCCAGTCCGCGCAAATACATTTCAGTCCCGGCCGACGCCAGCTTGGTCAGGGCCGGCGTCAACTCCTTGTATTTGGCCATGCTGCCGCTCTGCGCCAGCATCGAGGCGCCCTTGCCGCCCATTTCGGCCCAGATGGCCCGGTCGGCCGCTTTCTTGATCGCGTTCAGGTGATGCTTGCGCACCACGTGGGCGATCTCGTGCGCCAGCACACCGGCCAGTTCGGCTTCGCTGCGCATGCTGTGCAGCAGCCCGCGCGTGATGAGGATATAGCCTCCCGGCGCGGCAAAGGCATTGAACTCGGCGTCGTCGAGCACCGCGAAATGCCACACCAGGTCGGAGCGCTCGGTCTGCATCGCCAGCCACTGGCCGACCTGGTTGACATAGCGCTGCGCCTTGCGGTCCTGCCACAGCGGCGCCGCGCCCAGCATATTGCTGGCGATGCCGGAGCCAAGCGCCACTTCCTCGGCCACGGTCATGTCGCGCTGTCCTTCGATCAGTTGCTGGCCCTTGCCGACTGCACTGGCCATGTCGTTGAGGCTCATATTGCTCATGGCATTGTTCAGCAGCGGCGACACTTCCTTGCAGCCGGCACAGGCCAGCGCGAACGCCATCACGGTAAGCACGGTTTTCATGGCCGTTCTCCCGGCGCGGCGACGTAGGCCAGCGACACGCTCGCCAGCTTGCCGCTCCTGGCAAAGGCGCGCGCGTCGGCCGCACTGGCGTCCATCGTGTGCATCTGCTGCAAGGCCACTGCGTTGGGACGCGGGTTGCGCAGCGCTTCCTCGTTGATGCCCTTGACCCCGGTAGTGGGAACACTGCCGCCGCTGCCAGTCTGGGAAATGCTGAACAGGACGCCAAGGCTGCTGTTGGTGGCGCCCGCCTGGGGGCTGGAGCCGATCTGGTTGAAGCGCACGCTGAGCATCTTGACCCAGCCGGTCGAGCCGGATGCCTTCACCTGCAGCCAGCTGGCCTGGCGCTCGATGACGTCGACCTGGCTGCTGGCGGCCAGCCTTGCCACGGTGCTTGAATCACTGAACGGTTTGGCTTTCAGTTCGGTCGGGCGCACCGTGTAGGCCGGGTCCCCCGCGAAGGCACCGGCGGCCACGAGCCACAGACTGGCCGTGATAGTTTTTTTCATTTCTTCTTCTCCCCTTGAACTGGACCGAACAGATTGACGTGCTGCGCCCTCCCCTTGACCTCGAATGCGCCATACGGGGTAAAACTGAACGATGGGCCGCACATGGCCATCGTTTCTTCCGATACCAGGATCCGCGCCACGCCCTTGGTCAAGCCTTCGATGCGGCTGGCCAGGTTGACGGTGTCGCCGATGGCGGTATATTCGAGTCGTTGCTCGGAACCGATCAAGCCCACCACCGCGGGGCCGGAATGAACGCCGATGCCGACGTCGAAATCGGCGTCCTCGCGTCCCAGTTCAGCCTTGAAGCGCTGCAGGACCACGGCCATTTCCAGCGCCGCCAGGACCGCGTTTTCAGCATGCCGGGGGTCGTCCAATGGTGCGCCCCAAAAGGCCATAATGCAATCGCCAATAAATTTATCCATGGTGCCGCCGTGCCGGAAAACCACTTCGACCTGCAAGGTGAAATAGCGGTTCAGCAGTTGCACCACTTCCTGCGGGCTGCGATTCTCGGACAGCGTGGTAAAGCCGCGGATATCTGAAAACAGCACCGAGATTTCGCGGCTCTCGCCCTCGCGCAGCAGGCCTCCGTCGGACACCAGCTGCTGCACGACGTGCGGATTGACGAAACGGCTGAACATCTGCATCGCGGCCTGGCGCGACTCGCGCTCGCTCAGGTAAGTCTGCAGCGCGCCGGCGAAATAGTAGGCCCACACCATGATCAAGGTCGACACGATCGGCAGCAGCACCAGGCGGCCCACCGCCAGCCACATGGCCAGGACCAGCGTGAGCGTGAGCGTGGCCAGCGGCAAGCCGACCTGGCGCACCAGGTTCTCGCCGCGCACAAAAGCCCATAGCAGCATCAGCATCAGCGCCAGGCCGCCCAGCTGCGCGGTCCACGCGGGCGGGCGGTGCATGAAACGCTGGTTCTTCAGGTTGTCGATGGCGGTGGCGAGTATCTGCACGCCCGGGTACAGGCTTGACAGCGGGGTCGCGCGCAAATCGTTCATGGTCGAGGCGTCCGAGCCGACGACGACGATCTTGCCCGTCAATTCATTGGGCAGCCGGCGCGGATGCTCGCGCTCGAAGTCCTGGTACAGCGCCGCATAGGGAATGCGCGTATGGCCCTGCTGCGCGCCGCGCCAGGCCAGCAGCATGTCGGGCCCCGCCGGGATTTTGTAGCCAAGGTCGGCCGCCACGCGCGCCGGCAGCGACGGAATCTGCCAGCCGTCGGCGTCCAGGTACAAGTCGTAGCGGCGCCCGATACCGTCATTTTCCTTCGAAAAGTTGATCGTCCCCGTGCGCCAGTAGGCCGCATCGACCGCCTTGGGCGGATGCAGGGCGACCCGCGCTTCGGGGTTGGCGCGCGCCGTGCGTTTCAGCCCGAGCAGCGGCGCCACCTCGTCGGCGCGGTCGCCCGCCTGGTCCATCTGGGGCGGCAGGCGCACCAGCGGAAAATAGATATTGGTATTGCCGGCCAGCGCCTCGTTGAAGCGGCGGTCGCTATCGGGGCGATACACATCGCGTTCCGTAAAGGCCAGATCGAACACGATCGCTTTCGGTTTCTGGCGCAAGATCCCGCGCAGCAGGTCGCCGTGCACCTCGCGCGGCCACGGCCAGTTGCCGGCCACCTCCTCCATGCTGGCCAGGCTGGCGTCGTCGATGGTGACGATGACGACCTCGGGGTCCGGGACCAGGTCGCGCGCATGCTGGCGCACGAAGGCATCGAGGACCTGGTTTTCGACCGGCTGCAGCCAGTGCAGCGCAAACAGTTCCACCGCCGCCAGCGTCAGCATGACTGCGAACAGGGCGCACTTGGACGCGTTCGAACCGCTCAGGAACTTCATGGTTGGGCGTCGCTGAATCTAGTCAACAGAAATTTATTATAGACAACTTTCTAGGTAACTTGATGAGATTTTGGCAGGGTATAATCGGGAAAAACAACACTTGGGCGTACCAATGAAGCCGCAAATTCAGGCATTTTTCGACCCTGTCACTTCGACCGTGACCTACGTCGTGTATGAGGCGCCAGGCAGCGCCTGCGCGATCATCGATCCGGTGCTCGATTACGACCAGCGCTCCGGGCGCACCGCCACCACCGCGGCCGACCGCGTGATCGACTTCGTGCGCGCCCAGTCGCTTAGCGTGCAATGGCTGCTCGAGACCCATGCCCATGCCGACCATTTATCGGCGGCGCCCTACCTGGCCGCACAACTGGGCGGCCAGACCGGCATCGGCGCGGCCATCAGCGCCGTGCAGCGCGCGTTTTCAGGCGTGTTCGCGGCCGACGGCGCCCAATTCGACCACCTGTTCGCGCCCGACGAAACCTTCATGATCGGCGCCATGGACGCACGCGCCATCCACGTGCCGGGACACACGCCGGCCGATATCGCCTTCCAGGTCGGCGACGCGGTGTTCGTGGGCGACACGCTGTTCATGCCGGACGTGGGTTCGGCGCGCTGTGATTTTCCGGGTGGCGACGCAGCCGCCTTGTACCGCTCGGTGCGCCGGATCCTGGCGCTGCCGGCCGAAACGCGATTGTTCATGTGCCACGACTATCCACCGGCCGGGCGTGCGCCCGCGTGGGAGAGCAGCGTGGCCGACCAGCGCACCGGGAATATCCACCTGCGCGACGGCGTGAACGAGGCCGACTTCGTGGCCATGCGCACGCGCCGCGACGGCACGCTGGAGATGCCGGCGCTGATCCTGCCGGCGATCCAGGTCAACATCAACGCCGGACAGCTGCCGGCGCCCGAGGAAAACGGCGTGCGCTACATGCGTATTCCGGTCAATATGTTTTGACTACGGTTTTGGCGGCGCGCTCCAGCGCCCCAAAGGCTGATCCATATTTGCCAGGAACCAGGTCAGCGTGCTGACCAGTGCCACATGGCGCTTGAGGTTCTGCGGATCGACCTTGTCGAGCGTGTCGGCCGCGGTGTGGTGATAATTGAAGTAGTCGGCGCCATCGATCAGCGGCGCAAAGCTCGGCACGCCCAGCAGCTCCAGGCCGCCCAGGTCGCCGGTACCGAGCGCGTCGGAACGCTGCAACGCCGCCGCCCCCATCGGCAGCAGCGCAGCTTGCAGCGGCGCCAGCAAAGCACCAGCCGCGTGCGGCGCGCTCGAACGCACGCCAAGCGGGCGCCCCGAACCGTTATCGGTTTCAATTGCCGCGAAATGGCGGCCTGCCGCATCCTTGTACGCATTCAGATAGGCCTGCGCGCCGCGCCCGCCATTTTCTTCATTGGCCCAGGCGATCATGCGGATGGTGCGGCGCGGATGCAGCTTCAGATTTTTCAGCGTCTCGAGCACCCCCATCGCGCTGACCACGCCGGTTGCGTCGTCGTTCGCGCCCGTGCCCAGGTCCCATGAATCGAGATGGCCCGACACGATCACGATTTCGTCGGCCTTGTCGGTGCCGGGCAGGTCGGCGATGACGTTGAAGCTGTCGACATCGGGCAGATTTTCCGGCGTGAGCGTGAGCTTCATGCTGAGCGGGCCGCGCGCGGCCAGGCGCGCCATCAACAGTGAATCCTCGACTGCAACGGCGGCCGCCGGAATGCGCTTGCCTTCCTGCAGACCGCTCGCCCCCGTGTGCGGCAAGCGGTAATTGGCGCCGCCGGCCGAACTGACCAGCACCGCGGCAGCGCCCATCTCGGCCGCCATGCGGGTTCCGCCGCCGCGGTAGCGCGTGACCTGGCCATAGGCCTGGCCGGCCTGGCCGGCATTGGCCAGATTCTGGTCGAAGCGCACGTCGAACAGCACGATACGTCCTTTGACGTCGGCCGCGCGGGCTTTCAATTCATCGAAATCGCGCACCACGATCACTTGCGCCGTCAGGCCGGTGGCGGGCGTCGCGCCCGAGCCGCCGAGCGCCGTCAGGACCACCTTCTGAGTCAGCCCGGCAGGACGGCCGCGATAGTCGACCAGTTCGGCCGTCTCGACGCCGCGTACCCAATGCGGCACCTTGACCGGCTGCAGCGTGACGCTTGCGCCCAGCTTGCGCATGGCCTCGGCCACTTGCACCACCGCCGCCGCCTCGCCGGCAGACCCCGACAGACGCGGCCCGACCAGGTCGGTCAGGTCGGCCAGGCGCTCGTAGGCCCAGTCGCTGCGCAAGGCGCTCTCGCGAATCTGGTTCAGGGTTGCAGGATCGTTGGCGGCAGGAGCGCCGTATGCGCCTGTTTGAAACAGGCAGGCCGCGAGGAGAAGGTACAGAGGCTTGCGTGACATGCGGCGAATCCTTAAAGCATACTGTGAGGGCTCCAACAATAGCGCATCTGGCAACTTTTTGCTAGGCCGCCACCAGCCGCACATGGGTGATCTCGGACGGTGCGCCGAAGCGCTTGGGCGGGCCCCAGTACCCGGTGCCCCGGCTGGTGTAGACCCACAGCTGGCCCAGGCGGTGCAAGCCTGCGGTGAAAGGCTGCTGCAGCGGCACGAACAGATTCCACGGGAAGAACTGGCCGCCGTGGGTGTGGCCCGACAACTGCAGGTCGAAGCCGGCCGCTTCGGCCGCCGGCGCGCTGCGCGGCTGGTGCGCCAGCAGGATTTTGGCGCTGACCGAGCGCGACGCGCCGGCGGCAGCCTTTTGCGGATCGCTGCGGTGCGACTCATGGAACTGGTGGGCGGTGAAGTCGGTGACGCCGGCGATCATCAGCGTTTCGCCGCCCCGTTCACACACCACATGCTGGTTCAACAGCACTGTCAGGCCGAGGCGGCGCAGTTCGGCGATCCACTCTTCGGCGCCTGAATAGTATTCATGGTTGCCGGTGACGAAAAAAGTACCGTCGCGCGCGGCCAGGCGCGCCAGTGGCGCCGTATGCGGCGACAAGCGCTTGACGCTGCCGTCGACCAGGTCGCCGGTGATGGCGATGGCGTCCGCTTGCAGCGCATTGACCCTGGTGACGATGGCATCGAGGTAGCCGCGCCGGATCGTGGGGCCGACATGGATGTCCGAAATTTGCACGATCGAATACCCGTGCAGGGCCTGCGGCAGGCCGGCGATGGGCACGTCGACCCGCACCACCCTGGCCACGCGCCGGGCATTGAAGAAGCCGACCACGGTCACCCCCAGGGCCAGCAAAGGCACGCCGATCGCACTGGCGCGCACGATGGCATGGGAAGTGACGTTGAACAGGGTGAGCACCAGCAGCAGCGCATCGCGCAGCACGGTCAGTACCAGCAGGGAGGAAAAAAAGCCCATGGCCAGCAAGCCCGCCCAGGCCAGCTGGTCGGCCCCGCGCCAGCGCTTGAAGCGCGACGACAGCAGGCCGGCGGGCAACAGCAAGGTCGACACAGCGAGCAGCAGCGTCCCGGCGCCGACACCGAACGGTGGCAAGTCCATCGCCGGCAGCAGGCGCAGACCGATGTACAAATGTAACAGGGCCAGCAATGAAAGAACGACAACTAACATACGGCGAGGGGGCATACGCAAGTCCGGGAATCAGGGGCGATGGGTCCTAGATGGGGCAGCTTTCCCAGTCCACAAGCGTGTTACAACTGCCCGGCATTTGTAAGATTCTGTATTAGGAAATGCTCTTTCAAAATCTTGGGACTATAGTGACGTCATGCCGCAACCTTAAGTTGATCATCCCGATCTCGCTCGCGGCCAAAGGAAACGCCATGTTCATTACCAAATTCGCAGGTGCAGCCATTCTCATCGCCGCGACGGCCGCCTCCTCGACGGCAATGGCCGACGACCGCGGCGTCAATACGGTTGTCGGCGCCGTCGTCGGCTCGGCTATCGGCGGCTCGACCCACCATCGCAACGGCGCCATCGTCGGCGGCGTCATCGGAGCTGCAGTGGGCAATTCGATCAGCACCCATGGCCGCTACGACAACCGCTCGGGCTATTACGATAACCGTTACGACAATCGCTACGACAACCGTTACGACAATCGCTACGACAACCGCTATTACGATAGCCGCCCGGCGCCGGTCTATGCGCAGCCTGAGGTGTATTACCAGCCGGCTCCGGTCTACTACGCCCCTGCCCCGCGCTACTATGCGCCGCCAGCGGTGCACATCGAGTCGCGTGGCTATGGCGGTCACGGCGGCGGTCACGGCGGCGGCCATGGTCGCCACCACGGCGGTCACTAGTAAGCTGTACACCGCCCGCACTTGGCGGGTGCCCCGATAATGCCGCTCAGTGAATAACTGTGCGGCATTTTTTTCATCCTCGTCGCCGCAGCCGCATCATGGCTTGCCCTTGACATGCAGAAATGGCAAGATGGTCATTCCATTTCTCTTGCTGGCGAGTAAATACATGAAGCGTGCTGTCTTGTTGTTCCCATTCTTGCTGGCGTGCTGGGCCGGCGCCGCTTTTGCGAGCAGCCTGCCCGACCACACCCGCAACCTCGTTTCCCAGCCCGGCTTCATCGACTTGTGGCGCGACGTCGCCCAGGGCCGCGTTCTGCTGTCGGTTCCCGCCCAGGGCGGGCCGTTCCTGCTGGTGCTGTCACTGCCGCACGGACTTGGCTCCAACGATGTCGGTCTCGATCGCGGTCTGCACCGCGAGCCGAAGCTGGTCCAGTTCGAGCAGCACGGCAGGCGCCTGTTCCTGGTCGAGCAAAACACGCGCTTTCGCGCCAGTTCGGTCAACGCCGACGAACGCGCCAGCGTGACCGAAGCGTTCGCCGGGGCGGTTCTTTGGTCGGGCGATATCCTCACCTCCGAAGGCGGCAAGCACCTGGTCGATTTTTCGAGCTTCCTCCTGGCCGACCAGCAGGGTGTCGCCACCCAGCTGGCAGCGACCAAACAAGGCAGCTACAAGGTTGACGCCAAGCGCAGCGCGGTAGTGGCCGAACAGGCCAAGAGCTTTCCCGACAATTCAGAAATGGAAGCCATCCTGACCTTCGAGGGACCGGGCGAAGCCGCCTTCGTGCGCCAGGTGGCGGCCGATCCGGCCAGCCTGACCATGCGCCAGCACGTGAGCATGGTGCGCCTGCCCGACAACGGTTACCGCCCGCGCGCCTACCATCCCTATTCGGGCGCGTTCGCGGCGGGCTACATGGACTTTGGCACGCCGCTCGCGTCCAGCATCGACGTGCGCTGGCAAACCCGCTTCCGCCTCGAAAAAACCAATCCTGGCGCAGCCATGGGCAGCGTGAGAAAGCCGATCATTTTCTATGTTGACCGCGGCGCGCCCGAACCGGTGCGCAGCGCTTTGCTGGACGGGGCCCGCTGGTGGGCCAGCGCGTTCGAGAAGGCCGGTTTCAAGGACGCCTATCGGGTCGAACTGATGCCCGAAGGCGCCGATCCGATGGATATCCGCTACAACGTGATCCAGTGGGTGCACCGCGCCACGCGCGGCTGGTCGTACGGCCAGCCCATCGCCGATCCGCGCACCGGCGAGATCATCAAGGGCGTGGTCATCCTGGGCTCGCAGCGCGTGCGCCAGGACATCCTGATCGCCGAGTCGCTGCTGGCGCCCTACGGCAAGGGCAGCGCCAAACACGGCCTGGCTGAAAAAATGGCGCTGGCACGCCTGCGCCAGCTGGCAGCGCACGAGGTCGGCCACACGCTGGGCTTCCACCACAACTTCGCGGCCAGCCTGCAAGGCAACGGATCGGTGCTCGACTATCCGCACCCTATCCTGCGGCTAGCCCCGAACGGCGATCTCGACCCGGCCGATGCCTACGGCGTTGGGGTTGGCGCCTGGGATGACTTTGTGGTCAAGCACGGCTACGCCGAATTCGCGCCGCAAGACGAGGCGGCCGGGCTGGCCGCGCTGCGCGCCGCATCGAAAGCGAGCGGGATGCGCTTCGTCGGCGAAAACGACGCACGTTCGACCGGATCGGCCCATCCCAACGGCTTGCTGTGGGATTTCGGGCCCGACTCGATCAAGAGCTGGGACCAGTTGATGGCGGTGCGCCAGCGCGCCCTGGACCGGTTCTCGTTCGACGTCCTTCCCGAACAGCGGCAGATGGGCGAGATCGAAGCGCGCCTGGTGCCGGTCTACCTGCTGCACCGCTATCAGACCGAGGCGATCGCGCGCCTGCTCGGCGGCGCGGACTTCGACTACGGCACCAGCACCGACGTGCGCGCCGGCGCTGCCAATGGCGGCGCCCGCCCCGTGGCCGCGCCGCTGCAGCGCGCCGCGCTTGAGCGGCTCGCTTCGAGCCTGCGCGCCGAAACGCTGGCGCTGCCGGCCAGCGTGCTTGACCTGGTAACGCCGCCCGCAAACGGTTTCGAGCGCAATCGCGAATACTTCAGCACCAATATGAACAGTGTGTTCGATCCCTTGGCAGCGGTGGAAGCGGCTGCCGCGCAGACCTGCATGTTCCTGTTCGACGCCGCGCGCCTGAACCGGCTCGCGTGGCAGAACGCGCGCGACGCCCGTCAACCCGGCCTGCAGGAAACGCTGGACATCGTGCTGCTGCAAACCTGGAAGCGCGCTCCCGTGCCGGCGGCCCTGGCCGGTGGCGAGGCGGTGCAGGTCAGCGCCAACTGGGTGGTGCTCGACGCGATGCTGCGCCTGGTCGATGGCGGCCAGCTGCACGCGGGCCAGCAGGCCGAGGTGCGCCAGCAGCTGGCGGAGCTGGCCCAATGGCTGGGCAAGCACCCGGCCAAGGGCGCCAGTGGCCGCAGCCGCATCGAGGCGGCCGCCCTGATCCAGCGTTACCTGAACGAGCCGAACAAGGTCAAACTGCGGCCACTGCCCGCGATTCCTCCCGGAGCGCCGATTTAACCTTTTAGCATTTTCCATCCCCCTCCGCTAGCCTCCGCTGACGGCAGCCGCCGTCCCTAACCGGAAGGCAAGCATGCTCGAGGCGAACGACATCATCACCCTGGCGGCCGGCCGTTATCGTCTGCGCACGCAGCTGGGCGGTTCGGCTTACGGCGTGGTGTGGCGCGCCCAGTCGCCCAGCGGCGCCGACGTCGCCCTCAAGCTGGTCAACCGCGAACAGATGGCGCGCGCCCACCCTGCCCTGCAAGAGCGCTGGAGCGCGAGCGCGCTGAAGGAAATCGCCTTCCTGCGCTCGCTCGCGCCATGGGACGAACGCCACATCGTGCGCCTGCTCGACAGCGGCATCCATGACGGCCTGCCGGTCATGGCGCTCGAACTGATGGAGACCGACCTTGCCCGCCACCTCGCCGCCGGCCACCCGATCGCTCTTGACCGGGCGTTGGCATGGACAAGCCAGGTCAACCAGGCGCTGGCCAAGGTGCACCAGTACGGCTGGCTTTACCTCGACCTCAAGCCGGCCAATGTGCTCACCAGTTCTGGCGCCGTCAAGCTGGCCGATTTTGGCACCAGCCGCCTGCGCAGCGAGGCCCCGGCCTCCGCTTATGCGGGCACCGCCAGCTGGCAGGCGCCGGAACAATTTTTTCCAACGGCCAGCGGCACCTACGATACCGATGCCCGCAGCGACTACTTCGCGCTTGGCGCCATGTTCTACTACCTGGTCACCGGTGGCCTGCAACTGCGATTTTGCAGCAACTGCGGCCATGCTTACCGCGACGATCCGTCCAATGCAGCCGGCGCGCTGCTATCCAGGCACGCCGGGCGTCTGCCGCCCACGCTGCATGCGGACGAGGCGGAACTGTTCATGCACCGCGTCGGCCATGCCGACGCCACCGCGTGCGCGGCCCTGGCAATGCTGCGCGCCCTGCTCGCTGCCGATCGCAGTGAACGCCCGCAGCATGCAATCCACATCAGCCGCCGCATTCGCGCCAGCACGCCCGCCTGGAGTGCGGCATGAATCTGCCACGCAGGCTGACCATCATCGGGCTGGCGGCGCTTTGCCTGCTGCAGCTCCTGTGCCTGTGGCGGGCCCCGGCTGTGTACGCACCGGCACTGGTTTCGGTCACGCTCAAACCAGGCCAGGCGATCACGCTTGGCCGCGCGGAACTGGCAGCGCCGCAGGCGGCGATCGGCCACCTCGGCCTGCGCCGCGACAGCGGCGGCCGCTGGCTGGTACGCAATCTCGGCACTGGCCGCCAGCTGGTGCTGCAGCGCGATGGCCATGACCAGCGCATGGGCAGCCGCCCTATCGACCAAGGACTGTGGTTCCAGGTCGGCGCAGCCAGGTTCGACGTCGCTGCGGCCAATGCGCGCGATGTCACCTTTTCCGGTCCCGGCCACAGCTGGCGCTATGACGGCGCCACGCTGCTGCGCGACGGCCATGCCCAGCTGGCATGTCCCGGCGCGCCTTTCGCCAGCCGTGCGGTGGCGCTGTGGAACCGGGCTGTCCCACATGCCCTGAGCAGCGCACGCCCGCTCAGCTTTGGCGGCAATCTCAATTGCGGCAACCGCCTGGCGATTGCCTATCTGCCCGCCGGCAGCGCGCTCGCCGCGCGCGGCGCCGGTGCGCTGTTCTTGTCGAATACAGCAGGCAGCGAAGCACCGGTGCTCGTCTCGTCGATGAATGGCGCAACCGAACTGGCACAGCAGGAAGAACCACTGGCTGGGGTCACTTCACTGGTCACCGGACGCACACGGCTAGCTGTGCGCCTGGACGGCAACCGCCTTGAACTGCGCCCCCTGCGCAACGTGGCCCTGTTCACCGAGACCAAGGTACTGCTTCCGACCGGCGTCGCGTGGACCTGGCAGCAACGCGCCAGCTGGGCTGTCCCAGCCGGCAATCCATGGTCGATCATGGCCGCACTGTGCGCCCTGCTGACGGGAGCCGGTGCGCTGGCGTGGCAAGCGGGGCGCTGGCCGTTCGAACGGGGCGCTGCACCCGCACTGCGCCTGGCCGCCGGCGGCAGCGCGCTGCTGGCGATTGCCGGCGTAGGCGCCATCCTGTTCCAGCGTTCCGGCGCGCCCATGGGCGTGGGCTTCTCGCTGCTGATTGCTTGGGCAGCCTTGTGGAGCTGCCTGCTGGCCGCCCGCCGTCCCGCCCTGGCCACCTGCGCCGGTATCCTGCTGCTGGCGACCGGCCTCCTGATGCAACTCGAAATGGGGATGGGCGCGATGGAGTCCTCATGGCTGCGCCACTTCCAGAAGACGAGCGCGTTGCTCGCCGTCGGCCTTGGCATCGGCACCCATCTGCGGCTGCGATTGCGCGCCACAGACAGCATGCTGCCGCAGACAAGTCTTGAATACCTGCTGGCGGCACTGGCCGGCGTGGCGCTGCTTGCCCTGGCCGTTCAGGTGCTGCTGGGCGACGAAACCGGCGTGTTCGACCTGCAGCCGGTGGAGTTTGCCAAGCTGGCCCTGACGGCGCTGACCGCCCATTGCATCGCCATCGGCCTTGGCTGGCAACGCGCGATGCCACAGCAGCTCAGTGCCCCGCTGCGCTGGCTGCGTCTGGCCGGGCCGGCGCTGCTGTTCGCCGCCCTGCTGGGACTAGCCCTGCTCGAAGTGGACGATTATTCCCCCCTGATCCTGCTGATGGTGTGGGCCATGGCCATGGCGCTGGCCTGGTCGGTCGCGGCGCACCGGCCCGCTGTCATCGCCGCGTTGTTGGGCCTTGCCTGCGTGGGCGTGGGCGCCGTGGTCTGGCTGCGCGTGGCAGGCATCGCCGAAGTAGCGCAATGGGGCTTTTACGCCGACCGTTTCGCCGTCTGGCTAGACCCGGCGCGCCATCCGCACACCGGACAGCAGTTGCTGCTCGGCGCGCAAGCGATCGCCCAGGGCGCATGGTGGGGCGCCGACAACTGGCTGGGCATGGGCGCGCTCGGCGAGGCGGCCGGCAGCGCATTGCACATACCAGCGGTGCAGGACGACTTTGCGCCCGCCTTCTTCATCAACCGCCACGGTCTGCTGGGCGCACTGGGCCTTTGGGCGCTGCAGGCGCTGTTCCTGGCCGGGCTTGTGCAAACGGCGGCGCGTTCGTTCGCCGCCAGCGAAGCGGCGCGCGACTTCCGCCAGGCCTGGCTGTGGCGTTTCCGCTGCTTCGTGCTGTGCGGCGGTGCGGCCTTCGTGGCCGGGCACCTGCTGCTGTCGTGGGGCACCAACCTGGCCATTTTTCCCATCATGGGCCAGCCCATGAGCTTTTTGTCGGCGGGCGGCAGCCACCTGCTGTTTTTCATCTGCCCCCTGCTAGCGTTCCATGCGATCAGCGCGCATTCATTAGAGGAGAAACCATCATGCCGGTCTATGTCCAACACGAAATCCTGGGCAAGGTAAGCGACGTTTTCAACGCCGAATCGATCTGGCAGGCGCCGGGACTGGCGCTGTTCGCGCGCCGCCCGCTGCTGCGCGACCTGCTTGAACGCTCGCCGCGCGAACTCCGCGGCCGCGCGCCCACCCGCTGCTTTTCGCATGTCACGCTGATGCTGGCGCAGGAAGAGCTCGACGACGACCGCCACCTGACGCGCGGCGCCCGCCTGCGCGACCTGACCCAGTCGCTCACCGCGCTGCACCAGAAGGATTTCGGCGACCTGCTCGGCAGCGACGACGTGCGCTACGACGTCGTCGGCACCGATGCCCTAGAACCGGGCGAAGTCGAAGTCAAGTTCGGCCACGCGGTGTACCTGCCCAGCGCGGGTGAAGGCATCCTGTACAAGGTGAGTACCTCGCTCGACAGCGCCGTATGGCAGCCGGTGTGCCCGATCTACCTGAACCAGCGCCTGGCGCTGATCGGCCACGACGCCGCGCGCGACTGGCCGTTCAGCGGCGACGGCGCGATCCTGCTGGTCAACGACGGCCCCGACGCCCCCATCGAAGTGCAGGTGCGGCCCAAGGGCGCGTTCGACTGCAGCGTCGATGCGGCCAGCGGCCATTACACCATCACCCGGCGCGGCGGCGACACCACGCGCCTGCTGATGAAGATCGAGCGCCCCGGAGCCGCGCGCGCGCCAAAGCCCGCCGCGGTATGGAAGGCCCGCCCCGAAACGGAGCAGACCGCCGTGCCGTTCAGCCATCGGCCACCGGCCGCAGCGGGAGAAACCGACGCCACCTTCGCACCTGTCGCGCAGCAGCGGGTCAGCCTGGTGGGTCTGGCGCTGCCGCGGCTGTCCCGTTATCTGGACACTGGCGCCACCGGGATTGAAGTCGGCCTTGACCGCACGCTTGGCATTGCCGCCGACGGCGCCGAATCGGCGATCCGCTTCGCCGTCGACGGCGCCGACCAGCTGCACGTGCTGACCGGCGCCGGGCGCCAGCCGATCACCGCGCCCGCCAGTTTTACGCCGGTCGACAGCGCCCAGGTGGACCTGCTGGCGGTGGCGCCCGAGATGGCCGAGCGCTATTGCGCCACCTTGCTGCTGCCGCATCCATCGAGCATGCCGGTGGCCAGCGGCGTACGCCTGGTGTTCGGTCGCAGCGCGCCCATGCTGGCGGCGCTGCGGGTGCTTGATTCGCCGCGCTTCTTGCAGCGTGCGGAGGGTGCGGCCAAGGCCAGCGCCGACCGCCTCGGCCTGTCGCGCAACGCCTTCAGTTTCGAAGCGGCCAACGGCGGCTTCCAGATCGGCCGCATCAGCCCAACGCAGGCGCTGTACCACCTCGATGCTGAACTCAATTTCGTAGCCAGCATCGGCGGCGGCGACCAGCCTTATTTGCTCCCCCACGGCCATCACTTGGTCGCGGGCCACTACGTATTGCGTTTCGACGCCTGATCGGGAGCTGCCATGTTCAATCTCAGTTATCTTGTCGTGGGCGCGGTAGCGATCGGCCTGGTGACCACCATGGTGCTGGCCGCATGGCTGACGCCGTCACGCTGGTGGCGCCAGCTCAATGTGCGCGCGCTGGCCATTGTCGGCCTGGGCACCTGGGGGATTGCCAGCCTGGTGTTGTGGCTGGCACAGTCAACAGCGCCGGCGCACGCAATCACGCCGCTTGCCGCCTTCGTGCCCGATGCGGGACGCAGCTACCGCGTGCATGAAGACCTGAACCTGCGCTACGAAAAGGGAACCGCGGCCAAGCGCATCGCGGTGGTACCGGCAGGCACCGTGGTCACCACCACCGGCGCGCGCGACGGCGACTGGTGGCAAGTGAGTGCGCGGGTCGGCGGCAAGGAAGTACGTGGATGGTCGAGCAGCCTGTGGCTGCGGCGCGCCGACGAACGCGCCCTGTAGGCGCCTACTCCCTGGCAAATTGCGCGGTCCCGTCGGGAACCGAACGCGCCACGTCGATGGTTTCGAGGACGGTTCCTTTCAGGTCGACCTTGCGCAAGGTGACGTCCATCTTGCTCGACGCGTTGCCGGACGCCGCGCGCAGCCACTTGCCGGGACTGCGCAGGTCAATTCGCTCGGTCTGGCTCAGGACCCACATATGGTCGGTATTGTCGGGCAGGAGCACGTCGAGCACTTTTTCATCGGGCAGCGACATCAGCTTGCGAAATCCATTGCCGGCGTGCGTGCTGTCGAAATAGTACAAGTCCTGCGCCGGGTTGAACTTGGCCGTCCATAGCGCGCTGCTCTCGCCGTAAAAATTGATGCCGGTGACAGCCTGGGTGGCAAACACGACCCGGTCCGCGTTGTACGACCAGAACATCGTGCGCACGCCGGCCGGGCACTGGGGTGTGAGCACCTTGTGCTTGTCGAGGTCCACGATTGCCTTGCCGCGCACGTACTCGCCGAGCAGGATGATTTTTTTGGTGTGCGGTATCGGAATGTAAGTCGCTTCCCTGGCAAAATAATTGAGCTCCTCGGGCGCGGCCACCTTCGCGGCCGGATATTTCGATTCGCTCAATCCGCAATGCAGGAAAGCCGCCGAATGCGCCGCCGCGATCGTTCCTGCATCCGCACGTTCGGCCAGCGGCCGTCTGGCTTTGCGCTCGTCGCGCGCCGGCGCGAACGAGGCGTTGACCTCCTCGTTGATCGCATACGGCTTGCCGAAGGAATACACGTGGACTTCCTGGGCCAGCGCTGGCCCCGCCCCCATCAGCACCACCGCCGCGCAGCCGATGGCGCGCATCATCCTGAAATCAGTCCCCATGTCGCTCGTCCAGTCGCATTGGATTGAAATAAATACCATTCTTGCATTGCGTCGGCTCAGTCTGCACGAAGCCCATCGCCTTGTACACAGGAACGGCGTAATTTGATGAATTGACGGTATATTCGCCTGGGTTGCCCGCATCGATGGCAGCCTGGCGCGCCACCGCCCACAGCGCCGAGGCGATGCCGCGGCGGTGATGCTGCTTGTCGACAAACATATGGAGCAAGTGCTTGTACTCGCGCACGGCGATGAAGCCGAGGATCTGCCCGTCCTGCTCGGCCACGTGGTAGGCCATTCCGGCGCGAATGAAGCTGCGCAGGCCGGCTTCGTCGTTCTCGCGCACAAAGCTGGCCGCCGAGGCGACGCTGCAATCGTGGACGATGTATTCCTCGGACAGGCCGCGCATCAGCGCTGCCACGGCGGGAATATCGTCGTCAGTGATGGGGCGGATGTGCATATGACAAAGATAACATGCCACGCCACGCCCTGTACAAGTTGACGCATTGCACGCATGCCCCGTAGACTAGCTGCACCATGCGTAAACCGAGCTTGTCTGTCCTGATGTCCGCGCCGCCGCGTCGCACCAAGGTGCCGCTGTTGACACCGCTTCGGCACCGGCGTTACCGACAGCTATGGATTGCCAACCTGATATCGAACCTCGGGACCTGGACCCAGACCTTCGCCACCGCGTGGCTGATCGCCACGGTCTCGACTTCCGCCTCGGCAAGCACCTTGGTCCAGACCGCGACTTACGTGCCGATTTTCCTGTTTGCGCTGTTCGCCGGGGTCATCGCCGACGCCGTCCACCGTCCTAAATTCCTATTCCTGTGCAATCTGTTCATGGCCTTGTGCGCGTGCGCGATGGCGTTGCTGGTGTTGCGCGGTACGGCCACGCCGGGCCCGCTGCTGGCGCTCACCTTTTGCCTGGGCTGTGGCTCGGCCTTCATGTGGCCGGCCTGGCAGGCGTCCATGTCGGGGCTGGTCGAGCCCGATGAAGTGGAAGCGGCGGCCACGCTGAACAACCTGAGCTACAACGTGGCGGCCATTGCCGGCCCGGCCCTGGGCGGCATGCTGTTCGCGTGGGTCGGGCCGGGTTCGCTGTTCCTGCTGAATGCGTTTTCCTTCATCGGCCTGCTGGGCGTGTACTGGGTGTGGTGGCGCGAACATGCCGACCAGCCGCCGCCGTCCGGCTTCAGTTTCGCCGGGCGCATGAAGGCCGGACTGACGACCGCCTTCGGCTGTGCCCGCTACCGGCACATCTTGCTCAATGTGTGCACCGTGTTTTTTGCCACCATCGCCTTTGCCGCGCTGTTGCCGGTGTTCGTCAAGAACATCTTGCAAATGAACTCAAGCGTGTTCGGCCTGCTGATGGGCAGCCTTGGCGCCGGCGCCGTCGCCGGCGCCTTCGTGCTGCCCACCTTGCGCCAGCACGTGGGCAAGACGCGCTTGCTGGCCGCCGCCCTGCTGGTGTACGGCGTCATGCTGCTGGCCTTGCCGTTCCTGCGTTCGCTGACGATCATGGTGCCGCTGATCATGGTCGCCGGCATGGCGTGGTCGGCCACAGTGTCGACCCTGAACGCGGCCGCGCAACTGGCCTTCCCGGTGGCGATCCGCGCCCGCACCTTGTCGATCTACCTGTTCGTGATGGCGGGCGGCTACACCGCGGGCAGCCTGGTGTGGGGCCGCGTGGCCGACCGCTTTGGGGTCCAGGCGGCGCTGGCCATGGCAGGAACGTGTGTTGTCGTCAACGCCCTGGCACTCCTCGCAGCAAAGCGGGAAACCTCCATCTGATCGTGGCTTTGCGCTACCGCGTTGTACGGTAAGCTGTCATGATTGTCATCTCGTCCGCCTTACCAACCCGCGCCCCAATGATGCCACCGTTTGATCAGCTCCAGTTCGGCACCACCCTCGACATCGCGGCCCGATCGTCGGCGGGCCCCAATCCAGAGAACCAGGATAACTTCCTGCTGATTGATGCCAGCGGCAACGCCCAGTTCCTCGACGGCGAACAATTGCGCCAGCAGCAAGTACCCGGCTGGCCGGCGGGGCACGGGCGCGTGGCCGTACTGGACGGCATGGGCGGCCACGGCCACGGCCGACAAGCCGCCGAGGCGGTCGTCGCGGGACTTCTGGCCCTGCCGGCCTGCATGACCCTGGCACAGCTGAGCAGCGCGCTCGACGAGCTGCACGCCCGCCTTCAGGCCCAGTTTGGCGACGATACCGACCGCGATATGCGCCCTGGCACGACCCTGACCATGCTCGAACTGCGCCCGGGCCAAGCGGCGCTGCTGTATCACGTGGGCGATTCGCGTCTGTACGAAATTGGCGCCGGCGAAGCGTCGCCGTTGACCATCGACCACGTGCCGGCCACCACGTACGCCATGCAAGGACTCATCGACGAAGGCGAATGGTGGCGCCAGGTGCATTTTGAATACCGCTCGCAAATCTCGCAGGCTTTCATTCTTGGCAATGCGTTTTCGAATCCGGGCGAGCTGAGCGATGAGCTGTGCGCGCTGTCGCCGCTGAACTTGCCGCCGTTCCTGTACCACCTGCCGGACCGGCGCGTGCTCGAACTCGATCCAGCGGCCGTGTACGTCCTGGCAACGGACGGTTTTTGGGCGTGCGGCGCGCCCGATAGCTGGGTCGCGCGCTGGCCCCAGTTGTTCGAAGGCAAACGCAATGCCGCCGAGATGTGCGACGCCCTGTTCGACGAGATGCAATTGCGCCCTCCCCCCGTGCTGCATCCCGACAACCTGAGCGCCATCGTGCTGCGTTCGCGCCTGGCCGACGAGACCGCTTTACCAACTGATATCAAGATAGTATGACTGATGCATTTTGGAAAATAATGTTGCTTTTTACGCGATCGCGATGCCCGCAGCATGCGAAATCGCGTAAGCTTGACCATTCCACGAACGGGCGCTAGCGTTATGAAGAAATGCAGCAACTCCCAGCATCCGCATTGCACCTTATGGGTGATGCCAGGAGAAGATGCGTGCGCGAGCGGCCACGCGCAGGGAGCGAGCATGGCGGGCAACGCCACCAGCTTCGACCTGATCAGCGCCTTGCGCAGCGGCCGCGCGCCATTGCCGGCGACCGCCAGCAGCTACGTTTATCCCGAACAGCCGATTGCCGTGGCCGTTGGCCAGCCCTGCCTGCACATCAGCGGTTTCGATCCGCGCGCGGCCGGCGGACGCCAGGCCATCAAGGTGGAATTGCGCGGCATGCCCTCCTCCTGCGAACCGCTGGTGACGATGCAGCTGCAGTCGGACCTGCTGCCTTCCGGCGGCGCCCGTCACTCGTTTGCGCGCACCTCGCGCGGCGACTGGCGGCCCCTGTTTATCGAATTTTCCTCGCGCGGCAAAGAGCACGGCCAGTACCGCATCGAGGTCGAGTTGTACTGCCAGAAAGAAGCGCGTATCAGCCACAAGTGGGTGTGCACGCTGGTGATCCTGGTACCGCGTCCGGATGCGTCGCTGACCGAAATCCACCAAACCTTCCTGTCGACTCACAAAAACGTTCGCGTGATGGCCGACGACGCCTCCATCGCCAAGGTGAACGCGCAGTCAGGCGGCGGACGGCTCGATATCGACGTCCATGCGCGCAACGCTTCGATCGCCCACCTGAACCTGGACGCCAAGGCGGGCAAGGTTGACCTGGGCTTTACCACCATCGCCTGGGACGAAGACCTGATCGAAATCGACGTGCCGCCGCAGGCCGAGCCGCATCCGCACCAAAGCGCAATGGCGTGCCTGGTCAATGCGGCGCCCGAGGCCGGCGCCCAGCGCCAGGTGCGCCTGTTCGCGATGCAGGAATGCGTGCTGGGACGGTTTGAACTGTACGACCCCGAAGCCGACGTGCTGCTGACCCATTTTGGCGACGACGGCCAGGACCGCGACGGCCTTACGCGCCGCCTGTCGGGCCGCCATGCGCTGATCCGGCGCGGCGTGTTCGGCTTTGAGATCGAGGATGTGTCGCGCTACGGCCTGCTGCTCGATGGAGTGTGGCCGGGCAAGAACAAGTCGGTGCCGCTGCGCCTGGGCATGCGGATCGAATTGTCGGCCAGCATCAAGGGTATCGTGGTGCTGAGCGTGACTGCCTTGCTGCCGAATGGTGTGGTGATGCACCGGATTGACCAGGGCGCGCAGGCGGAGTGCTTCTATTTCCTTGAACCTGGGCGTCATCCGGGCTTTCCGATGCCGTCGTTTCCTGCATTGCCGGCGGCGACAGCGATGCCGCTGCTGTTCCATCAAGGGGGCGGCTTCTGGCATCTTGACCCGGTCACTGGCCGGGAAACCGCTCTTACGCCAGGTGCCGCGCTCGAACGCTTGTGCCAGATGCCGGCGCATACGCGCTTTGCGGCGGAGTCATATCCGGAATGCTGGATTGTGCGCACGTCGCTGAAGGTGCCGCATGGGACGCCGGTGTCGGATATGCATACTGCCTAATACACGACGGGCAGGATCGGGATGCGGACGGACCCTTCTTACTCCTCATCGCGCAGTCGGTCGCGAGCGCCCTGGACCATAAAACTGAATACACTGCTTGCCTTCAGGGCATTCATCATCTGGAACAAGACCCGTGTACTTATTTTCGATCACCTCGATCCTGAGCACAATCGTCCCCAGGGGTAATTCGCTGGCAACGGCCTTGGATAGCAAGGGTACGCCACCACATCCCAACATGATCCAAAAAAGTGTAGCGTTCGCGAAAAAAACGTATCATGAAGCCTCCTGAATTTGTCGGTGCGGGCCAATTTGAATAGCCGAATGAATCCGCAGCGAGTACGGTTAACAATCAAGCCAGCTCAAGGATACGCTGCCGCAGTCTGTCTGCGTCGTCTATTCGTCCCATGTTCTCTGCGGCTAAGACTAGTGCCTCCAATAGTTCAACAGAATCCCATTGGCATTCCTGCGCAATCGACTTCAGCCAATCGAAGGCAAGGCCAAGCTCATTGTGCTCCAGAAATTCAGCCATCTCCAAAAGCGCATTTTCTTGTTGCTTCACGACCGTTGGAGAAAGAAAACTACTAGCTATCTTTAGCAGCTTTTCCGTGCGCTCCCATGATTGCAATAAATCTTCTGAAACCATATGGCCATTCTTCCAAAAATAGCGCCGCATCCGATATAAGCTCGAAAATCTGACCGTCCGAGGGGCCGCAGCAGTTTAGTGCAGCTGGCAACCACAGAAAATCGGGCGCCTGTACTCCCGAGTTCGACAGTCTGATCGGCATTTTGCCGATTTTTTTCGGTTGAAG
>JAZKCA010000004.1:0-25413 GCA_040388275.1 Pseudomonadota bacterium
TCCTCCCCTTTCATGGTCGGGGGCGAGGAAATCATCCTCATGAACGGTTAGCGGAAATGAACATGCCTTGGCCAGCGCGAAGTGCAAGGCTATGCTCGGTCTTGAGTTCAGCGCCAAAGCCGGCGGCGTGCAAACGCTGGTTATCGGTCTGATGGCGCAGGTGGCCCATATTCAGTTCCGCGGTGCCCTTGTGTGCGCTGGCGTGGCGCTGCAACGCCACACGCGACTGGCCCGGGCTGTCGTCAAACACCAGCTGGCTATAGGCCCCGGCGCCGCCCTGACTGGCGCTCATGGCCTGGCTTTTCAACCCGGACAACACGGCGCCGTGCGCATGCGCGTCCGCTTCGCCCGGGAACCATACGGGCGCGTTGCCCACTGCGGCGCCCGCGCCTTGCGCTACCTGGTTGTTCTGGGCATCCTTTTCGCCGCTGCCGTTGTACAGCGCGCCGATGATGACCGGGCGATCGATATTGCCTTCCAGGAAATCGACCAGCACTTCCTGCCCAACCCGCGGCAGCGTGTGACTACCCCAGTTGGCGCCGGCGATCGGCGCCAGTGGCGCGGCCACGCGTACCCACGTGCCGGCAGTGTCGTCCGCCGGTGCGCCGGTGTGACTGTCTGGCTCTGGATGGCTCAGCCGGCTATGGCTTTGCGCGCCGCGCTGCCAGTGAAACTGCACCTTGACGCGGTGATCGCGGTCGGTATGAATGGCCGCGCCTGCCGGGCCAACCACAACAGCGCTTTGCTGTCCCTGGACGGTAGGCCGCGGATGCAGCAGCCGGCCATGATCATCGGTTTGGCTGGCCCGGTACGGCACCTTGATGCGGATCGCATCGATGCGGTTGCGGTACAGTGGCCGTTCGCCTTGCGCCATGCCGACTGCATGCAAGCTGCTTTCCTGTTCGTCGTCGATCAGTTCCGACAGGAGCGCCTTGCCAATGCGTTTGACCACGTCGGACGCAAGGTCCGCACTCAGGTTGTTGTGCATAAGGTGTACGGTGCGCGTGATGATGAAACTGCGCGCATCGTCATTGTCGGCGAGGTCGAACGCAGCCTGTCCGGCCAGCGAAAATGTCGTACCCGGGCACAGCGTACGCACCGTGCCCGCGCCGATGAAGATTTCACGGCGCGCCTCCAGCGCTTTCAATTGGTTGTCTGCGATGCGTTGCCCCTGGGCGCGGCTCGCGTAAGCATAAGCGCCCGGCACGTCGCTGCTCACCAGCAACGCGTCGTTGCCATGATTACCCGTTGCCGATACAGGCCGGGTGTCGAGCGTGCGGTAATCCCAGCTGCGTATGTCGACGCCATTGGTTTGCAGGCGCAATTCGCTGCGCCAGCGGTCCATGCTGTCTTCCTTCATCACGGCGCCCGGTTGGGTATAGCGGATCGACGCTTGCTGGTTCGGCTTGAAGACGCTATTGTCGCCGGCGATGACCATCGGATGGCTGCCCAGGGTAGGGCTGGCGCTGTCGCCGCAGTGCTCGAAGAAGTAGAACAGACCTTCCTCGTTCATCAGACGCTCGGCGAAGGCCAGGTCGCTTTCCTGGTACTGCGTGGTCAGGCTGCGGGTAGGGTAGATACTGCGGTCGACCACGTCGAAGCGCCACTCAGGCGCCAGCTTGCCTTTGCCTTGATAGGCGCCGAATACGGCGTCGAGGATATCGAACACCGTCATGTCCTGGAATGCCCGGCTGTCGCGGCGGTGGGCCAGGAACGCCGTCCACGGTTGCAAAGTGAGCGTGTAGCGCGCCATGCCTCCGTTGGCGCCGTTCATTTCGACGGCCGTCAGGTAGCCGTGAAAGGGCCGCGCCTGGCCACCATGGACAGTCAGCAGTTCCAACAGCGCAGGCTGGCCGAGCAGCGCGCGCAGCGAGATGTTGGCATTGGGCGACAGCGCACTGATCGTCAACGTATAACCGGCGCTGATCGATTCCTCGCCGCGCACGCATTCGGCCAGCAACTCGTCGCTGCCCAATGGCGTGGTCAGACGCAGCAGCCGCGTGGCTTGCGTGAAGCTGCCGAGGAGGGAAACGATTTGTTCAAGCATGATGGCAAGTTCCGATTGCGGCTGAGCGCGACAATATTGCAATTTGAATATGTTTAACAGACGGATATTACACTGGATGTACTTATCACGGGTGCACAAACGATAAATTGTGCCTTTCTTGGGGGCAAACCCCTTTTGCGACCGACTCGGCGCCCTTTCAAGTCCGAGCTGAATGCGTGGCCATATCAGGTTGGACTTCATTGCGCATGTGCGGCCGGACCTGAATCCGGGGCTGGCATGCAGCCGCATCTGGGCACCGCTTAACCAATGGTGTATATTCACGACCCGGCACCCCACAAGAAATAAAATAGAGAGACCGCATGTACACCATCGTTTTTACCGTCATCGCCTACCTGATCGGTTCGATTTCCTTTGCCGTCGTCATGAGCAAAGCCTTTGGCCTGTCCGACCCGCGCACCTATGGTTCCAAAAACCCGGGCGCGACCAACGTGCTGCGCAGTGGCAACAAGAAAGCCGCGATCGCGACCCTGATCGGCGATGCCGCCAAGGGCTGGTTCGCCGTCTGGCTGGCGCAGTATTTCGCTGACCAGCTTGACGTGGGCGCCTGGGGCATCGCGCTGGTGGCGCTGGCCGTGTTCCTCGGCCACCTGTACCCGATTTTCTTCAAGTTTGTCGGCGGCAAGGGCGTTGCCACCGCGCTTGGCGTACTGATCGGCCTGAACGTGTGGCTCGGCCTGGCTACCCTGGTGACCTGGCTCGTGGTCGCCTACGCCTTCCGTTATTCCTCATTTGCGGCACTGGTCTCGGCCGTGTTCGCACCCTTCTATTTTGCCTTGCTGTTCGGGACCGACGAGAAGGAAAAACTGCTCGCGGTCGTCATCATGAGCGCCTTGCTGCTGTTTACGCACCGCGGCAACATCGCCAATCTGCTCGCTGGCAAAGAATCGCGTATCGGCAGCAAGGCGGGCGCCGCCGCCCGGCCGGCCCGCAAAAAGAAGTAGGGGCGCGGCAGTTTTCGGCGCCACGCCTTAGAATAGGCATTTTCCTGGGAGCGCCGCCGTGAACAAGCTGAGAATCGATTTCGTATCCGACATTTCCTGCCCGTGGTGCGTGATCGGCCTGAAGTCGCTCGAGCAGGCGCTGGCCAAGGTCGCTGACGTGGCCGAGGCCGAGCTGCATTTCCATCCCTTCGAGCTGAACCCGCAGATGGCGCCCGAAGGCGAGGAAATCGGCGAACACCTGGCACGCAAGTACGGCGCCACCGAAGAGCAGGGCGCCAAGACACGCGAGATGATCCGTGCGCGCGGCGCCGAACTGGGATTTCGCTTCGAGATGGAAAAGCGCAGCCGCATCTACAATACCTTCGACGCCCACCGCCTGCTGCACTGGGCCGAGCTGCAGGGCCGCCAGCGCGAACTGAAAATGGCGCTGTTCGAAACCTACTTCACCAAGGGCGAGAGCCCGGCCTCGCACGAGGTGCTGGCGCGCGTGGCCGGCGAAGTGGGTATGGACGTGTCCGAAGCGGCCGACGTGCTCGCTGGCGGCGCCTATGCCGACGAGATCCGCGAGCAGGAAGAGTTTTTCCAGCGCCAGGGTATCAGCGCGGTGCCGGCCATCATCATCAATCAGCGCCACCTGATTTCCGGCGGCCAGCCGCCCGAGGTGTTCGAGAAGGCCCTGCGCCAGATCGCCACGGCGCAATAGATCGCCTGCACCGCGCACCTCTTTTGGTGCAGTGCACACAAACAGTGCCTGATTACTGAACAAGAAGGCACTTCTTCCTCGCTTCCCCCGCATTTTCGATAAATTCCTGCTGGCACGCCAATTGCTGAAGCGTTGGTGAAGGCAGCGTCTTGTCTGCCAATTGCCAACGGGGAAATAATGACGACCGACGATAAGACCAATGTGCTGCGCCGCAGCCTGCTCAAGGCTGGCGCCGCCGCTTCCGTGACCGGACTGGCCAGCGGGGGCGTGTTCGCCGCCGGCTCCGACAAGCCCGAGCTCGACACCGTCAAGGTCGGCTTCATCCCGCTGACCGACTGCGCTTCGGTGGTGATGGCGTCGGTGCTTGGTTTCGACAAGAAATACGGTATCAAGATCGTGCTGAGCAAGGAGTCCTCGTGGGCCAGCGTGCGCGACAAGCTGGTCAACGGCGAACTCGACGCCGCGCATGTGCTCTATGGCCTGATCTACGGCGTCCAGAACGGCGTGGGCGGCGCGAAGAAGGACATGGCGATCCTGATGAACCTGAACCACAACGGCCAGGCCATCACCCTGTCGAAAAAGGTGGCGGACAAGGGCGGCAAGGACGGCCCTTCGCTGGCCAGACTGATGCAGACCGACAAGCGCGAATACACCTTCGCCCAGACCTTCCCGACCGGCACGCACGCCATGTGGCTGTACTACTGGCTGGCCAGCTACGGCATCAATCCGATGAAGGATGCCAAGGTCATCACCGTGCCGCCACCGCAGATGGTGGCCAATATGCGGGTCGGGAACATGGACGGCTTTTGCGTGGGCGAGCCATGGAACCACCGCGCCATCGTCGACGGTGTGGGTGTGACCGCCGCCACCACCCAGGATATCTGGAAGGACCACCCGGAAAAGACCCTGGGCACCACGCTCGAGTGGGCGAAAAAATATCCGAATACGGCGCGCGCGCTGATTGCAGCCGTGCTCGAAGCGGGCAAATGGATAGACGCCGGCCTGCTCAACAAGAACAAGATGGCCGAAACCATCGCCGACAAGGCCTATGTGAATACCTCGGTCGACGTCATCAACCAGCGCATCCTGGGGCGCTACGAGAACGGCATGGGGCGCAGCTGGGACGACCCCAACCACATGAAGTTCTTCAACGATGGCCTGGTCAACTATCCCTTCCTGTCCGACGGCATGTGGTTCCAGACCCAGCACAAGCGCTGGGGCCTGCTCAAGGGCGAGCCGGACTACCTGGCCACGGCCACCAGCGTCAACCAGCTCAAGCTGTACACCGAGGCGGCGGCCATGGCCAAGGTCAGCGTGCCGAAGTCGCCGCTGCGCACGGTGAAAATGATCGACGGCACGCTCTGGGACGGCAAGAACCCGAGAGCCTACGCCGACGCCTTCAAGATCAAAGTCGCATAGGAGGCGGGCATGAGTGCGGTCTTGGAATCCGTGATGAGTACCCCGAGCAGCGTCCAGCCCGCGCGGCGCGCGCGCAGCGAACGCCTGGCCAGCCAGGGCGTCAATCTGGCCAAGGGCCATCCACGCCTGCGCGCGGCCGCCCTGGTGGTCGTGCCGCCGCTGCTGGGCATAGGCTTGCTGATCCTGCTGTGGCAGATCCTGTCGGCCAACAACAGCAGCTTCCCGACTCCCCTGCTCACCTACAGGGAAGCGGTGGTGATGTTCTCCGATCCGTTCTACCGCAACGGGCCGAATGACCAGGGCATCGGCTGGAATATCCTGGCCTCGCTCAAGCGCGTGGGCATGGGCTTCGGCCTGGCCGCCATGCTTGGCATTCCGCTCGGTTTCATGATCGGACGCTTCAGGTTTTTGGCCGGGATGTTCAATCCCATCATCAGCCTGTTGAAGCCAGTCTCGCCGCTGGCCTGGCTGCCGATTGGCCTGCTGGTATTCAAATCGGCCGACCCGGCCGCGATCTGGTCGATCTTCATCTGCTCGATCTGGCCGATGATCATCAACACGGCTGCCGGCGTGCAGCGCGTGCCGCAGGACTACCTGAACGTGGCGCGCGTGCTGCAGCTGTCGGAATGGAAGATCCTCACCAGGATCCTGCTGCCGTCTGTGCTGCCCTACATGTTGACCGGCGTGCGCCTGGCCATCGGCACGGCGTGGCTGGTGATCGTCGCGGCTGAAATGCTGACCGGCGGCGTGGGCATCGGTTTCTGGGTATGGGATGAGTGGAACAACCTGAATGTACCGCACATCATCATCGCGATCGTGGTCATTGGCGTCGTCGGGCTGGTGCTCGAACTGGCCCTGGTGACCCTCGCCAAATCGTTCACCTATGAAGAGGCAGGCAACTGACATGAGCAAAAAATTCATCGAAGTGCAGAACGCCGAAATGGTATTCGAAACCCGCAAGGGCGCCTTCCACGCGCTGGCCCGCATCAACCTGACCATTGCGCAGGGCGAGTTCGTCACGCTGATTGGGCACTCCGGTTGCGGCAAGTCGACCTTGTTAAATTTGTTGGCGGGCTTGAGCACGGCCACCCACGGTGCGCTTATTTGTGCAGGACGCGAGATCGCGGGGCCGTCGCCCGAACGCGCGGTGGTGTTTCAGAATCACTCGCTGCTGCCGTGGCTCACCTGCTTCGAGAACGTCCACCTGGCGGTCGAGCGCGTGTACGGGGCGAGGGAGTCGAAGGCGCAGATGAAGGAGCGCACGGCGGCCGCGCTGGCGCTGGTGGGCTTGAGTGCGGCCAGCGCCAGGCGGCCGAATGAAATCTCGGGCGGCATGAAGCAGCGCGTGGGTATTGCGCGGGCCTTGTCGATGGAGCCCAAGGTGCTGTTGATGGACGAGCCCTTCGGCGCGCTCGATGCGCTCACGCGGGCGCACCTGCAAGATGAGCTGATGCGCATCGTGAGCCGGACCGGGTCGACCGTGGTGATGGTGACGCATGACGTGGATGAAGCGGTGCTGCTGTCGGACCGCATCGTCATGATGAGCAACGGACCGGCGGCCACGATCGGCGACATTGTGGAGGTGAGGCTGGAGCGGCCGCGCGAGCGCCTGGCGCTGGCGCTCGATCCGCTGTACATGGAATACCGCACGCGGGTGCTCGAGTTCCTGTATCAGCGGCAGTCCAGGCCGCAAGCGGCCTAGCGACGCGAGTTACATCGCTCTTGCGCAGGCGAGAGCCCATGGCACGTATGAGCAGAGGTGCCATAGGCACTCGCCTGCGCAAGTGCGATGTGGTGGCGGGTTGAGCTACGTCGCTCTTGCGAAGGCGAGCAAGCGCGATGTCGTGGCGGATTAAGTTACATCGCTCTTGCGAAGGCGAGAGCCCATGGCACGAATGAGCAGTGCGACGTGGTGGCTAGCTAATATCCAGCACGATCGGCTGGTGGTCCGACGCCGACGTTTCCGATTGCACTTCGCATTCAAGCACGCGCGACACCAGGTCTTCGGTGACGAAAAAATAATCGAAACAATCGGCCCGCACCGGCCACTTGAAGCCGTGAATGCCGGCCGTTGGCGCGCGCGCAATGTCGGGATGCTTGAGCCACCACGCGTCAACCAGCGGCAAGGCAATGCTGTCGTCGGGCGCGATCAGCTCCTGATACTCTGGCATATCCGGCGTGAAATTGAAGTCCCCGCAGTAGATGGCCGAGCCGGGCCGAAAGCCTAATTGGTAGGGCGGGTCGAGCGTCGGATCGGGCTGGAAAATCCGGGCCCGCTCGCAGGCTTCCCAGTGCAGGTATTTGATGTGCCGCACCTGCGACATTCTTTGCACGGGGGAATAATATTCGAGATGCGTGGTCAGCACCCGCACCTTGCCGCCCGGCGCGTCGATCACCGCTTCAATCAGGCCGCGCGGCATGCCTGCCGGGCTGTTGGGATCAGGTGGCCAGGGCAGCAAGTGTCGATGCACTTGGTTAATACGAAACTTGGAAAGAAGCAAATTCCCGAACTGCCTGGGCATATTGTTCTGATAGATTTCACTGGTCGGTTCGATGACGGGCTGGTAGCCGCCGAAGGCGCCGGCGATTTGCCGGAATTGATTGGCGTTGGCATTACCCTCGAGCTCGGCATGGTTCGATGCAACTTCCTGCAGGCAGATCACATCCGGGTTCAGCCTGCGCAGCACATCGATAATTGCATGGATGCGGATACGGCCATCCTTGCCACAGCCCCAATGAATATTCCAACTGACAACACGCATATAGACCTCCGGAAAAACACAACCGGCAGATAGTGCCATTCTTTGCGAAATGGCGTCCACACGGTAGGATCAACGAAGGCGGCGTGAGTTCACTGCTGACTTAGCTCATACCACGTTGATTTCATCGAGCGGCCAGCGCGGGCGTACATTGAAGCTGTAGTCGCGTTTGGCGGCGTCGGGATTGATCATCAGGCGCATCGCGCCGGCAAAGGCGATCATGGCGCCGTTGTCGGTGCAAAATTCGAGATCCGGATAAAACACGCGGAACTTCCTGGCGACAGCGGCGGCGTCGAGCGAGGCGCGCAACTGCGCATTGGCGCCCACGCCACCGGCGATCACCAGGCGCTTGAGGCCTGAATGGCGCAGCGCGTTGATGCATTTGGCGGTGAGCACATCGACAATCGCATCGACGAAGCCGCGCGCGATGTCGGCCTTGTCTTGCTCGCAGATATTCGCGATCACTTTTTCTTCGTGGTTTTTCACGACGGTCAGCACAGCCGTTTTCAAACCCGAAAAGCTGAAGTTAAAGTCTTTCGAGTGGAGCATCGGGCGCGGCAGCTTGTACACGCTGGGGTCGCCAAATTCGGCCAGGCGCGAGATGGCCGGTCCGCCCGGATAGCCAAGGCCGAGCAGCTTGGCCGACTTGTCGAAGGCTTCTCCGGCCGCGTCGTCCAGTGTTTCGCCCAGCAGGGTGTACTGGCCCACGCCGTCCACCCGCATCAGCTGGGTATGCCCGCCCGAGACCAGCAGCGCAATGAACGGAAAGGCGGGCGGATCGCTGGCCAGCAAGGGCGAGAGCAGATGGCCTTCCAGGTGATGCACGCCCAGCACCGGCTTGTCGAGCGCCAGGCCAAGGCTGCAGGCGATCGAGGAACCGACCAGCAACGCGCCGGCCAGGCCAGGGCCCTGGGTGTAGGCGATGGCGTCGATGTCGGCCATGGCCACGCCGGCGCCGGCCAGGGTTTGTTCGAGCAGGGGAATGGCGCGCCGGATATGGTCGCGTGACGCCAGTTCCGGCACCACGCCGCCGTATTCCTCGTGCATGGCCACTTGCGAGTGCAGTGCGTGCGACAGCAGCCCGCGCTGCGTGTCGTACAACGCAAGGCCGGTTTCATCGCAGGAGGATTCGACGCCGAGAACGATCATGGGAGGTGTAATAAGGTGAGCTGAATGTGCCATTGTAAAGCACTCCAGCCCGTCGTCCTCGCGCATGCGGGGACCCATGCTGAGCTAAGAAAAATGGGTCCCCGCCTGCGCGAGGACGACGGGTATCTTAAGGCCGCTGCTTCAGTTCCGCGTGCGCGCTGCGCAACATCGTTTCAGTCGCTTCCCAGTCGATGCAGCCGTCGGTGACCGAGCAGCCATACTTCAACTGCGACAAATCGGCCGGAATCTTCTGGTTGCCGCCGACCAGGTTCGACTCGATCATCACGCCCACCAGCGACTTGTTCCCGTGGCGGATCTGCTGCACCACGTCGGACATGACGAGCGGCTGCAGTTCGGGCTTCTTGTAGCTGTTTGCGTGCGAGCAGTCGACCACGAGGTTGGCCGGCAGGCCCGCCTTGGTCAGCGCCTGCTCGGCGATCGCGATGGACACCGAGTCGTAGTTCGGACGGCCGTCGCCGCCGCGCAGCACCACGTGGCCGTAGGCGTTGCCGGTAGTGCGCACGATGGACACCTTGCCCTGGCCGTTAATGCCCAGGAAGGAGTGCGGATGCGCGGACGACAAGATGGCGTTGATGGCGATGCTGATGTCGCCGTCGGTGCCGTTCTTGAAGCCGACCGGGGTCGACAGGCCGGACGACATTTCCCGGTGCGTCTGCGATTCGGTGGTGCGCGCGCCGATGGCGGTCCATGCAATCAGGTCGCCCAGGTACTGGGGCGAAATCGGGTCCAGTGCTTCGGTAGCGGTAGGCAGGCCCAGTTCGCACACGTCGAGGAGAAACTGGCGCGCCTTCTCCATGCCTTCGTTGACGCGGAACGAGTCATCCATGTCCGGGTCGTTGATGTAGCCCTTCCAGCCGGTGGTGGTGCGCGGTTTTTCGAAATACACGCGCATCACCAGCAGCATCGTGTCGCCCACTTCGGCCTGCAGCGTCTTGAGGCGGCGCGCGTAATCGAGGCCGGCGACGGGGTCGTGGATCGAACACGGTCCCACCACGACGAACAGGCGCTGGTCCTTGCGGTCGATGATGTCGCGCAGGGAAGCGCGGCCTTTCATGACGGTGTCGAAGGCGCTGTCGGTCAGCGGCAGGCGTGAATGGAGCTCCTCGGGCGTGGGCATCGTCGCAAAGGAGGTGACGTTAATATTTTCGATATCTGGCGTGATCATGAAGTCCGCTGGTCGGCTGTATGTACTATATGGATCCATGATTTTAGACTGAAATCATGTTTGTTGCATCGCAACAGCCAGTTTTTGCCACTTCGTCATACCGGCATCAGCTTCATGTCGAACACCCGCTCCACCAGCCACACCGCAGCGACCAGCGCAATGAGCGCCGAGCCGGTCGTCATCAGTTGCCGGTAGAACCAGGTGCGCCGCATCGCAAATGCCAGCGGCAAAAATACCGCCACAATGGCCATTTGCCCCAGTTCGACGCCCAGGTTGAACCCGGCCAGCGACAGGGTCAGTGTCCCTTTCGGCAAACCCAGGTCGGCCAGCACGCTGGCAAACCCGAAACCGTGCACCAGCCCGAAGACGAAAGCGGCAACCGGCCGCCGTCCGCGAAACAGCGGAACAATATTATTCAGCGCCGCCACCACCACCGATGCCGCAATCGCCGATTCCACCCAGCGCGACGGCATCGCTACCACCTGCAAGCTGGCCAGGGTCAACGTGAGCGAGTGCGCCAGGGTGAACGCCGTCACCACCTTGAACACGTCGACCAGCGAGGCCCTGAACGTGTGCGCCGCCAGCAGCACCGCCGGCAGCAGCAGCGACAGCAGGAACAGGATATGGTCGAAGCCGATCCAGATATGCCACACGCCGTGCCGCACATAGTCCCCAAACTGGCGCCACTTCGACGGCGCTTGCAGCGACAAGGTCTGGCGCGCATTGGAAGGCTCGAAGATGGCGGTGGAAACCGCTCCCTCATGCACCAGCTTGAAGAGCCCCTTGTGCTGCGGATCGATGTCGGCGAACAGGCGGTAGCCTACGCCCAGCGATGTCAACTTGCCAGGGCAGGCGGCGCTGAAACGCAGCACCGTGTAGGTGCCGTCGGTGTGCTGGTCGAGCAGTTGCGGGCCTGCGGCAATGGCGCAGGCACTGGCGCCGTTCGACAGTTCCAGCCGTCCCAGCGCGTAGGCGGCGATCTCGTCATGGCGGGCACGGACTTCGTCCCAGGTCAGTTCGCCGTTGCCGTCCTGGTCCAGCCCGAGCGCGAAATCGAGGTCGCGCAGGGCGATGTCCCATTGGCCGCTGACCTGCTGGCCAGTGACGTCCACGGTCAGGTAGGCGTCGCTCGGCTTGTGGGCCCAGGCCGGGGCGGCAAGGCACAGCAACAGCGCAACGGCAGCGGCGCGCAGCATCACAAGCCGCCTTTCAGCTGGCGCGCCAGGCGCTGCACGGCCACGTCCTCGACCCGGTGCTTGTCGACCCAGGCAAGCACCGGGCCTGCGGCGGCTTTGTCGCCGGCCGCCAGCGCGGCCTCCAGCAGCACCCGCATATCGGCCGATTCCTTTTGCACGCTCCAGTTTTTTTGGGCCAGCGCCAGCGCAGCCTTGGCGTTGCCGCGCACATGCAGTTCGTAGCGTGCCTGTTCGCGCTGGTGCACGGTGTCGCCGCGCTGCATGGCCGCGTTGAAGCGGGCGTTCAGTTCCGCGTCGGCGGCGCGCAGGGCAACGGCCTGCGCAGGCACCTGCCGCAGTGCCAGTGCATGGCGTAACAGCAGGCCGTCGATGCGGGTCTGGCCGGCGACCAGTTCAAGAACATCGGCGGGACGTTTCTGGTCCAGCAGGTAGTCGGCGTAGGCGCCGGTCAGGTAGCTCTCTCGCGGGGCGAGGGCAAGGGCGCGCCGATACGCCGCTTCGGCGCCGGCATTATTGCCGCGCCGCTCGAGGATTTCGGCCAGCAATGTCAGGACCCACGCCTGCAGGCCCGGGTCGGCGTCGGCTTCGCGCCGCAGCGTCAGTTCGAGCAGGTTCACGCTGGCGGCGGCACGCCCGGTCATGGCGCCGATGCCGGCGATGCAGCTGTTGCTGACCAGTTGCGATGTGATGCTCGACAGGCGCGCGCAGCTTTTCGTGGCGGCTTCGTAGTCGCCGCGCACGGTCTGCACGGTGGCGCGCGTGAGCCAGGCTTGCGGATTGTCCGGTTCGGCGACAACGATGGCGTCAAGGTCGCGCAGCGCTTCCGGAAAATGGTGGGTGCTTTGCAGCAGGGTGGCGCGCAGCAGGCGCACTTGATTGGGCGGCGCCGGCATGGCCCACCATGGCGCGAGTGCTGACTGCGCATAGCCCAGGTAGCGCGGGTCGGTTTCGCGGCGCGCCGCTGCAATGTACTGGCGCGCCACGTCGGTAGCCAGCGTCACGTCGTTCGGACTGGCCGCCAGTCGCGCGCGCAGGCGCTGCAGTTCCTGCTGGACGGGGTCAAGGCGGCGCGGCAGGCGTTCGACCACGTCGCTGCCCTTCGCTGGCAGGTAGGGCGCGGCCGTGGCGCTGAACGCGGCCAGCGCGCAGAGGCAGGCAGTGAGTGCGGATCGGAGCGGCATGGTGTTCTTTCGTGCGTGAGTTGATCCGGCCAGGGATGCTCTCCCGGCTGGATCAAGCGTGGCTTACAGTTCTACCGCTTCGGTCGTGTCGGGCTCGACGACGGGAATGTTCGCCAAATCGCCCGCTTCGCTGTCGTCCGGACTGTTGGCGACGACGCTGCTGATGAGCGTGAAGAACGCGTCGATGGCCGGTGTCGTTGGCACTGGCGTTGGCGTCGGTACGACGACGCCTCCGCCAGCGCCGCCCCCGCCACCCCCGCATGCGCTCAACAGCAGGGCTGCACAGATAAGTATCAGCTTTTTCATGGTGCTCTCCTTGTCAATGTGTGGGGCCGCTTAGCGCTGCGGCGAACCTGGCAGCGGCGACTTCAGGTACGGGAAGCTGCCGTTGATATAGGTCGCGTCCAGGTAGGCGCCGTCGGTGAAGCGGATGGCGCCAGCCGGTGCATCGGCCGGTACGCAGCCGATCGACAAGGTGCACAGCTTGCCCATGACCACGCGCAGCGCGATGTCGACCACGTCGTCGCCGGGACGGCGGCCGTTGGGGAAACCGGCATTGTCACCGCCGATGACGCCAAGGCGCTGCTGGGCGGCTGCCGCTGTCGGTGCGATCGAGGTATTCAAACGCAGCATTTCCGAGGCGGTGACCGTCTTTGGCTGGTTCACGCCCTTGATGCCGGTGAGAAAGGCAGCCACCAGATCGTTGCGCGGGAAGTTGGTCGGCGCCTTGGCGCCGGCGCTGCCGTACAGCACTTCGACCAGGGCCGGCAGGGTCGGGTTAGTGACGTAGTCGGCAAACTGGCCGTCGCCCGAAGGCTTGCTGTGGTTGAATTTGTCCTTGTCCTTCAATCCAATGACGACTTCATTGACCAGTGGCATGCCCAGACGGGACACCTGGGTCCAGGCACCGCCTTCGCGCGTGGTGTCGGCGTCGGACTTGGGCGTTGGATTGATCAGGCGGCCCTGGCGCAGGCTGGCCGTGGTCCAGCCGCCGATGACCGGGTCGCCGGCGGTGGCGCTGAGCAGGCAGGAGGTCGGCACTTCCAGGCTGATCGCGGTGACGTTCTTGAAAGCCAGGTCGTCGCGCGCATCCTTTTCCGCGGTGGCGCTGAATTCGACGGCCGGCGCCTTGATGTTGATGAGGTCGAAGGTCTCCCCCAGGTTCACGACGAAAGGATCCTTGCGCTGGCCGACGAACATGCGGGCCGGCGTGCTGCAGCCAGGGATATTGATCTCATGCACATGCTTGCCGGCATACGCGTCGTAGTTGGGGATGGACTTGGTGCCGATGTTGTCGATCGGCTTGTCGAAGGTGGTGGCGCCGCCCACGCTGGTCACGGCGGTCCGGGTGCCGGCACGGCGGTCGCCGCGCACCACGTTGACGGTAAATGTTTCGCGCATATTGACACCGGCGGCGTTGACGTCGGCGATGGCGCCGCCGTTAATGACCAGCGGAATCGATACTTTCTTGCCGCCAACGGTGAACTGGGCGTCCTTGTTGGTGTTCTTGAAGCGGAACTGAAAAGTGATGTCTTCCTTGGCGTCGCCGTTATTGTCGACGTGGATCTCGTAGAGCGCGTCCGGATCCATGGTGAAGTAATTGGGGCCGCCGTAGGAATCCTGCAGCGGCACATAGTTGGCGATCAGGGTGGTGTAGTCGCCACGCCCGGCCTGGTAGCTGCGGAACATGTAGAAGTCGGTGGCGTCGATTTTTGGATGCTTGGTAATGAAGGGCGCTTCGCGGTGGCTCGACGCCAGCGCTGGCTGAGCGAACATGCAGGCCAGTACATTGCCGGCGATCAGGGCGCCCAGGGTCGCCCGCAGTCTCAAATGTGTCATTTTTCTCTCCTCGTTAAGGGTGTGTGTACTGCTCATATACGCGGCCCTGTCAAAGTCGGATTCACTCGCCTGCAATTATTTTTTCCCGGTGCGTGTAAGCTGGCGGCATGACTACTACTCCAGAACCATTCCGCGCCGCCGCCGTCATCAAGAACATTGGCCGCGGCAAAAAAGGGGCACGCGACATGACGCGCGACGAGGCGCGTACCTTGTACGGCCATATGCTCGACGGCAACGTGTCCGACCTGGAACTCGGCGCGATCCTGTTGGCCATGCGCATCAAGGGCGAGTCGGTTGACGAAATTACGGGCTTCATGGACGCGGCCGAGGCTTCGTTCCAGCCGCTGCCCGCCGTGCCTGGCCGCTACGCGCCGGTGCTGGTGCCCAGTTACAATGGCTCGCGCAAGCTGGCCAATCTGACCCCGCTGCTGGCCCTGCTGCTGGCGCGTGAAGGCGTGCCGGTGCTGGTGCATGGTGTATTGACGGACCCCGGCCGCATTACCAGCGCCGAAATTTTCGCGGCCATGGGCTTGCATCCGGCGCATTCGGTGGTCGACGTGCATGCCGCATTAGGCGCCGGCCAGCCTTGTTTCGTGCCGATACAGACGCTGGCTCCGAAGATGGCCTACCTGCTGTCGCTGCGCCGCATACTCGGCGTGCGCAGTTCCACACATACATTGGTCAAGATCCTGCAGCCGTTTGCCGGACCGGCCTTGCGGCTGGTGTCGTACACCCATCCCGAATACCTGGAAATGCTGGGCGACTACTTCAGCACGGCCCCGGCGCACGCCCGCGGCGACGCTTTCCTGATGCGCGGAACCGAAGGCGAAACCGTGGCCAATGCCAACCGGGCCAACCAGATCGACTGGTTCCACGAGGGGCAGCGCACCTTGCTGGTGCAAAGAGATGCACCAACAGATGAACTCGCGCAACTGCCCGAGGCACGCGATGCGGCGACCACCGCGGCCTGGATTACCAGTGCGCTCAGGGGGGATGTGCCCGTGCCCGCATCGATTGCCGAACAAGTGGCACAGTGCTTGCTAGTTTCCAGGGAACTACAGCAACGCACGGGCGGACATCATGGAGAGCAACGGTAAAGTCTATTTAGTGGGCGCGGGTCCTGGCGACCCGGACCTGTTGACCTTAAAGGCGGTCAAAGCCATTGCGGCGGCCGATGTGCTGCTGGTCGATGACCTGGTCAATCCGGCCATTCTTGCGCACGCGGGGCGAGACGCGCGGATTATCCCGGTAGGCAAGCGAGGCGGCTGCCGCTCCACTTCGCAGGCCTTTATTGAGCGGCTGATGGTGTCCGAGGCGCGTGCCGGCAGGCAGGTGGTACGGCTCAAGGGTGGCGATCCCTTTATTTTTGGGCGTGGTGGCGAAGAGCGCGCCCACCTGATGGAAGCCGGCATCGCAGTCGAGGTCATCAATGGCATCAGCAGCGGCCTGGCGGCCCCGTCCTCCATCGGCGTGCCGTTGACGCACCGCGACTGGAGTTCAGGCGCCATTTTCGTGACCGGCCATGAGCGCGGCGACGAAGCGGGCACAGCCCGTACGCCGGACTGGGCCCTGCTGGCAAAGACCGGCTTGACCCTGGTGATCTACATGGGCGTGGCGCGCTGCCGCCAGATCCAGGCGGCCTTGCTGGCCGGCGGCAAGGCGCCCGGGACCCCGGTGGCGGTAATCCAGTCGGCTACCGGGGCAGGGCAGACCCAGTTGATTACCACCCTGGCCGAACTGGCCGACGACCTGCGCATTTCCGGCCTTGGCAGCCCCAGCATCATCGTGATCGGCGACGTGGTGCGTTGCGTCACCGTGGAGCGCCTGGCGGCAATCGGAACCGAGGCCTGCGCCTAAAGCATCGCCTTGCGGGCGTCCGCAGTTTACAATCACGTCTTTAGTGATTAGCGGAAATCGGCAATAGCCATGGCAAAACAATTTGATGTAGCAGTGATCGGAGCAGGCGCGGCCGGCATGATGTGTGCGGCAATGGCCGCCCAGCGTGGCAAGCACGTGGTGCTGATCGACCATGGCGACAAGCTTGCCGAAAAGATCCGCATTTCGGGCGGCGGGCGGTGCAACTTCACCAACATCAACGCCGGACCGGCCAATTTTCTGTCCGACAATCCCCATTTTTGCAAGAGTGCGCTGTCGCGCTACACGCCGGCGGACTTCATCGCGCTGGTTAAAAAGCACCGCATCGGCTTCCATGAAAAGCACCGCGGCCAGCTGTTCTGTGACGATTCGGCCGAACAGATCATCCAGATGCTCAAGACCGAGTGCGCCGACGGCGACGTGACCTGGCGCATGCCGACCAAGGTGGAATCGATCGAAAAGCTGGGCCACAACTTCTTCCTGGTAACCGATACCGGCGACATCGAGTGCGACAGCGTGGTCATTGCCACCGGCGGCTTGTCGATCCCGAAAATCGGCGCCACCGACTTCGGCTACAAGATTGCTGCCGAGTTCGGCCTGAACGTGATCGAGCCGCGTCCGGGACTGGTGCCGCTGACCTTCGATGGTCCCAGCTGGGAGGCATTCGCGCCGCTGGCCGGGATCGCCCTCGAGGTCGAGGTAGAAACCGGCAGCAACAAGGGCAAGGGTAACCGGCGCGGTCATTTCCGCGAAGACTTGCTGTTTACCCACCGTGGCCTGTCCGGTCCGGCGATCCTGCAAATTTCCAGCTTCTGGCATCCGGGCACGCCGATCATCATCAACCTGCTGCCCGAGATGGATGTCGCGCAGGAGTTGATTGACGGCAAGTCCACCTTGAAGAAGCAGCTGGGCAATGTGCTGTCCCAGTGGCTGCCGTCCCGCCTGGCCGAGTGCTTGCTGACCCTCAACGGACTGGCGCTGGATGCGCGCCTGGCCGATGTGCCGGACGCCAAGCTGCGCAAGCTGGGCGATTCGGTCAACCGCTGGGCCATCGTGCCGGCCGGCTCGGAAGGCTACCGCAAGGCCGAAGTGACTCTTGGCGGCATCGACACGCGTGAACTTTCCCAGCAAACCATGATGGCAACCAAGGCGCCGGGCCTGTATTTCATCGGCGAGGCGGTGGATGTGACTGGCTGGCTGGGCGGCTACAATTTCCAGTGGGCGTGGGCCTCGGCCGTGGCTGCCGGACTGGCCGTTTGAGCAAAAGTCTTCCATTCATCGTCAAACGGTGCTATGATCTCGTTCTTCCCCTAATCTAACGGTTTGATTTTTACATGACCACTATTCGCCTTAAAGAAAACGAGCCGTTCGAAGTCGCTATGCGTCGCTTCAAGCGCACCATCGAAAAAACGGGTCTGCTGACCGAACTGCGCGCACGCGAGTTCTACGAAAAGCCAACGGCTGAGCGCAAGCGCAAGCTGGCAGCTGCCGTAAAGCGCCACTACAAGCGCATTCGCAGCCAGCAACTGCCTAAGAAATTATTCTAAGACTGTTCAGGAAACCCTGATCCGGTGACGGCGAACAGCCTGTCCGGGTCACTGCTTTACTGAGTCGCAGACCCGCTCCGGTTTACCGCAGCGGGTTTTGCTATTTATACCTACCAACAACGCGAGGATGCCATGGGCTTAAGAGAACAAATCACCGAAGACATGAAAACGGCAATGCGCGCGAAAGATGCGGGCAAGCTGGGCACGGTCCGCCTGATCATCGCCGAAGTCAAGCGCAAGGAAGTCGACGAACGCATTGAAGTGACCGATGAGCAAACCCTGGCGATCATTGAAAAAATGATTAAGCAGCGCAAGGATTCGATCACCCAGTTCGAAGCGGGCAACCGCCCCGACCTGGCCGACATCGAAAAAGCCGAGCTCGAAGTGCTGGTCGCCTACATGCCTGCCGGCTTGTCCGAAGAGCAAATCGCAGCTGAAGTGGCCGCTGCCGTCACCGCCTCGGGCGCAGCCGGCCCGCAGGATATGGGCAAGGTCATGGCGATCATCAAGCCAAAAATGCCAAAGGGCACCGACATGAGCGCAGTCTCGGCCTTGATCAAGAAGGCGCTGACGCCAGCGTAAGTCGTCGTCGCTCCCGCGCAGGCGGGAGCGCATGTTGGATCTGCCGGGTGTTGTTTTTTATCAAATCTCAGGCAGCCCGTGCGGTATAGTCTGACCTGAGACAAAGACTGTTCGTTCAACGTGATTCCACAAACCTTCATTACCGATTTGCTCAACCGGGTCGACATCGTCGATGTGGTCGGAAAATACGTCCAGCTGAAAAAGGGCGGGGCCAATTACATGGGCCTGTGTCCTTTCCACAGCGAAAAATCCCCCAGTTTCACGGTCAGCCCCACCAAGCAGTTCTACCATTGCTTTGGCTGCGGCGCGCACGGCACCTCGATCGGCTTCCTGATTGAATACTCCGGCATGGGCTTTGTCGACGCGGTCAAGGACTTGGCCCAGAACGTGGGCATGGTTGTTCCCGATGCCGACGACAAGATCCCGCCGCAGCAGCGCGCCCAGAACCAGGCCCAGGCCATGGCCCTGTCCGACGCCATGACCCAGGCCTGCGATTTTTACCGCGGCCAGCTGCGCGGCGCCGCCAACGCCATTGCCTACCTGAAAAACCGCGGCCTGACCGGCGAAGTGGCGGCCCGCTTCGGCATGGGCTACGCCCCGGCCGGCTGGGACAACCTGCGCTCGGTCTTTCCCGATTACGACGCCCTGGCGCTGGTTGAATCGGGCCTAGTGATCGACAAGGTCGACGAAGATGGCGGCAATAAAAAGCGCTACGACCGCTTCCGCGAACGCATCATGTTCCCAATTCGCAACACCAAGGGCCAGGTCATCGGCTTTGGCGGGCGGGTGCTCGACAGCGGCGAACCGAAATACCTGAACTCGCCGGAAACCCCGCTGTTCCAGAAGGGCTACGAGCTGTACGGCCTGTTCGAGGCACGCCAGGCAATTCGCGACACCGGCTATGTGCTGGTGACCGAAGGCTATATGGACGTGGTGGCGCTGGCCCAGCTGGGCTTTCCGCAAGCGGTGGCCACGCTCGGCACCGCCTGCACCAGCACCCACGTGCAGAAACTGTTGCGCCAGACCGACACCGTGATTTTCAGTTTCGACGGCGACAAGGCCGGTCGCAAGGCTGCCCGGCGCGCGCTCGAAGCCTGCCTGCCGCAAGTGACTGACAACAAGACCATCAAATTCCTGTTCCTGCCCACCGAACACGATCCGGACAGTTTTGTCCGTGAGCACGGCGCCGAAGCGTTCGAGCAGGAAATCCATGAAGCCATGCCGCTGTCACAGTTCCTGCTGCGTGAAGTGTCGGGAGAGCATGATTTGTCGTCGCCGGAAGGACGGGCGCGGGTCCAGTTCGACGCCAAGCCTTTGCTGCAAGCCATGACGCCAACCTCGCTGCGCCTGCAGATCGTGCGCGGCCTGGCCAGCATGACGGAATCGTCGCCATCCGAAATCGAGGGCCTATTCGAACTGGCCAAGCCGGTGTCGGTAGCGCGCAAGGCGCCGCCACGCCAGGGCAGGCCGCAGCCGGTCGGGCTGGAGTTGCAAATCCTGCACCAGCTGGTGGCCCATCCGCCGCTGAGCCTGGAGCTGGATGAAGCGGCGCTGACCGCATTTAACTTCTTTGGCCCGGAATCAGCCGAGCGGCTGTTGCAATTGGTTGCAAGTGGACAGGCGCTGGGACCGAACGGCGGCTTCGCCGCGTTGTCTCAGCATCTGAAGGAATCGGGCTCGGAATACGACGATCTCATAGCCGAGATCGCCAAAGAGCCGGAATCGGACTTCGATAGCGTCAAGTTGTGGCTGTCAGGAGCTGTGAGGCAGATCAAACAAGATGCACTAAAACAGGAGCTTAGCCAGTTGTTTTCTTCCGGACTGACCTCAGATCAGATGGGAGTACGGTACCGCGAAATCACCGCCGAGCAGGCGCGATTGCTGCGTGAAGATGAGGCTGAAAAGACCCCGCGCTAGAGTATGAAAGCGAGCCCTTCAGGAGGCCCGTTTGTGACTGGAAAAAGATTGGGTGCGTGCTATAATAAAACGCTAAGTGTTGTATGCGTAGAAATTTTTTCGTTGTTCGGAAGTTGATTTTCTTTCAGTAAGTTAGGCTCTTGATCGGCGCGGCAACAAGGCGTCGGCGGCCAGGGCCAGCTTTGGTTGCGGCGGCGCGGTGCGCAGTCGATGGCATACATTCGTTTGCCTCTCAACCACTCTAGGCCTTGCCCCCAACCGTTGTTGCTTTGCCAGGACTCATGCTGCAAATGGCTCGTTTTTTGGCCGTGGGGTGTGGGACCGGCGGCGGCGTGGCGCGGATCGTGCCTGCAAGGTGATGTATAGAAGGTGTAAAAAGTGCAGCAGTAGTGTGGCCGAAAGGCCGGCAACAAACTTTATCTTCATCCACTATAAAGCTAGTCGTTGTGACATCGAAAGCGCCTGTGCCAATTAAGAAACCCGAATCCCCAGTGGCTGAAAAGCCAACGAAAATGTCTGCCAAGGCCGACAAAGCGCAAGACAAGGCCGAAACGCGTACGCCTGCGAGCGGCACGCCTTCTGTCAGCCAGACAACTGATGCCGCCACCCTGGCAGCGATCGACACGTCTGGCTACGTCCTGCCTTCGGTCAAGGTCCCAGGCCGGCGCGGCCGCAAACCAAAAGAATTCCAGCCTGAGAACGACGAGGTCGCCGCGCTGAACGCGGTTGAACGCGCCGAGCTGAAGGCGGTCGACAAGGCCAAGGCCAAGGACCGCAAGGCCAAAGAGAAAGCGCTGCTGAAAGACGCGTTCTCATCGGACACCGAAGCGAGCGAGGAAGAACTCGAGCGCCGCCGCCAGAAACTGAAAACACTGATCAAGTTCGGCAAGGAACGTGGTTTCCTCACGTACGCCGAGATCAACGATCACCTGCCCGAAAACATTGTCGATCCAGAAGCGATCGAGGGCATCATCGGCACCTTCAACGACATGGGGATCGCGGTCTACGAGCACGCGCCCGATGCCGAGACCTTGCTGCTGTCCGATAACGTGGCCACCGTCACCAGCGACGATGAAGCCGAAGCGGCTGCCGAAGCTGCCTTGTCGACGGTCGACTCCGATTTTGGCCGCACCACCGACCCGGTGCGCATGTATATGCGCGAAATGGGTTCGGTCGAGCTGCTGACGCGCGAAGGCGAAATTGAAATTGCCAAGCGTATCGAAGACGGCCTGAAAGACATGATCCAGGCCATTTCGGCTTGCCCGGTCACGATCGCCGAAATCATTTCCGCCGCCATCCGCATCCAGAACGAAGAGATCAAGATCGACGAAATCGTCGACGGCATGGTCGATCCGGACGAGGGCGAGGAGCAGGAAGTCGCCGCCGCCTCGTCCGACGACGAGGAAGACGACGAAGAGGCCGAAGAGGGCGAAGAGGAAGAGGAAGAAGAAAACAATGCGTCGGGCGCGGCCGGTTTCTCGGCTGAGCAGCTCGAGGCGCTGAAGAACCAGGCGCTGGAAAAATTCGAAGTTATCTCGGTGCAGTTCGACAAGATGCGCAAGGCCTTCGAAAAAGACGGCTACAACTCGAAAGCCTACGTCAAGGCGCAGGAATCGATCTCCAACGAATTGCTGGGCATCCGCTTCACGGCAAAAGTTGTCGAGAAACTGTGTGACACCCTGCGCGGCCAGGTCGACGAAGTGCGCCACATCGAAAAGCAGATCCTCGACGTGGCAGTGAACAAGTGCGGCATGCCGCGCGCCCACTTCATCAAAGTGTTCCCAGGTAACGAAACGAATCTGGAATGGGTCGACGGCGAAGTCAACGCCGGCCACGCTTACTCCGCCATCCTCGGCCGTAATATTCCGACGATCAAGGAACTGCAGCAACGCCTGATCGACCTGCAAGCGCGCGTGGTACTGCCGCTGCCTGACCTGCGCAACATCAACCGCCAGATGGCGGCCGGTGAAATGAAGGCGCGCAAGGCCAAGCGCGAAATGACCGAGGCCAACTTGCGCCTGGTGATTTCGATCGCCAAGAAATACACCAACCGCGGCCTGCAATTCCTCGACCTGATCCAGGAAGGCAACATCGGCCTGATGAAGGCGGTCGACAAGTTCGAATACCGCCGCGGCTACAAGTTCTCGACCTATGCCACCTGGTGGATCCGCCAGGCGATCACCCGCTCGATCGCCGACCAGGCGCGCACCATCCGCATCCCGGTGCACATGATCGAGACGATCAACAAGATGAACCGCATCTCGCGCCAGCACTTGCAGGAGTTCGGCTTCGAGCCCGACGCCGGCATCCTGGCCGCCAAGATGGAGATCCCGGAAGACAAGATCCGCAAGATCATGAAGATCGCGAAGGAGCCGATCTCGATGGAAACCCCCATCGGCGACGACGACGATTCGCACCTGGGCGACTTCATCGAGGACAGCAGCAACACGGCCCCGATCGAGGCCGCGATGCAGGCGGGTCTTCGCGACGTGGTCAAGGACATCCTCGACTCGCTGACGCCGCGCGAAGCCAAGGTGCTGCGCATGCGCTTCGGCATCGAGATGTCGACCGACCACACGCTGGAAGAAGTGGGCAAGCAGTTCGACGTTACGCGCGAGCGCATTCGCCAGATCGAGGCGAAAGCACTACGCAAACTGCGTCACCCATCGCGCTCCGACAAGCTGAAGAGCTTCCTGGAAGGCAATTAAGCCTTGACGGGCAGTCGCTAAAGGCAATATCCTCTCGCCACTTCGTTTGGCGGTACCGCTCGGTACCTCAAGCGGTGGCGAGTTTTAGCGTCTGCCGCACAACGATTTTCGGGCCTCTAGCTCATGCTTGGTTAGAGCAGCGGACTCATAATCCGTTGGTGCCGTGTTCGACTCACGGGAGGCCCACCAATAAAATCAAGGACTTAGGCGAAAATCTAGGTCCTTTTTCGTTACCAGTGTCAACCAAGTGTCAACACGTAATGCGGGGACCGATTAAACCTTGGGCTCTGCCCAAACCCGCCAAGCGCCCTTGGTCGTCAGGGGGGCAGGGAACTACCCCTGCCCCCCAACGACGAGCGTATTTTTTTACCTGAGTTGTAAAGTGTTCGCTCCGCCGAATCCTCACCCGTGCGTCTTTTCGACAAAATACCGTCGAAAAAACACACGGCTTCCGGGTTCGCACTTGACAACGCATACGTCAGCACAACGCTATAGTTTCGTCACCTGCAACAACAACAAGACCTCTGTCTTGTCATCCGAAGCGGAAGACGAACGCATGAACTTAGGCAGGAACGATTGACCTGATCCACTGGTCATAGTCTTATCCTGAGTCAGCCCCCCGAGAACAATCAATTCGCCATCACGCGTGCTTACCGTCGTAGTAAGACTCCGCTTGGTCAGGGTCGGAGAGTTATTGACACCGCTGCGCGTGGAAGCAAAATCGCTGATCTGCTGATCAACCATCATATCGATGCCGCCCTCACGAACAGTCGGAGAAAGTCCAAGAATGACCCCAGACGATCTGTACTCTATAGATTGAACGGGAGCAGCCCCGCCTTGCGGATACGTAATCGCGCCAATAGTAGGCACTTCTTGCCCGACCATAAGCTGTGCCCGCTGACCGGACTTCACCCGGACAGTAGGCGTCGATACGACCTTGAAACGAGAGTCACCTTTGAATAGCGAAAACACAGCTTCGATTGAACCTGTGTTTAGAGAAATGGAATTGCCAGCGGCCACCGGCCCACCGATGGACACGCCAACACGCCCACCCATCATCGACAATGCAAGGGAAAACGCCGACGAATCCGAAGTACCCGTCGCAACCTCATATACCACTGCCTTTACCATCACCTCACCAGCCGAGACATCGACTTGGGAGAGGATGGCTTTCAACTTAGCGATATCAGTCTTCGACCCCTGAAACAACAGCGTATCGGAATCCACATTAATGGCCCCGGCAGCAGATGAAGGTGGCGCATCAGTCGGCACCTTCTCCATCGGCGAGATAGATCTGACAGCGCGTTGAGTGCCGAAAGCCCCGGGCTTAAAAACCGTCCCGAGAAGATCAACAAGATAAGCAACCGGCCTATATTGCGGACGATATACAAACACGTCGCGCTCTTCCAACGGCTCATGTGCAACAGGCTTAACCGATACGAAATCAACGCCTCCACGATTCACTACAACGAGGCCAAGCGAGTCGAGAAAGCTGATCCAAAAGTGTCGAACATCGCCAGTGGCAGAGTCATAGCGAAACGAAACGACGCGGGTATCCTGCACCACGGCCGGGTCGATGACGTAAGGCGCATCGATCATCTGCATATACGCTAAAGAAATGACCTGTGAGACGGTCACACCTTGAAAATCGAACTTAACCGGATCACGGCCCGGTGCAGCGTGAACGGAGCCGATGGTAAGCAGACACGTAATCGCGAGGGAGATAAAAGCTCTCATTTTGAGACCCCAGTTGAGCCGGAGGAACGGGAAACGGACCCGGAGTATGACGTAACACGACTTCCATCGATATCCCCAACAGCCAACGCTCCAGTACCGGAGAAAACACTAGGCGACTCTGCCCGAAGCCGTCCCGACGAGTCAACAAGGACAACCCATTGCTGACCTTTCGCGGTATACGCACCGGCGTAGCGCCACTCTTGAGAAAATAATGCCCTTGACTGCACGGCTGGCCGCGCCCCCGCAGCGACTGAACCAGTCGGAACCTCGCTAGGGACCACACTCTTTGCCATGCCAACCTGAACAGAATCAGGATGAAAATACTTGTAAGTGTAACGAGCTCCAAGACCAAGAATTGTTACCCAGACGACAAGCCCCGCAATCATCCCCTTGGAGAAAATGTTCTGCCTTTTATCGATTGTCTGCTCAGTCGCCGACTCATGTGAGTAGCTCTTATAGAGCGCGTAAATTTCCTTTGAAAACGGATACGGGCCCTTCACAGACTGAGGCTTTCCAGTGAGCTTTGCGCCCCTGTACAGCCGGACAACATACCGATTGGGTATTTCGGACCAACGTGACCGGCCATTTCGGCCCATCGTGACCGGC
>JAZKCA010000005.1:0-110589 GCA_040388275.1 Pseudomonadota bacterium
AAGGTGGACTGTTCTGAGTGGAAGTCAACGAAATTATTCCGGACAGCAGTGCGCGAATGCGGGGACCCATACTGAGCATACTCAGCATGGGTCCCCGCGTGCGCGAGGACGACGAAATAGCTCTTGTCAAGCTTACACAAAATTACCCAATAAGTTTGATTCTGCCCGGCCACTGCGCTATCGTAGCGGGCAAAGCGGTATTGCATTACTTCACAAGGACGTTGAATGACCTTTCTTTCCATTCTCTGCGCGCTGTTGATCGAGCAACTCAAGCCTCTCCGTGCGGACAATCTCATCTACGCCGAGATCAAGGCTTTCGCCATGCGCATGGAAGGCTGGTTCAATGCCGGCGACGCCAGCAACGGCCGCATGGGCTGGCTGCTGCTGATGGGCGGCCTGATGATCCCCACCGCGCTGATCTACTATATCTTCCACCGCCTGGACTGGATCTTCGCCGCCTTCGCCTGGAACGTGCTGATCGTGTACCTCACGCTGGGCTTTCGCCATTACAGCCACTACTTCACCTCGATCCAGGTGGCCCTGTCGGCCGGCGACGACGCGACCGCGCGCGCCCTGCTGGCCGAATGGACGCGCCTTGACACGGTCGGCATGGAGACCTCCGAAGTGGCCCGCATCGCCGTCGAAAAGTCGCTCGTGACCACCCACCGCAATGTGTTCGGCGTGTTCTTCTGGTTCCTGATGCCGCTCGGCCCCGCCGGCGCCGTGATGTACCGTGTCTCCGAATACCTGGCGCGTGCCTGGAACGAACCTGACCACATGCGCAACGAAGCCTTCGGCCAGTTCGCCGCGCGCGCCTTTTACTGGATCGACTGGCTGCCGGTGCGCCTGACGGCGGTGGCTTTTGCCGTGGTCGGCAATTTCGAGGACGCCATCTACGCCTGGCGCAATTTCGCGCACCGCTGGAGCGACGAAGCGCGCGGCATCATCCTGGCCGCAGGTGGCGGCGCCATGGGCGTGCGCCTGGGCACGCCGAACGAAAACGCCTCGCGCGTGCTACCGCCGGACGCCGCCATCGTCGATACCACCGACAGCGAAGCCGAAGTCATGCCGGGGGAAGAACCGAATGCGCGTGCGCTGCAAAGCACCGTGGGACTGGTGTGGCGCGCGCTGCTGTTGTGGATGATGCTGCTACTGTTGCTGTCCGGTGCCGTGTTCCTGGGCTGAGCCCTGTTCTGCCCAAATCGCATAGGCACTCTTCTATAAGATATAATACCGGGGTTCAAACCTGACCCGATACGCCGCCCTATGGCCGAGTTACCTGCAGACAAGAAGAAGCTCGAAGACGAGTTTTTCATTCTTGGCCTGACCAGCGATGGCAGGCAGTTCCGGCCCAGCGACTGGGCCGAGCGCTTGTGCGGGGTCATGTCGTGTTTCCGGCCCGAAGGATCGGGCGGCCCGAACGCCCACCTGCAGTACTCCCCCTTTGTGCGCCCGACCATGCTGAACGGCGTCAAAGCCGTGGTGGTCAATAACGATTTGCAAAAAATCGAACCGCTGGCATTCCACTTCGTCCGCGATTTCGCCAAGGACAACGACCTGCAAATCGTCGACGCCTGTTTCCTGCCCACGCCGGGCGATCCCAAACTCTAAAGAACGCCACGGCGGTTTTGACCGAGGTCAAGGCCATGGCGGAAAGCGCGCGTTAGCGTAGGCCTTCACGCGCCAATTCTGCGCGAGCCCAAGGAGAACGTGATGAAAATAGGCGAAATCTGCACGGTCCAGACGATTTACTGCAAACGCGACGAAACGGTGCAGGGCGCGTCGCTGCTGATGCGTAAATACCATGTTGGCGACCTGGTCGTGATCGACCAGCCCGACGGCGAACGCGTCCCGGTCGGCATCATTACCGATCGCGACATCGTGGTGTCGGTTATCGCGCTGGGGTTGGACCCCGCCAGTTTGCTGGTCGGCGACATCATGAGCGACGACTTGCTGACCGCCTCCGAGGACGACGACGTCTACGAGACGATCGAGCGGATGCGCTTCCGGGGTATCCGGCGGGTGCCGGTGGTCAATGCCACGGGCGGTCTGACGGGCATCGTCAGCGTCGACGACCTGCTCGAATTCCTGGCCGAAGAGATGGGGGAATTGTCGCGTATCAGCTCGCATCAGCAAGCGCACGAGAAGCGCGCGCGTCAATAATGATAACTTGCTGGTGATACACGCATATTTACGCTAGTATGTTGCTGTGGGGAAGCAAAAGCTACCTTATCGCAACTGGAAAGGCGTAAGAACGTGCAGAACAATAAACAGAAAGACACCTCGTTCGAGGGCAAGGTAGTGCTGGTCACCGGCGCGGCAGGGGGCATAGGCCGGGCAGCGGCAGTCGCTTTCGGGCGCGCCGGGGCGTGCGTGGTGGTAGCCGACATGTCGGTCGACGGTGGCCATGCCACGGCAGCGATGATTGTCGAAGGGGGCGGCAAGGCCCTTTTCGTGCAGTGCAACGTCACCAGGGCGGCCGAAGTGGAAGCCCTGATCGACAAGACTGTTGCGTATTACGGACGCCTGGATTGTGCGTTCAACAACGCCGGGGTCGAAGAAGAATTCCTGCCGCTGGCCGAAGCCGACGAAGCGCTGTTCGACCGCATCATCAATGTGAACGTCAAGGGTACGTGGTTGTGCATGAAGTACGAGATTCGCCAGATGCTCAAGCAGGAGGGTGGCGGCGCCATCGTCAACACCGCTTCCGTGGCCGGGCTGGTGGGCGCGCCCACGCAACCTATCTACGCGGCCAGCAAGCACGCGGTGGTGGGCATGACCAAGACCGCGGCGGCCGAATACGGGCGCAACGGAATCCGCATCAACAGCGTCTGTCCGGGCGTGGTCAACACTGCGATGTTGACGCGCGCCATCGAGCGCGAACCCCAGCGCGAAAAGAAATTACGCAATGTGCACCCGATCGGGCGTTTCGGCGAACCGGCCGAAGTGGCGAACGCGGCGCTGTGGCTGTGTTCCGACAAGAGCTCCTTCGTCACCGGCCACCAGCTGGCCGTCGACGGCGGCTTGACCGCCATCTAAGGCAGTTCGGTTAGCCCGGGCTAACCTATGAGCTCAGCTCGGCGACGAAGTCGTACAGGTCGCCGCGGAAGTAGGAGCGGCAAAATTCGACCGCGCGGCCGTCGCGCAGAAAGCCCAGGCGCTCGACGCATAATCCGGCGTCGCCTTCCTTCGATTGCAGCAGCTTGGCCTGCTCGGCGTTGAGCAGGATCGCCGAGAGCCGCTGCAGCGCGCGCACCGGCCGGTTGCCCGCTTCTTCCAGCGCTTCGTACATCGAGATGCCCACCGTCTCGAGCGTCGGCAGGCAGGCCGCGACGATGGTCGCGTATTCCAGGCACATTGGGATCTCGTCGGCGTAGCGGATCCGGTTAAAGCGGTACACCGCCGCCCCGGGCGAGAGCCGCAGCCGCAGCGCTTCTTCCGGCGTCACCGTCCCCTCTGAACGCTTGAGCCAGACGCTGCGCGGCGTGCGCCCGCGCGCCCGCATGTCCTCGGAAAACGAGGTCAGCTTGGCGAAGTTCTTTTCGATCCGGGTATTGATGAAGTTGCCCGAGCCGGGCCGCTTGACCAGCAAGCCTTCCCCCACCAGTCCGTCAATCGCCTTGCGCACCGTGATGCGCGACATCGACAAATCCAGCGCCAGCTGGCGCTCGGCCGGCAGCGCTTCGTCCGGCTCGAAAACCCGCTTGTCGATCGCTTCGCGCAACGCCCGCTGCAGCTGCTGGTACAGCGGCAGGCTGCTCGTTTCTGCCAGGTTTTGCATGATCTGGACCAGTGACGTCATACCAATTCGCCTTTGTTGTAAAAAAAGTGGTGCGTGTTTGCCACACTGCCGTCAGGCAAGGTTTCTGAAACCGATAATACCAAAAAAAGACCAGCGTGGGCGTCGTGCCCGTGGATACGCTTCCAGAAAGGCCCTCCCGACCAGACCACTTCCAAAGTGGTCGCTTTCGCTTGGCAAAGCAGCCAATACATACGAAATTAATATCGAAATTGGTAGTGTTCTGGTATTAATCAGTAGTATATTGGCGTTAGATTGGTTTTAGAGGTGGTTGTACCAGTTGTGCAAAAAGAGAACTTAGAAAACGAACAGGCGTCATCGTGTCGCCAACACCAAGGGGGAAATATGAAGCAGAAACAGGCAGCAGCGGGCAAGCGACCAACCATGCCAGGAATGAACCGTTTGACGCCGGCGGCATCGGCCGCGGCAATCCTGGTATTGAGCATGTCGATGCCGGCACTGGCCCAGCAGGCTCCACAGAACGAGCCGGAAGTGGTCATCGTCACGGGCATTCGCGCGTCGTTGCAGCAATCGCTGGCAGTCAAGCGCAATGCCGCTGCCAACGTCGAAGTGATCACTGCCGAAGATGTGGGCAAGATGCCGGACAAGAACGTCGCCGACTCCCTGCAGCGCCTGCCTGGCGTGAACATCAGTTCCTCGGCGGCCGGTTCCGGCGGTTTCGACGAGAACGACCGCGTCAGCCTGCGCGGCACCGCGCCCAGCCTGACCCAGACCGTCATCAACGGCCACGCCATCTCGTCGGGCGACTGGTTCGTGCTTGACCAGGTCGGCGGGGCGGTTGGCCGCAGCGCCAGCTACTCGCTGCTGCCATCGGAAATCGTGGGGCAGGTCGTGGTGCGCAAGAGCCCGACCGCCGACCTGATCGAAGGCGGCGTGGCCGGCACGATCGACGTCATGACGCGCCATCCGCTCGACTTCAAACAGCCCTTGTCGTTCGAGGGTTCGGTGCAGGCGGTCCACTCCACGCTGGCCGCCAAGACCGATCCCCAGTTCAGCGGCCTGGTCAACTGGAAGAACGCGTCGAACACCTTTGGCGTGATGCTGCAGGGATTTTCGGAAAAGCGCAGCCTGCGCCGCGACGGCCAGGAACTGCTGCAGTGGACCCAGATCGCTCCCGGCGGCCCGGTCGCCACCGCCCACCCCGACCTGGCCAATGTCTGGTATCCGCGCCTGATCGGTTCTTCCCTGTTCGAACAGGAACGCCACCGCAAGGGCGGCCTGGTCGACCTGCAGTTCAAGCCATCGCGCGATTTTTCGGCTGAAGCGACCTATTTCAGTTCCAAGCTCACCGCATCGAACTACAACCGCAACTTCATGACCGACATGCTCGGCAGCGGCGCCCTCGGCGGCGGCGTATCACCGGACAGCTACACGGTCCGCAACGGCACGCTGACCTCGGCCACGTTCGCCAACCGCGGTACTACCGCTGCACCGCTGCGCTACGGTATCGTCGACGATATCGTGCGCGAAGGCGCCTACTCAAAGTCCGATTTCCTCGACCTCGCTTTCAAGTACCGCTTCAACGATAACCTGTCCATGCGTGGACAGGCCGGCAAGACGCGCGGCAATGGCGCCACGCCGTCGCAGGGCGTGTACGAAGGCGACATCAACAACACAGGCGCGAGCTACCAGTTGAACGGCCTGGGCAGCCCGGCGACCGTCAAGTTCCTGCAAGGTAACCAGGCGGTCTTCACCGGCACCATCCTCGACTGGGTGTTCGGCCTGTCGCCGGCGACCACCACCGACGAAGAGACCTATGCCCAGATCGATGCCGACTACCGGGTCGATATCGGACCGCTCAACAACATCAAGTTCGGCCTGCGCGGCACCGACCATGGCCGCAGCAATTTCACCGTGGCGCAAGGCCCGAACTGGGCCAACACGGAGCCAGGCACCGCCAACACCAACCCGGCCTGGAACGGCACGACCTATCCGGCCGACTTCGGCAAGGACCTCGGTGGCGACTTCCCGCGCAACGTATGGGCGCTCGACCGCAACATTCTGCAGGCGTGGGGCAACCTGCATTCGAACCGTGACGTGTCGCGCACCTACTACAGCGAGATGTTCGCGCTGAAGGAAAAGACCAAGGCCATGTATGTGTCGGGCGACCTTGATGGCGATGGCTGGAGCGGCAACGTGGGCGTGCGCGTGGTGCGTACCGACGGCACCTCGAACGGTTATCAGATCGTGCCGAACCAGGTCCCTGGCGCCAACCTGCCGGCCTATCCGTGGGGCGGCTTCGTGCAGCAGACCTCGATCGAGAACAACCACACCAAGGTCTTGCCGAGCCTGAACCTGAAGTTCGACCTGAGTAAAGACCTGGTCGGCCGCGTGGGCGTGTCGCGCACCATGACGCGTCCCGATTTCGGGGCCCTGGGCGGTACCGTCAGCCTGACCGACGAGACCCATACCGGCAACGGCGGCAACGCCAGACTGCAACCGGTGATCTCGACCAACCTGGACGCCACGCTGCAATGGTATTTCAAGCCGCGCGCCCTGGCGTCGGTCGGGCTGTTCATGATGGACCTGAAGGACTATGTCGGTTACGGCGTCAGCACCGGCACCTTTATCGACAGCCGCGCATCGGAACTTGCGGGCCGTGGCGTATTCGCGCAATACGCGATTACCTCGCCAATCAACGTTGGCGCCAAGATCAAAGGCGCCGAGTTTGCGCTGCAACTGCCGCTGGGAGCGGGCTTCGGCGTGGACGGCAATTTCACGCTGGCCGATTCCAAGCAGGACGCCGGTTCCTGCCCGGCGATGCAGACGGCGACGTCGTCGAGTCCTTGCGACATGCTGGGCGCGTCCAAGGTCACGGCCAACGCCGGCGCCTACTACGAGAACGACAAGTTCAATGCCCGCGTCGGCTACGCATGGCGCTCGTCGTACCTGGCCGCCCAGGACCGCGGCACGCCGCTGTACCAGGACAAGGTCGGCCAATTGTCGGTGTCGTTCAACTACTCGCTTAGCAAGAACCTGACGCTGACCTTCAGCGGCCAGAACTTGAATAATCCGATCCTGAAGAACTACGTCTACAACGAAGACCAGCCATCGCGTTTCTATGCCAATGGCGCCCAGTACTACGCAGGCTTGCGTTTCAAGTATTGATCCCGAAAGCTGCATCCTGAACCCGCCTCGGCTTTGCTGGCCCTGGCGGGTTTTTTTTGTGACAGAATCTGGATATGACGACAACAACTGCCTTGGTCGCGGAATACCGCGATGTGGACGAGAAGCGCCTGCATGGCGAGATCATGGGCAGCTATCGGCCCGCCATCTTGCGCGGCTTCGTCAAGCACTGGCCGGCGGTGGCGCTGGCCGCATCCCCCGAGGATGTATGCGGCTACCTGGTCGCCTGCGACAGCGGCGTGCCGGTCGACGCCTTGCTCGCCCCTGCGAGCGAGAAGGGCAGGCTGTTCTACCAGGACGACATGAGCGGCTTCAATTTCGCGCGCCGCAAACTGCCCGTATCGGCCGTGATCGAACAACTGGCGCGCTACTCGCAGTTCGCGCTGCCGCCGTCGGTGGCCATCCAGAGCGCGCCGATCGACGAGTGTTTGCCGCGCTTCGGGCAAGAGAACGTGCTTCCTTTTTTTGATCCGTCGGTGCGCCCTCGCATTTGGCTGGGCAACACCATCACCACGCCGGCGCACTTTGACGAGTCCAATAACATCGCCTGCGTGGTGGCTGGAAGGCGCCGCTTCACCCTGTTCCCTCCCGCCCAGGCCGGCAACCTGTATGTCGGGCCGCTCGACTTCGCACCCACGCCCACGCCGATCAGCATGGTGGACTTTAATGCGCCCGACTTTGTGCGTTACCCGCGCTTTCGGGACGCCCTCGCAGCGGCCCAGGTGGCCGAACTGGAGCCAGGCGACGCCCTCTACATTCCGACCTTGTGGTGGCACCACGTGCAGTCGACCGGGGTCCTCAATATCCTGGTCAATTATTGGTGGAAGGCGGCCGGCAGTGCCGCCAGCCCCCTCGCGTGCATGCTCGACTGCATGCGGCAAATGCGGGACATGGCACCGGAACACCGGGCCGCATGGGCCGCCCTGTTCCAGCACTACGTGTTCGATGCATCCGATCCCGCCGCGCATATCCCTGAACACAAACGCGGCGTCCTGTCGCAAACAAGACCGAGATGAAAAAACTGATTCTTGGCGCGCTGATGTGCGCGCCTGCATTGCACGCCACGGCCGCGCCGGCATTCATTTATAGCCCGTACCAGCACCTGGCCCACCATACGCCCTACCTGGTCGATGGCAAGCGCACGGTGGGCCCTGGCGCGCTCACCTGGGCCTTTGCCACCGGCGAATGCGGCGAAGAGAGATGGGTCGACGACGGCGGCCAGCAGGTGGCCGATGCCAACGTGGCCGCCTTCGACCAGGCCGGCGTCGACTACATCGTTTCGACCGGAGGGCAGGGCGGCGTGTTCACCTGCGCCACTGATGAGGGCATGGAACGCTTCATCCGCCGGTACGCATCGGCGCGCCTGATCGGCATCGACTTCGACATCGAAGCAGGGCAGACGGCGCGGCAGGTCGACTCATTGATACAACGGATCAAGGCCGCGCAGGAAAAACGCCCGCAACTGCGCTACAGCTTCACCCTCGCCACCCACGCCGCCTCGGACGGCAGCGGCAAGAGCCTGAACCGTGAGGGCGAAGCGATCCTGGCCGCGCTGCGCCGCCATGGCGTGCGCGCATTCACGTTCAACCTGATGGTGATGGACTACGGGCCTGGAGACAGCAGTGTGTGCGTGCTCAAGCGCGGCAAGCTGTGCGACATGGGCAGGTCGGCACTCCAGGCAGCGCGCAACGTCAACCGGAAATACGGGATCCCGTTTGCGCAGATCGAGCTGACCGCGATGATCGGCGTGAACGATGTGGTATCGAATGTCTTCACGCTGGACGACGCGCGCCTGCTGGCCGCCGCGGTGAAAAAAATGAAGCTGGCCGGTCTGCACTACTGGTCGCTGGACCGCGACCGGCCGTGCAGCGCGCCGCTTGCCGGTGCCAGCGCACATTGCAGCGGCATGCCGCTCAAGGCGCTGGAATACAACCGGGTGCTGGCCGAATCCCTGCGCTAGGCGGCGCTGCGCGCGCGCCGCTCCGGCGGCGACAAGCGCCCGGCCCGCAATTCGGTCACCGCATTGGCCACCGCGCGCGCCACGTTGCGTACTTCGGCCTGGTAGTCGTCGTCGCCCTTGCGCGCCGGCTCGTCGCCCACGGCCGGCTCGTGATAGCCGAGGTGGCGGTCGAGGATGGCGAAGCTGTCCGAGTCGACCATGCCCATGGCGTCGAACCAGTCGTTCAGGGCGCGCCGGCTTTCTTCGGCCCGCGCGTCATCGCCATGCACCACCACCCCGTAGGCGCGGTTGGCCAGCTGGGCCGGATAGCCGGCGCCGGCCATGCGGTCGATCGGCTGGCGAAAGTGCGACGGAACCGGTGCTTCTCCGGCCGGCGCGATGACGATCACCGCATGCGCGAAAAGCCATTTCTCGTACACGTCGGTGGCCTGGTGGCGGTCCGGGTCGAGCATGTCCACTTCCACGCCTTCGGCCTCGAGCAACTCCTGCGACAGGCGGATCATGCGGCGCGTGCGCACATCGTGTCCTGCGCCGGTGATCAGTAATACGCGGCTACGTTCGGTGGCAACTGCAGTCATGGTGTGTCTCCTGAGAATGGAGCCAGTATGCAATAAATTTACCAAATGAAATGTTCGGTGCCTAACGGACCAAAAAGAAAAGCGGCCCTCGCTTGCGCAAGGAACCGCTTTTCTGAAGACTCGCCCAGTTACTTGATCGTGGCGGGCGGTGCAGCAGGCATCGGGCCAGCCGGACGGTTCAGGAACATGGTCCAGTAGCGGGCCAGGTCGGCGACGCCGTCGTTGCCCTTGATGTCCTGGAAGACCTTGATGGCGTCCGCCTTGCGGTCGGCCTTGACCAGCGACACGCCCAGGCGCAGCTTGGCATCCTCGGGGTGTTTCAGGCCGCCTTTGGCGATGCCTTTTTCGATCATCGCGATACCCTTGTCGAACTGGCCCATCGTCACATACACATAGCCCAGGTTGACCTGCGGCTGGCCAGTCTTGGCCGCGACCGCGCTGGCGTCGCCGCTTGCGACGTTCTTGGCGTCGTCGGCGGCGCCCTTGTCGGCCTTGGCGCGCACTTCCTTGTGCTTGGCCGCGCTGGCGCCCTTGCCCAGAATGCCCTTGTCGTAGCCGGCATCCATGACCTGTTTCGCTTCGGCGAACAAGCCTTCCTGCAAGGACTGTTCCGCCATATCGACATACGCTTCCGGCGTCATGTCTTTCAGCGCCACCAGTTCCAGGCGGTACAGCTCATACTTGAGGCCGCTGCGGAAGCCAGGCTTGAGCATCAGGCGGTTCAGCATTTCCGTCCAAAACTTTTCGGTCGGATACAGCGTCACCAGTTTTTCCAGGGTGGCGGTATAGGCGGGCATATCCTTGAGCAAGCCTTCGGTGCTGTTAAGCAGGCGCAGGTCGTCCATCTCCGGCTTTTTGCCTGCAGCTTCTGCAGCGCCGATGATTTTCAGCAGTTCCACCTTCGTATTCGCGTAATCGCCACTTTGGTAATACGCGCGGCTCAACTGAGGACGCACGGTTTCCGCAGGCAAGCCTTCCTTTTCGTAGCGCTTGAACCATTCGATGGCTTTAGGGAAGTTCTTGGCGTTAAGGTTGTATTCGGCCAGGATCTGGATGAACACGCCAATTTCCCGCTTCTCGACGAAGCCGGAGTTGATCAGCGCTTCGAGCGCGGGCATCGTGATCGCGTTATCGTTGCTGGCCGAACCGAGCTGCAGCTTCACGCGGTTGAGCATGTACGTCTCGGACGGCGAGCGATCCGTGAAAGCTTCGGCGGCGGCGATATTGGCCTGCACTTCCGGGAACTTTTTGGCTGCGAGCAAGGGATTGATCGCGGCGCCATCGAGCAACTTGAAAATTTCGGGACGAATTTTTTGCAATGTCGCGGCAGGCTTGTCCTGCGCCTGGGCGCTGATGAGCAGGGACGGCACGGCGTTCATGCCAAGGGCGGCTAAGATCAGGCAGGTGCGGGCGAGACGGAACTGGGACATGGAAAATCCTTGTAAGAGCTTGAAGACGGTGGATATGTTATTTCGACAATAAACGATGCCTGGATACGACGCGCGATCCAGACGAAGGGCATATTGTCACACAAACCCTATTTTGATGTCTTGATTTCCATTTCATTGGTAACCGTATGTAAGAAGGCGTCGCCGCTGGCATCGAACAGGTGGCAGCGCTGCGAGGGCAGGTGGGCCCGGATCCGCATGCCCGGTAGTAAAGGCGCGCCGTCCGCCGGCTGCCTCACCGCCACCAGGGCAGGATCGCCCTGCATGGTGGCGTAGGCCACGCTCTGGTCGCCCAGGTATTCCACGTGGCCCACCAGCAGGTCCACCAGGTTGGCGCCGTCCTCGCGCAGCGTCATGTGTTCGGGGCGCGCGCCTATGGTCACGCGCTCGCCCGGCGCGGCGCGGCTGGCGTTCACGGCCAGCGCGATCACGCTGCCGTTGGCCAGGGCGACCTGGGCGCCATGGCGGTCGGCGCTGACGATCACTCCGGCCAGGAAGTTCATTTTTGGCGCGCCCAGGAAGCCGGCCACGAACAGGTTGGCCGGCTGGTTGTACAACTGGTGCGGCGTGCCGGCCTGCTCGATGCGGCCGCGATTGATGACGACGATCCGTTCGCCCAGGGTCATGGCCTCGACCTGGTCGTGCGTCACGTAGATCATGGTCGACTTCAGTTCCCGGTGCAGGCGGGCCAGCTCCACCCGCATCTGCACGCGCAGGCTGGCGTCCAGGTTCGACAGCGGTTCGTCGAACAGGAACACACCCGGCTTGCGCACGATGGCGCGTCCAATGGCCACGCGCTGGCGCTGGCCGCCTGACAGCTCCTTGGGTTTTCGCCGCAGCAGGTCGGTGATCTGCAGGATGGCGGCGGCGCGCCCGACCGCCTCGTCAAGCTGCGCGCCCTTGTGCCCGGCCAGGCGCATTGCGAAGGCCAGGTTCTCGAACACGGTCATGTGCGGATACAGCGCGTACGACTGGAACACCATCGCCAGGCCGCGCTGGGCCGGCGCGATGTGGTTGGCCAGAAGTCCGCCGATATGCAGGGTGCCGGCGCTGATCTCTTCCAGGCCTGCGATCATGCGCAGCAGGGTCGACTTGCCGCAGCCGGACGGGCCGACGAAGACGATGAATTCGCCGTCGGCGATCTCCAGGTCGACGCCGTGGATGACCGGCTTGCCGTCGTCGTAGTGCTTGGCGATGCCCTTCAGGGTGACACTCGCCATCGGTCAGCCCGGCACGGCGCTGGCAGCGCCGCCTTGCGGTGCATTCTTCTGCGCGGCCGTCATTGGGATCAGCTGTGACATGATCAGCACCGGTACCGCACACGCGAGCACCCACAGGAAGAAGTTTTGGTAGCCCAGCGCGACCTGGACGTCGCCGCTGAAATACTTGAACAGCGCTTGGCCGAGCGCCATGATGCCGGTCGAGATGGCGTAGTGGGCAGTCTGGTATTTTCCGGGAGCGACTACCTGCATCATGTACAGGATCAGTCCGACGAAGCCGAAGCCATAGCCGAACATCTCCATGCTCAGGGCGGCGCCGATCACGAGGATATTGGTCGGCAGCAGCACGGAGAGGAAGTAGAACACGGCGTTGGGCAGGTTGACCGCGAGGATCAAAGGGAGGATTGCGCGCCTGAGTCCAAGCCAGGAGGTAAAGTAGCCGCCGGCGATGCTGCCCAGGATGAAGGCGACCGTCCCCACGGTGCCATAGACGGCGCCAACTTCGGCGGTGCTCAGGCCAAGGCCGCCGAGGTTGCGCGCCTCGCGCAGGAACAGCGGGCCGATGGTCTGCACCTGCGCCTCGCCGGCACGAAACATGATGATGAATAGTACCGATACCCAGATGCCGGGCTTCTTGAAGTATTCGACGATCACTTCATAGAGCGTTTTGGCGATCGCGTTCGCGCTGTTGTTGGCGCTGACCGGGTTGGCGCCCTGGGGCAGCGTCCACAGGTTGTACAGTCCAAGCACGATCATCAGGATGCCGAGAATCGAATAGATGATGGTCCAGGCGTTGACGACGCCGCTGCTTTTCTCGAGGTAGCCGGCAAGACTGAGCATTCCGCCGGACACGATGAAGCGGCCAGCGTTGTAGAAGGTGCCGGTCCAGCCGGCATATTCCGCCTGGCGCTTTTCGTTAAGGCTGGCGATGTACAGCCCGTCGCAGGAAATATCGTGGGATGCCGAGCAGACGGCGACGATGGCCAGCATCGCGATGCAGGCGGCAAACCAGAACGGCAGGTGCAGCGCCAGCGCTACCAGCGCCAGGCTCACTCCGCCGGCCAGTTCGAAAATCACCACCAGCTTTTTCTTGCTGCTGGCCAGCTCCATGAAAGGACTCCAGAGCGGCTTGAAAATCCAGGCCGCGCCGATCCAGGTGGTCCAGTGGCTGATAACGTCGTTGGCCATGCCCATGCTCTTTAGCATCATGCCGGCCAGCAGCATCACTGCAAAGTAGGGCAGGCCGCTCGCCAGGTACAGGCTTGGGACCCAGCTGATCGGGCTGCGGACGGCATCAAGCTGTTTATTCATCGTCATTCCTTCGGTGGCGGTGTGCATGTCATTCAAACCCTGGAACCGGGCACTTGCCCTTCGCTTCCAGCGTACCGGCCAGCCACGCATCGACGGCGTCCAGCGCAGGCGCGGCAAAGCCGTAGGTGATCAGGGCCGGTGCGTGGATGTCGAGCGCCTGGTAGGGGTTCCACAGCGCCAGGTGCAGGTCGGGCGCCCAGGTGGCGCGCGCGTTCGGCCCGTAGCGCAGGCGCGAGGTCGAGGCCAGGAACACGAAGCGCCCGTCGTCGGGCAGCGATTCCCAGTCGAAGGTCTCGGAGTCCAGGAAGGTGACCAGGTCCACGTCGTACAGGCGGCCCAGCGACGCGGCCACCACCGCAGCCGGCACGCCCGCTTCGGACACGCCGTCGCTGACCACGTCCTGGCGCACAACGAGGCGCACTTTGGCGCCCGGCTTGGGGCGTTGCGGATTGCCGCGCGCGGTCAGGCAGCGGCGCCAGGCATGCGCCATCAGCACGCGGTCGGCTACGTCCATCGTGTATTCCTGCGCCTGGCAAGGGTAGGCCTGCGCCAGCGCCGACAAGCGCTTCAGGCGCGTGTTCACTTCGTCCATCGGCAGCGCCCCCGACTCGATCGCCTCGGCGATTGCACTGATGGTTTCGGCCTGGGTTTCCGGCGTGCCCAGCGCCATGACCATGTCGGCCCCGGCCAGCAGCGCGCGCACCGCCGCCGGGCCCGCGCCGTAGCGGCCCGCGATCGCGTGCATGTCCATGCCGTCGGTGATGATGACGCCGCGGTAGTCCCATTCTTCGCGCAGCAAGTCGTGCAGGATGCGGCGCGACATCGTGGCGGGAAATTCGGCGTCGAGCGCGGGGTAGACGATATGCGCGGTCATCAATGCCGGGGCGCGGTTGCCGGCCAGGCGGAACGGTTTGAATTCGAAGGCTTCCAGTTCGGCCAGGCCCTTGTCCACGGTGGGCAAGTCACGGTGCGAGTCGACGTGGGTGTCGCCGTGCCCGGGAAAATGCTTGACGCAGCAGGCCACGCCTTCCGTTTCGCTGCCCGCCATCCAGGCCATTGCCAGATCGGTGGCGCGCTGCGGGTCGGCGCCAAAGGAGCGTTCGGCGATCACCGGGTTGTCGGGATTGTTGTTCAGGTCCAGCACCGGCGCGAAGTTCCAGTTGAAGCCCATCGCCTTGACCGCGCGCGCCACCGCCGCGCCGACGCTGCCGGCCAGTTCAAGGTCGTCGGCCGCGCCCAGTCCCATGGCGGCCGGCGGCGCCGGCACCCAGGTCGAGCGCACCACGGCGCCGCCTTCCTGGTCGATGGCGATCAGCGCCTCCGGCCCCATCACCGCGCGCAGGTCGGTGGTCAGGCGGGTCAGTTGCTCGGCGTTTGCCATGTTCCCGCGAAACAGGCAGACCCCGCGCACCGTATTCTCGCGCAGGAAATCGGCGGTGGCGCAATCGAGTTCAGTGCCGGGAAAACGGATCATGATCAATTGACCGGCGAGTTGTTTGAAGTTGTTCATTATTTGACTGCTCCGTCCATGCCGCGCATGAAAAATCGTTGGGTAAACAGGAAAGCCGCCAGGGTCGGCAAGATGGTGAGGATGGTGCCCGCGGCGATCACGCGGGTGCTGCTGCCGAAGGTGCCGCGCAAATACAGCACGCCCACCGACAGGGGAAATTCATCGGGTTTGCTCATCACGATGGACGGCCAGATGTATTCGTTCCAGGCTTCGACCGCGGTGAGGATGCCGACGGTGGCCAGCCATGGCGCGATCAGCGGCAGCATGATCCTGGTGAAGATGATCCATTCGCTGGCGCCGTCCACGCGCGCAGCGTCAACCAGGTCTTGCGGCACTTCGTCGAAGGCCTGCTTGAGCAGCAGGATGGCGAGCGCGGTCACCACGTTCGGCAGGATGACGCCGGTGTAGGTGTCCACCAGCGAGAGTTTGGTGACGGTGATGAAGTTGACCAGGAAGTTCACTTCCGACGGCAGCACCAGCGTGGCGAGGATGATCCCGAACACCAGCTTGCGGCCGTGAAAGCGCATGCGCGAGAGCGGGTAGGCGGCGGCCGAACAGAGCGTCAGCTTCCAGAACACCGTCAGCACGGCGATCAGCACCGAGTTCTTGAAGAACGACAGCATCGGGATGGTGCGGAACACTTCGGCGAAGTTGTCCAGCGACGGCGCGCGCGGCCAGAAGGTGGGCGGGAAGGCAAAGATATTGCCCTCGGTGGAAATCGCGGTGACCAGCGTCCACCAGAAAGGGAACACGCAGACCACCGCTAGCGCGCACAGCACCAGGTAGTGGATGGCCTTGTTGAGCGGGCTGGCGCGCATCAGCGGTGCCTCGGTTTCAGGTAGCGCAGGCAGAGCAGGGCGATGCCGACGCAGATGACCGACACCACCATGCTGGCGGCCAGCGCGCGCGGCAGCTTCAGGTGCTTGAGGCCCTGGTCGTAGGCATAGTACAGGGCCGTGAAGGTCGAATTCATCGGCCCGCCCTGGGTCAGCACGTCGACCTCCTGATAGGCCTTGAGGGCAGCGAGCACCGACAGGATCGAGCAGACCATGATGGTCGGGCGCAGCATTGGCACGGTGATTTTCCAGAACATCTGCCAGCGGTTGGCACCGTCCAGAACGGCCGCCTCCTGCATGTCGGCGGGGATCGCCTGCAGCGCCGCCAGGTACATCACCATATACCAGCCAAGGCCGCGCCACAGCGTGACGAACATGATCGCAAACAGCGCCAGCGTGTCGTCCGACAGCCAGCCGATCGGCGCGTTCGCCAGGCGCAGCTGCATGAATACATAATTGAGCGTGCCCTGTTCGTGGAACATGAAGCCCCACATGATGCCGACCACCGACACCGTGGTCACCACCGGCACGTAGAAGGCCGCACGGAAGTAGCGGATGCCGGGCAGTCGGTTGTTGACCAGCACCGCCAGCGAGATCGCGCCGATCTGCACGAAGGGCACCATCAACAGGAACAGCAGCGAATTCTTAAGGCCGGTGACGAACATCTCGTTGTCGAAGATGTAGCGGAAGTTATCCAGCCCGACCCACGAGGTGGGGCGCACAAGACTGTAGTCGGTGAATGCGAGGAAGGAGCCGTAGGCCACCGGCCAGAACGAGAACACGGCCAGCAGCGCCAGCGCGGGAGCGAGGAAGGTCCATGCCTGAAGGTGGCGCCGGTTCATCAGTGCAGCCTTTGCCGGGACAGCTTCTTGTTCCAGATGGCCGCCGCCTGGTCGAGCGCGAGCTTGACATCCTGCTTGCCGGTGACCCCCGCTTCGACCGCCTTCACCAGCGAGCGGCGCAGTTCGTCGTAGTCGTCGATGCCGGCCACATAGAGCGTGTGCGAATGCTTCATCGAGGCGGCGCCGGCGGCCACCGCTTTTTCGGCGGCGCCAGCATTGTTGGCCAGCGTCAGGAAGAACGGATCGGCGGCCGCCTTGACGGTGGTCGGGAACACGCTGGCCTGCTTCGCAAAGGCCAGCTGGTTGGCGTCGCCGGTCAGTAACAGCGCGAACTTTCCAATATCCGGCAACAGCGCCGGGTCCACGCCCTTGGGCACGGCGAAGTGGATCAGCCAGCCGCCGTCGGCGATGCCGGTCGGTCCCAGCGGCGCGGGCGCCACGTCGGTGATCGCGTAAATGCCTTTGGCGTCGGCTTCGATGCGCCGCAGCGCCGTCGGTGGCGCGAGCAGCATGCCCAGGCGACCGCCCTTGTAGGCGTCGACTACGGCCGGGAAGTTATCCTCGGCGAACAGGCTTTCCTTGAGCAGGCCGCCGGCCTTGTAGGTGAGCGCCAGCTTCTGCACCAGCGCCACGTGGGCGGGCGAGTTGAATACCGCGCGGCCATGGTCGATCACGGCCAGGCCCTGCCACATGAACAGACCGTCGATCTTGGCCAGCGCCGGGGCGATGCCGGCCTTGCCGGTGCGGGCGAAGATCTGGCGTGCGAAGGCAAGCTGCTCGTCGAAACTTGCAGGGCCCCGGACCAGGCCTGCCGCCTTGAAAAGTTCGGTGTTATAGGCGATGACGGCCACGTTGCTATACATCGGAAAGCCGTAGGTCTTGCCCTTGAATCGCAGATCCTCGAGCGTGCCGGCGATGTAGTTCGAGCGCGATGCGCCGAGCAGCGCGTCGACCGGCGTGAGCAGTTCATCGCGCGCGTATTCGTCGGCCCAGGGCACGTTCAGGTTGACCAGCGCGGGCGGGGTGCCGGCCACGATGCGCGTGACCAGCTTGGTCTGGATCACGTCCCACGGAAAATCGATCCATTCGATTTTCACGCCGGGATTGGCCGCTTCGTAGTTGCGCACCACCGACTCGAAATAGGGTGTGAACTTGGGCTTCATGCTGAAGGTCCAGAATTCGAGCTTCTTGTCGGCGGCCAGCGCCGCCGATGCCGACAACGCCAGTGCCATCAATGCCGTCAGCAGGTTCTTGATGTTCATTGATGGCGGGGTCGCTGGCTTAGTTGGTCTTGGTGACTTTGCTCAGGTGGCGCGGCCGGTCCGGATCCATGCCGCGCGCTTTCGACAAGTGCGCCGCCATGATGTAGAAGGCTTGCACCGCGACGATGGGGTCGAGGTCGGGCGTGGCCGCAACCGGCAGGGTCAGGTCGCGCTCGGCCACGTCGGACGGCGCGGCCAGGATGACCTTGGCGCCGCGGGTGCGCATTTCGGCGGCCAGTTGCAGCACGCTGGCCTGGGTCGGTCCGCGGGTGGCGAAAATGAGCAGCGGATAGCCGTCTTCGATCAGCGCCATCGGGCCGTGCTTGATCTCGGCGCCGCTGAACGCTTCGGCCTGCAGGGCAGAGGTTTCCTTCAGCTTCAGCGCCGATTCGAGCGCGATCGGAAAACTGATGCCGCGTCCGACCACCATGATATTGCGGGCCGGCGCCAGCACGTCGAGCGCGTCGGTCCAGTCCACTTCGGTGGCGCGGCGCAGGGCTTCCGGCAGCGCTTCGAGGCCGGCCAGCAGCTCGGGATCGTTCTGCCATTGCGCGACCAGACGGGCACCTGCCACCAGGCTGGTGATGAAGCTCTTGGTGGCGGCCACGCTCTGTTCCTTGCCGGCGTGGAGCGGCATGGCCCATTCGGCCGCCTTGGCCAGCGGCGAATCGATATCGTTGACGAGCGCAATCGTGGTCGCCTCGCCGTCGCGGAAATAGCGGATCGGGTCGACCACGTCGGGGCTCTGGCCCGATTGCGAAATGGCGATGGCGAGCGTGTCGCGCGTTTCGATCGGCGCCTTGTTCAAGGTGATGAGCGACATCGGCAGGGAAGCTACCACCCGGCCCATGCGCGCCATGATCAGGTAGGCGCAATAGTTGGCGGCGTGGTCCGAGCTGCCGCGCGCGATGGTCAGCGCGGTGTCGAAATTGGTCGACCTCAATTTGCGGCCAAGTTCCGTGTAGCGTTCGACGTCGCTCGACAATTGCAGGGCGACGCAGTCCGCGGCGGATATGGCTTCTTTAAGCATCATTGAGGTCACACATTTCTCCTTCTATATACACAGCTTTGATGTGAAGATTGCGGTCCAGTACCACCATGTCGGCGAACGTGCCCGGCGCCAGGCGCCCGCGTTCGGTTTCGCCCAGGTAGTCGGCGGCGTAGGTGGACACGCGGCGCGATGCGTCGGCCAGGTCGAGGCCAAGGCCGACCAGGTTGCGCAGTGCCTGGTCCATCGTCAGCGTGCTGCCGGCCAGGGTGCCGTCGGGCAGGCGCACGCCGCCCATGCATTTCTGCACGCGGTGGCGGCCAAGCATGTAGTCGCCGTCGGGCATGCCGGTGGCGGCTGTCGAATCGGTCACGCAGTACAGATGCGGAATGGCGCGCAGGGCCACCTTGATTGCGCCTGGATGCACGTGCAGCAGGTCGGGAATGAGCTCTGCATACTGCGCATGCGCCAGCGCCGCGCCGACCATGCCGGGCTCGCGGTGGTGCAGGCCGCTCATCGCGTTGAACAGATGGGTGAAGCCGGCCGCGCCGTGTTCGAGCGCGGCCACGCCGTCTTCGTACGAGCCGAGCGTGTGGCCGATCTGGACCCGGATCCCCGCTTCCGACAACTCGCGCACCAGGCGCAAATGGCCGGCCACTTCGGGCGCCACGGTGATGAGGCGCATCGGCGCGTAGGTTCCCAGCTGCTGCACTTCGGCCAGGGTGGCTGCGCGCGCGTAATTGGGCTGCGCTCCCAGCTTGCCGGAGTTGATGTACGGGCCTTCAAGGTGCACGCCCAGGATGCGCGCCGAACCGGGGCGGCGCGCCGCACAGGCCGCGCCGATGGCTTTCAGCGCTGCCGTGATTTCGTGCGGCGGCGCCGTCATGGTGGTGGCCAGCATGGAGGTGGTGCCGTGCCTGGCGTGCATGGCCGCGATCACATGCGGGGCGTCGCCGCCTTCCATGATGTCCTTGCCGCCGCCGCCGTGCACATGCAGGTCGATGAAGCCGGGGATGATGTAATCGTCGCCGTTGATCGATGGATCGGCCGCGTCGCCAACGATGCCGGTCACCCGGTCGTTGTAGCTGATGCTGCCGTTGATCCAGCCGCCCGGTGTGAGGATGTTGCCTTTGATTGGTTCGCTCATCTGCGCGACTCCGCTACGAATTCATAATAGTCACTGCGGCAGAACGAGTGGGTCAGCTCCACCGCGGCGCCGCTTTCAAGGTAACTGACGCGGGTAATGTGCAGCATGGCGGCTCCCGGCGCCAGCCCGGCAAGGCGCGCCTGTTCGGCGCTCGCATTGACGGCGCGGATGTGCTGCAGCGCGCGCATCGGAACGGCGCCGCGTGCTTCAAGGTAGCCGTACAGCGAATCGGTCACGCTGTTCGGGTCGGGCATGTGGAGCGCCGGGATGGTGGTCGTTTCGATCGCCATAACGACATCGTCGGCGGTGCGCAGGCGCTTCAGGCGCGCCACCGGCATATTCGGCGAGAGCCCCAGCGACAGCAGTTCGAGCGGCGCGGCGACGCCGATTTCGCGTTCCAGCCAGCGCGAGCCGGCGGTAAAGCCGCGCTGGCTCAGTTCTTCCGAAAAGCTGGTCAGGCGCGACAGCGGCTGCTCGAGCTTGGGCGTGATGTAGGTGCCGGAGCCGCGCCGGCGCGTGAGCATGCCGCGCTCGCACAGCATGTCGATCGCCTTGCGCGCGGTCACGCGCGAAATGGCGAGCATGTCCGAGAGCATGCGCTCGGACGGCAGCGCCTCGTTGGCGCGCCAGTCGCCGCTGGTGATGCCCGACGAGAGCTTGTTCGCCAGCTGCATGTAGAGCGGCGTTACGCTTTCGGCGTCGGGCTTGAAATCACTGAGCTGCGCAAGCATGGTCATTCTCCCTTGATATGTAATGCGATCATGCGCAGCGCACCGCTGGCGGCGTCGCCATACGGCGCCACGCTGCGGGCCAGAAGGTCGGGCGGCAGGAAAGGGCGCAGCGGGGCGCCAAGGCCGCCGCACAATGCCAGCGGCAAGCTTGCGGACGGATCGAGCGCGGCGGCGATGCCGGCCACTTCGGCCGCGGCGTCGACCAGGAATGCGTGTGCGGTGCTGTCGGTCGGTGCATGCGCGATGACGATGGGCGCCAGCGTCGCGTAGCTGGTCTGGGTGGCCTGGGCCAGCCACACCTGGATCGCATCGCGGCCGCCGCCGCAGGCATCGATCAGCGCCTGCGCGAAGGCGCTGTGCGCCTTGCGTCCGTCGATCACCTGCTGCATGTGGTTCACTGCGCGCAGGCCGATCCAGCCGCCGCTCGCTTCGTCGCCGGACGGGAAGCCCCAGCCGCCCACTTCGCGCTGGGCGCCGTCGGGCAGCAGGGCCTGGCCCACGCTGCCGGTGCCGATGGCGACGATGATGCCGGGGTTGCCGTGGTGCGCGCCCATCAAGGTGGTGAAGCCGTCGTTCTCGAGGCGCAGCGCGGCGTAGCCGGGATTGGCCGCGGCAAAGCTGGCGGCCCACTGTTTGTTGTGCACGCCGGCCAGGCCCAGGCCGATGGCGGCGCTGGCGTTGGGCGGGCGTTTGGTGCCGACGCTGGCGAAGGCCTGGGCGATGGCGTCGTCGATGGCGGTCCATGCCTGCGCGATGCCGAGCGAGAGGCCGGAAGGCCCGCTGCGCCCGTGTGCCAGCTCGGTGCCGTCGGGCAGCGCGAGGCGCACGCGGGTGCCGGTTCCACCGCCGTCGACACCGATGAGATATTCGATCATGTTTGCTTTTCGCAGGTTCTTGCTAAGGAGTGAGGGCACTATATGGTTGGCAAACCGGCTTGTCAACAGGTATTTAAGTGGTATTACAAATCAAAAAATTGGCATTGCGCCAGGCGGGCGGATATTTTACTCAAGTAGTTGAATTTAAACGAATTAGTAAATAATGAAAATGGTATTCATAGCGCGGTGGTTTAGTGCCAATTTGGTATTGAGTAGAAGCGCTTCCAGCCGTTTTGCATAAAAAACGCCGCCCTCGCGCACGCGCGGGCGGCGCCGGGATGACGTACTTACTTGTTGCGGCTGCTGCGGCGGTTGAAGCTGGTAGCACCGATCTTTGCGTTGCCCGGTCCATCGACCTCGATCTCGGTGTTGGCGCTGACCAGCAGGTCGCGTCCGTCCAGGCTTCCGGAACCGTGCAAGGTCGCTTTGACGCTCTCCACTTTGCCGCTGACGCGGGCGCCGCCAGGGCCTTCCATGGTCATGGCCAAACGCTTGCCGGCCATCGCCGCCGTCAGCGCGCCGGAGCCGCTCATGCTTGCGTGCAGATTGCCGGACACCGTGGCCAGCCGTATCTCTCCCGGCCCGCTGCCGCGCAGGTCGGCGTTAGCCACATTGAGCTTCGCCCCATCGAGGTCGCCCGAGCCGCTGACTTCGGCGTTCAGCGCGCCCACTGCGCCATCGAGCGTCGCGTTGCCCGGCCCGCTCAGCTCAAGCCGCGCTTTATCGGCCATCAGGCCATGCACCACCAGGTCGCCCGAGCCGTGCACTTCGGCGTCGAAAGCCTTGATCTTGCCGCTTACGCAGGCGTTGCCCGGGCCGTCCAGCTGGGCGCTGGCCGCTTCGACCGCCAGCTCGCAGCCGGCGAAATCGCCCGAGCCGCTCACTTCCAGCTTCAATTCGCGGCTTGCGCCCGCCAGGCTGACATTGCCCGGGCCGTCCATCTGCGCGCTGACCCGCGTGGTGCGAAGGCCGGTGGCGCGCAAGTCGCCCGAGCCGCTGGCGTCGATCTGAAGCTGGCCGCTGATGCCGGCCATCGCCACGTCGCCAGGTCCCGACATGTCCAGCGTCACATTGGTCGCGCTCAGTTTTTCCAGACTGAGGTCGCCACTGCCGCTGCTGTCGACGCGCAGCTCGCGCACAGTGCCGGAGGCCTGCAGTTTGCCCGGTCCATCAACCTCGATGCGGAAGGCTTCGCCGCTGACCTGGTCCAGTGTGACGTTGCCGCTGCCCGACAAGTGCACGCCTTTGAGCATGGGCGCCGTGATGGCGATCGTCGCGCGCTCGCTGTGCTTGTTGAAACTGAAGCCGATCGTGAATTTTTTACGATTGCGCACCACCAGGGTATCGCCCCGAATGAAGGTTTCGATGTCGGCCAGCTGGTCTTTGGAGCCGGACAGGGCCAGCGACTGCGTACCCTGCGCCTTGATCACGGCATTGTAGGGACCGGCGATCTGGATGGTTTTGAAGGCGCCCACCTGGCGCTGCTGAGAAACGACATCGGCGCCGGACTGGGCGAAACTGGCAGTGGCGGCCAGCAGGCCGACGGCGAGGGTAGTTTGCTTGAGTATTGTTTTCATGGCGTCTCGGGGAGGAAAGCTTGCAAGGCGCAAGCGAAGCATGAACAATATGTCACAGCAGTGGGCGCTGCGCCGTGAAACCGACAGACCGGCAAAAACCCGCCCTCAAATGAAGAAAGCGCGGTGTAAACGACAAAAAAGCGCCGTGGGGCGCTTTTTTCGCTGGTGCGATGCCTGATTACTTGGTCAGCCAGTCGAACTGGCTCGCTTCCGACGATCGGCGATTGCGCACGGCTTCTTCGGCTTCGGCGCGCACTTCGGCGCGGGTTGGGCCGCCCTTGGTCGGCAGGATCGCCGGCACGTTCAGGCTCTTGGCGGCGACGCTGACTTGGGCTGCTGCGGCAGCAGCGGTGCTGGCGGTGGCGTTGGCGGCCGGGATGCCGGCGGCGAAGGCGCTGCCTGCGAAGGCGAGGGTGGCGATAGCGGCAAACAGTTTCGATGCATTCATGGTGTTTCTCCTGGTAGTAAGTGAGCGCCACGGTCATTTGTGCGGCGGTGACGAGCTGTGTTGCCCATCCATGAAACGAAGTTTAATCGTTGCGGCTGGTGAGAAAAAGGCGATAAATGGCAATGCCTTATTGCGTAAATCGGGATAATAGTTTCCGGACGGATATAATTTGCGCAGCAATCGGCCTGTAAATGGAAAAAGCGGCGCCTGGGCGCCGCTTTCAGCAAAAGCACTTGCTTATAGTGTTACTGGGCCAACCAGGCAAACTGGGTCGACGTGGTCGAACGGTAGTTTTTGACGGTCTCGACAGCTTCGGCGCGCACTTCAGCGCGGGATGGGCTGGCCGACTTGTCGAACAGCATGGCCGGCACGTTCAGGCTTTTTGCGGCGGCGCTCACTTGGGCGGCGGCAGCGGCGGCGCTGATGGCAGCTGCGTTGGCTGCGGTAACTGGGGCGGCAAAAGCGGAACCGGTGAAAACGACAGCAGCAACAGCGGCAAACAGTTTCGATGCATTCATGGTATTTCTCCTGGTAGACAGATTAAGCGTCGCTTTCATTTTGCGGCGGTGATAAGCGCGTTTGCTTATCCATGAAACGAAGTCTATACGTTGCGCGTTCCGCAAAAAAGGCGAATAATGGCAATGTACTATTGCTAAATCAGGGATAATGGCCAGATATGGACAGACTTCAATCGATGAGAGTGTTCGCCAAAGTGGTGGAACACGGCAGTTTCGCCCGGGCCGCCATTGCGCTGGACATGTCGAACACGGTGGTCACGCGCAATCTGGCCGACCTCGAGGCCCACCTCGGCACGCGCCTCTTGAACCGCACCACGCGCAAGCTATCGCTGACCGAAACGGGCCAGCAATATCTGGAGCGCGTCCAGCAGATCCTGTCGGATATCGATGATGCCGACGCGGCCGCTTCGTCTTCCTCGCGCAAGGCCAGCGGCACCTTGCGTATTTACTGCCAGACCAGTTTCGGGCAGTCGCAGCTGGCCAGCCTGCTGCCGCTGTACGCCGAAGCCATGCCCGACGTGGTGCTCGACGTGACCCTGGCCGACCATGTGGTCGACCTGGTGGAGGAGGGCTTCGACGCCGGCATCCTGCTGGGCCTGCAAAAATTCGACGCCACCATGATCGCGCGCCGGCTCGCCATGTCGACCCTGGTGCTGTGCGCCTCGCCCGATTACATCTTGCGGCATGGCTCCCCGGCCACGCCGTTCGAGGTGTCGGAACACAAATGCCTCAATTTCGCCTTCGACCAGCTGCGCCACAGCTGGCCCATGTCCTTCGGAGACGAACAGGGGCAAAAGGGCGATATCCCGATCACCAGCCGCATGGTGTCGAACAACGGCCTGGTGCTGCGCCACGCCGCGCTGGCCGGCATGGGCATCATGGTGCGCTCTTCATTTACGCTGGGGGAAGATTTCAGCAGCGGGCGCCTGGTCCAGCTGCTCAAGGGGCACCACCTGGGGAAGATGCCGATCAATATGGTCTACCCGAGCCGGCGCCTGATGTCGTGCAAGGTGCGCACCTTCGTCGACTTCATGAGCGCCCAGTTTCCCCAGCCGGAAAGCGACCCCTGGCTCGACCTGGTGTGACGCGTTTCTTTCCCGCCACAACGTGCATATTTACTGCAGAGCCATTGATGGGTCTGTGATATATTTCTGGTTGGAACTTTGTGATTCCAGAATGGCATGTTGGACGCTTTCTGGCACCACCGGCAACAACAACAACAAGTTGCATGGAGTGGTTTACCGCTCTACTCGAAAGCCCGCTCTGCGGGCTTTTTTTCGTCCCGGGCATTTTGATGAAATGATTCGATTTGTGCGTGGCATAATGTGGCCAACGTATAGCCCTTACAGGAGTTCGCAATGAGCAAAGCGCAAGACAGTAAAAAAGAGACCAAGAAAGAACCGGCCAAGACCACCAAGGAAAAGAAGGAAGCCAAGAAGGTCAAGAAAGAAGCGCGCAAATAAGCCACGCACACCAGCCATACCGTGCGCCTTGCGTTCCGGACGTGGAAGCTGTTATCCAGGGCGCAGCTCGGGCGCAACTGCGCCATTGCCGCATTCGGCCTTGCCTGCGCCCCGGCGCCGGCAGCGCCATCCACATTCGGACCGGTCATCGGCAGCGCCATCCTTTGCCGCAGCCATCTGGATAACGCCTACTTCTACTCCTACCTGTCGACCGCCTTCGGGCCGTCCTACAAGCACGAGGGAGGGGCGTACTGGTTCAAGGCCGACGGCAACTTGTGGGGCGCCCCGGTCACCGACATCATGCTCAGCGACGACACCACCGACATCGTGTTCGTCGGCGCCGTGAGCGAGGTGGCGCCCGACAAGCTCGATGAAGCGATCCGCGCCGCCGTCGGGGTGCGCCACGATGCGGCCGATGCGTCGGCCTATCCGGTGCGCCAGTCTCGCCCCGGCAGCAAGATCGTGTATTTCAAAGAGAAGTCCAAGATCTACTGCGCCAAATACAAGCCGCTGCCGACACTGCGTTGAAGCGCCGCTGAGGCCATTCCAGGGAATCCATGTACACGCAATACTTCAGCCTGAAACAGTCACCGTTTTCAATCGCCCCCGATCCGCGCTACCTGTTCATGAGCGAACGCCATCGCGAAGCGCTGGCGCACCTGCTGTACGGGATCGGCAGCGGCGGCGGTTTCGTGCTGCTGACCGGCGAAATTGGTGCCGGCAAAACTACCGTGTGCCGCTGCTTCATCGAGCAGATTCCGAAGAACTGCCAGCTGGCCTACATCTTCAATCCCAAGCTGACGGTCGAAGAGCTGCTGCTGTCGATTTGCGATGAATTCCGTATCGCCTTGCTGGCGCCGGGACCCGGTTCGGTCAGCGTCAAGAGCTATGTCGACGCCATCAATATCCACCTGCTGGCAAGCCACGCGGGCGGCAAGAACAATGTGCTGATCATCGACGAAGCGCAGAACCTGTCGGCCGACGTGCTCGAACAATTGCGCCTGCTGACCAACCTGGAAACCAACGAGCGCAAGCTGCTGCAGATTATCCTGATCGGCCAGCCGGAACTGCGCACCATCCTGGCCCGGCCCGAGCTCGAGCAGCTGGCCCAGCGCGTGATCGCGCGCTACCACCTCGGCTCCCTGTCGGAGCAGGAGACCGGCAGCTATATCGCGCACCGCCTGCATGTGGCAGGCGCGGGCGCCGCCGTGGTGCCGTTTCCGCGCAAGCTGATCCCGCGCATTCACCAGCTGAGCCACGGCGTGCCGCGCCGGATCAACCTGCTGTGCGACCGCGCGCTGCTCGGCGCCTACGTGGAAAACAGCCCGCAGGTCAACAAGACCATCCTGCGCCGCGCGGCCGAGGAAGTGTTCGCTGAAAGCCCGGGCGGTTTGCCGCCAAAATCGCGCGTGCCGATGGTCGCTGCGCTGGTCATGGCAGGCGTTGCGGTAAGTGCCTTTGCGGCCTGGCGCATGAACAAAGCGCCGCCTGCTGCGGCCAGGCTGGAGGCGCGTGCCCCGGCCAAAGCGCCGGCGCCGGTCACGCCAGCGGTGCTGCAAGCGGCCTTGCCGATCGCGCATGCGGACGAGCAGCGCGCGCTGCGCGAACTATCGGGCTTGTGGGGAACCGCGCTGACGCCCGGCGATGCCTGCACGCTCGCCTTGCGCCAGAATCTGCGCTGCTACCAGGGCAAGGGCGGCCTGTATGAATTGCGTCAGCTCGACCGCCCGGCGATCCTGACCCTGCGCGACGGCGCACGCGTGAGCTACGCGGTCCTCACCGGTATGGACGACAGCAGCGTCACCTTGCGCATGAATGGCAAGACCCAGACCATCGGCGTGGCGGCGCTGACCGCGCGCTTCGACGGCGGCTTCACCACGCTGTGGAAAATGTCGCGCTTTTACCGCGACCAGATCGGCGCAGGCGACCAGGGGCCGGACGTCGACTGGATCGCCGCCAGCCTGGCCCAGTTGAACAAGCTTGCCGCACCGGCCACGAACCAGCCATTGAACCCGGCCACGCGCGAACACCTGCGCCGGTTCCAGTCGCAGCAGAACCTGAAGGCGGACGGCGTTGCCGGGCCGCGCACCTATATGCGTCTGAACCAGTTGACCGGGGTGGCCGAGCCGCGCCTGATCGCTGCAAAGACGGGAAAACAATAATATGTCGTACATTCTCGAAGCACTGAAAAAAGCCCAGGCCGAGCGCCAGTTAAGCAGCGCGCCGACCATCCACGCCTTGCCGATCCAGGCCGGGCCGACACACGCGGCAAGCGCCACCCGTACGCCGCTGTGGATCGCGCTCGGCGCGTTCACGCTGGTCGCCGTCGCCGGCGCTGTGTGGTGGTGGCTTCAGGCGCCGCCCGCAGCGGTGGCGCCGGCGCCGGTCCAGGTGGTCCAGCAGGTGGCGCCAGCCCCGGCGCCGCAGCCGGCCTATGTGCCGCCGCCGCCCGTGCCCGTGGTCCAGGCGCCCGCGCCCGGACCTATCGCATCGGTCAAGCCGGCGCCTGTGGCGGCGCCGGTCGCCGCCGCACCGCCTGCGCATGCCGAGCCGGCCCCGCCAACCTACGCCGCCGAGGATGCGCTGCCGTTCGCGCGCGATCTGCCGGAACCGTTGCGCAGCCAGCTGCCCCAGGTGACGCTGGGCGGCTATATGTACTCGAAGAACCCGGCCGATCGCCTGATCCTGATCGACAAGTCGCTGCGCCACGAGGGCGAGGAAGTGGCGCCCGGGCTGGTGCTCGAAAAGCTGATGCCCAAGGCCGCCGTGATGAACTACCGCGGCACCCGCTATCGGGTGGCGTATTGACATGCGCAAGGTGATGGGCGTGGTCGGCTGGTCCGGCAGCGGCAAGACCTCGCTGCTGGAATACCTGGTGCGCGCATTGTCGGAGCGCGGCCTGCGGGTCAATGTGATCAAACATAGTCATCATGACATCATGCTCGAGCCGCCCCACAAGGACAGCGCGCGCATGCGCAGTGCCGGCGCGGCCGAAGTCATGATCGCGTCACCGTTCCGGGTGGCGCTGATCACGGAGCTGCGCGGAGAGGCCGAGCCGTCGCTGGCCGCGCACCTGGCGCGCCTGGCGCCGGCCGACCTGACCCTGGTCGAGGGCTACAAGTGGGAGCCCATTCCCAAGCTCGAAGTGCACCGCCCCTCGCTCGGCCAGCCGCCGCTGTACCCGGGCGACCCGCATATCGAAGCCGTTGCGTCCGACGCGCCCAGGCCCGCGGGGCTGGCGCCAGGGCTGGCCTGGCTCGACCTGAATGCCCCGGCCGCGGTGCTGGCCTGGCTCGATGTACGATTTTCTCAAAATAAATCCTAAAGTTTTTAAAAAAACGACCGTAGAACAAGGATAGGCCAAATTACGGAGAATCATCATGGATATGAATATTGCCAAGCTTTCAAGCAGTGTTGCCGAAACCGGCATCAAACAAGAGGTTGGCTACGCCGTGCTGAAGAAGGCGCAGCAGATCGAGTCGTCGACCGCCGCCCAGCTGATCGATTCGGTGAAATCGCCCGCAACGATCCAGAATTTGCCTGCCAACCTGGGCAATACGATCAATACCACTGCCTGACCGGATTCCTGCGAGGGCGTGTCAACAAAACGCGCAGTGCCGCGTTATTGTCGATAGCCGCTCGCCACCACCATATATGGCGTCACGCGCAGCCCGGCTACCTCCCCACAGTGGAGGGGCCGGGTTTTTTTTCGTTCGCAGTAAAATAATCTGTAAGGTATGCGCAAGGCGGGGCGACAATAGTTCAGTTGCCAAGTGCACAGTAGTTTGAATTCAATCACAACCACTCAAGGAGATAACCATGAACAAACGTCAAGCCATCATCGCCGCAGCACTCGCCAGCGTGTGCGCCATCAATGCCAGCAGCGCATCGGCAGCCGACGCCAAAAAGCCGGAAACGGAAAAATGCTTTGGCATGGTCAAGGCTGGCCAGAATGATTGCGCCAGCGCCAACGGTTCGCATTCCTGCGCCGGCCAGGCCAAGACCGACAAGGATCCTTACGAGTGGAAAAAGGTCGCCAAGGGCACCTGCGAAAAGGCTGGCGGCACGCTGACGGCACCGAAGTAAGTCAGGCGAGGGCGGCATCGTGCCAGTTCCGATGAGCGCCCTCGAGGCCCCGCAGTGCCAGGTTGGTGTTGGCCTGCGGGCGCCACACTACCGCCAGTTCCTGGAGCAGCGTCCCAGGCTTGACTGGCTGGAAATCCATACCGAAAATTTTCTCGGCCAGTCGGGCTTCGACTGGCATGTGCTGCAAGAGCTGCGGCGCGACTATCCCTTCAGCCTGCACGGCGTCGGGCTCGGCCTGGGCTCGGCGCGCGGGTTTTCAGAGGAGCACCTTGAGCGGGTACGCGCGCTGGTGCAGCGGGTCGAGCCGATGCTGGTGTCCGAGCACCTGTGCTGGGGCGCGGTGCACGACCGCCAGCTGAACGACTTGCTGCCGCTGGCGCTCGACGAGGCGATGCTTGCATTGCTGTGCGAACGCGTCGGGCGGGTGCAGGACAGCTTGGGCCGGCAGCTTTTGCTGGAAAACGTGTCGACCTATGTGCGTTTTCGCGCCGATTCAATGAGCGAAGCCGAGTTCATGGCTGCGCTGGCGCGGCGCAGCGGCTGCGCGCTGCTGCTCGACGTGAACAATCTGTACGTCAACCAGTGTAACCACGGCGAGGATGCGATGGCGGCCATGGCAGCCATCGCACCGGGCAGCGTGGGCGAGATCCATTTGGCGGGGCATCTGGTGACGCCGACGGCGGTGATCGACCACCATGGTGCGCGTGTGGCGCCAGAGGTGTGGGCGTTGTACCAGGCCGCGCTGGCGCGCTTTGGCGGCGTGCCCACGCTGATCGAGTGGGACACCGATGTGCCGCCGCTCGAAGTGCTGCTGGAAGAAGCTGACAAGGCCAGGGAGCTGGCATGCCGGGCGGCGCCTGCCGCGGTCGCGGGCGCGCAAACAAAGGTGGAAGGCGCTGGCGCTTTTCCACCCTACGGTGTGCTGGAAAACCAGCAATCGGCGTTTTCTGCAGCGCTGTTTGATGTCGACAACGAAGCTCACATTCTCGCGCACATCACCGGTGGCAGCGACCGTTTCAGCCTTTACCGCGGCAATTTGTCCGCCACCTGGGACAAGGTGCTGTCGAACGCCTTCCCGGTCATCCGCCAACTGCTCGGCGAGGAATTTTTCAGCGCGCTCAGCCGCGCATTCGGCCGGACTCATCCGTCAACCAGTCCCGACCTGAACGAGTTCGGCGCCGCGTTTTCACATTTTTTGGCGGGCTTCGAGCACGTGGCCGAGTATCCCTGGCTGCCCGACATGGCGCGCCTCGAATGGGCGCTGCACCGCAGCTACTACGGGCCCGATCGCGCCGCCCTGGCCGCCGATGCGCTGGCGGCTTTGTCTCCCGAGCAATTCGAACTTGCCCGGTTCACGCTGCATCCCGCCGCCAGCCTGTTCCAGTCGTCCTGGGCGGTCGTGCCCCAGTGGCTGGCGCACCAGGCGGGCGAGCCAGCATTACCGGCAGTAATGGACAGCCCCAGCTTTGCCGTGATCGCGCGCCCGCGCTGGAAAACTGAGCTCGCCTCCTTAAGCGGCGCCCAATTCGCGGCGCTGGCGGCCCTGGCCAACGGAGCGAGCATGGGCGAGGCGCTCGACGCCGCCTTTGGCATCGACGACGATTTTGACGTGGCCGCCAACTTGCGGCTGTGGCTGGAACTTGGCCTGTTTTTGACGGAAGAACCCCAATGAACACGCTCCTTCGCATGTACCACAGCACCTTCCGATTCGACGCATCGCTGACGGAGTGGGGTGGCTCGCTGATGAGCCTGGCGTTGCGCTTTTACCTTGGCTGGGTCTTTTTCAAATCAGGCCTGACCAAGATCGCCGACTGGGAGTCCACGGTCGGTCTGTTCCGCGACGAATACCAGACTCCGCTGCTATCGCCCGAGGTGGCGGCGCTGCTGGGCACGGCGGGAGAACTGAGCTTGCCCGTGCTGCTGTTCGCTGGTTTTCTGACGCGCCCGGCCGCGCTTGGCCTGTTCGCGGTCAATCTGATGGCGGTCATCTCGTATCCGCAGTTGTGGAACTTCGCTTGCCCGGCCGCGATCAACGACCATAAATATTGGGCAATATTGCTGCTGGTGCTGGTGGTAGTTGGTCCGGGACGGTGCGCGCTCGATGCGCTGGCCCGACTGCGGCGCCAGGGCGGCGCCGCCGATGTCACATGAAGGCGCGCATGATGCGCGCTTCTCCGCTGAGGGATGCGGATTGCTCGCTGGCATTGCTCGCTTCGATGATGCGCGACAGCTTGGCATCTTCGAAACGCGCCAGTTCTTCGGACGCTGCGCACAGGGCCAGGGTAAGCTTGGCGCGCGCACTCTGGTACAACACACTGGTGTACTGATCGGTATTCTTGAGTAATTCCTCCGCATTCTCGATCACTAGGCGCAGGTCGCCAATCAGCCTTTCCTGCGTTTGAGGGGTTTCTTCTGGGCTATCCATGGCGGCCACCTTCAACCGGTTGGTAACGTCTTATAATATAAACAAGCAAGCCAAACCGTGTTTGTCTCGGCGCAAAACGCATCCCGACGGGAAGCACGCTCTTTCAGCTTATTCTATTATTGCCCAAATACAAGTTATATTTCTGGGCAGACTTACGACTGGACGGTGATCCGCACATCGCCCACGCTCACGGTCTGGCCGGCGCGGATCTTGGCGGTCTTGCGTAATTCCTTCTTGCCATCGACCTTGACGACGCCGCTGGCGACCATATTCTTCCCGGCGCCGCCGCTGTCGCAGAGGCCCACCAGTTTCAGCAGCTGGTTGAGTTCAACGAATTCGCCTGCTAGGTCGAAGGTGGTGTTTTGCATTTTATTCCTGGATGTCTTGTTGAGTCGCTCGATTGCGCAGTTTACCGTAGCTGCGTGAACTTCGCGTCCGCGCGCCGGTAGCACGTCGACGGCAGGCGGGCCAGGTCGCCGTCGGCGCGCGGATAATCGACTGCGGCCACCACATCCCAGCCATTGATAAAGACCAGCAGATTGATGTGCTCATGCTCGGTGATCGAAGAATGCGCCTCGACGTCCCACGCAAAGCCGAGCGCCCGGGTGACGTCCGACTGCTGGCTATAGGGTTTGAAAATGCACACCCGCTGCCAGGCCGAAGGCACCGATTTGGGCAGGTCCATGACGGTCCTGCCTGACGCGATATAGTCGCGCCGGATCGCGTCGGCGCTGCGGTGAGTGAGCGCGTAGGCCGTGAACAGCAGCATCAGCACAACCAGCAGCACCAGGTAACTTCTGCGCCACAACCAGGCCGCCACGCCCTTCACAGGCCCGGCCGCGTCATGGCCAGCGGGTCGATCCATTGCTTGAACTGTTGCTCCGTCACATAGCCCAGCGCCAGCGCCGCCTGCTGCAGGGTGCTGCCTTCGTGCTGGGCCTTCTTGGCGATCGTGGCCGCCTTGTCGTAGCCGATGTGCGGGGCGAGGGCGGTCACCAGCATCAGCGAGCGTTCCATCAGTTCGCCGATGCGCTGGCGGTTCGGCTCGATGCCATGCGCGCAGTGATGGTCGAACGAGCGCATGCCGTCGGCCAGCAGGCGCGCGCTTTGCAGGAAATTATGCGCGATCATCGGCTTGAAGACATTCAGTTCGAAGTTGCCGGAGGCGCCACCCATGGTAATCGCCACATCGTTGCCAAACACCTGGCAGCACAGCATGGTGAGCGCTTCGCACTGGGTTGGATTGACCTTGCCCGGCATGATGGAGCTGCCCGGTTCGTTTTCCGGAATGGTGATCTCACCCAGGCCCGACCGGGGGCCGGACGCCATCCAGCGCACGTCGTTGGCGATTTTCATCAGGGCCGTGGCCAGCGTCTTGAGGGCGCCGTGCGCGCCCACCAGGGCGTCATGGCCGGCCAGCGCGGCGAACTTGTTGGGTGCGGACTTGAAGCCCAGGCCGGTCAGCGAGCCGAGCTCGGCAGCGATGCGCGCGGCGAAATCGGGATGCGCGTTCAGCCCCGTGCCCACGGCGGTGCCGCCGGCGGCAAGTTGCAGCAGGCCGGGCAGGGCGTGCTTGATGGCTTGCTCGGAGTATTCGAGCTGGGCCGCGTAGCCGGAAAACTCCTGGCCCAGCGTCAGCGGGGTGGCGTCCTGCAAGTGGGTGCGGCCGATCTTGACGATGTCGGCGAAGTCGCGCGCCTTGCCGGCCAGCGTGCCACGCAATGCAGCCAGCGCCGGCAGCACTTTTTGCATGACGGCCAGGGCGGCGGCCACATGCATGGCGGTAGGGAAGATATCGTTCGAGGACTGGCCCAGGTTGACGTCGTCGTTCGGGTGCAGCAGGCGGCCTTCGCCGCGCGGCCCTTCCAGCAGTTCGGAGCCGCGGTTGGCGAGCACCTCGTTCATATTCATATTGCTCTGCGTGCCGGAGCCGGTTTGCCACACCACCAGCGGAAATTCGTCGGGGTGGCGACCGGCCAGCACTTCATCGGCAGCCTTGATGATGGCGTCGGCCTTGTTGGCGGGAAGCAGGCCGAGCGACCGGTTGACGGCGGCGGCGGCGCGCTTGACCTGGGCCAGCGCAGAGAGCAGTTCGGGCGCCATGCGCTCGCTCGAGATGGCGAAATGCTCCAGCGAGCGTTGCGTTTGCGCACCCCATAAACGGGCGGCAGGCACATCGATCGGACCGAAACTGTCTTTTTCGCTTCGCGTTTCCATAGAAAAATCCTATATTCTTTTGCACTGGGATTAAAGAGTTTACTCCAATGTGCGTTAATAACGGTATGGCTACATTTCTCTCTTTCCGCAAGGCGTTTTTCCACGTTGCCGGCGCGCTGGCGCTGGCCGGCCAGCTGGCCGGCGCGCACGCGGCCGAGCTGGGCGAGCCGGTGCTGCAATCGTTCAAGGGCCAGCCGCTGGTGGCCGATATCGAGCTCACCGCCCTGGCCGAACCGGCGCATGCGGTCGTGGTGCGCATGGCCAGCGCCGATGTGTACCGCGCCGCCAACACCGCCATGCACCCGGTGCTGGCCGGACTGACGATGTCGGTGATGCGGCGCGAAGGCCGCCAGTTCCTGCACATCACCTCGGTCAAGACGGTCGATACCGATCACGTCCTCTTGTTCCTCGACCTGGTCGAAGGCAGCAAGCACAATATCCGCAGCGTCACCTTGTGGCTTGCGCCGGACCCGAACCCGGCGCCGCCGCCGCCCGTTATCGCCAAACCGGTCGTCCCGGTGCCGGTGCCTGAACGCGTTGCGCCTGTTCTTGTAGCGAAGCCGGCCGCGGTCATCGTGCGCCAGCCTCCCGCAGCGGCCGCCTGCCAGCCATTGCTGGCCGCGCAGGCCAAGACATGCGCGGAAACCGACTACAAGAACGGGCTCCTCAGCGCTCAGATCGTTGAGCTGGAAGAGAAGGTCAAGGCGCTCCAGCAGGCCGCCGAACACAAGACCGAAGCGCCGGCGCCCAAGCCTGCCCCCAAAATCACGCCGCCGCTGACAGTGCCGAAACCGGCACACGCGCCGGAAGCGGGCTTCCCGTGGCTGCTGGTATCGGGCATCGTGCTGACGCTGGCCCTGATCGGCGGGGGCGTGTTTTATTTCCTGCGTCGCCGCAAGGGCAAGTCGGTCGAGGCTGCCGCAGCCGACTCGGTTGCCTGGTACACCCGGCTGGCCGCGCGCTTCAAACGCAAGCCGAAACCCATCCTGCTGCCCGAGGAAGACGCACCGAAAGAGGCTTGAATTGCTTGTTATACAAAAAATATTGCTTTTTTGACGTTCCGCGCACGAACTCGTCTACACAAGTTTAAATTCTACGCTATACTTGTTTCCGTGGTCACAAAATGACTGCAAAAAGACGGAACAAGGACCTGGCGCAGCCACCAACGATAGTGTGGCGCGATAAGCAGGTGATCGTTGAAGAAACGCCTGTTCCGGAAGCGGTCTGTTAGCCGACATTGCGCTAACGGACGCCGGATGCAACCGGCACGAGGCGACACCAGGAGATACCTGGTGTTCGCTCTCCCGAATTCCCCCCCCCCCCCTCGACTGGCCGGTGCTCAGCGAGCTTGTTACCAAGCCGCTATACTTGTCCGTGATCTCATCACGGAAAGCCATGCAAATGACCCAGGCAGCACAAGCACACTACGACGCATTCAAGCAGCGCGGACTCAAGCTCGACATGTCGCGCGGCAAACCAGCTCCAGAACAGCTCGATCTATCCAACTCCCTGCTCGACGCGCTGCCCGGCTTTGCCGCGGCCGACGGCACCGATTGCCGCAATTACGGCGGTGGCGTCGGCCTGCCCGAGGCGCGCGCCTTGTTCGGCGAGCTGCTTAACGTCCCGCCGGCGCAGGTTGTGGTCGACAGCAGTGCCAGCCTCTCGCTGATGCATGACGTGATCGTCTACGCCTTGCTCAATGGCGTGCCTGGCGGGCAGCCGTGGGTGGGGCAGCAAGCCACCTTCCTGTGCCCGGTGCCGGGCTACGACCGCCATTTCTCGATCTGCGAGGCGCGCGGCATCAAGATGATCAATGTGCCTTTGACCGACGACGGGCCCGACATGGACCTGGTCGAGCGGCTGGTGGCGCAGGACGCCAGCATCAAGGGCATGTGGTGCGTGCCGAAGTACAGCAATCCCTCGGGCACCGTGTATTCGGACGCCACCGTGCGCCGCCTGGCCGCGATGACGACAGTGGCACCGGATTTTCGCTTGATGTGGGACGATGCGTACCGTTTCCATCATCTGACCGAAGAAAACGTCACGATCGCCGACATTGTTGGTGAATGCACCAGGGCGGGCAACCCCGACCGCGCCATCGTGTTCGCGTCGACCTCGAAGGTGAGCTGGGCCGGCTCCGGTATTGCCGCGCTGGCCTCCTCGCCGACAAATATCGCCTGGTGGACCAAGCATGCGGGCATCCGCAGCATCGGTCCTGACAAGATCAACCAGCTGCGCCACGTGCGCTACCTGAAGGACGCGGCGACGGTTGACGCCCTGATGGCGGGCCACCGCGCGCTGCTCAAGCCCAAGTTCGACGCGGTGCTGGCGCAGTTCGAGGCGCAGTTGGGAAGCGTTGCTGGGGTCTCCTGGACGGTGCCGAAGGGTGGTTATTTCATCGACCTGGTGACGCCGGTGGGCGCCGCGCGGCGCACGATCGCGCTGGCGAAGGAGGCGGGAATCACGCTGACACCGGCCGGAGCGGCCTATCCCCACGGGATCGATCCCGAAGACAGCCACATCCGGATCGCCCCCAGCTTCCCGTCGCTGCCCGAGATCACCCGGGCCGCCGAAGGCATCGCCCTGGCCCTGAAACTCGCCATCGCCTAAAACCGGGGTCAGACCACTTTTGCCGAGCAGCAGGGGTCAGACCACTTTTCCCGATGAGTAAGCCAAGTTTGCGGGGCCAGCGATTATTTTGGCGCCGCAGGCAAGGTCGTCGGACATGTCCTGCCCGAATATGCACTATGTAAAACTGTGGTCTGACCCCTGTTTTGGAGCAAAAGTGGTCTGACCCCGGTGTAGGGGCGTAAAAAAAGCGCCCTCGAGCGCTTTTCTTGATTCGGGGATGCTTAGTGGGCTGCGTTCATGACTTGCGATAACTGCCACGGCTCCGTCACTTCGCGGATCGCGCGGTCGTTCGCCATGATCTGCTTGAGCAGGTCGATCTTGCGCAGGCGCGGGGCGCCTTCCAGTGCCGGTACGCCGCCAATCGTTACCGCCGCTTGCAGCGCACATTGGGTTTCCATCCGCGCCAGTCCCGCCATATCGCCCGCTTGCGCGGCGCCTGCCATCCGTGATGTCAGGCCAGCAATATTTTCGTACATCGAGAGGACTTCGTTGGAGGTCATGTGCTCACCTGGCCAAAATTTTTGATTGGATTACCGCGTGTCCTACCTGTAACGGAGTGCCAACCGGAAACTTTAGGGTGAATTCGCAAATAATTTGAAAAAAATGAAAAAAGGCGCCGAAGCGCCTTTGGACCCACGTGATTGATGGCTTAATTTACAAGTTCTTCCAGTCCCGCGCCCAATTCTTCCACCGCAGGCATCTCGTCGAGCAGCTCGTCGGCAGTCAGTCCCAGGGTCGCTGCGATTCCCATCGGCAGGCTGTCGCGGCGCGCATCCGGCCCCATCTTCAGTTCCGCCGCCTGCGCGCACCAGGTCGCCAGGTGGATCACCCCGGCCATCCGGCTGCCGGGTACGGGAAAGTCGCGTATGGTTTCTGGAAAAATATCGGGAAACTTCCAGCGCACCGCCAGTTCGGCGCCCACTTCGCTGTAGGTGTAGCCGAAGGATTCCATTTCCGCCTCCATGCGGCCGGGGTCGTACGGGCCGACCGTCTTGTCGAGCTCCTGCGCCTGGAATGGCAGCCCGGCATGCATGACCAGTTGCCCGATGCCGTGCATCATGCCGATCGTAAATGCCAGGTCGGTATTGACGCCCACTTTCTTGGCCAGCCATTTGGCGGCCACCGCCGTATGCAGGCTGTAGCGCCAGAAGCGCTTCAAGTCCATTCCCGGCACCGTCTTGAAGCCGCCCACCAGCCCGGAGCTGATGACCAGCGTGCGCACCGTCACGAAACCGAGCATGCGCACCGCGTCCTCGACATTGCCGATCCGGCGCGACACATGGTAATACGCGGAATTGGCTAGCCGCAGCAGTTTGGCGCTGAGCACCGGGTCGAGCGAGAGCTTGCGGGCGATTTCCTCGACCATTACGTCGGGGTTCTCGAAGCTGCTGATGAGCTCTTCGACGACCTTGGGCGCCGTCGGCAGGGCATTTGGATTTTGCAGCAGGGCTTCCAACGTCATTGCAGTCTCCTGGTTAAGGCCCCCGGGGGCAAGGTGACTATATAGCGATTCTTGCCGCTCCGCCAGTTGCCGCTGGTGCGCCATTTCTGCGTCCTGACGCGGTATTGTGCAGTTCATCGCATTCCTTCCCACCAAAAGCGTGCAATTCTGTAAAGTATAGGCTGGGAGACCGCGCCCGTTCCGGCGCCGAATCGATTCACCATGCACATGACATTATTTGCTCGCCGCCACCTGCTGTCCCTCGTCCTCCTTGCCGCCGCCTGCTGCGCCCACGCCGAAGCCCCGTTTTCGTTCGCCGCCACGCCGGGCAAGCTGCCCAAGGATGTGGTGCCGGTCCAGTACGCAGCACACCTGATTCCGGACCTGGCCGCAAATACTTTCCTTGGCTCCGAGACCGTCGAAATCGATGTGCTCAAGGCCACCTCGACCATCATGCTGAATGTGGCCAACCTGCGCATCGATGCGGCCAGCCTGAGCGGCAAGACGATAGGCCAGTACAAGCTCACGGCCCTGGTCGACGAGCAGCGCCAGACCTTGAGCTTCAAGCTGCCGCGGCCCCTGGCGCCTGCCCGCTACCAGCTCGCGCTCAAGTTTCACGGTGCGATCAACCGCGAGGCGCGCGGGCTGTTCCATCTCGAATACAAGAGCGGCACGACGCAGCAGACCATGATCGCCACCAATATGGAGCCGAGCGACGCGCGCCGCCTGCTGCCAAGCTGGGACGAACCGGCGTTTCGCGCCAATTTCAAGCTGACCGTCGATTTGCCGGCGCGTTTCAAGGCCTTTTCCAACACGCCGACGGAGTCGCGCGAACGGATCGACGGCGGCTTGCTGCGGCATACTTTCCGCACCACGCCCAAGATGCCGAGCTATTTGCTGGTGCTGGTGGCGGGCGAACTCGATCGCAGCACGGCAAAACAGGACGGGGTCGAGATCGGCGTGGTGACCACCGCCGGCAAGCAAGCCTCGGGCGCGTTCGCACTCAGCGCTACGCGCGACCTGCTCAAGTACTACAACAGCTATTTCGGCCAGCCCTATCCCTTGCCCAAGCTCGACCAGATCGCCATTCCGGGCGGTTTCGACGGGGCCATGGAAAACTGGGGCGCCATCGTGTACACCGAAGCGGGCCTGCTGTACGACCCCAAGCGCAGCCCCGACAGCGTGATGCGCGACTCCTTCAGCCTCAACGCCCACGAGGTTGCCCACCAGTGGTTCGGCAATCTGGTCACCATGGCCTGGTGGGACAACCTGTGGCTCAACGAAGGCTTCGCCTCGTGGATGGCCACCAAGGCCAGCGAACAGATTCATCCCGAGTGGCGCGCGCAACTGCGCTTCCAGGCCGAGCGCGACGAAGTGCTCAATCTCGATGCGCGCGCGAGCACCCATGCGATCGAGCAGAAGGTCGCCACCGAAGAGGAAGCGGCCGACGCCTTCGACGCCATCACCTACGCCAAGGGCGAAGCTTTCCTGCGCATGCTGGAGGCCTACCTGGGCGAGGAGCCGTTTCGCAAGGGCATCCGCGCCTACCTCGCACGGCACCAGTACGCCAACACCACCAGCGCCGACCTGTGGGCTGCGCTGGAAAAGGCGTCCGGCAAGCCGGTCCAGAAAATGGCGTCCGACTGGACCACGCAGCCCGGTTTTCCCTTGCTCACCGTGGCCCAGGCTTGCGAGGACGGCAAGCGCCGCGTTACCCTGACCCAGGCCCAGTACCGGATCGACGAAGCGGCCGCCGACCAGCGCTTGTGGAGCGTGCCTGTCCAGCTGGGCACGGTCAACGGCAAGCCATGGAGCGCGCGCCTGGCCGCGCCGATCGCCGCCTCGTTCAAGAACGGCAAGGCCTGGTCGACCCTGGTCACGGGACCCCTGGCCGCCACCATGCGCGACAATGCGCCCCACACCATGCTCTTGTCAGGCCCAAGCGCCAGCGCCCTCGTTGGCAGCTGCGACGAGGCGCTAGTCGTCGACCCGGCCGGGGTGGGCTATTTCCGGGTGCAGTACGACAGCGCCGGTTTCGACGCGCTCGTCGCTCAGCTCGACAAGCTGCCCGATCCGGTGCGCCTGCGCCTGCTGGCCGACACCTGGAGCCTGGCCATGGCCGGCCGCGGCCAGCTCGACGGCTACCTGAACCTGGTCGCGCGCTACGGCGACGAGCCGCGCCTGGCCATCTGGAACGCCATCCTCGACAACTTCGACGCGCTTGAGGCGCTGGCCGCCAGCGAGCCCGAACGCTTGCTGGTGCAGCGCCGCCTGATCCAGCTGGTCACGCCCAAATTCACCCGCCTCGGCTGGCAGGAAAAATCCGGCGAGGCCGATGACGATCGCCAGCTGCGCCCGCTGCTGGCGCTGGCACTGGCGCGCGCAGGCGAGCCCGCCGCCATTGCCCAGGGGCGCGCGCTGTTCCAGCGCTACCTGGCGGGCCAGGCCGGCATCTCGCCGGCCATGCGCGAGTTCGCCATCGAGGTGGCCGCGCGCGGCGCCGATCAGCCGGCGTACGAACAACTGGCGGCGCGCGCCTTGCGTGCCGATAGCGGCGAAGAGCGCGAACGCCTGATCACCGCGCTGACCCGGGCCGCCGATCCGGCGCTGGCCAGGCGCACCTTGCAGCTGGCGCTGTCGCCCGCCTTGCCGGCCCAGGTCGCCAACAGGATCGTGCCCGAAGTGGCCCGCAGCGGCCACCTCGCGCTGGCGTGGGAATTCGCGCTCGCCAATCGCGACGCCTTGACGCGCGACCTCGATTCGGTGGGCCGCAACGCCTGGTTCCCCAGCCTGGTCAGCAGTTCGTCGGATCCCGCCGACGCCGACATGATGGAACGCTACGTGGCCGGCAATTTCGGCCCCGATGCACAGGCCGAGGCGCAGCGGATCGCCAACGCCATCCGCACCCGCGCGGTACAAAAGCACCGGCTCTTGCCGCAAGTGCGCGCTGCGCTAAAATAAACCGTAACACCCTATCAGGAGACGCAATGAAACCGAGCTGGAACCCCTTGAAGAGCGCACTGGCCCTGGCCTTGTGCGGCGCCGCGCTGAACCTTGCGCCGGCCTTTGGCGCCGGCCAGGCAGCAGCCCCCGTCAGCGCCCCGGCAGCCAAGTCATCCGTGCTGCCCGGCGACGATTTCTTCCATTATGCAAACGGCGATTGGCTCGCCAGGACCGAGATCCCGGCCGACCGCAGCAGCTGGGGCGCGTTCGCCTCGATCGCCGAAGACACCAATGCGCGCATCGTCAAACTGATCGACGCGCTCGCCGCCGATAAACGCACCAGGGGCGAGGCGCGCAAGGTCGCCGACTTCTACACGGCCTTCATGGACGAGGCCACGATCGAAAAGAAGGGCACGGCGCCGCTCAAGCCGCTGCTGGCAAAGATCGATGCCATCAAGGACAAGGCGGCTCTTGCCAGCGCGCTGGGCGCCTCGGTCCGGGCTGACGTCGATCCGCTCAACGCCACCAACTTCGCCACCGAAAACCTGTTCGGCCTGTGGGTCGCGCAGGGACTGTCCAGCCCCGAGCGCAACACCCCCTACCTGCTGCAGGGCGGCCTGGGCATGCCCGACCGCGCCTACTACCTGACCGACAGCCCGCGCATGGCCGAGCTGCGCACCAAGTACCGCGCCCATATCGGCGCCATGCTGACGCTGGCCGGCTTTGCCGACGCCGATGCGCGCGCTGCCAAAGTGCTCGAGCTGGAATCCAAGATCGCGCAGTCGCATGCCTCGCGCGAGGATTCGGCCGACGTGCTCAAGGCGAACAATCCGTGGAGCGCCAGGGATTTTGCAGCCAAGGCGCCAGGCATGGACTGGCCGGCCTTCTTCAAGGCCGCGCGCCTGCAGGACGCGGGCCAGTTCATCGTCTGGCACCCGAGCGCCGTCACGGGAGCGGCGGCGCTGGTGGCCGCTACCGACCTCGCCACCTGGAAGGACTTCCTCGCCTTCCACCAGATCAACCAGCACGCGGCGAGCCTGCCGAAGGCCTTCGCCGACCAGCGCTTCGCCTTTCACAGCACCGCCTTGTCGGGCACGCCGCAGCAGTCCTTGCGCTGGAAGCGCGCGCTGGCCGCGACCAATGCCGGCATGGACGACGCGGTCGGTCGCCTGTATGTCGAGCGCTATTTCCCGGCCAGGGACAAGACGCGCCTCAAGCAGATGGTCGCCAACATCATCGCCGCATTCAGCAAGCGCATCGACCAGCTTGACTGGATGGCGCCTGCCACCCGCGCCCAGGCCCAGGAAAAGCTCAAGACCATGTATGTGGGCGTGGGCTACCCTGACCACTGGAAGTCCTTCGCCGGCCTGAAGGTGTCGCCTTCCGACGCTTTCGGCAACACCTTGCGGGCCGAGGAATTGAATTACGCGCAGCAGGTCGCCAAGCTCAAGCAAAAGGTCGACCGCACCGCCTGGGCCATGCCGCCGCAGCTGGTCAACGCGCTCAACCTGCCGCTGCAAAATGCGATGAACTTCCCGGCCGCGATCCTGCAGCCGCCGTTCTTCGATCCGGCCGCGTCGGACGCGGTGAACTACGGCGCCATCGGATCGGTGATCGGCCACGAGATCAGCCACAGCTTCGACGACCAGGGCGCCCAGTTCGACGCCCAGGGACGCTTGCGCGACTGGTGGGCCAAGGACGACCTGGCGCACTTCACGCATGCGGCCGACAAGCTGGTCGCCCAGTTCAATACCTACAAGCCGTTCCCCGACCTTGCCGTCAACGGCCGCCTGACGCTGAGCGAAAACCTGGCCGACCTGGCCGGCGTGGCTGCGTCCTACGATGCGTACCGCGCTTCGCTGGCGGGCAAGAGCGTGGCGGCCGACGCCGACCAGCAGTTCTTCATCGGCTACGCCAACGCATGGCGCACCAAGCTGCGCGAGCAGACCATGCGCCAGCGCGTGCTGACCGACGGCCACGCGCCGGCCCAGTACCGCACCGCGATCGTGCGCAACCTCGATCCCTGGTACAAGGCCTTCAATGTGCAGCCGGGGCAGACGCTGTACCTGGCGCCCGCCGAACGCGTGCGCGTATGGTAGCTTCACTGACATGACCCAGGACGTGGATGAGATCACGCGGCTGACACTGGAGTACTACGATCGCCATGCCCAGCAGTTTTTTCACGGGACGATCGACCACGATGTCAGCCAGAATATCGGCGCGCTGCTCGGCGTGATCAGCGCGCAGCCGCCGTTTACCATCCTCGATGTTGGCTGCGGCCCGGGCCGCGACTTGAAAACCTTCAGCGCCATGGGCCACCGCGCCATCGGCCTGGACGGCTCGGCCCAGTTCGTCGAGATGGCGCGCGCCTTCAGCGGTTGCGAGGTGTGGCAGCAGGACCTTGTCCACCTCGACTTGCCGCCCGCCATGTTCGATGGCGTGTTTGCCAATGCCGTCCTGTTCCATGTTCCAAGCAGGACATTGCCGAAGGTGCTGGACGACTTGCATGCGGCACTCAAGCCCGGCGGCATCCTGTTCAGCTCCAACCCGCGCGGCACGAATGAAGAGGGCTGGAACGGGCCGCGTTATGGCAGCTATTACAACTACGAAACGTGGGAAAATTTCATGACGGAAGCGGGATTTGTTCCACTGCATCATTTCTACCGGCCACCAAATTTGCCTCGCGACCAGCAGCCGTGGCTGGCCAGCGTGTGGCGTAAGCCTTTCCGTTAATTACCGTACAGAAGTAGCTCGAAGGAAGGACTATGCTGGAATCCTGTCGCACCCATGTGCGGCTCGACGATTCATCCCACTTTTGAGAGGTACTCGACATGAACAAGGACCAGGTAAAAGGCAAGGCGAAAGATATCGGCGGCAAAATCCAGGAAGAAGTAGGCAAGGTGGTCGGCAGCAGCGAACAGCAAGCCAAGGGATTGTCCAAGCAGGTTGAAGGCAAGGCCCAGGAAGCCTTGGGTGACGCCAAGGAAATCGTCAAGGACCGCGGTAACCGCTGATCTTGCCTGACTTAAACAAAACGCCCCGCCAGCCGGGGCGTTTTGCTAATTGATGAGTCTGTGCGCGTCCGAACAGACCGCAATGTCGCAGGGCGGTATTCTGGCTTCAAGACATGGCCATCCGGCCCTGCAATACAAGGAGCTCAACATGAACAAAGACCAAGTCAACGGCAAACTGAAAGACATCGGCGGCCAGATTCAAGAAAAAGCAGCCGAGATCGTCGGCAATGAATCACAGCAGCTCAAAGGCCTGAAGAACCAGGTTGAAGGCAAGACCCAGGAAAAACTCGGCGACTTGAAAGAAGCCGTCAAAGACGCGACCAATTAATTCGGTTGTCGCAAATGAAAAAGCCGCGCACTGCGCGGCTTTTTTGCTATTTGCGGCCGTCGCCGATCTGCTTGTTGAAGTAGGCCTCGATCAGGCCGTACACGTGGCGCTTGCCGGCGCGTGAAGAGATGCCGTGCTTGGCGCCCGGGTAGGTCATCAGGTCGAAGCGGATGCCGCGGTTGACCAGGTCGTCGATCAGGCGCGTGGTGTTGGTAAACAGGACGTTGTCGTCGGCCATGCCGTGCACCAGCAGCAGCGGCGACTTGAGTCCGTCCAGGTGCGCAAACACGCCGCCGCTCGTGTAGGCCTGTGCGTCGCCCTTCGGCGTGCCACCCATGTAGCGCTCGGTGTAATGGGTGTCGTACAGGGCCCAGTCGGTCACGGGAGCCACCGAGACGCCGGCCGCGATTTTTCCGGAACCTGCCGCCAGCAGGCGCAGCGTCATGTAGCCGCCGTAACTCCAGCCGAACACGCCGATCCGCTTGCCGTCCACGAAGGATTGCTTGCCCAGCCAGTCGATGCCGGTCAGCTGGTCTTCGACTTCGTGCTTGCCCATATTGTTGTAGATGGCATCGGTGAACTTGCGCTCGCGCCGCCAGGAGCCGCGGTTGTCGAGCCGGAACACGACGTAGCCCTGCTGCGCCATGAACTGGTCGAAGTCATTGCCCCACTTGCGCGCCACGTGCTGCGAATGCGGGCCGCCGTAGGTCGACAGGAATACCGGATAGCGCTTCGAGGCCTTGAAGCCGGCCGGCTTGACGATCGAGTAGTGCAGGGTCTGGCCATCGTTCGCCTTGAGCGTGCCGTATTCGGTCTTCAGGTGGTTCGGCAGGTATTTGCTGTACGGGTGCGCCGCGTTCAGTTCATTTTTCTGGAGCCACTCGACCATCGCGCCGTCTGGCGTGCGGATCGCGATGTTCGGCGGGGTAGACGGGTCGGAGAAGGTATCGACGAACACTTGGCCGTTGCGCGAGAAGGCCGATTCATGCCAGCCGTCGGCCTTGGTGATGCGTACCGGCTGGTCGGCGCTGCTGCCGTCCAGCGCCAGCCAGTAAGCCTGCTTGTCGATCACGGCGTCGCGGTTCGATGAGACGAACACGCGATTGGTCTTTTCGTCGACCGCGAGCACATTGTCGATGCCCCACTCGCCCTGGGAAATCGGATGCAGCAGCTTGCCATCGAGGTCGTACAGGTACAGGTGGTTGCGCCCGCTGCGCTCGGACGACCAGATGAAGGCGTCGCGTCCTTTCAGGAAGCGCAGGTCGTCATGGATGTTGACCCAGGTCGGCGAGGTTTCGGTCAGCACGGTGCGCTGCGCCAGCGTGGCCGCGTCGACGGCGATCAGGTCGAGGCGCTTCTGGTCGCGCGTCTGCAGCTGGTACATCAGCTGGCGGCTGTTGGCGCTCCAGTCGGCACGTACCAGGTAGACATCCTGGTTCGCGCCCAGTTCCACCTTGCGCTGCACGCCGGTCGTTGGCGAGACAATGAACAGGCGCGCGATGACGTTCGGGTCGCCCGCTGCCGGATAGCGCTGTTCGACCACGGTGGTGCGGTCGGCAAAAATTTCGAAGCGCTTCACCACGGGCACCGGCGACTCGTCGAACTGCTTGTAGGCGATGGCCGATTCGTCGGGAGCCCAGTAGTAGCCGGTACGCTGGCCCATTTCTTCCTGCGCCACGAATTCGGCTTCGCCGTTGAAGATGTTACCGCCGCCATCGGTGGTGAGCTGCTTTTCGACGCCGCTGGCCAGGTCGATCACGACCAGGTTCTGCTTGCGCACGAAGGAAAGGTAGCGGCCCTTCGGGGAAATTTTCGGGTCCGCGACGTTGCCGCTGGCGACCTTGCGCGCCGCTTCAGGCTTGGCCACGTCGACCAGGTACAGGTCGCCGCCGATCGGCACCAGGAGCTGCTTGCCGTCGGGCGACCAGCTGTAACTGAGAATGCCGGTGAAGCTGGCGGTGCGCGCGCGTTCGCGGCGCGCCTGCTCTTCGGGCGACAGGCTTTCGTTAGGGACCAGCAGCTTGGAGTCGACCAGGCGGCGCGTCGTCTTGTCCTGCATATTGTATTCCCACAGGTCGAGCTGGAACTGGTTGTCTTCGCGTCCTCGCAGGAAGGTCACGCGCGCGCCGTCGGGCGAGACGCGCAGTTCGCGCACGGCCGGTCCCGCCAGCGCCGGGTCGGCGTGGATACGGTCCAGTGTCAGGCGCTCGGCCGATGCGGGAGCGGTTGACAGTGCGGCTAGAAGGCAAAGCAGAAAGCGCATGGATGGTCTCGATGTGGAAGTTGATCTGGGTGAACCGCAAGACGATACCAGAGTCGGACCAAAAGCGCTGTAATTACACTCAGCCCCCGGCCCGCCGCGCGGACAGCCGATGCAGCGCCCACGTCAGCAGTACCGATGCGATCGCGAGCCCCAGCACCAGACCGATCCAAAAGCCGGTGGCTTGCATCGGCGCCGCCGGCGACCATGGGAACCAGGCCGGCGCCAGTCCCAGGATGCAGCCGACCGGCAGCGCGACACCCCAGAACGCGAGCACCTGGATCTGCATCGGCTGGCGCGTGACTTTGTAGCCGCGAATCGCGCTCGATGTGGCGACCTGGGTCGCGTCCGACAGCTGGAACAGGGCCGCGAACAGCAGCAGGTGCGCGCACAGCGCCTGCACCTGCACATCGGACGTGTACGCCCGCGCGATCTCCCAGCGAAACAGCAGGATGAACAGCGCCGACGCCGCCGCGAACGCGAGCGACATCGCGACCCCGACCCAGGCCGCAAAGCGCGCGCGCTGCGGCTTGCCTTCGCCCAGAGCCTGTCCCACGCGGGTGATCAGGCCGACTCCGAAACTGAGCGGCACCATGAACACCAGCGAGGCGAAATTGAGCGCGATCTGGTGCGCCGACACCTGCACCACGCCAAAGCGCGCCACCAGCAGGCTGACCGCGCCGAAGGCGCTCACCTCCGCAAAATACGTAATCCCGATCGGCAGCCCAAGGCGCAGCATGCTGCCGATCTCGGGCCAGTTGGGCCACTCCCAGTGGGTGAACGGGTAGGTCTGGCGGTACGCCGGCGCGTAGCCGATCCAGGCCAGCATGGCGCCCAGCATCAGCCACATGCCAATGGCCGTGGCCACCGCGCAGCCAACCCCGCCCAGCTTCGGCATGCCCCAGTTCCCGTAGATCAGCAGCCAGTTGACGAACACGTTGAACAGCAGCCCGAGGACGGCGATCACCATCACCGGCTTGGTCTGGTTGATGCTGGTGGTGTAGCCGTACAGCGCGCGGTAGCAGGCAAAGGCCGGCATGCCAAGGCTGATCACGTGCACGAACATCGACGCGTTCGCGTTGACCTGCGGCTCGAGCCCGATATGGTCGAACACCAGCGTGGCCAGGTTGGTGGCCAGGCAGGCCACCAGACCCACGAACAGCCCTTTCCACAGGGCCTGGCGCACCACGTGCGGGATACGGTCGAATTCGGCGGCCCCGGTGTCGTGGGCGACCACGGTATTAATGGCCATCATCACGCCCATCACGGTGACCAGGATGATCGACCACACCGAGGCGCCCAGCGACACCGCCGCCAGTTCGGCCGCGCTGACATGGCCGGTCATGGCGACGTCGGCCACGCCCATGCCGACGGTGGCCAGCTGGCCTACCAGCATGGGCCAGGACAGGCGCCACAAGGCGCTCATTTCGGTGCGGACGGTATAGGCGGGCAGGGCGGGGGCGACGGGCATAGGGCGAAAATAAGACGAAACAACGATTTTACTGACTATTGCCGTCGTGCGTGGCGCCTTGCCTTGTAGGAATTTGTTACAACATCAATATACGCGAAATGGCCGCCCCAGGCGTTATGATCATCCTAATTCAAATTCAACGATGAAGGATCCCTATCATGCTGAACCGTCACATCAAACTTGCAGTAATCCTCTCCGCAGCCTGGCTCGCGCAGGCCAGCGCCAGCGCCGGCGAACTGACGCTGTTCTCGGGCGCGGGCATGCAGGGGCGCGACGTCACCGTGCGCTCCGAAATACGCGACCTGAATGCGCTCGGCTTCAATGACCGCGCCGGTAGCATGGTCATCCGCTCGGGGCGTTGGGAAGTGTGCGTCGACGCCGATTTCCGCAACGAGTGCCGGGTGTTCGAGCCGGGCGAATACCGCAGCCTGGAGCGCATGACGAACGCCATCTCGTCGGTGCGTGAAATCGGCGGCGGGCGTGGCCGCGATGATGATCGTGACGATGGGCGCGGCGACGGTCGTGGCGACGGTCGCGGCGACGGTCGCGGCGACGGTCGTGGCGAAGGCCACGGGCACCGCCGTGACCGCGATGCCAGCATGATGATGTTCGATAACCCCGGCATGCGTGGCCGCTCAATCGCCGTGCGCGGCGATACGGGCAATCTGCAGCAACTGGGCTTTAACGACCGTGCGCAGTCGATGGTGATCGAGGGCGGCAGCTGGGAAGTGTGCGTGCACGCCAACTTCGGCGGCCAGTGCCGCGTGTTCGAGCCAGGCGAGTACCGTTTCCTTGACCGGACCTTCCGCAATGCGATCAGCTCGGTGCGCCAGGTACGGCATGGCGGCGGCGGGCGCGACGACATGCCGCGCGGCGATGGCGTCGAATTGTTTTCCACCGGCGGCTTCGGCGGCGAGCGGGTGCAGGTGAGCAATGAAGTGCGCAACCTGGACCAGACCAATTTCAACGACCGTGCCGGCTCGCTGATTGTCTACAGCGGCCAGTGGGAGTTCTGCGAACATGCCGATTTCCGCGGCCAGTGCGTGGTCTTCGGTCCTGGTCGTTACGACCGCCTTGGCGGTTTGAACAACCAGATCTCGTCGATGCGCCGGGTTCGCTAAATACCTCAGCGCCCCCCCGCCGCGCGCGGGGGCAGCGTGTGCAGGTAGCGGTGCAGGGCGCGCAGGTCGGTGTCGTTCATCTGGCTCAGCGAGCCGAACGGCATGACCGTGCTGATCGGCGCGCCGTCTGGCCGTTTTCCTGAACGCAGCATGGCCATGAAGGACTCGGGGGTCCGATAGCGCGGCATCACGCTGCCTTCGCCCGGCGTCAGGTTGGCCGGCGCCGGCCACTCGGGCGGCGCGCCGGGGATCTTGCCGCCACTGAGCGTCGCGCCGTGGCAGCCCACGCAGCTCTTGGCCACATAAGCGCCGTGCGCGACACTCACTTCAGCCTTGACCGGCGCCTCCGGTGCGAGCGTGTGGTCGATCATCTCCGACGCATCCTTGACCACCCCCAGCGCGTACAGCACCTTGACTGCCACTGGCAGCTGGACCACGCGGGCCTGGCCCGCCACCGGCGGCAATTGCCTTGCGTACGCGATGATGGCGGCGACGTCGTCGTCGGTCAGACGGTTGTAGTCTTCGCTCGGCATGATCATGATGGGCGTGCCGTCGGGCTTGACGCCGTGGCGCAGGGTGCGCACCCAGTCTTCGGTCCGGTAGTTCTTCACGGCGCTGTTCGGGCCAGGTGAAATATTCGGCGAGATGACCAGCATGGCGCCGCTGCGGAGTACTTCCTTGCCGGCGCCGTTGGCGCCATGGCAATCTGCACAGCCGCGCGTGGAAAACAGGTAACGCCCTTGTTCCAGCGAGCCGGGATTGCCTGCCGCCAGCGGCGCCACGGCGACTTTGATGACGCGCTGCTGTTTGTGTTCCCCCACCACCTTGCCGACGGCCACCGCCGTCGCGCCGAGCGCGGCCAGCACTGCCAGGGCAATGATGGTGCCCTTCATCCATTTGTTCATGGCAAATCTCCCTTCACAAGATGCGCCCCGGAAGCGTGCGCTCCCGCCTTTGACCACACAGTACGATGATGAAAACCGGTTCCGGAGCCCCGCCCGTGGAATACAAGGACTACTACCAGACGCTTGGCGTCGCCAGGAATGCCTCGGCCGAAGACATCAAGAAGGCTTACCGCAAGCTGGTGCGCAAGCACCATCCTGACGTGAGCAAGGCCAAGGATGCCAACGCGAAAACCAAGGAAATCAACGAGGCGTACGAGGTCCTGGGCGACGCCGACAAGCGCGCCGCCTACGACGCGCTGGGCAACGATGCGCGCGCGGGCCAGCCATTCCAGCCGCCGCCCGACTGGGGCGCGCGCTACGATGTCGGCGGCGCCGCGCCCGACGATTTTTTTGCCGACCTGTTTTCGCATGTGGGCCGGCGCGGACCTGCCGGCGGCTCGTTTTCCGGGCGGGGGCAGGACATCCACGCGCACATGGTGATCGACCTGCACGACGCCTATCATGGCGCCACCCGCACGGTCAGCCTGCGTGTGCCGCAGGCCGGCGCGCGGGGCCGTGCAACATCGCAAGAACGAGCGATCGATGTGCATATCCCGAAAGGCGTGCTGCCCGGACAGCAGCTGCGCCTGGTCGGGCAAGGCCAGCCGGGCAGCGGTTCGGCCCAACCTGGCGACCTGTACCTTGAAATCCAGTACCACCCCGATCCGCGCTACCGGGTCGAGGGCAGCAATGTGTTCGAAGCGCTGGCCGTGGCGCCCTGGGAGGCGGCGCTGGGCGCACGCATCGACGTGCCCACGCCGTCCGGGCGGGTGCAGGTCAGCGTGCCGCCCGGATCGCAAACCGGGCGCAAGCTGCGCCTGAAGGGGCGCGGCATTCCGACCCATCCGCCGGGCGACTTGTTCCTGGTGCTGGAAGTGGTGCTGCCGCCGGCCACCAGCGACCGGGCGCGCGAACTGTACCGGACCATGGCGCGCGACATGGCGTTCGACCCCCGTTCCGGGGCCGGCGCCTGAACCGGGCGCCAGGCGGCTGCTGTGTCGGAACGACATAGGAAATCTCCTCACCTTGGTATCTTGACTATGCAACGGCTCCCGCTCCGACTGTTGAGGAAGCACAAGCGATGCGCTGTGAATTGCCCTTGCCACGTCCAATGGCGAGCAGGTCAGGTTTGCATCAATGCGCCGTGTATTTACGCGACTTCTTGCCGACCGCGGTCCTCATCCTGATTGGCGGCGCCAGCAAACTTGGACGCGTTTTTGCTGTCGTAGGTATGCACCCGATTTTTTTGCGGGATGGCGCGCTGCCGCCGGCGGCGCTTTACAGCCCAAGCACAAACAATGGAGGTACTGATGGCAACGATAAACGCACCTGCAAATGAACGCAGGCATCTTTCTGATCGTCGGACGGGGCCTGGCAGTCTGCACAAGGCCAAAATGAATGCACTCGACTGGATCGCCATGGTCCTGATGATCATTGGCGGTGTGAACTGGGGCCTGGTGGGACTGATCAACTATGACGTCGTGGCCGCGCTGTTCGGCACCCAGTCGCCGTTCTCGCGCGTTATCTACGTGCTGGTCGGCCTGGCGGCGCTGTATTCCATTTATACCGCGGCAAAAATGGCCTCGGAGCATCCAACCCAGCCCACGGGCAGCTGACGCCCCGGATACAAGGAGGTCGGCGTGCCTGGTCCGGGCACGCCTGATCTCGATGCTAATAAACGTGGCAAAAATGGCGTGCTTTACCGGGCGAACTTTCATTTGCTTGAATAAACAGTTTGACGCGGCGGTATTGCATTTGGAAAATATTCCAGTACCATACCGCTGAGCCACGTAAATACGATTTTCCCAGACCCGCTGGCTCTCATTCTTTGGAGTCATGCATGGTCCGTCCTGTTCGCCATTTACTTTCGATCCTGATGCTGTCGGTGCTGGTCGCCTGCGGAGGAGGAGGGGGCGGCAGCACGCCAACCCCGACACCCACGCCGACCCCAACGCCAACACCAACGCCGACACCGGCCGCGCCGGTCATCGGCAGTTTCGGGTCCGACCCGATCATGGTCAACGCCGGCCAGAACTTTTCGCTGACCTGGAGCGTGACCGGCGCCACCTCGGTCAGCATCGACCAGGGCATCGGCGACGTCACCGGTACCAGCAGCCGCCTGGCCAGTGCGCCGGCCGGCATCACCTACACGCTCACCGCCACCAACGCCGGGGGCACCAAGACCGCCAGCACCACCGTCATCGTGGCCCCGCCGGTCACGGCGAGCAGCTTTCCGATCCTGTACGTGACCCAGGTCCCGGTGTCGGGATTCGCCAGCCGCACCACCACGTTCGGCAACCACCTCGCCTCGCCGCAGGCGGCGCCGCGCGGCGGCGACCTGATGATCCGCTATCCCGACGGCAGCGTGCGCAACCTGACCCAGGAAGCGGGCTTCGGCTCGAGCGGCTTCCAGGGTGCCGCGTCCATCGCGGTGCGCGAACCGGCGGTGCACTGGAGCGGCGCCAAGGCGCTGTTCAGCATGGTGGTCGGCTCGCCCGCGAGCCAGTATGAAGTGCGCCAGTTCCAGTGGCAGATCTATGAAGTGAGCGGCCTCGCAAAAGGAGCCACGGCCAGCATCGTCAAGGTGGCGCGCCAGCCGGCGTACAACAACGTGTCGCCGTTCTATGCGAGCGACGACAAGGTGCTGTTCACCTCGGACCGTCCGCGCGGGGGCGAAGCACACCTGTACCCGCAGCTCGACGAATACGAAAGCTCGCCCATCATCAGCGGCATCTGGAGCCTGGACCCGGCCAGCGGCGACCTGCGCCTTTTGAATCACACCGTCAGCGGTGCCTTCAGCCCGTCGGTAGACAGCTTCGGGCGCGTCATCTTCACGCGCTGGGACCACCTGCAACAAGACCAGCAGGCCGACGCCGACCGCGCCAATCCAGGCAGTCCGCCCAACGGCAGTTTTACCTACGCCGATGAAACGGCCGGCGCGGCGCGCATGGCGTTGGCCAACGAGGTGTTCCCGGAACCGCGCAGCGAAACCCATCCGGACAACGTGGCCAACCAGGCCAACGGCCATACCTTCAACCATTTCATGCCGTGGCAGTTGAATGAAGACGGCACTTCCGAGGAAACCCTGAACCACGTCGGCCGCCATGAATTCGGCCCGTCCTACATCCCGCGCGCGTTCAAGAACGACACGAGCCTCTCCGACTTCAGTCGCGAATCGGTCTTCGCCAACCGCGCCTTCCTGCATTCGGACGGCGGCCTGTTCCACATGCGCGAAGATCCGCTCCATCCCGGCACCTACTACGGCAGCAATGTGCGCGAATTCGGCACCGCCGGCGCCAACCAGATCGTGCGCTTTACCGGCAGCCCGGCGCTCAATGGCGAGACGATGGTGCTCACGCCCGTGACCCATCCCGATACTGCCAGCTATACCGCCGACGGCGCCACGCCAGCGGCCAATCACAGCGGCATGTACCGCAACCCGCTGCCGATGTCCGACGGTACCCTGGTGGCGGTGCACACGGCCGAATCGCGGCTCGACACCAACGAAGGCACGCGTGCCGCGCCGCGCTACCGCTACCAGTTCCGCATCAAGTCGCTCAAGGCGGCCGGCGCCAATTTCGTGGCCGACGCGGCCCTCACGCCAGGCACCCGCAAGGCCCTGTGGTACTGGGATCCGGATACGCGCGTCGATTTCGACGGCACGCTGTGGGAGCTGGACCCCGTGGAAGTGGCGCCGCGCGCCAGGCCGCCGCGCCGCAGCGACGCGCTGGAAGCGCCGGAACGCGCCGTGCTGCTCGAAGAGAGCGTCGATGAAGCGCAGCTGCGCGCCTGGCTGGTGGCGAACGACCTGGCCCTGATCGTCACGCGCGACAACACCAGCCGCGACCGCGGCGAACGCCAGCAGCCGTTCAATCTGCGCGTGCCGGGCGGCGTGAGCAAGACGGGCGACGCGGGCAAGGTCTACGACGTGAGCCACCTGCAGATGTTCCAGGCCGACCAGATCCGCGGCTACGGCGGCGCCGCTTCCCCGCGCGCCGGCCGCCGTCCGCTGGCGCAGGCGATGCACGATCCGAAGGTCAAGAATCCCGCCAATCCCGGCGCACCGGCAGGCAGCGTGAAACTGGGGCTCGATGGTTCAAGCGCGGCCTTCGTGCCGGCGCGCCGCGCGATGACATGGCAGCTGACCGACACGGCCGGCAAGGCCGTCGTGCGCGAGCGTAACTGGCTCACGTTCCAGCCGGGCGAGATTCGCACTTGCGTGTCGTGCCACGGACTCAATACCAAGGACCAGGCGGGCGGCTTCGCGCCCTTGAACAAGCCCGAGGCATTGCGCACGCTGATGCGGCACTGGAAACAGCTGCCGAAATAGTCCGCTTATTTGTTGCGGCGCAGGTATTCCAGCGCTTCCGCATCGCTTATCTTTCTTGTCTGGGTGTCCTCGGGCAGATCGATGACGATGCCGAAGCGCTTTTTCATTGCGCGGTTGCAGGCCAAATAGTCGGCGGCGGATGGGTTCACATTGTCGATCAAGTCCTTGTGAGGCAGGTAGCTCATGACGGACGTGTTGTCCTCATGGATATGCGACACGCCGAGGACGTGGCCGATTTCATGGACCAGCACATGCAGCAGTGCGTTGTCCCCAAGGCGCGGGTGAAGTGCGACGCCGCTCTCCATGCTGCCCGTGCCACCCATGCCTGGCGCCCCGTTTGCGGGATGGGGCGTCAATCTGAGCTCGGGCGACCAGCGAATGCTCACCCGCTCGGCGTTGCCGGGGGCGACATAGGGCGCGATGCCGGAATACTGAAGATCGACCGCGCAGCCGGCCGACCACGCCGCAGCGGCCCGGCTGATCAGCGATTCCATCTGGCCGGTGGGATGCTCACGCGGCGCTTTGAACGGGTCGTAAAACAGCTTGATGGAACCGCGAAGCTTGGCCGCAGGCGTTGCAGCGATTGGCTTGGCCAACGGCTTCGGCGGCGGCACGGCACTGGGAGGAGGGGCCTCTGGGAACGCGATCGCTTTCTCGGCGCCGGCCTTGCCGTTGGCCTTGCAGCTCAAATCGCTGTAGGTGACTTTCCCATTTTTTTCGACGCAGCGATACAGCGTTCCGGCGTGGGCGCCGAAGGCGGCGGTCAATCCAATGGCAAAAATTTGGGTCCGGATGGTCATTTTTTACCGATGCCCGGCACTTCTTGCTAGGGCGCTGTCGGCGCTAAATTCGGCGCAAGAAATATGATACAGAAGATCAGGTAGTGGAGCGTGGTGTGTATCGGATTCTGATTGTGCCGCATGCGTCAGGCCGGTCGCCCAAGCGTGCACTGCAACGATGCTTGGGTAAGTATTTTTCATGTAGGCCTGTGAACGTTGCGGAATTTGAAACCGCAGGTTATCTTAAAGGGAAGCAAGTACCGGCGCAAATTTTTGTGGCGGCGGGGCCAATGCCGCCACCGGCGAGGCGGGCACATCATCAGGGGGCGCGGTGTTCATCAGCACATACGGGTACGTGACAGGGTTCGTCGAAGAACGTTCTTGCACCGGATTTGTCCATAAGGCGGTTGATTCTGAGAGAAACGTCGAAGTCTTCAAAATTGGCGGTGCCAGTGGTGTGGATGAGCCATTTGAAGGGCCGATCTACTGCCTGAAACAGGAAGGGCTATGTGAACCGTTTTGCGTGGAGTCCGTGACGCAAGTCGCCACAGTGCCGATGACGCAATTCGACATTCGCGAAGGGCGCTGCATTAATCCGAGCATTGTTTTCCCGGTAGTGAAATTGACGATTTCAAATTTTGGATGCGACCTGAAATCAATTCCTCTCGCGCGCGCCTCACTTCATTACATGGATTTATGGGGCGACGGAAAAATCCACGGTGTCGAATTTCCCTCGGCTAGCGCCAGGAGCGAGGCCTTCAAGCTCATTCAAGAAGCACTGCCTGTTCTTTTGTTTGACGACTACGAGCTGCCTTGGCCTCGCCCCGCTGTTTGCCGCCATGTGTCGCCCGGTCGTCAGGTGGAACTGAGCGAGTTCGATGGTAGCGGGACTCTTGAGGCGGCCAGTGTCGAATTGAAAGCGCCGTTGGCAGATCCGGAAGGGCCCATGGCGGTCCTCGATCGACTGGAAAAGCATCGCGCACAGGCGCCTCTTCGCATTGAAGAAATCATGACAGAGATTCTCGGTTTGGAAAGGGGGTATCTGTTTTTTGGACATTACTATATATTGCCGCTCATGAGCAGCCCCCGGCTGATGCCTTTGTTACGGCGCTCGTTCGATGCCCATTACGCCGGGCACCATGCATTCTTTGAGTATTTCTATTCGGACATCATAGGACTCCAGGCGAGCCGGCTGTCATCAAGAGAGGTCTTTGAGAGGTGCGTGCCGCGACCTTGGCCTCAATGAAAAAAGTTGATACCTGCCGGCGGCGTTGGCGTTATTTCTACCTGACTTCGCCAGCTTCCGCATCAGGTGCTTCCTCACGAGTAAAACTAAAGTCCGTGATAATGATCCACACCGCCTCGATCTCCGGTGACACCATGCGCGCTGGAAAACGGTCAAACGGCGCTGCGCTGCGAACGATGTCTAGCGCAGTAATTTCCGCTGCAAGCTTCGAGAGTTCAATTGCCTTTGCCTTGTCGGCCTTGGTGGTCTGTGCTGCGCACGCGCCGGCGCAACAGACCAACAATATGCCGAGGCAGCGCCGCAGGAAAGGAGTGCCGATCATCGAATGCCTTTTATGTGTGGGCCAGTATCATCGCCCATTCTGCTCGCGCAGCGTCGATTGGAATACGTCGGTCAGCAGGTTGACCCGCTCGGCCTTTCCGTCGCGTTGCGGCACAATCGATTCAAGCCTTTCCAACTCCCGTTCGACGAAGGCGTTGATACTGGCAATCGGGTCCGAGAGGCCCAATTCCGGCGCATCCTTCTTGCGCTTCTGGAGTTCCCGGATGTCGGCAAGCAGTGCGGGCTGGTCGTCGATCAGGTGCAGTAATTTGTCGAATTCGATAGGCGCGGCCTTGCCATAGCGCTCCAGCCATCGCACCGCGAGCAGGGGCCGCAGGACATAGAAATATTTTTTCAACTGTACCTGGTCGCCTCGCAGATAGCCGCGGTAGTTGGTCTTGGCCATGCTGCGGTAATGGTAAATGCCACGCTCGACACAGTATACGTCGGCCAATAACTGGCGCGCGCTTTCCGCGAACCCGCCTTCTTCCTGGTAGATGATGGTCGACTGAATCCATTCGACAAAGGCGGGGTTCGATTTCCAGAACAGGCGCAGCGCTTTCCGCACATCCCATCCGTTCAGGTCGATCTCGTCGGTGATTTCATATTCGATAACGTCGCGGCGTTCTTCCAGGTCGACCGACAAGTACCACTCGGCCGGGCGTACGTAGATGAAGCGCACGTCGTAGTCACTGTTGGGTGAGTGGAAGCCCCACGCGCGGCTGCCCGATTCAATCGCCAGGAGGATGCGGACGCCTTCTTCGCGTTCGGTTGTAGCCAGCCGCGTCATGATCTCCGCGCGGATGTCGTCAGGGATAGCGTCGTTCATCTTGTTCTTATGAAAAATGTAATCCTGTAGTGTACTGCACGGCCAGGTGCCTCCAAAGTGCAATGGAATAATATTTCCATTCGTTATTAGGAATTGCTTTATTATCTAGCCTCGTAAATACCCCATCAGGAGCAAGTTCCCGTGAACCAGCAGCAGTCGTCCGATCCCTTTGCCCCGCAAGCGAGCAAGAACGAAGCAAATAATCCCTACGCACCACCGCAGTCCTTGTCGTCGCAACTCGGCCACTCCAGCTGCTGGCGCGAGAAAAAGATCCTGGTCGTCCCGCGCGGCGGGGAATTGCCGCATCGCTGCATCAAGTGCAATGAGCCTGCGGAGATGGACAAACCTAAGAAATATTCATGGCACCACCCGGGCTGGTACCTGCTGATTCCGGTCGGGATCATTTTTTATATTATCGCGGGGCTCATCGCCAGTAAAAAAGCGCAATTTGCGATCGGACTGTGCGAAGCTCACCGTAGCCGCCGGCGCGCATTCAGGTTTGCGGCGCTGGGCCTTTTCATTGTCGGCCTCCTTTCCTTGTTTGCCGTAATGAGCGGCGTGGAAGAGGCGTGGGGCGCCGTGAGCGTTTTTAGTCTCCTGCTTTCCGGCATTGTGCTCGTCATCGGCAGTACCTATCTGACCGCAACGCATATCACCGATGCAGAAGCGCGACTGAGGGGATGCAAGCCGGCTTTCCTTGATAGCTTGCCGGGCAACTGACGGCGGCTCGCGCTTTGGTGAAGCCCGGCGGCATTTGGCGCCGCCCGGGCAGCGCTTGATCGCGTCGATGACCAGGTCAACTCAGTCAACTTTATAGTGTTTCCGTCCAGCCCAGCGTGCATTGATTGCACCGCTGATCGCCGGACGGAATTTCTTGCTGCCTTGGCGGAGCGCCAATAGAGGCGGAAATTCCTTGGGTTTATTTTCCTTTGGAGCGCATCGATGAACAACTTGAAATTGACTATGTTTTCCGCCTTGTCGGCGCTGGCCATGACGCTGGCTACTACCTGCGTGCATGCCGCCGGATTTCAGCGCGGAATTGCCGCCGACCCCAGCGGCAAGCCGCTGCAGATCGGCATCTGGTACCCAAGCCAGGCATCACCGAAGTCGATTTCCATTGGATCAACGACGATGTTGGTCGCGCTCAATGGGCCGGTAGATGGACGCGCACTGCCGCTGGTGGTGATGTCGCATGGCACCGGGGGCTCGTTCCTGGGCCACCACGATACTGCCGTCGCGCTGGCCGACGCTGGTTATGTGGTTGCGGCCGTCACCCATACGGGCGACAACTATGCCGATCAGAGCCGCGCTGTGTTCATCATGGATCGCCCCAGGCAAATAAGCCGCGTGATTGACCACATGCTGTCGAGCTGGGATGGGCGTGCCACGATCGATTCTGCACGCATCGGCATGTTCGGATTTTCTGCGGGCGGCTTTACCACCCTGGTCAGCATTGGCGGGCTCGCCGATTTCTCCAAAGTGGGCCCGATGTGCCGGGCGTATCCAGACGATTTCGCTTGTCAGTTAATCGCCAAGAACGCGCAGGCAGGGATCGCGCTGCCTGATGCAAGTCCTGCACAGGATCATCGCATCAAGGCTGCGGTTGTTGCGGCACCGGCACTGGGCTTCGTTTTCTCGGTGGGTGGGCTGGAAAACGTCAAAATTCCGGTGCAACTGTGGCGCGCGGAGGACGACCTGATTTTGCCGCACCCGCGTTACGCCGAAGTCGTGCGCGGCGCACTACCGGAAGTGCCGGACTATCATGTGGCGAACAAGGCGGGCCATTTCGACTTTCTGGCGCCTTGCAGCGTTGCGCTCGCGGAGATGGTCCCTGTCATTTGTAAAAGCGACCCTGGCTTTGACAGGGTCGCTTTTCACCGGGACTTCAACACGTCGGTGGTCGGCTTTTTTGGCAAAAGTTTGAAGCGCAATTAGGAACGACGACGCCGCGCGAGGCAAGCGGCCAGTCCAAGGGCAAGCAGCGCAACGCTCGATGGCTCGGGAACGCTCTGCCCTGGCTCTGCTAGCGGCTCGGCATACAGAAAATCGTCCATGACCACTACGTCGTCAAACGGGTTGCCCAGCATCCGTTCGACACGATGGTGTTCAGGCCCGCCGTCAGCCGAACCCGGCTGATTCGCTCGCCGGCATTGGCAACTCCACCCACGAAGCTCAAGCCCTGATTCCCGCCGGCCAAAACGTTGCGAGTAAAAATGAGCGCGTTGTGTTCGTCGAAGAATTCCATCCTCGTCAGGTCGCCCCCGAAGGAGCCGTTCGCGCCAGCGACAGCGCCGCCACCGACCGCGGCACGAAAGGCGTCGCGTGACGCTGTGATCGCGGCGGGATTGATGCCGGCGGACTCGATGGTGATGAAGCCGTCCTCACGGGAGTTGATTTTAGGAAAAAATCGCCTTCGGCGAGTCGCCTCGGTGCTGAGAGTGGAGGCGGAAGGCAAGAAATCGCGCAGCGATTTCCCTTAGTCAGACGAATCGGAGAGCCTTGCGCTTGCAAGCGCAAGTCGCTCCGCAGGCTCGCCGCATGCGGCTCGAAATCCCTGCTACGCCCCGCGACGCGGCTTCGATTCCCGCCGCCCGTTAGCGCTGGCGAAAAAAAACCGTCCACTGGACGGTTTTTTAGGATGCTCTGGTGGAGGCGGCGGGAATCGAACCCGCGTCCGCAAGCACTCTACAGACAGTTCTACATACTTAGCACTGCCATTTAATTTAACCAATACAACGCGGACGTGCACGCTGTGTACCGGCGAGTTACCTATTATTTAGTCCGGAACTAAGTAACCCAGTTCCAGACGAGTCCCTGTAAATGACTCTAGAGCTTTTGACGGCCCACCCCAGGGACGAGGTGTTCTAGAGCTAGCAGCAATTAAGCTGCGAGTGCGTACGAGTTATCGTTTGCAGTTAAGTTTTTCAGGTTGTATTTACGAGGTAGCCCGCCCTCGGTATGCCCTGCGCTGCTTTGCAACCCACGTCGAAACCAGGTCGCCCCCACAGAACTCCATTGTAACGCAATGCTCTCCGGGCTGCAGACTCATTCGCGCACACTTCCGGCTTGCAAACGTTGCTGTAGCACAGCAAATTTATTGCCGTACAGCACGAAATTTGTTGCCGTACAGAATTTAGTGCCGTATAGTATCGTTACTGGTCGTTGATTAAGCGACCTCACCGACCAACTTACCGCAGGAGATCCAAACATGACGTCCATGAAGTCTGCCTTCAAAACGTTCGCCGCCGCCCTGATGTTTGCCGCCGTTGGCAGCACTGCTGTCGCCGCTGAAATCCCTGCGGTGTTCGACGCCAAGAGCTGCAAGGCCGAGTATCCAAAGGCCGCATTGATGAACGAAGAGCAGGGCACCGTGTCGATGAAGTTCCTGGTATCGGCTGAAGGCCGGGTCCTCGAATCAAAACTGGACAAAACCAGCGGTTTCAAGAATTTGGACAAGGCAGCCATGACCGCGATTCAGGCATGCAAGTTCAAGCCAGGCAGCAAAGATGGCAAACCAGATTCGACCTGGACCAAGGTCGACTACAACTGGACCCTTGGCTAAGATTTCCGTCTTCCTCCCAGACCGATTTAACCACCCTCAACCGGGTGGTTTTTTTTCGTCTGAAGCACCGCTAAGTGTCGGCTCGTCGTCCTCGCGCATGCGTTTCCCCTTCGCGAGGACGACGGATCCACGGCTAACGCGGTGCGTACGCAGGCAAGTGCTGCTCAGGCCAGTTGCGCTGGCCGTGCATGTGCGGCCGTGAGCGTGCGTATCAGTTCCAGCAGGTCGGTCGGTGTCTCGAACAGGTGGTCCGCGCCCCAGCCAGCCGGTGCCACATCGCCGCAATAGCCCCAGGCGCAGGCCACCGTGACCATGCCGGCGGCGTGCCCCGCTTCGATATCGCGCAGGTCGTCCCCCACATACCAGCACTCTTCAGGCGCAACGCCGAGCCGGCGCGCCCCTTCCAGCAGCGGCGCCGGGTGCGGCTTGGCGTGCTCCATGGTGTCGCCGGAAATGACGCAGCCGGCGTGCGCCAGGCCGATCTGCGGCACCAGCGGGTCGGTAAAACGGGCCGGCTTGTTGGTGACGATGCCCCAGGCGATACCGGCCTCGCTCAGTCCGGCCAGCAATTCGGGCACGCCGCCAAACAGGGTGCTGTGCACCGCCATCGCCGCCTGGTAGTTGTCGAACCACGCCAGCCGCAACGCTTCGTAGCCATCGTCCCCGGGCGCCAGGCCAAAGGCGGCGCCGATCATGCCGCGCGCGCCGGCCGAAGCGGTAGGGCGCAGCACGGCGTACGGCGTCGGCGCCAAACCGCGGTCGGTACGCAGCCGGTTCACGGCCGCCGCCAAATCGGGTGCGGTGTCGGCCAGGGTGCCGTCAAGGTCGAACAGGATGGCACGCGGGCGCGTCGGGAGGGCTGGACTGGTCATAAAAAGAGAGGGTTTTTCTTTAGAGCGGACGGCTGCAGGCCAACAGATAGTTGACGTCGGTATCCTGGTTCAGCGCGTAAATCTTGGTCAGCGGATTGTAGGTCAGGCCCTTCAAGCCATCGACCTGCAGCCCGGCGTCGCGCGCAAACTGCGACAGCTCGGCCGGCGTGATGAATTTGGCATAGTCATGCGTGCCTTTGGGCAGCATGCGCAGCAGGTACTCGGCGCCCACCACTGCGAACAAATACGCCTTCGGATTGCGGTTCAGCGTGGAAAAGAAGACATGCCCGCCCGGCTTGACCAGGCTGGCAGCCGCCTTGACGATCGCAGCCGGGTCCGGCACGTGTTCCAGCATTTCCATGCAGGTCACAATATCGAACTGACCCGCTTCGCGCGCGGCCATATCTTCGGCGGAAATGAGCTCGTAGCGTACCTGGACGCCCGATTCCAGGCCGTGCAGGTCGGCTACCTTGAGCGCCTTGTCGGACAGGTCGATCCCCGTCACGTCAGCGCCTTTCTTGGCCATCGACTCGCTCAGGATGCCGCCACCACAACCAATATCGATGACTTTCTTGCCGGCCAGCGGGGCGCGCGCGTTGATCCATTCCAGGCGCAGCGGATTGATCTCGTGCAGCGGGCGCGAGTCGGACGTGGGATCCCACCAGCGATGCGCAAGGTCACTAAATTTCTGTATTTCTAGAGGGTCAGCATTCATACGCGGAATGATAGCGGAATTCGACTGGGGGAGCATTTTTTTGCCTCCGGATACGGACGCAAGGCGCAAAAAAAATGCCGCTCAGCATGACTGAACGGCATTCCAACAAGATCCGGCTTCGATACCAGCAAGCCGGGCTTTGTCTTATTTGGCGCGGGTGCCGACCACTTCGATTTCGACGCGACGGTTCTTGGCGCGGCCGGCCGAGGTCTTGTTGCTGTCGACTGGCTGCGATTCGCCTTTGCCTTCGGTGTAGATGCGGTTCGCTTCGATGCCTTTGGCCTGCAGGTATGCCTTGACAGCTTCAGCGCGGCGGATCGACAGCTTCTGGTTGTACGCATCGGTACCGACCGAATCGGTATGGCCGACGGCGATGATGACTTCCAGGTTGATGCCTTGCAGCTTGGAGCTCAGGTCGTCCAGCTTGGCTTTGCCTTCTGGCTTCAAGATGGCCTTGTCGAAGTCGAACAGCGCGTCAGCCGAGAAGCTCACTTTTTCCGACGACGGTACAACCGGCGGTGGCGTGACCACTGGCGGTGGCGTGACTGGCGTTACTGCAGGCGGGACCACGACTGGCTCCGGCGGAGTGACGCACTTGCCGTTTTCCAGCTTGGCCGGCTCAACGCACAGCGGCAGGTCGCAACCTGGAACGGCATCGGCCGGGGTCCAGTAGCCAGTGCGCCAGCACAGGCCGTACGGGTCACGGGCGATCACGCCGCGTGCATCCTGAACGTAGGCGCTGTGTGGGGTCTTGGCCTTGATGTCGGTCGTTACCGGGGCGAATGGCGGCGAGCTTTGCGCCAGTGCGCTGCCTGCAATCGCGGTCGCTGCCAGCAAGATGAAGAATTTTTTCATTGGTTTCTTTCCTTTCGGGGGGGATATCCGCAGCTAATGCTGCGCAACTAGGCGTGTGAACAAGATGGTAACAGCTTGCCCCGGAAATGCCTTTGTACCGCTTGTGTAACAGGCAATTAACTTACTGGCCATTTTGCCACAGGAGGCGAAATAGCACGACCGCGCTAATTCATTCGTCCGCGATTGTCTTGCATCACGTTGTTTTCGTGCAACATCGTGTCCTCATGGCTTGGATCGATTGACAAGGTTTCCCTTTCGTCACATTCGAGGAGGTGGCCCTTTTCAGGAAATGAGCTGTTGCCCCACGCCGCATGCTAAAATCCCACGCTTCTGTTGATAAGATCGGCGTTCGCACTATCAAGTGCGCCGGCCTCTCGGCAGGCAAACCATGCAGCATTTGCGTACAGCTACTATAACCACAGCCTGAGATCAGTCGACCCGCCAATGGATCAATTCGCAAAAGAAACAATCCCAATTTCCCTCGAAGAAGAGATGCGCAAGAGCTACCTCGATTACGCCATGAGCGTGATCGTGGGCCGCGCATTGCCGGACGTGCGCGATGGCTTGAAGCCAGTGCACCGCCGGGTCTTGTTCGCCATGCATGAAATGAACTATGTGTACAACCGGCCGTACGTCAAGTGCGCCCGCGTGGTCGGCGAAACCATGGGTAAATATCACCCGCACGGCGACGCGTCGATCTACGACACCTTGGTCCGCATGGCGCAGGACTTCTCGCTGCGTTACACGCTGGTCGATGGCCAGGGCAACTTCGGCTCGGTCGACGGCGACAGCGCCGCGGCGATGCGTTATACCGAGTGCCGCCTGGACAAGATCGCCGGGGAAATCCTGGCCGATATCGACAAGGACACGGTCGACTTCCAGCCGAACTACGACGGCAAGGAAAAAGAGCCTACCGTATTGCCAACCCGGATTCCCAACCTGCTGATCAACGGCTCGTCGGGTATCGCGGTCGGCATGGCCACCAATATTCCACCGCACAACATCACCGAAGTGATCAACGGCGCGCTGCATGTGCTGCGCAACCCGGATTGCTCGATCGATGAGCTGATCGAGATCATTCCTGCGCCGGACTTCCCGACCGCCGGCATCATCTACGGCGTTTCGGGCGTGCGCGACGGTTACCGCACCGGCCGCGGCCGCGTGGTCATGCGCGCCAAGACCCACTTCGAGGAATACGGCAAGGACGGCGGGCGCATCGCGATCATCGTCGACGAGCTGCCCTACCAGGTCAACAAGAAGTCGCTGCTTGAGCGCATCGCCGAAAACGTGCGCGACAAAAAGCTTGAAGGCATTTCCGACATCCGCGACGAGTCCGACAAGTCGGGCATGCGCGTGGTCATCGAGCTCAAGCGCGGCGAAGTGCCGGAAGTGGTGCTCAACAATCTGTACAAGCAGACCCAGTTGCAGGACACCTTCGGCATGAACATGGTGGCGCTGGTGAACGGCCAGCCGAAGCTGCTGAACCTCAAGCAGATGCTGCAATGCTTCCTGTCGCACCGCCGCGAAGTCGTCACGCGCCGTACCGTGTTCGAACTGCGCAAGGCGCGCGAACGTGGCCACATGCTCGAAGGCCTGGCAGTTGCGCTGGCCAACATCGATGACTTCATCGCCATCATCAAGGCCGCGCCGACCCCGCCAGTCGCCAAGACCGAACTGATGTCGCGCTCGTGGGATTCGTCCCTGGTGCGCGAAATGCTGCTGCGTACCGCCGAAGGCACGACCATCGGCGGCGTCGAGGCATTCCGTCCGGAGCACCTGCCGAAGCATTACGGCATGCAGGCCGACGGCATGTACCGCTTGTCGGACGAGCAGGCGCAGGAAATTTTGCAGATGCGTCTGCAGCGCCTGACTGGCCTCGAGCAGGACAAGATCGTCAACGAATACAAAGAAATCATGGCCCTGATCGCCGACCTGCTGGACATCCTGTCCAAGCCGGAACGCGTGACCGTCATCATCACGGACGAAATGACCCTGGTCATGAACGAATACGGCGCCGGCAACAAGGACGTACGCCGTTCGACCATCGAAATGAATCCGACCGACATGGGCACGGAAGACTTGATCACGCCGCAGGACATGGTCGTGACCCTGTCCCACACCGGCTACATGAAGTCGCAGCCGATCGGCGAGTACCGCGCGCAAAAACGCGGCGGTCGCGGCAAGCAGGCCATGGCGACCAAGGAAGAGGATTGGATCGATCAGCTGTTCATCGCCAATACCCACGACTACATGCTGTGCTTCTCGAACCGCGGCCGCATGTACTGGCTCAAGGTATGGGAAGTGCCGCAAGGCTCGCGCAATTCGCGCGGCAAGCCGATCGTCAACATGTTCCCGCTGCAGGACAACGAGAAAATCACGGTCATCCTGCCGCTGTCGGGCGATAACCGCGTGTTCCCGGAAGACCATTACGTGTTCATGGCGACCAGCCTTGGCACCGTTAAAAAGACGCCGCTGCGCGACTTCAGCAATCCACGCAAGGCCGGCATCATCGCGGTCGACCTGGACGACGGCGACTTCCTGATCGGCGCGGCGCTGACCGATGGCGAGCACGATGTGATGCTGTTCTCCGATTCGGGCAAGGCAGTGCGCTTCGACGAAAACGATGTGCGTCCGATGGGCCGTACGGCGCGCGGCGTGCGCGGCATGAACCTCGAGGACGGCCAGAACGTGATCGCCCTGCTGGTGGCCGAGAACGAGCAGCAGTCGGTGCTCACGGCAACCGAAAACGGCTTCGGCAAGCGTACTCCGATCACCGAGTACACGCGCCATGGTCGCGGCACCAAGGGCATGATCGCGATCCAGACCAGCGAGCGTAACGGCAAAGTCGTTGCCGCGACCCTGGTGGTGGCAAGCGACGAGATCATGCTGATCACGACCGGCGGCGTGCTCATTCGCACCCGCGTTTCGGAAATCCGCGAAATGGGCCGCGCCACGCAAGGCGTGACCCTGATTGCAGTCGAAGACGGTACCAAGCTGTCGGGCCTGCAGCGGGTCGTCGAAACCGACCTGGAAGAAGTCGACCTCGAAAGCGCGCCGGAATAAAAAATCCGGCACGTTACAAGAGGGTAGGGCGGAAAAGCGAAGCGCATTCCTCCATGTACGCGTTCACCGAAACGCAAACATGGAGGAATGCGCTTTCGCTTTTCCGCCCTACATTTTGTTGTGATCGTAATGGAAAGTGGGAGCCCCGCGTCAGGTCCGGCCAGATATGCGAAAATAAGGCCGATGCCTCAACATAGGACCGACCACGTGACTCACATTTACAATTTCTCCGCCGGCCCTGCCGTCCTGCCAAAGGAAGTGCTGGAACAGGCCGCCGCCGAAATGCTCGACTGGCATGGCAGCGGAATGTCGGTCATGGAAATGAGCCACCGCGGTCCCGAATTCATCTCGATCTACCAGGCCGCCGTGCGCGACCTGCGCGAACTGCTCGCCATCCCCGCCAACTACCAGGTGCTGTTCCTGCAGGGCGGCGGCCTGGGCGAAAACGCCATCGTCCCGCTCAACCTGGTCGGGCGCAAGCCGCAGCCGGCCACGGTCGACTTCGTGCACACCGGTTCCTGGTCTGGCAAGTCGATCAAGGAAGCGCAGCGCTACGCGAACGTCAACGTCGCCGCCGCCTCTGATTTCACCTCGGTGCCGCAGCAGGAAAGCTGGAAGCTCACGCCCGGCGCGGCCTACCTGCACATCTGCACCAACGAAACCATCGACGGCGTCGAGTACAACTTCGTGCCCACCGTCCAGGGCGACACGCCGATCGTGGCCGACATGTCGTCGCACATCCTGTCGCGCCAGATCGACGTGTCGAAATACGGCGTCATTTTCGCCGGCGCGCAAAAGAACATCGGTCCGGCGGGCCTGACGCTGGTGATCGTGCGCGACGACCTGCTCGGCAGCGCCTTGCCGATCTGCCCCTCGGCTTTCGACTGGAAGGTCGTCGCCGAGCACGATTCGATGTACAACACGCCGCCAACCTACGGCATCTATATCGCCGGCCTGGTGTTTGCCCACCTGAAGCGCCAGGGTGGCGTGGCGGCGATGGAGCAGCGTAATATCGCCAAGGCGGCCCTGCTGTACGGCGCCCTCGATGCCGATGATTTTTACCAGAACCGGGTCGCCAAAGACTGCCGTTCGCGCATGAACGTGCCGTTTTTCCTGAAAGACGAATCACTGAACGAGCAATTCCTGGCCGGTGCAAAAGCGCGCGGCCTGCTGCAACTGAAGGGCCACAAGTCCGTCGGCGGTATGCGTGCATCGATCTACAACGCGATGCCGATCGAGGGCGTGCAAGCCCTGGTCGATTATTTGAATGAGTTCGCCGGCCGGTGAAGAAGTCACCCGCCGGTGGTGACCACCGCAAAATAGCAGCTGACCATGACAGATAAACTAAAACCATTGCGCGAACAGATCGACGCGATCGACGCCCAGATCCTTGCCCTGCTGAGCCGCCGCGCGGAGCTGGCGCAGGAAGTGGGCCACGTCAAGGCCGAGACCAACGCCCCCGTGTTCCGCCCCGAGCGCGAAGCCCAGGTCTTGCGCGGCGTGGCCGAACGCAATCCCGGCCCGCTCAAGGGCAGGGAAGTGCAGACCATTTTCCGCGAGATCATGTCGGCCTGCCGCGCCCTGGAAAAGCGCGTCACCGTTGCCTACCTCGGGCCGTCCGGCACCTTCAGCGAGCAGGCCGTGTACCAGCAGTTCGGCACCGCCGTTGAAGGCTTGCCCTGCATTTCAATCGACGAAGTGTTCCGCGCCACCGAAGCGGGCACCGCCGACTTCGGCGTGGTTCCGGTCGAAAATTCGTCCGAGGGGGCGATTAACCGCACGCTCGACCTGATGCTCGGCACCACCACCGTCATCAGCGGCGAAATCTCGATCCCCGTCCATCACAGCCTGATGAGCAAGACCGGGGCGATGGACGGCGTTACCGTGGTGTGCGCGCATTCGCAGGCGCTGGCCCAGTGCCAGGTGTGGCTGAACCAGCATTACCCGGCGCTGGAACGGCGCGCCGTCGCCTCCAACGCCGAGGCAGCCGTCATGGCCAGCAAGGACCCCAGCATTGCCGCCATCGCCAGCGAAATGGCCGGCGAACAGTATCAGCTAGGCGTGGTCAATGGCCACATCCAGGACGATCCGCATAACCGCACCCGCTTTGCCGTCATCGGCCACCTGCAGACCAATCCGTCCGGCGCCGACCAGACTTCGCTGGTGCTGGCCGTGCCCAACAAGGCAGGCGCGGTCTACAACCTGCTCGCGCCGCTGGCGGTGAACGGCGTGTCGATGACGCGCTTCGAATCGCGGCCGGCCCGCATCGGCACCTGGGAGTACTACTTCTACGTCGATATCGAAGGCCACGTGCAAAACCCCTCGGTGGCCAAAGCGCTCGAGGAACTGAAAGACAACGCCGCATTTTTCAAGGTGCTGGGCTCGTACCCGCTCAGCCTTACATAAGCTACCAAGAGAGAATCCATGTCCCAGCAATTCGGTCCAGATTACGTTCGCGCCATCGCCCCCTACCAGGCCGGCAAACCCATCGCTGAAGTCGCGCGCGAGTTCGGCCTCGACGAAGCGAACATCGTCAAGCTTGCCTCCAACGAAAACCCGTTCGGCGTGCCGGCATCGAGCCAGCAAGCCATGGCCGCGGCCGTGGCCGACCTGGGCCGCTACCCCGACGCCAACGGCTTCGACCTGAAGGCGGCGCTGTCCAAGCGCTACGACGTACCGGCCGACTGGATCACGCTTGGCAACGGCAGCAACGACATCCTTGAAATCGCCGCCCACGCGTTCGTGCAGCGCGGCCAGGCGGTGGTGTATGCGCAGTACTCGTTTGCCGTGTACGCACTGGCCACGCAGGGCGTTGGCGCGCGCGCCATCGTGGTGCCGGCAAAGGAGTACGGGCATGACCTCGACGCCATGCTGGCCGCCATCGACGCCGACACGCGCCTGGTGTTCATCGCCAACCCGAACAACCCGACCGGCACCTTTATTCCGGCCGCGCAGATCGAAGCCTTCCTCGACCAGGTGCCCTCCGGCGTGGTGGTCGTGCTCGATGAAGCCTACAACGAGTTCCTCGCGCCGGAGCATCAGTTCGAGTCGGCCAAATGGGTAGCGAAGTATCCAAATTTGCTGGTGTCGCGCACCTTCTCCAAGGCTTACGGCCTGGCTGGCCTGCGCGTCGGTTTTGCGATCGGCCAGCCTGCGCTGACCGATTTGATGAACCGCATCCGCCAGCCATTCAACGTCAATTCGCTGGCCCAGGCGGCCGCCATCGCCGCGCTCAACGACAAGGCATTCCTGGAACAGGGCGCCAAGAACAACGCCGCCGGTTACAGCCAGTTCGTAGAAGCATTCAATGAGCTGGGCCTGGAATTTGTTCCTTCGTTCGGCAACTTCGTGCTGGTCAAGGTCGGCGACGACGACGCTGCCGGCGCCCGCGTCAACCTGGCTTTGCTCAAGCAAGGCGTGATCGTGCGCCCGGTGGGCAACTACGGCCTGCCGCAATGGCTGCGCATCTCGATCGGCCTGCCGCAGGAGAATGCGATCTTCATCACGGCGCTGAAGAAAGCGCTGGCTTAAGTGTTCGACAAGGTCGTCATCATCGGCGTCGGCCTGATCGGAGGCTCGTTCGCACGCGCCTTGCGCTCGGCCGGCGCAGTCAAGCACATTGTTGGCGTGGGCCGCTCGCCCGAGGTCATGGCGCGCGCGCTGGAGCTGGGCATTGTCGATGAAGCCGCGACTATCGAAGCGGCCATGCAAGGCGCCGACCTGGTGCTGATCGCCGCGCCGGTGGCCCAGACCGAGCCCATCCTCGCTTCGCTGCTGCCATTCCTTGAAGCGCACACCATCGTCACCGACGCCGGCAGCACCAAGACCGACGTCGCCGCTTCCGCCAGGGCCGCGCTTGGTGGCCGGGTCGGGCAGTTCGTTCCCGGTCACCCGATCGCGGGGCGCGAGACCAACGGCCCCGACGCCGCCATCGTCGACCTGTACCACGGCAAAAAGACCGTGCTCACGCCCTTGCCCGAGAACGCGGCGGCCGACGTGGCGCGGGTTGCCGCCGCCTGGACCGCCTGCGGCGCCATCATCCACCACCTGACCCCACAGGAGCACGACCAGGTGTTCGCCTCGGTGTCGCACCTGCCGCACTTGCTGGCCTACGCGCTGGTCGACGACATCGCCAACAAGCCGCATGCGGATCTGCTGTTCCAGTACGCGGCCAGCGGCTTTCGCGACTTCACCCGCATTGCCGGTTCATCGCCCGAAATGTGGCGCGACATCAGCCTGGCCAACCAGGGCGCGCTGATCGGCGAGCTGGACGCATATCTGGCACAATTGACGGCACTGCGCGGCATGCTCGCCGCCGGCGACGGCGTTGCCATTGAGGCGGTCTTCGCCAATGCGCAGCAGGCCCGGCGCCGCTGGATCGAAGCGATCGAGGCGGCCGAAGCACCGCCACCCCAAGACACGGCAGAATAGCATTCAAGGTTTTCACTATGACGCAGCAAAAGCATTACCCGCACCACCTCGACCTCAAGCCGGTCATGCACGTTGAAGGCGTGGTGCGCCTGCCGGGTTCGAAAAGCATCTCCAACCGCACCTTGCTGCTGGCCGCGCTGGCCGAAGGCACCACCACCATCCACGACCTGCTGGCGTCGGACGACACGCTTGTCATGCTGGGCGCGCTGCGTTCGCTCGGCATCAAATGGGACGAGCAGGGTGAGCACGCCCATGTCGTGCATGGCGCCGGCGGCGTGCTGCCGATCCACGAGGCCGACCTTTTCATGGGCAATGCCGGCACCGCCATTCGTCCGCTGACGGCGGCGCTGGCCGTCATCGGCGGCGACTTTACCCTGCACGGTGTATCGCGCATGCACGAGCGCCCGATTGGCGACCTGGTCGACGCGCTCAATGCGGTTGGCGCGCAGATCGAATACACCGGCGAAGAGGGCTTTCCGCCGCTGCGCATCCGGCGCGGGCATATCCACGCCGACCGCATGTCGGTGCGCGGCAATGTATCGAGCCAGTTCCTGACCGCGATCTTGATGGCCGCGCCGCTGATGGCGCGCGAGCATCCGGTCACGATCGACGTCGTCGGCGAGCTCATTTCCAAGCCATATATTGAAATCACGCTGAACCTGATGCGCCGTTTCGGCGTGACGGTGGAGCAGGACGGCTGGCAGTCGTTCACGGTGCAGCCAGGGCAGAAGTACCTGAGCCCGGGCGAGATCCATGTCGAGGGCGATGCCTCGTCGGCCTCGTACTTCCTTGCGGCCGGCGCGATTGGCGGCGGGCCGGTGCGGGTTGAGGGCGTGGGCCGCGACAGCATTCAGGGCGACGTGCGCTTTGCCGAGGCGCTCGAGCAGATGGGCGCGACCATCACCCGCGGCGACAACTGGATCGAGGCCAGCGCGAATGGCGTGCTCAAGGCCATCGACGCCGATTTCAACCATATTCCCGATGCGGCCATGACGATCGCCGTGGCGGCCTTGTACGCCGACGGCACCAGCACCTTGCGCAATATCGCCAGCTGGAGGGTGAAGGAGACCGACCGCCTGGCGGCCATGGCGACCGAGCTGCGCAAGCTTGGCGCGGTGGTGGAGGAGGGCGCGGACTACATCACGATTACGCCGCCGGCGAGCATCGCTGCCGCGACCATCGAGACTTATGACGACCATCGCATGGCGATGTGCTTTTCGCTGGCCACACTGGACGGCAAGGCGCAGCGCGGCAATGCGATGAGGATCCTCGATCCGAAATGCGTTGCCAAAACGTTCCCGGATTATTTTGAAGCGTTCGCTTCGATTGCGCGGGAAGAGTTGTTTTAACGTTATCCTCGCGCAAGTGCGCGAGGATAACGGTTTGCCAGTCAACAAAAATACCAAGGTTAAATAAATGCCAACAAACCCTATCCCAGTCATCACCATCGACGGCCCCACCGCATCCGGCAAAGGCACGGTCGCCCATAAGGTGGCCGACCGGCTCAAGTTCCACTACCTCGATTCGGGCGCCCTGTACCGCCTGACCGCCCTGATGGCCTTGCGGCGCGGCACCGAGCTGAACGACGAGCACGCCATCGCCAAGCTGGCCGAGCACCTGCCGGCCCACTTCGCCGGCGGCGAGATCCTGCTGGCCAATGAAAACGTGACCCATCTGATCCGTGCCGAGGAAGTTGGCAACATGGCATCAAAAATCGCGGCCCTGCCCACCGTGCGCCAGGCCCTGTTCGCCCTGCAGCTGGGCTTTCGCAAGCATCCGGGCCTGGTCACCGACGGGCGCGACATGGGATCGGTGATTTTCCCCCATGCCCAGCTCAAGGTATTCCTGACGGCAAGCGTTGAGGCGCGCGCGCAACGGCGATATAAGCAATTGATTGAGAAGGGGTTTTCTGCTAACATGGAAGACCTCCTTTGCGATTTGCAGGCGCGCGACGACCGAGATACTCATCGGGCAATCGCCCCGCTGGTCGCAGCCGAAGGGGCGCGTATCCTCGATACTTCCAACATGACAGCCGCCGAGGCCGTCGAGGAAGTCTTGAAATGGTATGCGCAAGTGAAGTCGTAACAGGTGCCTGTCCCGGCAATAGTGCCGGTCCGGGTGTTGATTCAACCTAACCCAGTTTAAGTCGCATCGTGCGAACTCTGCTGGATAACTCGCGTAAAAACATATGTCTACAGCAACAACCGAAGTAAGCGGTATGGAAAGCTTTGCAGCCCTGTTTGAGGAATCGTTGTCGCGTCAAGATATGCGCTCCGGTGAAGTCATCTCCGCTGAAGTCGTGCGCCTCGACCACAATTTCGTGATCGTCAACGCCGGCCTGAAGTCCGAAGCTTTCATTCCTATCGAAGAATTCAAGAACGACCAGGGCGAACTGGAAGTTCAAGTCGGCGATTTCGTTTCCGTAGCGATTGAGTCGCTGGAAAACGGTTTCGGCGACACCATCCTGTCGCGCGACAAGGCCAAGCGCCTGGCGTCGTGGCTGGCACTGGAAAAAGCCATGGAATCGGGCGAGATCGTCGTCGGTACCGTCAATGGCAAAGTCAAGGGCGGCCTGACCGTTCTGACCAACGGCATCCGCGCTTTCCTGCCGGGTTCGCTGGTCGACACCCGTCCGGTCAAGGACACCACCCCGTTCGAAGGCAAGACCCTGGAATTCAAGGTCATCAAGCTCGACCGTAAGCGTAACAACGTCGTGCTGTCGCGCCGCGCCGTCATCGAAGCTTCGATGGGCGAAGAGCGCCAGAAGCTGATGGAAACGCTGAAAGAAGGCACGGTCGTGACCGGCGTCGTCAAAAATATCACCGACTACGGCGCGTTCGTGGATCTGGGCGGTATCGATGGCCTGCTGCACATCACCGACCTGGCATGGCGCCGTGTACGTCACCCGTCGGAAGTACTGACGGTTGGCCAGGAAATCACCGCCAAGGTCCTGAAGTACGATCAGGAAAAGAACCGCGTTTCGCTGGGCGTGAAGCAGCTGGGCGACGACCCATGGACCGGTCTGTCCCGTCGTTACCCGCAAAGCACCCGTCTGTTCGGTAAAGTAACCAACCTGACCGACTACGGCGCATTCGTTGAAGTCGAGCAGGGTATCGAAGGCCTGGTCCACGTTTCCGAAATGGACTGGACCAACAAGAACGTCGCACCAAACAAAGTTGTCCAGCTGGGCGACGAAGTTGAAGTGATGGTTCTCGAGATCGACGAAGAGCGTCGCCGTATTTCGCTGGGCATGAAGCAGTGCAAAGCAAATCCGTGGGATGACTTCGGCGTGACCCATAAAAAGGGCGACAAAGTCCGTGGCGCAATCAAGTCGATCACCGACTTCGGCGTGTTCATCGGCCTGGCCGGCAACATTGACGGCCTGGTGCACCTGTCCGACCTGTCCTGGACCGAAACCGGCGAAGAAGCTGTGCGTCGTTTCAAAAAGGGCGACGAACTGGAAGCCATCGTTCTGGCGATCGACGTCGAGCGCGAGCGCGTGTCCCTGGGTGTCAAGCAACTCGAAGGCGACCCATTCAACAACTTCGCTGCAATGAACGACAAAGGCTCCCTGGTAACGGGTACGGTCAAGTCGGTCGAGCCTAAGGGCGCTGTGATCCAGCTGTCCGAAGAAGTTGAAGGCTACCTGCGTGCTTCCGAAATCTCGCGCGACCGCGTTGAAGATGCGGGCACCCACATGAAGGTTGGCGATTCGGTTGAAGCGCTGGTCATCAACATTGACCGCAAAGCTCGCAGCATCCAGCTGTCGATCAAAGCGAAAGACAATGTCGATACCGCAGAAGCGATGCAGAAGAACGCATCGGCTGCAGACAGCAACGCAGCATCGGGCACCACCAGCCTGGGCGCACTGCTCAAAGCCAAGTTCGACAACAAGAACTAAGACAGTTGGGATCAGACCAGATGACGAAGTCCGAACTGATCAACCGCCTCGCTGAGCGTTATTCTCAGCTGGTGGCCAAGGACGCAGAGTACGCCGTCAAGACGATTCTTGATGCAATGACCAATGCTTTATCGACTGGTCAGCGCATCGAGATCCGCGGTTTTGGCAGTTTTGCCCTGAATAGCCGGCCTCCACGCATCGGACGCAATCCAAAGTCCGGCGACAAGGTGATGGTTCCCGAAAAGCGGGTGCCGCACTTCAAGCCGGGCAAGCAATTGCGCGAGCGGGTAGACGCGATGGTTGGACAACCGATTATTGAAGACTAAGTCGCCTGGCGACCACAAAAAGCCCCACCAGCCTGAACGCGCTCAAGATCGCGCTCAGTGCAGGTGGGGCTTTTTCCGTTTAGACCCGGGTTTATTCGGTTAACAGTTCGGCGCTACCCGTCCGTCGGACCCGGTGTAGATATACGCGTCCGGCACATACCTGCCGCTGCCGATTTTGTCCCACAGGTTGCTGGTGCCGTAGGTGCCGGTCACCGTCGTACCCGTGGTCTGGCAGCTGATGTGGACTGCGGCGCCGTCAGAGAGCGAATCGACGATGCTGTACGAGGTGCCAGGGCCGGAGCGCACGTTCAGGTCGAGGCTCGTGGTGTTGACCGTGCCCGGTGCACCCGTGGCGCTGCCGCAGCCATTCTTGCTGGTGTAGCTCTTGGCGCCCCAGTACAGGATCTGGGCGCCGTTCCACACGATCTTTTGCGCCGAGCCGTTCAAGCGCTGCTCGTGATGCAGGTGCGGCCCCGTGGAGCCGCCCGTCGTGCCCACGGCGCCGATCTTTTGCCCTTGCGAGACGTTGTTGCCGACCGAAACGCTGAACGAATTCAGGTGCGCGTAATAGGTCTTCCATCCCGAGCCATGGTCGATCACCACGTACTTGCCGTAGCTGGTGCCGCCAAGATCGGTCACCGTGACCACTCTGCCCGACGCGGCCGCGACCACGGCGTCGCCCAGGTCGTCGGTACGGTTCAGGTCGACCGCATTTTGCGGATTGTGATTGGTCGTGGTCGAGCCGCTCCATACCTGGCCGCAGGCAAACGGCATCTGGAAGTTCGGCGCGGCGCTGGCTTGTCCGGCGCTCGAGGCCAGTACCGCAAACACCAATAGAGAGATCAGTTGTCGCATTTATTTTCCTTTGTTGGCAAAACGATGGGTACAGCAGAGGAACGGCAGGCAGTCTGCCGGCACAAAAAACACTACAAAGAGGGGACAGGAATTACTGGCTGGAGCGCTTGTCCAGGTCGACGCGCGCCTGCTGGAAGACGACGAATTCTTCCTTGCTGAGCGAGAAGCGCTCCAGCGCGTGCAGCGCGCCATCCTTGACCGGTACGCTCTCGCGGCTGCTGCGCGCGATGTCGAACAAGGCCGTTTTCATGCTGTCGCTGCGGATCCCGGTCTCGCCGATGGCCATCACGGCGGCATGCCGCACTTCCGGCGACTGGTCTGCCAGGGCCTGCTGCAGCCGGCTTTCGGCCTGCGCGCTCTTGTCCCATTGCCCGAGCTGCAAGACGCTCTGGCTGCGCACGGCGGGGTCGCTATGCCGGGCCAGGGTTTGCAATTGATCCACGATCGCATCGGCTTCGCCCGCCGCCACGATCGAAGGCGTCAGCGCCGCGATCGCCTGCGCCAGCACGGCCGGAGCCTGCTCGGTGGCCATGGCATGCTTGAGCAGCTCGCGCACCTCCGGCGAGTTCGACGAGAGCTGCTTGAGGATGTCGAAGGCGTCGCGTCGCTGCGTCGGGTCGCCGCTGGCGGCAAGACGGCTGGACAAGGCCAGCACGTCCGGCGATTGTATGTTCGACAGCACCGCCTTGAGCATGTCCCTGGCCTTTGGATCGCGCTCGTTGTCGAAACGCTGGATCAGGCTGCGCAGTGCGGCCGGATCGGCCTGGGCCTTCTCGCGCAACTGCTCCTGCAGGTCCATGCGGGCTTGATGGGAATCCTTGGCCACTTTGCCCCTGGCCCAGATTTCATCGAGGGTCAGCTTGGGCGCGGTGGCCTGTTCGGCAACCGCAGCGTTCCACAGCGTGGCCATCTGGCTCAGGCCGGCTTTCGGATGCGCCGGCGACCTTGCCTCCACGCTCACCGGGGCGTCGACGCCTGGGGCCCAGATCGACCAGGCCAGGCCGAAACCGAGCACAAAGCTCATTCCCAGGCCAGAGACGAATACCGAGCGCTTTGCATTGTTCATGGGGTGATGATCCACATATCAAAGTGTTAATACGCATCAAAAAATTGATATTATTCAAGGGCTTGCAGAGTGTCAAGGATGAATTGTGAGCGCTTCCACTCACCCTTTTGGGTGGGGCGGGCATCCCTGCGGCGGGGCAGCGGCCAGCCACCCGGCCGATGGTGTAATATGCGACAATTACGACCTTACCGACCCTGGCCACACTGATGAAATTTGTTTCCACCATCGTTGGAGTAATCCTCTTCATCCTGTTCTTCGGCTTCGCGCTGAAAAATACCCAGGAAGTCGACCTGCATTTCTTCCTCAGCTACGAATTGCGCGGCCCGCTGGTGCTGATGCTGCTGGCCTTTTTCGTCGCCGGCGCCGCCCTTGGCATCCTGGCCGTCACGCCGACGGTGTTCCGTCACCGGCGCGAAACCAGCAAGCACAAAACCACCATCCAGGCGCTGCAAAGCGTGGCGCGCACCGGCCCCACCCAGCCGCAGCCGGACAGTGTGAACACCCAGATCCACTAGCAATAATAAAAAGAACCGCATGGAATTTGAAACCTGGATGCTCATCGGCATCCCCCTGTTTTTTGCAATGGGCTGGATCACCGCGCGCGTCGATATCCGGCAGCTCGTGTCGGAGTCGCGCACCCTGCCGCGCGGCTACTTCAAGGGCTTGAATTTCCTGCTCAACGAGCAGCCCGACAAGGCCATCGACGCCTTCATCGAAATCGTCAAGCTCGACCCTGAAACGGCCGACATGCACTTCGCGCTGGGCAATCTGTTTCGCCGCCGCGGCGAGATCGAGCGCGCCATCCGCGTCCACCAGAACCTGCTGGCCCGTCCCGACCTGCCGCTCGAGCAGCAGTCCCAGGCCAAGTACGAACTGGGCATGGATTACCTGAAGGCCGGCCTGCTCGACCGTGCCGAGGAAACCTTCAACGCCCTGGTCGACTCCACGTATGCGGTGCAAGCCCGGCGCGCGCTGCTCGAAATTTTCCAGCGTGAAAAAGAATGGACACGCGCGATCGAGGCCGCGCGCGGCCTGCAGGAATCGGGCGCCGGTGCGCGCCAAAAGGAAATCGCCCAGTTCTATTGCGAACTGGCGCAGGATGCGCTGGTCCACCTGCATACCGAGGATGCGCTGGCGCTGCTCGAGCAGGCCGTCCACACCGACCGCAAGAACGTGCGCGCCACCATGCTCACGGGCGACGCCCAGCTGGCCAAGGGCGACGTCGAAGGCGCCCTGCTCACCTGGCGCCGCGTGGAGCAGCAAAGCGTGCCGCACGTGGCCCTGGTGGCCGGGCGCCTGATGGACGGCTACCGCAAGGTCGGGCGCCCGCAGGAAGGCGTGAACCTGCTGCGCGCCTACCTGGCCGAGGCCTCCTCGATCGACCTGATCGAAGTGGTATTCAAGGCCGTCATTGAACTCGATGGCGTGGACGCGGCCAAGGAACTGGTGGTCGACGAATTGCGCCGCAATCCAACCCTGCTGGGCCTGGATAAATTGCTCGAAGCGCGGCTGATGGACGCTCCCGCCGATATCTGGGAAGAGCTGTCGATGGTCAAGAACCTGATCCACGGCTATACCCAGAAGCTGGCCCGCTACCGCTGCAGCCACTGCGGCTTCAAGGCACGCCAGTTCTACTGGCAATGCCCCGGCTGCAGCAACTGGGAAACCTATCCGCCGCGCCGCTCCGAAGAACTTAACGTAATGAATTAATGATGATCAGTCGCCTGCTTACCACCGACACCTATCCCGCCATCCCCGCGCCCGATCTGGGCAAGGTCCGCATCCTGGTCGTGGGCGACGTCATGCTCGACCGCTACTGGTTCGGCGAAGTCAGCCGCATCTCGCCGGAAGCGCCGGTGCCGGTGGTGCGCATCGAAAAGCGCGAAGAACGCCTGGGCGGCGCCGCCAACGTGGCGCGCAATGCCGCCGCGCTGGGCGCGCACTGCGGCTTGCTGGGTGTGGTCGGGGCCGACGAGGCGGGCGCCCAGGTGGGCCAGCTGCTGCACGATTCGGGCATCCACAGCTACCTGCAGCGCGACGAAGCAATCTCCACCATCATCAAGCTGCGCGTGATCGGCCGCCAGCAGCAATTGCTGCGCATCGATTTCGAAGACGCGCCAACCGACACCGTGCTGCGCGACAAGCTCACGCAATTCAATGCCTTGCTGCCGGACTACGACGTCATCATTTTGTCGGACTACAACAAGGGCAGCCTGGTCAACGTGGCGCACATGATCGAAGCGGGCCGCGCGGCCGGCAAGATCGTCATGGTCGACCCCAAGGGCGACGATTTCTCGCCCTACGCGGGCGCGACCGTGCTCACGCCCAACAAGTCCGAGCTGCGCCGCATCGTCGGCAGCTGGTCCACCGAAGAGCAGCTCACCGCCAAGGCACAGGGCCTGCGCGAGCAGCTGCGCGTCGACGCCTTGTTGCTGACCCGCTCGGAAGAGGGCATGACCCTCTACACCGCCACCGAAGTGCTGCACATGCACGCCGACGCGCGCGAAGTGTTCGACGTCTCGGGCGCCGGCGACACCGTGATTGCCACCATGGCCTCGATGCTGGGCGCCGGCATGCCGATGGCCGACGCCATCATGACCGCCAACCGCGCCGGCGGCATCGTGGTCGGCAAGCTCGGCACCGCCACCGTTACCCGCGAAGAATTGTTCGGCGGCTAGCACTTTCTGTATTGATGAGTGTCAAGCGTGCGGGTCAACCGCACGCACTGTCCCAGCCGTTAAGCGCAGGTGGACGGCATGGGCCGTTCCCTGTCTTACTACACGGAGAACACTGACATGATCAAGAAACTGATGCTCGCAGTTGCCACGCTGATCGCCACCACCAGCTTCGCGTTTGCCCAGGTTGACGTCAACAAGGCCGATGTGGCCGCGCTCGACTCCGTCAAGGGCGTGGGCCCGGCGATGTCGAAAATCATCCTCGAGGAACGCAGCAAGGGCGAGTTCAAGGACTGGGCCGATTTCTCGAAGCGCGTCAAGGGCGTGGGCGACAAGCGCGCCGCCAAGCTGTCGCAGGCGGGCTTGCAGGTGAACGGCAAGTCGATGGATGGCGCCGCGCTGGCCAAGCCGGCTGCGGCCCAGGCCAAGGCCAAGGGTCCCGAGGTGAAGGCTGTTCCAACACCACCTGCAAAAATGTAGTCGTGTCCTCGCGCACGCGGGGACCCATACTGAGCAAAGTCAGCATGGGCCCCGACCCGTCGGACCGCCGCTTTCGCGAGGGCGACGGGTTTTTAGCTGTAACTACGCGATTTATTTTCGCTGTAACGACGCCCTCGCGACGGGCTTGGCATGAGAAGATAACGCGACTATTTTCTTCTCCAAGGATCGACATGGCCCGCGTCCCCACCATCCTCCTCGCCGCAGCATTGGCCAATACATGCGCCATGGCCGCCACGCCCGACGTCACGCGCCGCCAGCCGCAGATCGACAAGATCGTGGCCGACATTTCCCCGCAGCGGATCGAAGCCTACGTGCGCAAGCTGGTCAGCTTCCAGACCCGCCACACCATGTCCGACACCGTGTCCGACAAGACCGGCATCGGCGCCGCGCGGCGCTGGATCAAGGGCGAACTGGAACGCTGCGGCGCGCAGGAGGGCGGGCGCCTGCAGGTCGCCTTTGACAGCCACGTGGCCCCGGTCTCGGCGCGCATTTCGCGGCCCACCGAAATCGTCAACGTCGTGGCCACCTTGCCCGGCACCCAGGCTGCATCGAAGGAACGCATCTACGTGGCCAGCGGCCACTACGATTCGCGCAACACCGAGATCATGGACGCCGCCGGCACCGCGCCGGGCGCCAACGACGACGCCTCTGGCACCGCCGCGGTCATGGAAATGGCCTGCGTGATGGCGCGCCACCAGTTCGACGCCACCCTCGTATTCATGACCGTGGCGGCCGAGGAGCAAGGCCTGTTGGGCGCGGCGCACTGGGCCGAACAGGCCAAGCAGAAAAACCTGAACCTGGCCGGCATGTTCACCAACGATATCATCGGCAGTTCGCGCGCCGACGACGGCCGTGTCGACGATACACAGGTGCGCCTGTTCGCCGAGAGCATCCCCGCCACCAAGGAACTGAACGACACCAATCGCGCGCTGCTCGCAACCGGCGGCGAAAACGATTCGATCTCGCGCCAGCTGGCGCGCTACGTCAAGGAGACGGGCGAGCGTTACGTCCCCAACTTCAAGGTCAGCATCATCCAGCGGCGCGACCGTTACCTGCGCGGCGGCGACCACATCCCTTTCCTTGAACGGGGCTTCGCCGCGCTGCGTTTCACCGAGCCCAACGAAGACTTCACGCACCAGCACCAAAACGTGCGCAAGGAGGGCGACAAGCAGTTTGGCGACCTGCCCGAGTACAACGACTACAACTACATCGCGCGCGTAGCGAAGGTCAATGCAGCGGCGCTGGCGTCGCTGTCGCTGGCGCCTGCGGCCCCGCAAAAGGCGCAGATGCGCACGGCCAAACTGGAAAACGACGCGACCCTGGTGTGGCAGCCGAATGCCGAACCGGACCTGGCCGGCTACCGCATCGTGTGGCGCGAGACCACCGCCGCGCAGTGGCAGGGCGCGCTGTTCGTCGGTAACGTGAACGAGGCCACCGTCAAGCTATCGAAGGACAATTACTTCTTCGGCGTGCAGGCGGTCGACAAGGACGGCAACGCCAGCGTGGCGGCCTACCCGGCGCCCCTACGTTAGCCTGCTAACGCGGCACCGACAGGTAGGCGTGCAGCTGCGCCACCACGGCGGCGCCTTCACCCACGGCCGCGGCCACGCGCTTGGTTGATCCGGCCCGCAGGTCCCCGATCGCAAACACGCCCGGCACCGTGGTTTCCAGGTGGCCGTGCAGCGAGCCGTCCGGATTGAGCATCTGGCCGGTCACGCGGCAGCGCGCCATCATCACGTCGGTGCCGGTCATCACGAAGCCATGCTGGTCGACCTGCACGCCGCAATCGGCCAGCCAGGCCGAGTTGGGATCGGCGCCCACGAACAGGAATACGCTGCGCACCGGTTTGCTCACCTCGGCCTCGCCGCTGGTGCGCCAGCGTACCCCTGCCAGGCATTCGCCATCGCCTTCCAGCGCCGTCAGCGCGGTGTGGACGTGCAGGGTGATGTTTGGGGTCGCTGCAATCCGCGCGATCAGGTAGCTCGACATGCTGGCCGCCAGTCCAGGTCCGCGGATCAGCATGTGCACATGCGCCGCGTGCGCGGACAGGAACACCGCCGCCTGCCCGGCCGAATTGCCGCCCCCGACCAATACCACCTCCTCGTGCTTGCAGCGGCGCGCCTCCAGCGGCGACGCCCAGTAGTACACGCCGCAGCCTTCATAGGTCGCCAGGTTCGGCAGCTCGGGCCGGCGGTAGCGCGCCCCGCATGCCAGCACGATGGCGCGCGCCTGGACCCGGGTGCCGTCGCTCATGGCCAGGCCCAGCGGGTACTGCTCGCACAGCAGCTTCTCGGCGCAGGCGGGGATGGCCACCTCGGCGCCGAATTTTTGCGACTGCACAAAGGCGCGCCCGGACAATGCCCGTCCCGAGATCCCGGTCGGGAAGCCCAGGTAGTTCTCGATGCGGGCGCTGGCGCCGGCCTGGCCGCCGAAGGCGCGGTTCTCCAGCACCAGTACCGACAGGCCTTCAGAGGCCGCATACACGGCCGTGGCGAGGCCGGAAGGCCCCGCGCCGACCACCAGCACGTCGTACACCTTGTCCGGGTCCAGTTCGGGCAGCAGGCCCAGGCAGCGGCCCATCTCCGCCAGGCTGGGATTTTTCTTGACCACGCCATCGGGGCAGACCACCAGCGGGAATTCGTCGGGCGAGGGCGCATACACGCGCACCAGCGCGGCGGCGTTGGCGCTGGTGGCGGGGTCGAGCACCATGTGCGGGTGGCCGTTGGCCGACAAAAAGCCCTGCAGCGCGAACAGCCTGGAGTTGGCCGGCGGCGCCACCAGTACCGGCGCGCTGGTGCCGGCTTCGATCAGGTTCACGCGGCGCAGGATCAGCGCGCGCATGATGCGCTCGCCCAGTTCGGCTTCGGCGATCACCAGGGCCCGCATCGACTCGGTGGGAATATGCAGCGCCTCGACCGGGCCCAGCGCATGGGCACTGGCCAGCGCCGGCGCGCCCGACAGTTGGCCGATCTCGGCGGTAAATTCGCCCGGCCCCTTGTCGATCAGCCGGTTGACGTTGCCCATGCCGTCGCACTGGCTGATGCTGATCTGTCCGGAGAGCACCACCACCATGCCGGGATTCTTGCCGCCGGCCTCGAAGATGGCGTCGCCGTCTTGCCAGTGGCGCCTGGTGCCGAAGCGGCACAGCCGCGCGCGGTCGTTCTCGCTGAGCACGGGAAAGATCTGGGTGCGCCGCGATGCGACCTTGTCCAGCGCTTCCTGGACCCGCTCGGTGATGGTGGAATCAGGAATGAAGTCCGGTACGGAAACATTAGCCATGGCATCTGATTTCTGTCGTCAAGGGATTCCTTTAGTCTAGCAGCTCGCTGAGCGCTCTCATACGCCCCCCGGCGCACTGGATTAGAATACGGATTGTTACTACCGCAAAAGACTCCCCATGCCCTACAAGACCATCGAAGATACGATCGGCAACACCCCGCTGGTGCAACTGGTTCGCCTGCCCGGCGCCGACGCTGCCGCCCGCAACAACATTATTCTCGGCAAGATGGAAGGCGACAACCCGGCCGGGTCGGTCAAGGACCGCGCCGCCATGTCGATGCTGCGGCGGGCCGAGGAGCGCGGGCTGATCAAGCCGGGCGACACCCTGATCGAAGCGACCAGCGGCAACACCGGCATCGCGCTGGCGATGGCGGCGGCGATCCGCGGCTACAAGATGCTGCTCTTGATGCCCGAATACCTGTCGATCGAGCGGCGCCAGAGCATGGCCGCCTACGGCGCCCAGATTATCCTCACGCCCAAGACGGGCGGCATGGAATATGCGCGCGACATGGCCGAGCAATTGCAAAAGGATGGCAAGGGCATCATCCTCGACCAGTTCGGCAACCCGGACAATCCGCGCGCGCATTACGAAGGCACGGGGCCGGAGATCTGGCGCGACACCGCAGGGCGGGTCACGCACTTCGTCAGCGCGATGGGCACGACCGGCACCATCATGGGCGTGTCGCAATACCTGAAGGAGCAGAACGAGGCGATCCAGATCGTCGGCGCGCAGCCGGAAGAAGGCTCGCAAATTCCCGGGATTCGCAAATGGCCCGAAGCCTATTTGCCGAAAATTTACGACAAGGCGCGGGTCGACCGCATCGAGAGCGTGAGCCAGGCGGCGTCGGAACAGATGGCGCGCCGGATGGCGGCCGAAGAGGGTATTTTTTGCGGCATTTCGGCCGCGGGCGCGTGCGAAATTGCGCTGCGCGTGTCGCAAACGGTGGAGAACGCGACCATCGTGTTCGTGGTGTGTGACCGTGGCGACCGTTACCTGTCGACGGGCGTGTTCCCGGCATAGCGGAACCACAAAAACGTAGGGCGGAAAAGCGACAGCGCATTCCTCCATGCCAGCGTCTCGGTGACGCGAACATGGAGGAATGCGCTGTCGCTTTTCCGCCCTACGTTTTACATTTGAATCAGCCGGTGCCGGCCGAACAAATCAGGACTGTGGCTCGCCTTCTTTTGGCTTGAACTGCTTGTCGCTGATGCGGAACTTGTTGCGGCGGTCGCCCATCAAGTAGCGCAGGTCGCGGATCGACAAATCGCTCACTTCGTGCATGCGGATCAGCAACGATGCGCCAACCGGCAAGCGGTGGTGGCGGATCTTCGAGATCACCGGCGGCGCCACTTCCAGCGCGCGCGACAGCGCTGCGTCGTTCTTCAGACGCAAGTTTTCGATGAGCGTATCGAGCAACCGGTTAGGGTTGTATTGCAGCAGATCATCGGAGTCCGAATCGCTGTTCATATCAATGCCGACTTGGTTTGTCATGTCGTTACTTCCTATCGTGAGTTGTGTGCTTGGTCGAGAACTCGGACTTCGCTTTCTAGCTACAACCAATCGCTTACGGCTGGCGAAATTTATCCGGGGGAACTGTCTTTTTAAAAAATATACTTAATTGTACAACCCTTTTCGAATCTAATACTTAAAAGCAATAGAAGATCGCAAAATGGTTGCTTATCATGTTGTCTAACCGCAACATAGCCGCATTGCAATTCTCTCACAAAATCACTAATTTAATAATTGTTTTGTGAGAAAGTTTAAGTGTAGGGCATTCGCAGCCCTGAAGCCACACCGTACCGGTAAGTACTGGCGGAAAGGAAACATAACGGGGAGTATGCCCGATTCCTAAAAGTTTCGCAGGCGCACGAAACATCTGGTTGCAGGTACTCCCGGCAGTATGGCGAGGGCGTCACGGGCGTTGCATCATTTTTTAGTTCAAATCGTTACAATTCATTACAAAGTTTCTGCTGGAATAAGAGGTACGGCGGCCATGCCGAGCTTCACCGCGCGCCCCAGTTCAATGACCGACATGGCATAAAAATAACTGCGGTTGTACTGGGTGATGGCGAAAAAATTATTCGTGGCAGCCCAATATTCTGTTGCATCTGCGCCATTTTGAAGGTCGATCAGGCCATACAGTCGCTCCAGCGGCGGTGCGATCGGGGTTGCCACGCCGGCCCCGATCAGTTCGGCTGGCGTGAATTTGGCGACCAGGCCCTGTCCCAGCATGCCTTCCCATTTGCCTGCCGGGGCCACGTGTGCGCTGTACACCAGCGCGCCGGTCTCTGCACGTTTCCAGCCATGCTGCACCAGGAAGCTGGCCACGCTGCCGATCGCATCGGCCGTGGAGTTGCGCAGATCGATGGCGCCATCGTTGTCGTAATCGACGCCGTACGCCAGTATGCTGCCGGGCATGAACTGCGGCATGCCGATGGCCCCCGCGAAAGAACCGAGCAGGCTGAAGGGATCGATACCGTTCTTGCGCGCAAGCACCAGGGCATTCTCCAGTTCACCACGGAAGAAGGCCATGCGCGCGGCCTGGTTGGGCGCTTCCGGATAGGCAAACGCCAGCGTGGTCAGCACATCGAGCACGCGGAAGCGCCCGGTATTGCGGCCATACACAGTTTCGATGCCGATGATGCCGACGATGATTTCCGCTGGCACGCCGAACTCTTTTTCGGCGCGCGCCAGCAGGTCGGCGTTCTCGATCCAGAACTTGATGCCGGCATTGATGCGCACCGGTTCGAGCATCAGCGCGCGCACCGCATTCATGTTTTTCGGCTTGCCCGGCGGCGCAGGCTTGACCAGCTGGACGGCCGAATCGATGTAGCGGATCTGGCCGATCAGCGTGCGCAATTCTTCGCGTGGAAAGCCATGCCGCAACGCGAGTTCGTCGGCAAAGTCGCTGACTGCCTTCCATTCGTCGAAATTGACTTGCTCGCCCGTGTAATCGACCTTGGGCGCAACGCGCTTGGGCTTGGCCGGGGCCTTGTGTTTGCGGGCTTTGGCGGCGCCCGGTTTTTTGACAGGGGCGGCGTGGACAACGCTGCTTGCGGTGAATGCGAGGGCGAGCAGCAGGGGCGGCAGTAATTTCATCTAGAGGAGTTCAACAAACTTTTCAGTGTGGGGACCAGGTCCCGGACAGGCGCCTGGGCGCCATATTTATAGGCGCTGTACAGAGACAGGAAACGCAGCGCCGCGTCTTTCTTCGGCGCCGCCAAAGCCGCGCCGGCAAGGCGCGTGGCGTACGCATTGGGCCCCTCGTCGCTGGCGCGTTCCATGCCAAGCCGGGCCATGTGCTGGCACAGCGCCGAGTATAACGTATCGACAGGATCTGTTTCGCCACGCAAACGTAGTGCGCGCGCAACAAAGATCAGGCCAGCGAGCGCCGCCAGCGCCGCCAGGTAACGCCAGTTCGACAGGGCGCTGCCAAGCTGGCCCACCAGGTTCTCGCGCCGCTGCGGATCGTAGTTCAGTACCCATTGGTTCCAGCCATTGTTCAGGGCGCCGAACTGGAAGCGCAGTTTCGCCAGCCATGAATCGCCGTCGAGTTTGATGAAGCTGCCGAACACGCCGCTGTCGGGCAGGGCGCCGGCCAGGTTGCGTTCGATCCGTTCCGGCGCGATCACCGCGGTCGGGTCAACCCGCACCCAGCCGCGCTGCGCGATCCAGACCTCGGCCCAGGCGTGCGCGTCGGACTGGCGCACCGCCATGAAGCCGTCGACCGGATTGAATTCGCCACCCTGGTAGCCGGTCACCACGCGCGCCGGCACGCCGGCGGCGCGCATCAGGACCACGAAGGCGCTGGCGTAATGCTCGCAAAAGCCGGCCTTGGTCTGGTACAGGAATTCGTCCACGCTGTTCGCGCCCAGCGGCGGCGGCTCGAGCGTGTAGAAGAAGGTATCGGTATGGAACATCGCCAGCACCTTGCGCACGCGCGCGGCCACATCGGGCTCGCTTCGCAAGACCTGGCCTGCCTTGAGCGCTTGCGGATTGAATCCGGCCGGCAGCGCCAGCCAGCGTTCGGGGTCGACCAGCTGTTGCGCTTCGATCCGGTAATCAAGCTGCGAACTGACCTCGTAGCGCACCCGTTCATTGATCGGGCGCGTGGCCCGCAATTCGTAGGCGCGGGTGATCCGCGCCGCGTTGTTGGCCATCAGCGGCACCGAATCGGGCACGTCGAGCGCGAACAGCCAGCGCTGGCCATTCGGTTCCTGGGTCACTTCGTAGCGCAGCGGCTTGCCCTTGAACGAGGGCATGACTTCGGTCAGGTCGGGCGGGCCATCGGTCCAGGTCCTGCCGTCGAAGTCGCCCAGCACCAGCGCGCGCCAATACAGCGCGGACTGGGCCGGAACGGGGTCGTTGAACCTGGCGCGGAACGCGATCTCGGCCGACTGCGCCAGATTCGAAATGTTCCCCGGCGCCATGCTGTTCGACAGGCCTGTGCGCCCGCTGTTGGCGTCGCCCGGCATGCCCCACAGCGGACCCTGGATGCGCGGGAACAGGAAGAACATGGCCAGCGCCAGCGGCGCGGCGATGCCGAGGATCTTCGCGCCGAGCAGCAGGCGCCGCCGCAGCGGCGGGACCGCGCCGGTGTACTGGAACGATAGCTGGGCCGTCAGCAGCGCGACGATCGACAGCACCATCAAGGCGCCGGTGGCAATGCTTTGCGAGTAGAGGAAGTTGGTCAGGACTAGGAAGAAGCACAGGTAGACCACCACGAACAGGTCGCGCCTGGCGTGCATTTCCAGCATCTTGAAAGCAACCAGCAGCACCACCATGGCGACCCCGGCTTCGCGGCCCAGCAAGGTCTTGTAGGTGATGAAGATGCCGCCCATGGCGGCCATTGCCAGCGGCATCAGCAGCCAGGACGGCGGCAAGCGGGTGCCGCGCAGGGTAACCATGGCGCGCCACGCCAGCGTGCAGCCGCACAGCAGCGAGACCCAGGCCGGCAGGTGGGCGGCGTGCGGGCCCAGCACCAGCCCGGCGGCCGCCAGCAGCAGCAGGGTGTCGCCCTTGTCACGCGAGAGGCGCAGGCGCAGCGCGGCCAGGCGCCCCAGCGGCGCAGCGACGTCGGCGCTCACGGCGCGACCTCGGGCGCGCCATACAGCGCCAGCGCGCGCAGACAGGCGGCCTGGTGGGCCGCACCGACGGCGGGCTCGTAGGCGCGTCCGTCCATCCGGAAACCGTAGGGCAGGGCGCGCTGTTCGGCCTCGAGCACCCAGCGCGTCATGCGTGACAGGCGCAGTTCGAGATCCATGATGCGCGGCATGGCGTCGAAGTCGAGCACCAGTTCCTCCACTGCGCCGCCTTCGAAATGCTTGGTCACCAGGTGCCCGCCCAGCTCGGGATCGAGGCGCGCGATCTGGCGCCAGGCCAGGTGCCGCATCGGGTCGCCCGGCTGGTAGCTGCGCACGCCGGCGAAGTCGTCATGGCCGGCGTGGCCGTGTCCATCCTCGCTGGCCGCGCCCGTCATCGGCAGGGCCGGGCCGCCAGCTTCGGGAAAGGGGTAGACCAGGGCCTTGGCGTCGGGCTGCCAGTAGCTCCATGCGCCAAACAGGCCGAGCGGAAAACGCGTGACCAGTTTCACGCGCGGGGCGCGCAGCCATCCGCGCTCGTGGCTGGTTGCCGACAGCAGCAGCGGCGCGCTGGCGCCGGCTGCCACATCGGTCACGTAGCGCGGCTCCTTGACCTGCAAAAAATCGACCCGCAGCGCGTAGCGGTCGCGCCGGCTGCGGTTGGCGATGGTCAGCTCGAAGTGCACGTCCTCGCCGGCGAACACCGGTTGCGAGCGGCCTGGCTGCAAGGTCAGTTCGACCAGGTTGCGGTAGGTGAAATACATGTCGACCACGGCGCAAATGGCCAGCGCGAACGTCAGCGCGAAGCCCAGGCTCAGGTTGTCGTTGGTGGCGCCTATCATCAGCAACAGCAACAGTCCAGCGAAGCCGATCCCGGCGCCGGTGGGCAAGATGAATACGCGGCGCTGGTTCAGCAGCACCTCGCCGGGCTCGGCGTCGCGCAGCTGGAACAGCCACTTGTCGGTCTTGCGGCGCACTGCCGCCCGGATCGCGGAAAACATCGCGTAGCTTAAAGTGGCACCGATTTTTGCAGCTGCAGCACCAGCTCGCGGCTGGCCAGCGCCGCGCCGTTGGCCGACTTGAGGGCGCGCAGGCGGTGCGCGCAGACCGGCACCAGCACCGCTTGCACGTCTTCCGGTACCACGTGGTCGCGTCCTTCGAGCGCGGCCCAGGCGCGTGCGGCCTGCAGCAGGGCGATTGCCGCGCGCGGCGACAAGCCTTCGGCGAACAGGCCGCTGTGACGCGATGCCTGCGCCAGCGCCTGCACGTAGTCGACCAGCGAGGCCGAGGTATGGATCTGGCGCAGTCCCTTCTGGGCCGCCGCCAGTTCTTCCGGCTGCATCGCCGCGCCCAGCGTTTTCAGCATGCTGCGGCGGTCGTCGCCCAGCAGCAGGGCGCGTTCGGCGGCGGCGTCCGGGTAGCCGAGCGAGAGGCACATCAAAAAACGGTCGAGCTGCGATTCGGGCAGCGCGAAGGTGCCGACCTGGTGCAGCGGATTCTGGGTGGCGATGACGAAGAACGGTTCGGGCAGCGCGCGCGTGACGCCGTCGGCGGTGACCTGGCGCTCTTCCATCGCCTCGAGCAGGCCGGACTGGGTCTTGGGCGTGGCGCGGTTGATTTCGTCGGCCAGCAGCACCTGGGTGAAGATCGGACCGGGGTGGAATACGAAGCCGTTCTTTTCGCGCTCGTAGACCGAGATGCCGGCCACGTCGGCCGGCAGCAGGTCGCTGGTGAACTGCACCCGGTTGAACTTGAGCCCGAGCGAGATGGCCAGCGCGTGCGCCAGCGTGGTTTTGCCCACGCCGGGCACGTCTTCAATCAGCAAGTGGCCGCCGGCCAGCAAGCAGGTCAGGGCCTGGCGTACCTGGAGGTCCTTGCCGACCACGATCTGGCTGACCTGGTGGGCGACGGCATGCATTTTTTTGAACATGGTTTTGGTCTTTTTCGAACGAACACAATCATCGCGCCGGCGCACCATTGTGGCGCACGACGAGCGGCTTGTCGTTCAGGCATGGTAGATTAGCGCCATCGGCACCCTACTTATCCGTCATCACGACACGTTCAAAGATTCTATGCGAGAACGGCGCATCCGGTGCAACATTGATGACGGCCGTTAAGAAAATCGAGTCATGAGCACAGCAATATTCAGTCATCCGGAATGCAGTCTGCACAATATGGGCGACTGGCATCCGGAATCGCCGGCCCGCTTGCAAGCCATTGAAGACCAGTTGATCCTGGCCCGGCTCGACGGCCTGATCGAACGGCGCGAGGCGCCGCTGGCCGAACTGCCCGCCATCTTGCGCAACCATACCGAAGGCGCGCTGGCGCTGGTGCGCGACAACACGCCAACGGCCGAAGGCGAAACCTATCCGCTCGATGGCGATACCTTGCTGTGTTCGCACAGCTACCAGGCCGCCCTGCGCGCCGCCGGCGCCGCGCTGGCCGCCACCGACGCCGTCATTTCCGGGGCCATCAGCAACGCCTTTTGCGCCATTCGTCCGCCCGGCCACCATGCGCGCCCGCGCGAACCGATGGGCTTCTGCCTTTTCAATAACGTGGCCATCGCGGCCCGCCACGCGCTCGACAGCCATGGCTTGCAGCGCGTGGCGATCGTCGACTTCGACGTCCACCACGGCAACGGCACCGAGGAATCGTTCCACGACGACCCGCGCGTGCTGATGGCCAGCTTTTACCAGCATCCCTTCTACCCCTACCACCAGCCGGAGCCGCTCAGCGCGACCTGCGTCAATATCCCGGTGCCGGCCTACAGCAAGGGCGACGTCGTGCGCCACCTGATCAGCGAGCACTGGCTGCCGGCCCTGCACGCCTTCAAGCCCGAGATGATCTTCGTGTCGGCCGGCTTCGACGCCCACCGCGACGACGACATGGGCGGCATGGGCCTGGTCGAGGACGACTACGCGTGGATCACCACACAGCTCATGGCAGTGGCGCGCGAGCATGCCCAGGGCCGCATCGTCAGCTGCCTGGAAGGCGGCTACAACCTGTCGGCGCTCGGCCGCAGCGTGGTCGCGCACGTCAAAGTGCTTGCCGATCTGGCTTAATTCTCACGTGTGTCTCAATTAGTATACAAACTCTAATTTTTCACGATGCGCAATTGACATGCATATAAGTCAACGGTAGATTCGTTGTCAGGCCTTAGCACGGTCGTTCTATTTTTTTCCCGCCGACGTACCAACAAGGAGGAATAAATGAGTAGATTTATGCGTGTGTTTTTCTCGGTTTGCCTGCTGTCCCTTACCGCAGTAACGAGCATCGCCAGCGCGGCGAATTACACCTTATGGGTCAATGGCCGCACCGGCGGCGGTGTCGTCGGCGACTACGGGAGCTTTACCTACTGGGGACCGGCCGGCACCGCCGCCGGAGTCAACAAGAAGGCAGTCAACTGGGACGGCTACAACAGCATCGCCACACAGAACAGCAAGGTCCGCGACGCGCTCGACTGCTTCTGCACCGGCACCAATTGGTGCTACATCGCGACCCATAGCGCGGGCGACCTGATCCTCGGCTACACCCTGGCCAACTACGGCGGCACGGCGCGCCTGAAGAAGAACGCGGTCTCTTCCGGCGGCACCTGCGGCAATACCGACGGCAGTACGCAGACCGGCTGGAACATCAAGTGGGTGCGCGCTGCCTCGGGCGCGGGTGGCGGTTCCGAATTGTCCGACGCCGGTTCCTGGACCACCAGCGAGCCTTTGGTGAAGGACCTGAAAACCTCCACCGCGCGCGCCATGTACGACCACAGCAATACACGCGGCGTGATGTTCTACATGTACGCGGGCGCCAAGGGCACCGCCTACTCCGGCATCCTGCCGGGCCAGGACGACGAAGCGATCGCCTACCACAGCAGCGGCGGCGTGGCCGGCAGTTCGGGCGGCTCCTATTGCAATCCGAGCGACTGGTTTTGCAACGACCTGAGCATGGGCACGGCGGCGAACGAGGGCGGCAGCGCCAAGTGGGCCAACCATTCGGTCGCTTTCCGCGACGACAATGAATCCTACAACCACTACGCGGCCGGCAACTGGCAGGGCATCATCAGCGTGGTACGCACCGCGATGGTCAATAGCGCGCTGTAAAAAAAGAGCGAGCGCACGGTATGTTTGTTGTTCAATTTCAGATCGAGCGCTCGCTTTGCTGCACAAAAAATCACCTTAACGGGTGGCGAAAAAAATTTTCGTGCATTTTATGATCGACTGCCGGAGATCAATCCTTGTTTTCATGATCGCGTTGCTGCCGGCATCGTTGCACTATTTTTTTCCCACGGTTTATCCATAAGGAGAATTAAATGAGTAGATTCATGCGCTTGCTGATATCGCTGTGCCTGGTTTCCCTGACTGCCGCCTCCAGCCTTGCCAGCGCGGCCAATTACACGCTGTGGGTGAACGGACGCGGCGGCGGCGGCACCGTCGGCAACTACGCCAGTTTCGGCGCCTGGGGCCCGGCCACCACGGCCGCCGGCGTCAACAAGAAGGCCGTCAACTGGGACGGACGCAGCTCGATTTCGTCCCAAAACGCCAAGATGCGCAACGCGCTCGACTGTTTTTGCACCGGCACCAACTGGTGCTATGTGGCTACCCATAGCGCCGGCGACCTGATGCTCGGCTACAGCCTGGCCAATTACGGCAGCTCGGTGCGCACCAAGAAAAATGCGGTGGCCGCCAGCGACGGCACCTGCGGCAACAGCGGCGCCGGCACGCAAACCGGCTGGAACATCAAATGGGTGCGCGTCGCCTCCGGCGCAGGCGGCGGATCCGAATTGTCGGACGTCGGATCCTGGAGTTCGAGCGAGCCGCTGGTGCAGGATCTGAAGACCAGCACCGCGCGCGCCATGTACAACCACAACGCGACCGCCGGCATCATGTTCTATATGTATGCCGGGGCCAAGGGCACGGTCTACTCCGGCATCCTGCCCGGCCAGGACGACGACGCCGTCGCTTATCACAGCACGGGCGGGGTGTCGGGCAGCGCCGGCGGCGCCTGGTGCAATCCCACCGACGGTTCCTGCAACGACCTGACCATGGGCACCGCGGCCAATGAAGGCGGACGCGTCAAATGGACCAACCATTCGGTGACCTTCCGCGACAACAACGAAGCTTACAGCCATTCCGGCGGTGGCAACTGGGGCGGCATCGTCGGCGTGGTACGCAGCGCGATGGTGAGCACGGCCCTGTAAGACAAGCACAGGCGGCGCGCGGTGTGCGCCGCCATCGATTGAAACGCGAGAGAATTTTAACCTGGTCGATATGACCCAATGCGACTACAGAGGCCGGCATGCTAGACCCCGGGACGTCGCGCACTAGTACCCACGGAGGACTTTCATGAGCAGATTCATGCGGTTGATGATCTCGGCATGCCTGGTAGCGATGACGGCAATTTCTGGCGTGGCCAGCGCGGCCAACTACACCCTGTGGGTGAACGGGCGCGGCGGCGGAGGCGTGGTGGGCAACTACGACAGTTTCGGCGCCTGGGGGCCAGCCAGCACGGCCGCCGGGGTCAACAAGAAGGCGGTCAACTGGGACGGCCGCAATTCGATTTCCTCGCAAAACAGCAAGATGCGCAATGCGCTCGACTGCTTTTGCACGGGCGCCAACTGGTGCTACGTGGCCACCCACAGCGCCGGCGACCTGATGCTCGGCTACACGCTGGCCAACTACGGCAGTTCGGCCCGTACGGTCAAGAATGCCGTGGCGGCCAGCGACGGCACCTGCGGCAGCGGCGCCGGCACGCAAACCGGCTGGAACATCAAATGGGTGCGCGTGGCCTCGGGCGCGGCCGGCGGCTCCGAGCTGTCCGATATCGGCTCATGGGCCGTGAGCGAGCCGCTGGTGGGCGACCTGAAAACGGCCACCGCGCGCGCCATGTACAACCATAATTCGACGGCGAGCGTCATGTTTTACATGTACGCGGGCGCCAAGGGCACCCTCTATTCAGGCGTGCTGCCGGGGCAGGACGACGAGGCCGTCGCCTACCACACCACCGGCGGCGTGTCGGGCAGTTCCGGCGGCTCCTGGTGCAACCCGAGCGACTGGTTCTGCAACGACCTGACCATGGGCACCGCCGCCAATGAAGGGGGGCGCGCGAAGTGGAGCAACCACTCGGTGGCCTTCCGCGATGACGGCGAGTCGTACAGCCATTCGGGCAACGGCAACTGGGGCGGCATCGTTGGGGTAGTACGCACGGCCATGGTGAACAATGCGCAATAAGACGTGGTGGTTGGCCGGCGCCGCCGCAGTGGCGCTGGTGGTTGTAGTGGCCTGGTCCGGACGGGGCGACGCCGCACCGGGGCAGGCCGCGGCCCCGCAGCCAGGCGCTGCGGGATCCCAATTTTTTGGCCAGGTGGGCGCCAGCGCCGGCGTGGCGGCGGCGCCCGGCGAGCGCACGGCCCGGCTGCAGGAAATCAGGCAGCATTTCGAGCTGGTCGACCAAACCCTGTGCAACTACGCCGCCAGCACCAAATACCCCGAGGCCTCGCGCCCGGCGGCCGAGCATCCTGACCAGCTTTACCCGAACGAGCCGGTGGCCGAAGCCCACCCGATGCGTACCCCGGACGGCAAGAGCGATGGGAACATCCTGATCCAGACCTCGCAATCGCGCGTCTTCATGGCGTCGGGCGAAATGGCGGCGTTCTCGATACGCGCGGTCGACCCCGCCGGCAAACCGATGCAGCTGGTGGTCACGCGCGCGGCGGCCCAGGGCATGACGTTCCAGGGCGCGCGCCCGACCACCCAGATCGCGATCCCCTTCGCCGACGACGGCAAGGGCGCCGATGCGGTCAGCGGCGACGGCGCCTTTGCCGGCATCCTGGCGCCGGCCCAGACCGGCCTGGCAAGCTTTAACGGCACCATCCGCACCGAAGTGCGCTACACGGTGGGCGGCAAGACCGGCTTCGTGCTGTTCGACGTGATCTACACGCCCGAACTGCCGGCCGTGTGGACTGGCCAGGTGCGCGAGGGCGTCGAAGAGGGCTCGCTGGTGTTCTATTTGAAAGCCGACGTACGCATCGCCGGGCGCTACATCGTGCACGGCAGGGTCGACGACGCCAAGGGCAAACCGTTCGCGCTGGCCACCTTCAACGACACGCTGCCGGCCGGGCCGGCCGAAGTGAAACTGACCGTGTTCGGCAAACTGATGCGCGACAAGGAAGCGGCCATGCCGCTGACGCTGCGCGACGTCGACGGCTTTCTGCTCAAGGAAAACGTGGATCCCGACCGGGCCCTGATGCCGCGCCTGGAAGGCAAGGTCCTGGTCGGCAAGCCGCATGCGCTCAAGACGTTCTCGGACGCCGAATGGCAAAGCGAGGAGCGCAGCCGCCACCTGGTGGAGTTTTCCAAGGATGTGGCCCTGGCCCAGGGTGCTTTCAGCAAGTTCGACCCGGCCGTGCCGGTGCCAAAAAGCGCCTGTATGCCGTAGGCCGCGTAAAATAGCGGCTTACGAGCGAATTTGAAAGCACTGCATGTCGATACAATGGTACCCGGGCCATATGAACGCCGCCCGCAAGAAGGCGGCGGAACAGATGGAGAACACCGACCTGGTCATCGAGGTCCTCGATGCCCGCCTGCCCGAGGCGAGCTGCAACCCGATGGTTGAGGAACTGCGCCTGTTCCGCCAGCGGCCCTGCCTGAAGATCCTCAACAAGGTGGACCTGGCCGATCCGGCCGCCACCGCCGCCTGGAGCGCGTATTACAACGCCCAGGAAGGTGTGACCGCCTACGCGATGACCACCAAGAAGCCTGCCGACGTGGCCAAGATCCCCGACCTGTGCCTGTCGCTGGCGCCGCACCGGGGCGTGCCGACCAAGCCGCTGCGCATCATGATCATGGGTATTCCCAACGTCGGCAAGTCGACCCTGATGAACGCGCTGCTGAAGAAAAAAGTGGCCAAGGTGGGCGACGAACCGGCCGTGACCAAGATGCAGCAAAAGCTTTACCTCGGCAAGAACATCATCCTGGTCGACACGCCCGGCATGTTGTGGCCGAAAATCGCGCTCGCCAGCGACGGCCTGATGCTCGCTGCCAGCCACGCGATCGGCTCGAACGCGCTGATCGAGGAAGAAGTCGCTGTCTTTCTGGCCGACGAACTGCTGCTGCGCTATCCGCAACTGCTGGCCACCCGCTACAGCTTCAAGACGACCGAAGGCATGGATGGCATCGCGGTCATCGAGGGCATCGCCGCCAGGCGCGGCTACAAGGCCAGGGGCGGGGACCTCGACTTCGAAAAGGCGTCACACATCTTCCTGCAGGATTACCGCACCGGCATCCTGGGCCGCATCAGCCTCGAGACGCCAGAAACGCGCACCGCCAGGCTGGTCGCGCACGAAGCCGACATGGCGGCCAAGGCTGAAAAAGCTGCAGCCATCGCCGCTGAAAAAGCAGCCAACAGTGCGCGCGGCAAGCGCGCTACGTGATGAGCTTTTCATTCAAATGCACGCGCTGCACGGAAACGCACCATGGTGTGCCGTGCTTCGGCGCCATGGCGCCTCTGAGTTACTACGAAGTGCCCGAAGGCGAGCGCGAAAGCCGCTGCGATTTGAGCAGCGACGCCTGCGTGATCGACCAGGAGCATTTCTTTGTGCGCGGTTGCCTTGAAATTCCCGTGGAAGGGGAAGCAGAGCCCCTGAGCTGGGGTGTCTGGGTTTCCCTCAACGAAGCCGATTTCAAGGAATGGATCACGACCTTCGACGAGGCAAAACGCTCCGACTCCGGCCCCTACGCCGGCAGGCTCGATGCGTGGCTCAAACCCTATCCGGACACGATGGGCCTGAGAACCATGGTGCGCCTGCGCGATGACGGCATGCGCCCGTACATCGAACTTGAACCGACCGATCACCCGCTTGCCGTCGAACAGCGCGAGGGGATCAGCGTGGCGCGCGTCGCCGACATCTATTCGATCATGATGCACCCTGATGAATAAACTGATTCTGCTACTGTTGCTGGCCACGGCGCAGGCCAGCGCCCTTGCCGCCGAAGGCCAGGTGCAGCTCGACAAACTCGCTGCCACCTTGCGCTATCTGCGCGCGATGCCACCCGGCGCCAAGTCGGCACTGCGCTGTCCTTCCAACCTGGAGAAGGTGCATGGCACCTCCATGGCCACGGTGATCGCGACAATCGGCAAACCTGACTATGTGGGCTCGCGTGAATATACCTACTTTCTATCGAGCCCGATCCCGGCTGGACAGAAAGGCGGCGGCCATCCGGAGATCACATTTTTCACGACCAAGGGCGGCATCGTCAACCTGGTCAATTGCACGTACGCCAAATGAAGAGCAGCGGCCTTGTGTACTCCACGGAGGTCGGACGCACCTGTCCTGAATGCCGTATGGCGCTGGCGCAGTGCGTCTGCAAGGCGCGCAATACGCCGGTGGGCGACGGCGTGGTGAAGGTATCGCGCCAGACCAAGGGCCGGGGCGGCAAGAGCGTGACCCTGGTTAGCGGCGTGGCCCTTGCCCCGGACGCGCTGGCGGTCCTCGGCAAGCAGTTGCGTACCGCCTGCGGCTGTGGCGGCACGGTCAAGGATGGCGTGATCGAAGTGCAGGGCGACCATTGCGAAAAGGTCATGGAAGCGCTCAAAAAGCAGGGATATAGCCCGAAACGGGTTGGGGGCTGATCATATGCAACTCTCCATAGCGCTCTTCTGGCGCATTCTAGTTGTGCAATTTCTTTCCAGCTTGATCTTGCTTGGGGGATTTTTGAACACTGCTTTGATGAGGGATCCCGCGCTCATTCCCTGGAAGGCAACGATGGGCTTCCTTTTCATGGCGGTGGTGCTTGGCGCATCACAGGCAGCATTGAAGTTGTCGCTGGTGCGGGCAGTGTTCGGCGGGCGACTGGAATTGCCGGATCAGTTCTGGCGATCGCTCAGCTTTGCGCTTGCGCTGTTCTGCGTCATGCTTGCCCTCGTCAACATCGCTGTAGCGAAGGCCGCGACGTTCGAAACCTGGCTCACCTACAAGACCTTCGTTCCGCTCGTCGGACTGCTGATATTTGTCGCTGCGGTTCCATCGCGCCTGCCGGGAGCGCCCAAACCAGATCGCGTCAAGGTGCCGGCTGAGCTTGAATCGGCAGGGTACGAAATGCGCTATTTTTTCTCTCCTGGATCCGGCGTATTTTTATGGTCTGCCAACGATAATGCCAGGGAACGTTTTGGTTATCCGGTAAGCCATGCCATGCTTGGTCTTGCTGACGAGCTTATCCTGGACGGCGACGATTTGCTGGCCAGATATGACGCTTCGGTCAACTCGGATAATCCAAAGGACGAAGTTTGGTCGGAATCAGAACGATTGAGTTTCGCGCGAGATGCACAAGCATTCCTGCGGGCGCTTCGGAAGAGTCTGGGTGCGGAATTTACAATTATTGAGAATTCAGCGACGCCGTTATCGTCGCCCTAGGGAATGAACAAGTTCCAGGCCGCTCCGACGCGGCCTTGCTTCTGATTTTTTGACTTCAGGGTTATGTTGCCACTGGCGCACCGAAGCGGAAGCTCGATACCGCCAGGCTGCCGAAAAATTCATCTTCATGGTACACGCAGGCCGCCTCTTCATCCTCGGCCGCGCCCAGCGCCACCATCAGCGGCAACAGGTGCTCCTCGCGCGGATGCGCCATGCGCGCGTAGGGCGCCCCTCCCCAGTTCAGCACAGCCGACATGCGTTCAGACGGTGGCAGCGTGAGCAGCGTGAACTGCAGCCATTCGTCGAACTCGTGCGAGGCCAGGCGACCGCCCTCGCCGAACTGGCGCAGGTTGTGGAAGGACAGGCCGCTGCCGATAATGAGCACGCCCTCGCTGCGCAGCGGCGCCAGGGCGCGCCCCATTTGTATATGCTGGAGCGGATCGAAACCATGCTTGAGCGAGAGCTGCACGACCGGCACATCGGCTTCGGGGAAGACCGGGTACAACATCGAAAACGTACCATGGTCGAAGCCGCGCTGCGGGTCGAGCGCGGCCTTGAAACCCGCCGCTTCCAGCAGGCCGGCAGCGCGCTGCGCCACTTCGGGCGAGCCAGGAGCGTTGTAGCGGACCTGGTAGGTGTGGGCGGGAAAGCCTCCGTAGTCGTAGATCATCGGCGGGATGGCGCCCGAAGACAGGGTCGGCTCGCGCTCTTCCCAGTGGCCGGAAATGACCAGCACGGCCTTGGGCCGCCCGCCGACCTGGCGCGGCATGTCCTTGAGCGACTCCTCGAGCACGTCGTAGGTAGCGCCGTACTGGTCCTTCATGAACGGGCACGGGCCTCCGCCATGGGAGACGAAGTAGGTAGGGAGTCGGATTGTCATGAGTTCTGTGCCATAAGCTTCTAGCCCTTTTTCCGGACCTTTGGACTAACAATGGTTGCCCGTTTACTTGAACGTGACATGCGGCAGCGCCGATAACTTCGCTTTGAGCAGATCCAGCAGCTCTCTTCTGTCGCGAGCGCGGCGATCTCGTCTTAGTAGTCTCGACAGCAGGCCCCACTCGGTCGAAACCCATACCGTCCATTCGATCGATTCTAGTGGAAGTGAGGCTGCCACGCTTTCGTCTAGTCCATCCTCCGGGTATTCATGGTCCGACAGTCCCGAGCAACCGACCCACAACCAATATGGTTTGCGATGGACCATGAGACAGTGGCCGAAGTCTTCATTGATGTCTTCGGTAATTTCGAACTTGCCGCCGACTAGACATGTCTTTATCCAATCCGCCACGGATCTGCCCAGGATCCCGGGATTCAGTTCCTCATCCTCATGCGGCAGGACCGGGAATTCAGTCGATGTAAATCTGATTGTATGCATTTCGGATCTGAGGTGTTGGACGAATGGTGCGGAAAGGGCCGCTGGCCGGGAATCGGTCGGGATCAGCCGCGTTCGCAGCGCGCCAGTTCAACCATCGCAAACAGGCGGGCGCTGCGCATCCAGCCGATCACGGCCACGGTCAGTTGCACCAGCAGCAGCGCTGCGATGAAGCCGGCCAGGTTCGAGCCGGCCACGTTGATGCGCCCGACCGTGAGCGCTGCGGCCAGGCCCAGGCCGATGACGCTGATTGCGAAATACACGCCGAAGGTAGCCAGTGGCCGCTTGAGCAGCAGTTTGCAGCCGCACCACCACGCCTTGACCGCCGACGTACGGCGCCGTTCGATGGCCAGCGCCGCGCGTCCTGCGTCCAGGGTCGCATGAGCAATCGCCAGCACCAATGCCATGGCGGCCATGGCCAGGTAGCTGACCAGGTCGGCGTCCGATTCGAGGATCACGGTCTTGGCGTGATCGGATGCCGCATCCATGGCGGCGCTGCCGATGGCCGCCGCAATCCCGAGCGGCACGATGGACCACACCATCATGCGGAACATGCGCGGGTATTCGCTGCCACCGCCGGCCAGTAAAGCGCGAAATCCGAGTACGTCGCGAGCCCGGGCGGCGGTGGCCGCCATGCCGCTTAACAGCGGCGAAATCAGCAGCGTAGCGATCAAGGCCAGCACGCCGGCATGGTTGAACGCCATGCTGTTGCGGCCGTGCGCGACCAGCAGGTCGCTCAGCACCGTCATGTCCATCTGGCGCGCGATGTCAGCCGAATGCACCGAATAGTCGAGCTGGCCCTGCAACATGCCCAGCATGGTCATGCCGAGGATGGCGGTCGGGATCAGCATGCCCAGCACCCACAGCAGAAGCAAGCGCCATTGCAGTGCGGCGCGTGCGGCGCGCGTTGCGGAAGAAAAGGAAAAGGTGTGCACGGTGTTCATCAGATTGCCGCAATCAGGGAAAGGAAGATGTTGACGATGGCTGCGAAGTCGCCGCCCCAGCGGCGCGAAGCGCTGCCATCCTTTTTCAGGGTGCGGCTGTCGTCAAGCTTGTTGACGTCGAGGTAGTTGCTGCGCTGCGGATCGAGCTGCGCCGAGACCGCCTTGGCCGGCTTGATCCAGCTGTAGCGCTGCCAGCGCTCGTTGTTATTCCAGGTCACGGTCTCGCTGCTGCCATCGGCAAACTTGACCAGCACCGTCTGCGGCACCGGCAACCCGCGCCGACGCAGCACCACGCTGGTGCGATACGGGAAGGCGCCTTCGCCGTCCTTGGCCTTCGGATGGGCCTTTTTCCAGGCGTCGCGCAGCGTGTCGACGCGCTTGTCGACCGCGTCCTGGTCTTCCTCTACCCAGGCGCCGTTGCGTTGAAAGCTGCCGCGCTGGGGCACTTCCTCGGTGCTCGAAAACTTGTCGACCCGGTCGTCGATCTTGAGCGCCGCGTAGACCTGCTGCGCAAAGATCGACTCGACCACGGCGCGCTGGCCGCTGACCTCAGCGATCGTCTCGCGCAGGTCGGCCAGGCTTGGATGGCGGAACTTCCAGCGCTTGTAGTATTCCTTGAAGGCGCGCTCGGTCGTCTCCTTGCCCAGGCGTGCTTCGAGGTCGCGCATCATGGTGGCGCTACGTGCATACACCGGGCCGATGCCCTGCAGCCGCTCGTAGGCGCTGTTGGCCAGCGCGTCGGACGGCTCTTCATGCGGGCCGCCGGCGCGTTCGAAATCGAAGCCCTTGAACGATGGCGTGATGCCGATCGCTTTCAGAAAGGGAAACGTCACGTGGATATCCCGCTTGCGCTCGCTCTGCATGCGCTGGTCCCAGTATTCGTTCAAGCCTTCGTCGAGCATCGGCTCTTCAATTTCGTTCGAGGCAAGGATGCCCTGGAAGTAGTTATGCCCGAATTCGTGGACGGTGACGAATTCGATCTCGAACTCGGCCAGCGTATTCGGTTCGACGCGGGACACCCCCACCGCGGTGAAGAAGGTCGGATATTCCATGCCGGCCGATTCGCTGGCGTTGTACGGCGGGACCACCACCGTCAACGTTTTGTAGGGATACGGTCCGAGCGTCCTGGAAAAGTAGGCCAGCGACTCCTTGGCCGCCTTCATGGCCGGCGCCGCGCTGGCCGCCATTTCGGGAGGATAGATCACCGAGATCGCCACTTTAGGGCTGCCCGCTCCGGTCCAGCTGTCGCGCAGCGGCGTGGCGCTGCGATTGTCGGCGGTCCAGGCGAAATCGTGCACGTCGCCTTGCGCGTAGTGGTGCTCGACCTGGCCGTTCTTTTCCGACGGCATGCCCTGCAGTTCGCCGGTGGCGCCCACCGTATACCCTTTCGGTACGGTCAGCTTGACGTCGAAGTAACCGAAGTCGCCGTAGAACTCGGAATGCTGGTGGTGCTCGTGGGCGTTCCAGCGTGGCGCGGTCGCACCCCGTTCACCTGGAAGTTCAAGCACGGCCATCTTGGGATACCACTGGCCGACCAGGTGATAGCTGCCGAAGTAGCCGGTGCGCGCGATCACGCGCGGCAGCTGGGTCAAGAAGTCGATGTCGAGGACCGTGGACGCGCCTGGCGCGACCGGCGCGGGCAGGTCAAAACGCACCACGGTATGGTCGGTTTCCGGTCCGTTGTCGGGATGGACGAAGGACCAGGCCACTTTGGCGGCGCCCTGCATCACACGGCGCAGTTCGATGTGGCCCCACTCGCCCTTGTTGGCGGCGATGTCTTCGTAAAAGCCAGCCTGGCCATGGCGCTGTTCGGTGAAGAAGGTGCTGCCGCCGCCCTCGAAGGCGTTCATGTACAGATGCAGGTAGACGCTGCGCACCTCAACCTTGCTGCGGTTGCGCCAGGTGAGCTTCTGCTTGCCCGTCACGGTGTGCTTGACCGGGTCAAGGCTCGCTTCGATGCGGTAGTCGACCACACGGTCCGACAGGGTGGGCTCGGCACCGCTGCGCGGGCCGCCCCAGGCGTTTGGCGCGCTAGGCACCGTCACTGCAGCGGCTTTGGCCGGCGCGAGCGCGATGCCGCTGTCGACGACGGGGGTGGGAATGCGGTTGACCGTCACGGTGGCCTCGCCCAGGCTTTGGCCGTGCAATGCCGCTGCGGACAGGACCAGCCCTGCAATCGTGAGGGCCTTGAATATGGTGCTTGCTGCCATGCGTGACTCCTTGTTTTTTATGCTGCGTACTATATCGACAAGGGTTATAAAAAGCTAATGATTGCGACGAAACGGCCGAAACTGGGGCCAGGCCGCAGGTAGCCGGCCTTGTCAGCTTATAATGTCGGGGTTTTGGTGCCCGCCCGCGTAATCACGCAGGCAGTTAAACGGGAAACACGAAGGTGTGCTGCCCCCGCAACGGTAAACAAGCGTCGTCTCATCGAGCCGACTGGCTGTCTCAGTGCCACGGCGCGCAAGCATCGGAAGGCGGGACAGTTTGACTTGCAAGCCCGGATACCGGCCAAGACAGGTGGAAGCGGCGATTTTTATCGCTGTGTCACACCTGCCGTCGTCCCCGCGTGCGCGAGGACGACGGCAGATGACATGGCGATCCTGATCGTCCGCCTTCCGTTGAACCGGGCTTGCGGGGACGCCGGCCTGGTGCACTTTATTCGAAAACGACATCATGAATTTTCCCGCTGCACCTCGCCGCGCGCCGGCCCTAAAGCCGCTCGCACTGGCCACCGCCATTTCCCTGACCCTGATCGCCACCGCCCACGCGCAAGAGCAATCCCTTGACTCCGTCACCATCACCGGCGCGCGCTTCGACAGCGACCCGGCCCTGGCGCCTATCGGTGCCACCGTGATCACGGCCGACCAGATCCGCCGCGCCGGCGCGTCCGATGTGAACCAGGCGATCCGCAAGGTCGGCGGCGTCTACGGCCGCCAGAGCCTTGACGCTTCGCCCGACTTCGGGCTGGACCTGCGCGGCTTCGGCGCCAACAGCAGCCAGAATCTGGTGGTCACCCTGGACGGCGTGCGCCTGTCCGAAAATGAACTGGCGGGCTCCGTGCTGGCCGGGATCCCGATCGAGACGGTCGAACGCATTGAAATCATCCGCGGCGGCGCCAGCGTCCTGTACGGCGAAGGCGCGACCGGCGGCGTGATCCACATCGTCACCAAGCGTGCGGCCAAAAACAGCCGCAGCGGTACCGTGCGCCTGGAAGCGGGCCAGTACGGTCTGGCCGACCTGCGCGCCTCGATGGCGCAGTCGTGGGACGGATTCGCGCTCGACGCGGCAATCGGCAAGCAGCGTACCGACAACTACCGCGCGCATAACGCCTACGAGCAGAGCACCTTCAGCGGCGGCGCCCAGTGGACTTTTGCCGGCGGCCGCGCCGGCGTGCGCATCGACAGCGCGCGCCAGGAATCGGAATTTCCCGGCGGGCTGACGCTGGCCCAGTTCAACGCCGACCCGCGCCGGTCGAATACGCCGCGCGACTTCGGCACGCTCGATTCCGACCGTGTAACCGTATTTGGCGAAAAGCGCCTGGGCAATGTCGACGCGGCTGCCGAACTGTCGTACCGCCGCAAGAACAGCGAAGCCAGCTACTACAATGCTACTTTCAATTCCACCTACGCGATGGAACAGGAAAGCGCGCAAACCCAGTTTTCGCCGCGCCTGCGCCAGCTCGCGCAATTCGGCGGCAATCTCAATGAACTGGTGTTCGGGGTCGACCTGATCCGCTGGAACCGCGTCACCAAGGACGCGTTCTCGCGCGCCGAAGCAAGCCAGCTGTCGAGCGCCTTCTACCTGCGCGACGAACTGAAATGGAGCGCCGCCCACAACGGCCGCTTGTCGCTGGGCGCGCGCCACGAATCGTTCAACAAGGATTCCAGCCAGAGCTTCGCCACGCCGGAACACAGCCGCCAGACGCAGAACGCCTGGGAACTGCAAGGCAGCATGGATGTGGCGCCGAAAACCAATTTGTACGCCAAGGCGGGGCGCAGCTTCCGCGTGCCGAACGTTGACGAGAACGGTTTCCGTTCGTCGGCCGATGTGCTGGCGATCCAGACTTCGCGCGACCTCGAACTGGGCCTGGAATTCGGCAACGCCAGGACCGGCGTGACGGCGCGCGCGTTCCGGCATGAGCTGACCGACGAAATTTTCTACGATCCGACCGCGCCAGGCCCGTTCGGCCCCGGCGCCAACGCCAACCTCGATCCGACCGAACGCAAAGGCTTCGAGCTCGACGCGCGCGTGGCGCTGGGTTCAAAGCTGCGCCTGAGCGGCTTGCTGCAGCACGTCAACGCGCGCTTCAGGGACGGCCCGAACGCCGGGCGCGACATGGTGCTGGTGCCGAAGAACGTGTTGACCACGCGCCTGTCGTGGTTGCCGGGTAGCGGCCACAACGCCGACCTTGGTGTACAGTGGGTCGACAGCCAGCGTTATGGCAACGACTTCGCCAACACGTGCAGCGTCCGCGTTCCTTCCTACGCCACCGTCGACGCGCGCTACGCGTTCCAGATCAAGGCCTGGGAGTTTGCGGTGTCGGCGTTGAACCTGGGCGACAAGCACTACTTCAGCCAGGCTTTTTCCTGCCCGGACGCAGTGCCCGCACGTGCAGGCATCTACCCAAGCGACGGACGTCAGCTGAAGTTCTCGGTCCGTTACGACTTCTGAAGGACTTGACGTGAAACAGCAGCAGCCGCGCGATCCCCGCGTCCGCCACCGCGCCGTCCTGACGGCGCTGGCGGCGCTGGCGCTGCTGGTGCTGCTGTTTTCCTGCCTGGTCGGTTCGGTCAGCCTTCCGCTGGCCGAACTGCCGGGCGCCTTTTACGATATTGCGACCGGCCGCATCAGCGGCATGACGGCGACCCTGCTTGACCTGCGGCTGGGGCGCGCAGCCAGTGCATTTGCCACCGGCGCCGGCCTGGCGCTGGCCGGCGTGATGATGCAAGCCTTGCTGCGCAATCCCCTGGCAGACCCCTATATTCTTGGTATTTCGAGCGGCGCCGCCGTCGGCGCGCTGGCCGCGCTGCTGGCCGGCGCCGCCTTGTGGATGGTCGACCTGGGCGCCCTCGCGGGCGCGCTCGCCATCTCGCTGTTGTTGTTCGTGCTGGCCCGGCGCGACCTGGGCGGCAAAGGCCGGCGCGAAGTCGTCGGCGACTCCAGCACCTTGCTGCTGACCGGCGTGATCTTGGCCTCGGCCTGCATGGCGCTGGTGACCCTGATGCTGTCGGTGGCGCCCGAGTCGCGCCTGCGCGGCATGATTTTCTGGATGATCGGCGACCTGTCCGGCGCGCAGTGGCGGGCGCTCCCGTGGCTGGTGCTGGCGCTTGCCCTGCTGTTCGCGCTGCGCCAGGCGCGCGCGCTTAACGTCATGGCGCTGCACGCCGACGGCGCCGCCAGCCTGGGCGTGAACGCCGGCGCCTTGCGGCGCCACCTGTTCATCGTGTCGGCCTTGCTGACGGCGTGCGCAGTGAGCACCGCGGGCAGCATCGGCTTTGTGGGTCTGATCGTGCCGCATGCGGTGCGCTACGCCTTCGGGCCCGACCACCGCCTGCTGCTGCCTGCGGCCACGCTGGCCGGCGGCACCTTTCTGGTACTGGCCGATACCCTGGCGCGCACGGTGCTGGCGCCCCAGCAGCTGCCGGTGGGCGTGCTCACTTCCCTGATCGGGGTGCCGATCTTCCTGTTTCAGCTGCACCAGTTGCAGCTGCGCCGGCCATGATCGCCGCCCACCGGCTCACCTTGCGGGTCGGCGCGCGCACGCTGCTGGCCGACCTTGACTGGCAGGCCGGGGCGGGCGAGTGCTGGTGCGTGATCGGGCGCAACGGCGCCGGCAAGAGCACCTTGCTGCGCACCTTGGCCGGCATGCGCGCGCCGGACGCCGGCAGCGTGTCGCTGGACGGGCGCGCGCTCGAACACTGGCCGTTGACGGAGCTGGCGCGGCACCGCGCCTACCTGGCGCAGTCGCGCAGCGACGCCTTCGCCTACCGGGTCATGGAAACCGTGCTGATGGCGCGCCACCCCTACCATGCCGACCGTTATTGGGAAGGCAGCGACGACCATGTGGCCGCCGAAGCGGCGTTGCGGGCCCTCGACGTGCTCGACCTGGCCCAGCGCGATGTGCGCACCTTGTCGGGCGGCGAACGTCAGCGCGTGGCGATTGCCGCGCTGCTGGCGCAGGACACGCCGCTGCTGCTGCTCGACGAACCTGCCAGCGCGCTCGACCTGGCGCACCAGGTGTCGGTGATGCGCCTGCTGTCGGCGCTGTGCCGCGAGCAGGGCAAGACGGTGCTGATGGTCGGGCACGACCTGAACCTGGCGCACCGGGTGGCCAGCCACGCCTTGCTGCTGATGGGCGACGGCGCGTGGCGCGCCGGCTGCGTGGCCGACGCCATGCAGCCGGATATACTGAGCGCCTGCCTGGGGCATCCAATTCAATCCATCGTGCACGCGGAGCGCACGATCTTCATGGCCGTCGAATAATGAAAGCACGATATTTGTTCAATACCCTGATCACCGGCCTGCTGCTGGCAAGCGGCACGGCCCACGCCGCCATTACCGTGGTCGACGATGGCGGCGCCCGCGTCACGCTCGACAAACCGGCGTTGCGGATTGTGTCGATGGCGCCGCATGTGACCGAGCTGCTGTTCGCCGCCGGCGGCGGCGCGCGCGTCGTCGGTGTGATGAACTTCAGCGATTATCCGGAAGCGGCAAAAAAAATCCCGCTGGTGGGCAGCAGCAGTCAGCTCGACATGGAGCGCCTGATCGCCCTCAAGCCGGACCTGCTTGTGGTCTGGCAAAGCGGGAATACCGCGCGCCAGCTGGACAACCTGCGTTCGCTGCGCATCCCGATCTTCCAGAGCGAGCCGCGCAAGCTGGACCAGATTGCCACCAGCCTGGAGCGCCTGGGACAGCTGATGGGCACCGAAGCGGTGGCGCAGCCGGCCGCGGCGCAGTTCCGCGCCAAGGTCGCGGCCTTGCAGGCGCGCTACGGCGCTCGCCCGCCGGTCAAGCTGTTCTACCAAATCTGGGACAAGCCCCTGTACACCCTCAACGGCGAGCATATCGTCAGCGATGCGATGCGCTTGTGCGGCGGCGAAAACGTGTTCGGCGCCCTGACAGTGAAGGCGCCCGAAGTGAGCCTGGAGGCGGTCATGCAGGCCAATCCGGAAGTCATTTTCGGCGGCGACCAGCACGATCCGGCGGACGCCGGCCTGAACATCTGGAAGCCGTACAAGGGCATGCTGGCGGTAAAACGGGGCAATCTGTTCACCCTGGGCGGCGAATTGCTGACCCGCGCCGGGCCGCGCATGGTGCAAGGCGCGGCCGATATGTGCGAAAAGCTCGAGCTGGCGCGTCAACGGCGGCAGTAACGCCGCGTTAAAGAGGTAAGCAATTGCAAAAAATGGGGCTTTCACCCCAGTGACGGGCGAAAAAAGTGGTAATCTCGCGTCGTTCGCTCAACCAATTGACAAGGATCTCTATGCGTTCCCTCCGTTTTGCCCTGGCCGCTGCCGCCATGATCGCCACCACCGCCATGGCCACGCCCGCCGATCCGAAGAGTGGCGCCGAGTTCACCACGCTGCCGGTAGCCCAGCCAGCCCAGGTGGTCGGTAAAAAAATCGAGGTCATCGAATTTTTCGCGTATCACTGCCCGGCATGCTACGCGATGGAACCCCACGTGGCCGAATGGGTCAAAAAGCACAAGGACGACGTGGTATTCAAGCGCATCGCCTTCCCGTTCAAGGGGCCGACCGATGCCGAAGCGCGCCTGTTCCTGTCGCTTGACGCGATGGGCAAGTCCGAAGAGTGGGGCCCGAAGGTGTTCCGCGCCGCGCACGTCGAGCGTATTCGCCTTGGCACCGACGAGCAGATCCTCGAATGGATCGGCAAGAGCGGCATGGACAAGGCCAAGTTCATGGAGTACTGGAACTCGTTCGGTGTATTGACAAAGCTGAAGCGTTTGCCGCAACTGGCCAACGGCTACGGCGTCAACGGCACGCCATTTTTTGTCGTCGACGGCCGCTACTCGACGTCGCCGTCGCAAGTGGGCGAAGCCAATCGGGGCCTGCAGAACGACTTGCCGGCCGCGACCAAGACCACGCTCGATGCACTGGTGGCGCGGGCCATGAAGGAAAAGGGCTTTGACGCCGCCGCACCGGCCAAGGCGGCACCGGCCAAGGCGGCACCGGCCAAGACAGCAGTCAAGAAATGAGCGATGCAGAGAAAAAAATCCTGGAGATCTACGACGGGTCGATGCCCGTCGAAGAGGATTTGTTCGAGCGCAGCTGGATCAATCAGGTGGCGTGGACGCTGGTGGTCGTCATGGCCGGGATCGCCGTCTGGCTGGCGATCGCGCTGGTCAATGCCGAAAACCAGCGCAATGCCTTGATGACCAAGCAGTGCGTCGACCCCGTGTTCAAGGAAGAGATCGACGTCGCCTGCATGCAGGTGGTCAATTCACGGCCGCACTGGTGGGATCACCTGTGGTACGGAGTGACCCATTTGCAGCCGGCGGCAAAAGACAAGAAATAAGCATCGGCATTCGTCCTGAACCGGATGAATGCGCGAATGCCGAATCACCGAATCACCGTAGGGCGGAAAAGCGATAGCGCATTCCTCCATGTTCGCGTCGATGCGAA
>JAZKCA010000006.1:0-32915 GCA_040388275.1 Pseudomonadota bacterium
CCCGTGCCGACGCCCAGGCGCGCAAGCTGGCAGAGTCGAACGGCGTGGACATCCGCTACTACAACATCATTTACGATGCGATCGACGAGATCAAGGCAGCGTTGTCGGGCATGCTGGCGCCGGAAAAGCGCGAGACCATCACCGGTGCGGTCGAGATTCGCCAGGTTATCCTGGTCTCGAAAGTCGGCGCGATTGCCGGTTGCCTGGTCACCGATGGTGTGGTCAAGCGCTCGTCGTCGGTTCGCCTGCTGCGCAACAACATCGTGGTGTGGACTGGCGAGATCGATTCGCTCAAGCGCTTCAAGGACGACGCGAAAGAAGTACGCGCCGGTCTGGAATGCGGCTTGTCGCTCAAGAACTACAACGATATCGAAGTCGGCGACGTCCTCGAAGTATTCGAAGTTCAAGAGATCGCCCGTACCCTGTAATTGATGATGGTTGCTTCGCAACCATCGCCAATTGCACACCGTAGGGTGGAACAGCGAAGCGCCTTCCACCATGCTTGCGTCCACGTGGCGCGAACATGGTGGAAGGCGCTTCGCTTTTCCACCCTACAGTATATATTTGAATAAAGTAGGAACATCATGGCCAAACACAGTAAAAACATCCCCGCCCGCGGTCTGCGCGTGGCGGACCAGATTCAGCGCGACCTGGCGGAAATCGTCGGCTACGGCTTGAAGGATCCGCGCGTCGGGATGATCACGATTACCGAAGTGCAGATCACGCCCGACTACGCCCATGCCAAGGTGTTCTTCACCATGTTCAAGGACGACAAGGAAACGGTCAAGAACACGGTCGAGGGCCTCAATTCGGCGTCGGGCTTCATCCGCAAGCAGCTGGGCCTGCGCCTGCACATCCACACCTTGCCGGCGCTGCACTTCGTGCACGACACGTCGACTTCGCGCGGCATGGAAATGTCGCTGCTGATCGACCAGGCCAACGCCACCCGCGCGGCCGATGCCGAGCCGGATCCGGTGCCGGAAGCGAAGCCGGAAGCCGACGCCGAGTAATCTGCGCACGCAGCGTTACGAGAAAAGCATTTACGTCGTCCTCGCGCAGGCGGGGACCCATAGCGCGTCTGATCTGAGGCGCTATGGGTCCCCACCTACGCGAGGACGACGTTTTAACATCAGGTGAAGCGCACATGAAACATCAACACCCCAAGAAAATCCGCGACCTGGTCGACGGCGTCCTGCTGCTCGACAAACCGGTCGGCCTGTCGTCGAACGACGCGCTGATCAAGGCCAAGCGCTTCATGAACGCGAAAAAGGCGGGCCACACCGGTACGCTCGATCCCTTCGCCACGGGCCTGTTGCCGCTGTGCTTCGGCGAAGCGACCAAGTTTTCGCAAGACCTGCTCGAAGCCGACAAGACCTACGAAACCACGGTCCATCTGGGCATCACCACCAACACCGGCGACACCGAAGGCGAAACCATCGCCACGTTTGATGTGAACGTGACGCGTGAACAGATCGAGGCAGTGCTGCCGCAGTTCCGCGGCCCCATCATGCAGGTGCCGCCGATGTACTCCGCGCTCAAGCGCGACGGCAAGGCCTATTACGAATACGCGCGCGAAGGCATCACCCTGGAGCGCGAGGCGCGCCCGGTGACCATCCTGGCGCTGGAATTCATTTCCTACGACGCGCCGTTCCTGAAGCTGGCCGTCACCTGCAGCAAGGGCACCTACATCCGCGTGCTGGGCGAGGACATCGGCCACGCCCTCGGTTGCGGCGCCCACCTGAACGCCTTGCGCCGCACCCAGGTTGGCGCGCTGACGATGGACGGCATGGTCACGCTCGAGACCATCGGCGCCCATCCCAGCCCGACCGAACTGCTGGCGCCGGTGGACGCCTTGCTGTCCTCGTTTCCCGCGCTGGAACTGACGGCCGAGCTAGCCAAACGCTTCCTCCAGGGCCAGCGCCTTGCGCTGGGTAAGGAAGCGCTCACATTGCCGCCCGGCGAGGGCCGCATGCGGGTGTATCACGATGGCCGCCTGCTTGGCACCGGCATCATGCAGGAATACAGCATCCTCGCTCCGGAACGCCTGATCGCCACGGCGCACTGATCCAGGTCAATACAAGGCTAGCCTTCGCCAGAAACTGTCCAGCGCCGCCCCGGTCGAACATGGATGCAGTCAAACGCGAAGGAGAAAACCGCCATGATTTATCGATCAATGTATCCGGGCGACCTGTTCGCCCAGATGGACCGCATTCAACGAGAACTTCAACAAAGCTTCGACATGGAGCCGAGCATTCGCGGTATCGGCCGCGGCGGCTTTCCGGCCATTAATGTCGGCAGCACCCCCAGGAGCGTCGAAATGGTCGCGTTCGTGCCTGGCCTCGAACCTGGCTCGATCGACGTCCAGCTCGAGCAGGGTGTGCTCACCATCGCCGGCGAACGCATGGACGACCTGTCCACCCAGGCCGCAAGGGCAACCGTCCAGGTCAACGAACGCTTTGCCGGGCGCTTCCGCCGCGTCGTCAGCCTGCCCGACGATATCGATCCCGAATCCGTCAATGCCAGGTACCGCGACGGCGTGCTGCACATCAGCATCGCACGCCGCGAATCGTCGCAGCCGCGCCGCATTTCTGTTCACTGATACGGGGGAACTATGGAGCCGAACCAGCAAGACCAGCAGGACCAGCAGAATCAAGCGAGCCAGCAAGGCCAGATGATGGAAGAGGGCAGGCAGGGCGCGGTAACGCCGGAACGCAGGCCGGGGCAACAAGGCAGCGTGGGCGTGCTGCGCCCGCCCGTCGATGTGATCGAAGACGCCACGGGCATTATCTTGATCGCCGATATGCCGGGCGTCTCCAGGGAAGGCCTGAACCTGCGGGTGGAGGCGCAAAACCTGACGATCGAAGGCAGCCTGTCGCTCGATCTGCCGTCCGACATGGAATCGCGTTACGCCGAGTTGCGGCACCAGCACTACGAGCGCACCTTCGCGCTCTCGCGCGAGCTCGACGGCGAAAAGGCGACGGCGGAACTGGCCAATGGCGTGCTGACCATCCGCATTCCCAAAACTGCGGAGGCAGCGCCGCGCAAGATCCCTGTCAACGTGGCCGCCTGAGGCGCTCGCGTGCGCTCCGCTGTCGTCATTGCCGCGCTTTGCATGGTCGCGGCGGGCTGTTCGCGCACCACGGACGCGCCCCCGCCGGCGCCGCGCTTGCCGGCGCTGCCAGCTATCCCGGCGGCGCCCGGGCGGGGCATCGAGCTGCCCAGGTTTGTTGACCTGGTCAAGCAGCAGGGGGCGGCCGTGGTCGGCATCAGCGCGGTGCGTCTGGGCGAGCCGGGTGGCGTTCCGCCCGGGCATCCGCTGTATGAATTTTTCAGGCGCTTCGGCGGCGTCCCCGATTCCGGCGAGGCCGTCAGCGAAAGCGCCGGTTCCGGTTTCATCATCAGCCACGATGGCTATATTCTGACCAATGCGCACGTCGTGGCCGGCACCGACGAGGTGCGCGTCAAGCTCACCAGCAAGCGCGAGTACGTCGCCAGGATCGTCGGCGCCGATCCCTACACCGACGTTGCCCTGCTCAAGATCGCCGCGACCGGCTTGCGCCCGGTGCGGGCCGGCGATCCGGCCAGCATGGAGCCGGGCGAATGGGTGGCTGCGATCGGCGCGCCTTTCGGCTTCGAGAACAGCGTGACGGTCGGCGTGGTCAGCGCGAAGGGCCGCTTGCTGCCCAGCGGCAGCTACGTGCCCTTCATACAGACTGACGTCGCCGTCAATCCGGGCAATTCGGGCGGGCCGCTGTTCGATACCGCCGGCAATGTCATCGGCATCAACTCCCAGATCTACAGCCAAACTGGCGGCTACATGGGTATTTCGTTCGCAATACCGATCGATATTGCGATGGAAATTTCAGCGCAGCTGCGCCAGTTCGGCAAGGTCACGCGCGGGCGCATCGGTGTCCAGCTGCAGGAGCTCACTTACGACCTGGCCGTGTCGCTGGGCTTGAAAGAACCCGACGGCGCGCTGGTGGCGGCAGTGCAGCGTGGCGGGCCGGCGCACCGGGCCGGCATGCGGCCGGGCGACGTCATCCTTGCACTGGACGGCAAGCCGGTTGCATCCACGGCCGATCTGGCGCGGCTGATCGGCAACGCCAAGCCGGGCACGGTGGTTTCCGCCGACCTTTGGCGCAACGGCAAACCGGCCCATGCCAGGGTCACGATCGAGGCGCTCGGCTAGTTCCATCGCCTGCTTTCTATTGTTATAATATTGTCGATACGTTAATCTGCGCAGCCCGTCGCAGTTTCGTACAGACAAGCGAGGTAACGATGAAACCAGGCCTTTTATTTGCAGCCTTTGCGCTGGCGTCGGCAAGCGCGAGCGCGGCCGAACCATGCATGGATAATTTCAAGTCCGAGGGAAATTTTCTGACCGGCCGCACTTACAAAACCTGGGCCGTCGTAGCGGGCGTGCGCCAGGGCGACGCCTTCTCCCGGGCGCTCGCGTTTACCGTTGCCAACGGTTTTACGGTGACCGCGTCCGACAAGGAGGCAGGCGTCATCTCGGCAGCGCAAACCGTTTCTTTCGGAAAAGGGAAGACCGTGCCGCTGGGCGTGATCATCCAGCCCGACGCGGGCAACCTGAAGATCTCGATGAATTATGCGACCTCGGGTGGCGTGACCTCGCCTGAAGGCGCGATCAAGAAGCATTTCTGCATGACCATCGCGGCAGCCTCCGAAGGCGGCAGCGCGGCCGAGGCCGCCACCAATACCGGCATCGTGCCGCCGCCTAACCCGAACAAGCTGCGCGGCGTCACCACGCGCGGTTTCGCCACGCCGACCGAAGCCCAGCAGGAAGCTTTCACTCTGGAGATCGGCAAGAATGTGGCCAATGCCAAGATGCGGCCGCTGGTGAAGGATGCCACGCCCGCGATCGCCAACTTCATCGGCAAGCTGGCCTGCGTGGTCGATAGTACCGGCTCGCGCTCCCTGAATGAATACGGCGCCCCTGGCGTGGAACTGCACAACCGCTACGTCAGCAATCATCCGATGTACCAGGCGCGTTATCATGACAAGGGCAGTTGCATGAGCGTCACGCGGGTGCATGGCTGGGCCTCGCCTGCGAATAACGCGCTGGAATTCGAGGTTGTCTACAAGGCCGAAGACAGCGGCGAAATCAAGAAGTTGACGCACGAGGCAGTGCGCCAGCCTGACGGCGCCTGGATGTTTACGCGTTAAGATTCGCACTGTCACCGTCAAGTGGTTGCCCGTCGTCCTCGCGGAGGCGGGGACCCATACCACCCTGGCTCCGCTCCGTAGCGGAATCTGACCATGGGTGCCATGGATCCCCGCCTGCGCGAGGAAGACGGCACAAGACCAGGGCCCCTCGCAAGGGGCCCGATTTTTTTAAGGGTAGCTGATGCAAATTCGTTCTTTCGTACTGATGCTGTTGCTTGGCCTTTCATTCCAGGTCGTTCCTTCCGTCGCGCAAGTTCCTCAGGGCGAAATCAAGTTCACGCCAGCACAGTTGCAGGAGGACTTTGCGTTCCTGAAAAAGTCGATCGGCAGGGTGCATCCCGACCTGTCGTATTCGGCCGACATGGGCAAGCTCGATCAGGCGTACAAGACGGCCGAGCAGGAGCTGCAAAAGCCACTCACACGCAACCAGGCCTGGCGCGCACTGGCGTCGCTCAATCCGGTATTCTCGGACGCACACATGCAGGTATCGATGGGCGATATCGAGCAGGAAGCAGCCGCGCACCTGAAAGCGGGCGGCGGTTTTTTCCCGTTTGAAGTGCATGTCGATGGCAAAGGCGATGTGTTCATTCGCGCGGAGATGGGCGGCGCCGCCACGCCGCTTGTATCGAGACGGATCGAGACAATCAATGGCGTGCCGGCGCGCACGGTGACCAAGACCTTGCTCGCGCTGATGTATGGCGATACGCCAGCCTTTCGCACCAACTTGCTGTCGGGCCGCTGGTGGCGCTTTTACTGGCGCACCTATGGCGCGCCTGCCCACTTCGACCTGACGCTTGCCAAGGCTGGAGGACGCGAGCGCATCCGCCGTTCGGCCGCGCCCCGCTTGCCATTCCAAACGGACAATACTTTCGAGAAGGCCTATCAATTCGACATGCTGTCCGACAAAGTCGCTTTGCTCAGCATCGACAGCTTCCAGTGGCCGGACAAGAATTTGTTTTACGCATTCACTGAAAAAGTATTCACGCAACTGCGCGACGCCAAGGTGGGGGCGCTGGTTATCGACATCCGCAACAACGGCGGCGGCGACGACGATATGTGGAAACAGGGCCTGCTGCGCTACATCGCCAACAAGCCGTACCAGCACACGTCCGCGTATCGCAAGATGGTCATCGAAGGACGCTCGAGCGCGACCGAAAAAGTGGGTGACATTATAAGTGGACGCATGGAGACCTGGCACCAGCCGGAACCGGACAATCCGCTGCACTTCTCCGGAAAAATCTACGTGGTAGTGGGGCGCACGACGTATTCATCATCCATCCTGTTCAGCAACACCATGCAGGATTTCAAGTTCGCCACCATCGTCGGTGAAGATGGCTATGCACGGGCCCGCCAAAGCGGCGGCATCCAATACATGTTATTGCCGAACACGAAGATCGAGTTGATTGTTCCGCGCTTCATCCTGGACCGGCCGTCCGGCGCGCCTGCACCGGAACTGATCCGGCCCGACCTGGTGATGGCGGACGATCCGTTCAAGCGCCGCGCCATCATCGACGCGCTGCATGCGCGTATCCTCCAAGGAAACTAGCGCCTATTGGACCTTGCCCTCGCAGGCGAGCTGGGCATAGGCCCGCAGCGGGGCATCCTCCGGGATGTCGGCCAGGTAGTTTTCGATAATCGGCCGCACTTTGGTCCGGTAGTAATAGGACCAGTGCCCAAGCCCGTGCAGGGCGCTTTCCTGGCACGCCAGCGACTCCATTGCAAGTATGTCGCGCAGCAAGGCCAGCATGGCCTGGTCGATCTTGATCCGGCGTGGATCGTTCGGCTCGCCATGCACAGGCAGCACTTCCCACCACATGAAGCAGATGCGGTTCAACGCGGACAGGCCGCTGGCCGCGCCTTGCGAGGGCAGGTTGGTGCAGCGCGCCGCAAACAGCGAACCGAACAGATTCTTCATGGCGGCGACGCATTCCAGCCTGGCGTCCAGGGGGAGCGATGCATCGACCAGCACATACATGTGGTCGCTAAACGATTTCGATGCCAGGTACCAGAATCCCTGGTTCAGCTGCTCGTCGCTGAACTGGCCCACGCTCTCGCCGGGCGAATTGAACAACTTCGTCAGGTAGGCCAGCGTCAGTGCCGCCGGCGCCTCCCACTCGGGCGCGTCGGGCGCCAGGTGCCAGGCTTGTGGAGTGATCGGGTGCGCGAAGCAATGTGCAATCCACGCTGCGTATGACGGGTAATCAGACTGGTCCATGTGGTAGGCCGGGCAAGGATTGTGAACAAGGTCGAGTATAGCGTTCACATGGCGTATTTCGGCGTTCCATGCCCCAAAAGCGGGCGGCAATGTGGCGGAAAAAGCAGCAAGCTCTTGAATTCGCAGCGATTTTCTGGCTTGGTCATTCGCAATATATGCGCTAACCGTGCTATACTAGTCGGTTCCTGATTTAAGCAACACCCGTACACCTTCGTACACCACGTACATTTCCGTTCCTTACGACCATGTCAAATTCTAAACGCGCAATTCGCAACATCGCTATCATCGCCCACGTTGACCACGGCAAAACAACGCTCGTGGACAAACTGCTGCGCCAATCCGGTACTTTCCGTGAAAACCAGCAGGTCGAGACCCGCGTGATGGACTCGAACGATCTTGAAAAAGAGCGCGGCATTACGATTCTGTCGAAGAACTGCGCGGTTGAATACGAAGGCACCCACATCAACATCGTCGACACCCCAGGCCACGCCGACTTCGGCGGCGAAGTCGAGCGCGTGCTGTCGATGGTTGACTCGGTTCTGCTGCTGGTCGATGCACAAGAAGGCCCGATGCCACAGACCCGCTTCGTCACGCGTAAAGCGCTGGCGCTGGGCCTCAAGCCTATCGTGGTCGTCAACAAGATCGATCGTCCGGGCGCGCGCGCCGAGTGGGCCATCAACCAGACGTTCGAACTGTTCGACAAGCTGGGCGCCACCGACGAGCAGCTGGACTTCCCGGTTGTCTACGCATCGGCACTGAACGGTTACGCCAGCCTCGACGCGGAAGCCCGCGAAGGCGACATGACTCCGCTGTTCGAAGCCATCCTCAAGCACGTACCAGTGCGCGACGACAATCCTGACGGCCCGCTGCAGATGCAAGTGACCTCGCTCGATTACTCTTCGTACGTCGGCAAGATCGGCATTGGCCGCATCTCGCGCGGTCGTATCAAGTCCGGCCAGGACGTTATCGTCATGAACGGCCCAGGTTCGACCCCGATCAAGGGCCGCATCAACCAGGTGCTGAACTTCAAGGGCCTCGAGCGCGTGCTGGTCGACGAAGCGGTTGCCGGCGACATCGTCTTGATCAACGGTATCGACGAAATCGGCATCGGTTCGACCATTTGCCAGCCTGACACCCCGGACCCGCTTGAAATGCTGACCGTCGACGAGCCGACCCTGACCATGAACTTCATGGTCAACAACTCGCCACTGGCCGGCCGCGAAGGCAAGTTCGTTACCAGCCGCCAGCTGCGCGACCGCCTCGACCGCGAATTGAAAGCCAACGTTGCGCTGCGCGTAGCGCCGACCGACGACGACACGATTTTCGAAGTCTCGGGCCGCGGCGAATTGCACCTGACCATCCTGATCGAAAACATGCGTCGCGAAGGCTTCGAGATGGCCGTGTCGCGCCCGCGCGTGGTCTTCAAAATGGTCGATGGCGTGCGCCACGAGCCGTTCGAGCAACTCTCGGTTGACGTCGAAGAAGCCAACCAGGGCGGCGTGATGGAAGAACTGGGCCGCCGTCGTGGCGACCTGCAGAACATGGAATCGGACGGCAAAGGACGCGTGCGTCTCGAGTACAAGATTCCTGCGCGTGGCCTGATCGGCTTCCAGGGCGAATTCATGACCCTGACCCGCGGCACCGGCTTGATGAGCCACGTGTTCGACGAGTACGCACCGGTCGACAACACCAAGGGCGAAATGGCTGGCCGCCGCAACGGCGTGCTGATCTCGCAGGACGACGGCGCTGCCGTTGCCTACGCCATCTGGAAACTGCAGGATCGCGGCCGCATGTTCGTGGTCCACAACGACCCGGTCTACGAAGGCATGATCATCGGCATTCACTCGCGTGACAACGACCTGGTCGTCAACCCGATCAAGGGCAAGCAGCTGACCAACGTGCGCTCGTCGGGTACCGACGAAGCGGTGCGCCTGGTGCCGCCAATCCAGATGTCGCTCGAGTACGCGGTGGAATTCATCGCCGACGACGAGCTGGTCGAAATCACCCCGAAATCGATCCGTCTGCGCAAGCGCTACCTGAAAGAGCACGAGCGCAAGCGCGCTGGTCGCGAAGCGTAATACCCGATCGCGGCCTGGTGCCGCATCACAAGAAACCCGCTTTTCCTTCTCGGAGACAGCGGGTTTTTTTATGCCTGACTGCAAAATAAAGTGTGCAAGCTTACGCATGAGTGCGCTAACTAACAGTATCTGAATTTTCCGCGTGGAATACTCGAATCCTTGTCTTTTAGACAGTTTTATTTCATTTGGAGACCACCATGATGCAGTTCGGGAAGTACTTTCAGACCGGTTTGGCCACGCTGGCGATGGCGGCGGCCTTGTCTGCATGCGGCGGCGGCGGGGGCGGCGCAGCGAGCGGGTCCGCGCCTGCTCCCGCGCCAGCGCCCGCGGCAACGTCGGTGCCGACCGCAGTGGCCGACGTGGCTGCGGTGTCGTTCAACAAGAGCACCGCGCTGGCCGTACTTCAGAACGACACGGTAACGAATGGTGGCACGCTGGCGCTGATCGGCGCGAGCGCGCCGGCCCATGGCACGGCGACGGTCAGTGGCAGCACCATCGTGTACACCCCCGTCAACGGCTTCATCGGCAAGGATAGCTTTTCGTACACCATGGGCAGCGGCCTTGCCAGTGCCACGGCGCAGGTGGCGGTCACGGTCAGTGCGGACCTGACCGTCGCGGGCAGGGCGGTCGATGCCGGCGGCAATGCCAGCATCGCGATCAGCGTGGGCTCCAAGGTCACGACCACCATGGCCGACGCCAACGGCAATTTCAGCGCGCCGCTGGCGCTCGACACACCGGACAGCATGATCAGCATTACCGCCCAGGGCAGCGGGGCGCAGTCCGGCGTCAAGCTGATCAGCCTGGTTGGCGACAGCCAGCTGGCCGTCAACGCAGCCGGCGCCGGCAGCACGCTGACCCCCGCAATGTTGCCCGGTCTGAAGGTGAGTAATTTCAGTACCGCGCTGTATGCGCAGGCAACCCGCAAGAACGGCGGCGTGGTGCCGGCCTCCCAGCAGACGCTGGACGCGGCTGCCGCTAATGTCGGCGTGAGCGAACTGCTGCAGATGGCGGCGCTGATCCGCTCGGTGACCGGTAGTGCCGGCGCCGCACCGCGTCATGCCTTGCCGGCCGGTGCCAGCGACACGCTCGCGCTGGTGAGCAACAACGCGTTGTATAGCCAGTTCGTCAAACAGATCCTGCCAGCCTTTACCCTGTTCAATGAAATTGCCGCCGTGCGCGGCGATGCCAACCTGGCGTCGGCGCCCGCCATCGGGCTGGGCGCCACCCGCTCGTTGAACTTCTACAGCAACGAATCGTGCTGCACGGTGGCGGCGCTGGAAGTGCTGCTCAATGCCGACGGCAGCGGTTCGATTTCGAAAGACCAGCAGCGCTTCGCCGGTACCTGGAAACGCGACGCGGCGGCGCTGACCCTTACCCTGACCACGCCATCGACCCGGGTCGAATTCGTCGACTCCGGCAGCGTGCCGCCAAGCCCGGTAGAAGTACGGGTCATCACGCGGGAGTTCGTGATCCGCCAGGTAACGGGCGGCATGGACCACGGCTTCGCCACCATCGCGCAGACCGGCACTGTTCACTATCCCGGCGGGCAAGTGGCCGACGCGCCGTTCGTCTCGAACACCATGTATGGCTTTAGCGACTGGGCGCGCCTGACGGCGCCGGCAGATGTGAGCGGCGCCACCCTGGGCGGGATTCCCGACTTCATCAATCCGCAAGCCGTCGGCGCGCGCCAGCTGATCCTGGCAATGGCGGCCGACGGCAGCGCCAGCTCGGCCCAGCTGCCCGCCGTTGCCGTGACGTGGAAACTGCAGGGCGGCAAACTGGTCGTCGATTTCGGCAGCGGCCGGGTCCAGACCCTGGCGCGGCTGGCCGTTGCCGCCAACGGTGAAGAGCGCTGGCTGGCGCGTGCCAGTGCCGGCCCCGACTATGCGATGCACGAGTTCACGCTGGTGCGGGTGCAAGCCGGCCTGGCCTTCAGCGAAGCGAGCGCCTTGCAGCGCTGGCGCAGCCGTCCGGCGCTGAGCGAAATTTCGCTCGGCTTCTACCTGAACCTCATGGCCAGCCATCTTGGCATGGAAGAGACCGAGGATCTGGACGGCACCATTACCCCGCTGCGCGACAACAGCTGGAGCATCGAGGACGGCGCGCTGGTGATCACCTCGTACCGGCTGCCGGACGGCACCGCCTCGGGCAGCTGCCCTGCCGGCGCGGCCTGCACCATCCGCACTCAGCGCAGCTGGACCATGCTGCGCAACGATGCCGCCGGCGTGTTCGTGTTCGAGAAAGCGCGCTTCTCGGACACCGACGTGCGCTACCGCATCAATCGTTACGAGCGCAGCACGCCATAAGGCAACCCCGGGGTCAGGTCCCCAATTGCGACACGAGCTCAGCCGCTTCGCGGCTGAGCTCGTGTCGCAATGGGGGACCTGACCCCGGGGTTGCAGTGGACGGAGTAAAATACGGTCTTGTGGGCAATGCCCGAACTGGCACAGCGCCCCCCCGTATTCGGAATCGATTTTCATCATGACTTCACCTACCTTTGGCCGTCGCCGCCTGTCCGTTGCCCCGATGATGGACTGGACCGATCGCCATTGCCGCGTCTTCCATCGCCAGATCACGCGCCACACCTGGCTGTATACCGAAATGGTGACGACCGGGGCGCTGGTCTACGGCGACGTCGAACGCCACCTGCGTTTCAGCGAGGAGGAGCATCCCGTCGCGCTTCAGCTGGGCGGCAGCGATCCGGCCGATCTTGCCAAAAGCGCCAGACTGGGGCAGGAATGGGGTTACGATGAAATCAACCTCAATTGCGGTTGCCCGTCCGAACGCGTGCAAAAAGGGGCCTTCGGCGCTTGCCTGATGTCCGAGCCGGAACTGGTGGCCGATTGCGTCAAGGCCATGCGCGACGCGGTCTCGATCGACGTTACCGTCAAGCACCGCATCGGAATCGACCGCAACGAGGACTATGGTTTCGTGCGCGATTTCGTCGGCACCGTCGCCGCGGCCGGTTGCAATACCTTTATCGTGCACGCCCGCAATGCCATTCTGAAAGGTTTGTCGCCCAAGGAAAACCGCGAGATTCCGCCGCTGAAATATGAGGTGGCGTATGAACTCAAGCGCGAGTTCCCCGACCTGGAAATCATCATCAACGGCGGCATCAAGTCCGACGCCGAGATCGCCGCCCACCTGGAACATGTGGATGGCGTGATGATGGGGCGCGAGGCGTATCACAACCCCTACGCCATGGCCAGCTACGACAGCCGCTTCTACGGCGACGAGCGCGCCGCGCCGTCCCGCACCGAAGTGCTGGAGGCGATGATTCCTTATATCCAGGCCCAGCTGGACCAGTACGCCAGCCGCGGCCTCAAGCTCAATTCCATGACCCGCCACATGCTGGGCCTGATGGCCGGGCTGCCTGGCGCGCGTTCTTTCCGACGGATCATGTCCGATCCGAAAAAGCTTGCCAGCGCCGACCCGCGCTTGCTGCTGGAGGCGGCGCAGTGCATGAAAAGTGTTTCGCCAGAAGAATAAAACTTTCTTTGAGGGAAATAAAGGCGGTATAATGCCTTAGGGCTTTTCGTTTCGTGCATGAAACATCGCGTCAAAGTGTTGTTGTGGTGAAACAATTGATGCGCGCCTCATGAATTTTGCATGCGCAGTCATTTATTTGATTTATGCTGAGGAAATACACAGTTTCTCACGCGAGCGTGGCGTGCGGAAGGCTGACGCAGCGCCGCCGCCATCCCGGTCAATTTACTTAATTGCCTTTCTAGAAGACACGTCATGAATTTAACTAATTTCAAAGTCGGAACCCGATTGGGCGTCGGTTTTTGCCTGGTGCTGTTTTTCCTGGTGGCGGTCACGACGGTCGGCATCTACAACATGAAGCTGATCCAGGATCGCCTGGAAAATGTTGTCGGCGTCAACAACGTGGTCAACCGGCTGGTGATCGACATGCGCGCCAACGTGGCCAACCGCATCACCTCGCTGCGCATCCTGACCTTGCTGGCCGAGCCGGACGATATGGCGCCGGAAATGAAAACGGTCAATGACCTGGCCGCGGCCTATGACGCCGCCCAAAAGAAGCTGACCGAGAAATTCGACACTGAAGTGTCCACCACGGCCCAGGAAAAGGATTTGCTCAAGCAAGCGAAGATGTATGAAGCGGCGGCGATGCCGGCGATCGCCAAGGCGTCCGAGCTGTGGATGGGCGGCAAGGCGGAAGACGCGACCAAGGTCTTGATCCGCGAGATCCGCCCGAACCAGAAAAAATGGATGGCCGCGCTGGAACAGCTCGCTACGCTGGAAGAAAAACTCAATGCCCAGGCCGCCAAGGAAGCCGAAGACGCCTATATCGTCGCGCGCAACATGATGCTGGGCGTCTCCGGCATTGCCGTGTTCCTGGGTCTGCTGGCATCGTGGATTATCACTCGCGGCCTGATCAAGCAGCTCGGTGGTGAGCCTGATTACACGGCGCGCATCGCCAGCTCGATCGCCCACGGCGACCTGTCGATCTCGATCGACACCAGCAACGCCGACAAGGGCAGCCTGCTGATGGAGGTGCGCGAAATGCGCAACAGCCTCAAGGACATCGTGGGCCAGGTGCGGCACGGTACCGAGACCATCGGCACGGCCTCGCGTGAAATCGCGGCCGGTAATATCGACCTGTCCTCGCGTACCGAAATGCAGGCCAGCTCGCTGGAAAAAACCGCGTCGGCCATGGAAGAACTGACCGCCACCGTCAAGCAGAACGCCGACAATGCACGCGAAGCGAACCTGCTCGCCGCCACCGCTTCTGACGTGGCACGCAAGGGCGGCGATGTCGTCGCCCAGGTGGTCGACACCATGGGCTCGATCAACACCTCGGCCAACAAGATCGTCGACATCATCGGCGTCATCGACGGCATCGCTTTCCAGACCAATATTCTGGCGCTGAACGCCGCAGTCGAAGCGGCGCGCGCCGGCGAGCAGGGACGCGGTTTCGCGGTCGTTGCCTCCGAAGTGCGCAACCTGGCCCAGCGCAGCGCGGCTGCGGCCAAAGAGATCAAGACCCTGATCGGCGATTCGGTCGAGAAGGTCGAACGCGGCAGCAAGCTGGTGGGCCAGGCCGGCGTCACGATGGATGAAGTGGTTGCCAGCGTCAAGCGCGTGACCGACATCATGAGCGAAATTTCGAACGCCAGCCAGGAGCAGAGTGCCGGCATCGCCCAGGTCAATATGTCGATCATCGAGATGGACAGCATGACGCAGCAGAATGCCGCCCTGGTTGAAGAAGCCGCGGCCGCAGCCCAGAGTTTGCAGGACCAGGCGCTCGAACTGGCGCACGTGGTCAGCGTCTTCAAGCTGGTCGAGGGCGAGGTAGCCCAGGTGGTGCAGCATTCGGTGCTCGAAACCGCAGCGCCTGCCACACCGGCGCCGAAACCGCGTCCTGCCGCCGCACGCCCGGCCAAGCCGGCCGTGAAGCGGGTGGCCGCTTCGGCGCCCGCGCCAAAGCCGAAAAAGATCGCCAGCGCCGGTGCCAACGACGAGTGGGAAGAGTTCTGATTTTTCAGCAGTAGTTGTCGTGTCGTTGTGGAAGTGGGGGGAATGAATATGTCTGCATATGCTCGTTACATAAGTGCTCTCGCAGCCCTGGTGCTGTCGACGACGGCGTTCGGCGGCGAAGTTCCCGCCAGCTTTGATCCTTCCAAATGCAAGGCCGAGTACCCGAAGGCGTCGCTGATGAACGAGGAGCAGGGCACGACCTCGATGTCGTTCCTGATCGCTCCCGACGGCTCGGTGGTGGAGTCGAAGCTGGAAAAAACCAGCGGCTTCAAGAACTTGGACAAGGCCGCGCTCAAGTCGCTCTCGGCGTGCAAGTTCAAGCCTGGCACCAAGGACGGCGCCCCGGCGCAGACCTGGGCCAAAGTCGATTACGCCTGGAAGCTGGACTAGTACCGCGTCGCTCCGCCAGCCGGCCCGCGCCGGCTGCGTTCCCCTGCCGCGCGCTGCCCGCCGGGCAAGGCTGTTACGCTCGATGTCTTGCCATTTTCTTCAGCCAGACAGGAAGCTAACATGCGCTCTTCTACCTATATCCCCTTGCTGGCCGTGCTGGCCCTGGCCGGCTGCGCCGCTGTCTCCCCAGGCACGCTGCCTTCAGTCTCCGTGATCAACAGCCTGACCTTCGACAATGCCATGTCGGGCAAGCGCGACGGCCTGCGCTCGGCCTGGCCGGCCGCCACCTTGTCCGGCTCGAGTGAGCATTTTCCAATGGCCCAGGTCAAGCAGTGCGACAAGGACGGCGCCGCCTGCAGTTGGGGCGTGCTGAAAGCGCACCGCAGCTTCTCAAAGGCGCGTGTGACGCCGGGCGGGATGGAGGTTGACTTCGAGGTCCTGGTCGATGTCGACCGCAGCCATCAGGCCAAGACCCAGGACCAGGACACGACGATGACGATCCCGGCCAACGTCAGCGCCCTGCAGCGCAAGCGCCTTGAAAAGCGCACCATGGTGCTCGCTTACGGCAAGCCGGCACGCATCGACTTCGGGTACGGGATCAACTACGACCTGTGCGCCCAGCGCCTCGATGCGCAAGGCAAGCCGCTCGATAAATGCGAGGTCGGCTAGCCGCACATCCCGCAGGCAGTGCGCTAATTAATAATCAATTTAGTTTACTTATTGACGGGCTGGCAGTATAGTCCGCCCATGCACAACAACAAACTCTTGATCGCCACGGCCTGCCTGCTTGGCCTGTTTTCGACCATCGGCGCCTCGCTGCCGTACCCGATCCTGCCGCCGCTGTTCGCTTCGGGCGCCGTCAACGGCCTCAATTCCTTCATGGGTCTGCCGCCCAAACTGCTGTTCGGCCTGGCCCTGGCAATCAACCCGGTCGGCCTGCTGATCGGCTCCGCGCTGATGGGCCCCCTGTCGGACCGCTACGGACGGCGCCCGGTCCTGCTGTTCACCGCGCTGGGCACGGCCATCGGGCACGCTGTGACCGCCATCTCGCTGCTGGCCGAATCGTTCCCGCTGTTTATGTTCGCGCGTTTCGTCACCGGCCTGCTCGAAGGGAACGGCCCGGTCGCGCGCGCCATGCTGGCCGACCGCCTTGAAGGCGACCTGCGCCTGCGCGCCATGTCGTGGCTGAACAGCGCCTTTTACGCCGGCTGGCTGGCCGGCCCGCTGCTGGCCGGCGCCACGCTGGTGTTCGGCCTGACGGTGCCGTTCTGGATCGCGGCCGTGGCCATGCTGGTCACGGCGGCGCTGGTGCAAGTGGCGCTGCCGCAGGACCTGCCGTCCACCGCCAGCACCTCGTGGTGGCAGGTGGCGCGCGACAGCCACTCGCTCAACCTGCTGCGCCACACGGAACTGCGCATGCTGTTCATCGTGCAGCTGGCCTACACCTGCGGCGTGACCGCCTTCTACGAGTTCTATCCATTGTGGCTGGTTGAAGTACCCAGGTTCGGCGCGCGCGGCATTGCCTGGCTGACCGCGGCGCTGTGCGCGGTGATGACGGTGACGTCGATCCTGGCAGGACAGCCGCGCCGCATCGAGCCCTTGCGCTGGGCCGCGTGGAACGCATTCGGGGTGGCCGCCGCAGTCGCGCTGGTCGCCATCGGCAATGTGTGGGTCGGACTGGCCGCAATGATCCTGTTCGGCATCCCGAACGCGATCAACAATGCCGTCATCCCCGCCTGGTGCGCGGAGCGCTTCGGCAGCTTCGGGCAGGGCGCGGTCATGGGCCTGCTGTCGACCACCTTTTGCCTGGCCAATATCGTGATGGCGCTGGCCGGATCGGCGCTGACCCTGATCGACACCCGCCTGATCCTGCTGCTTGGCGCTGTCATGGCGGCTTGGGCCGGCTGGCGCCTGCAGAGCTGGCGCGTGCAAATGGCCGGCAGCGCACCATGAAGTCCTTCGAGCAGGCGCTGTTCCTGTTAAAAACACGGGGCCCGAAAAGCGCGCAGGAACTGGCCGCGCTGCTGGGACTGACCTCGATGGGCGCGCGCCGCCAGCTTGAAACGGCGCTCGAAAAAGGCCTGGTCAGTTTCGAGGACGTGGCCGACAAGGTCGGGCGCCCGCTGCGTACCTGGCGCCTGACCGAGGCCGGCAATGCGCGTTTCCCGGACCGCCATGCGGATCTGGCGCTGCAACTGATTGAACAAACCCGCGCGTTGTTCGGCGAAACGGGGCTAGATCGCCTGATCGCGGCGCGCGAGCAGGCGATCGAGGCGCACTACCGGATGGAAGTGGAAAGCCAGCCCGGCTTGCCGGCGCAGGTGGAAGCGCTGGCGCGCGCGCGCGACGCCGAAGGCTATATGGCCGACAGCGAAGTGCAGGAAGACGGCAGCGTGCTACTGATTGAAAACCACTGTCCGATTTGCGCGGCAGCGCGCCAGTGCCAGGGCTTCTGCCGCTCGGAACTGGAGATCTTCCAGCGCGTGATGGGCCCGGGCTGCAAGGTCGAACGCAGCGAGCACCTGCTGGCCGGCGCGCGCCGCTGCGTGTATGTAATCAAGCAGGTATAGACGGCAGCGTCACTACGAAAGCGCAACCGGCGCCGCCAGGCCCGTCAAGCAGCGCAACGCTGCCGCCCAGGCGCGCGCACGCCTGGCGCACAATCGCCAGTCCCAACCCCGAACCGTGCGCCTCGTGCGCCTGGCCGCGGTAAAAACGCTCGAAAACGAGATCGCGCTGGGCTTCGGGGATGCCGGGACCGTCGTCCGTCACCGTCAGGGTAAGGACCCCGTCGCGCGCGCCCAGACCCACCGCAACGGCGCCCCCTTCCTGTACATAGCGGATCGCATTGACCACCAGATTTTGCAGGATCGACTGGAAGGCGTGCGCTTCGACCGGGTGCATCAACACGTCGGGCGCGTCGAGCGACAGGTCGAGTTTGCGCGCCATTGCCGACGGCGCCACCAGCGCAAGTTCGTGGCGCGTCAGTTCGGCCACGTCGCGTACGTCCAGGTGGCGCTGGTCGTCGCTGTCGACGTGGGCCAGTTCAAGCAGTTGCCCGATCAGGTGCGAGGCGCGCCCGATCGCATGATCGAGCTTGTGCTCCGCGTCCAGGCGCTGCTGCGCGCCTTCGGCCTTGACCAGCACGTGCGCCTGCGCCGCAATGACCGCCATCGGGGTGCGCAGCTCGTGCGCGGCATCGGCCACAAACGCGTGTTCGCGTTCCATCTTGGCGCGCAACTGCGCCAGCAGGCGTTCGAGGGCCGAGGTCAGCGGCGTCAACTCGACATAGCTGGTGCCGGTATCGAGCGGGCGCAGGTCGTCGGGGCCGCGGCTGGCGATGGAAGCGGACAGGCGCCGCAGCGGCCGCAGGCCCTGCGCCACCGCGAACCACAGTGGCAGCAGCACCAGCGGGAGGGCAATGATGACGAAGATGGTCAGATCCTCGCTCATGCGGGCAATCATCCAGGACAGTTCGGGAATCGGTTCGCCGAGCGTCAGGCTGATTCTCCCAAACTCGGCGCGGTAGGCGCGATAGGGGACCTTGTTGAGCATCACGGTGCCGACTTTCGCCGGGCCGATCGTCAGGGCGCTGCCATGCGCCTGGGGCGACCGGTACAGCAAGCTGCCGTCCTTGCGCTCGACCTGCATCACGAAGGCGGCCAGCCCGGTGTTCTGGCGATTGAGATTGTTGACGCGGTCGGAAATGACTTCGGCAGCGACCCTCATGCTGGCCTCGTCGGGATAGCGCCCGACCAGCGTGGACAGCTGGACTGCCCATTTGCCGCGGCTTTCGTCGTTGATGTCGCGCGTGTTGACCCGGTAGTACAGGTAGGCCATCAGGACCACCCACAACACCACAAAGGCCATCAGCATGACGACCGTGATGCGCCGCACCAGGCTGGGACGCAGGCAGTAGAGCAGCAGCTTCTTCATGCGACCAGCAGATAGCCGACGCCGCGCACGGTGCCGATGCGCTGCGCGCCGATCTTGCGGCGCAGGTTCGATACATGGACTTCGATGGCGCCGAAATCGACGGCGTCGCCGAGCGGCTCGAGCCGCTGGGCCAGCGCGCCCTTGGGCACCACGGTGCCTGGCTCGCGCGCCAGTTCCAGCAGCAGGTGAAATTCACGTGGCGACAGGTCGAGCGCTACGCCGTCAATGCGGGCGGCGTAGCGGCGCGGTTCGATTTCGAGCGCGCCGATGCGCCACACTTCGCTCGACTGTTGCGCATAGCGGCGCAGCACGGCGCGCATGCGCGAGACCAGTTCGGCGGTGGCGAAGGGCTTGACGATGAAGTCGTCGGCGCCGCCGTCCAGCCCTGCCAGGCGGTCGTCCAGTTCGGAGCGGGCGGTAATGATGATGACCGGGAGCGTGACGCCGGCCTTGCGCCAGCGAGCCAGCAAGTCCAACCCGTCGCCATCGGGCAGGGTCAGGTCGAGCAGGATGCAGTCGTACGACGGTTCGGTGAAGATGCGCGGGGCGTCGGCAACGCGGCGCAGCCATTCGCTGCTGATGCCGTCAGCCTTGAGCGCGAGCTGGAGGGCGAAGCCGAGATCGAGGTCGTCTTCAATGATGAGTATGTGCATGGGCGCCAGTATAGCGGCCCCAACCTTAAGCTTAGCCAAAGCTTGGGGTCTTTACAATGCTGACCTATGAACAAACGTCCCTTCCTCACCGCCGCGTGCTTCCTGCTGTTTGTGCTGGCCTTCGTGTCGACCAACGTCAAGCCGGCCACACTGTGCACTGCCACGGCGATCGTGATGGAACCGGAATCGCTGCACCGCCTGGTGGACGAGGTGCGCCAGGCCCTGCATGAGGCCACCCGGCCGAGCCAGCCCGACTGAGCGGCTAGAGCCAGCCGAAGCCTTTGGCCATGATTCCCGCCAGTCCGAGTGCCACCGTGATGAGCGAACCTAAAAGTATCCGGAAGTCGGTCGTGCGAATCCTGTGTATTTCGGTGCGCAACTCGCGCCCGTCTGCCTTCAGTTCAGCGTAATCGACGGCAACTTCCAGTCTGGCTATGCGGGCTTCCATGTCAACATAGTAGTCCAGGCCCGGATCACTTTCAAACCTCATGAACATCGAGACTTGCACTACTGCTCGGATGTCGTTTGCTAGAATACTCAAATGAAACATGCAAGCGAACTACGGTTCAAAATTGATCGGATACCGGAATGAGTAACGCTGCACGGACAAAACACATCAGCAAGTTCATCTCGCTGGTGCTGCGCCATGCGCCCGAGACCATCGGCATCGAGCTCGATGCCCAAGGCTGGGTAGATGTGGGCGTGCTGCTTGAATGCGCCGGTCGGCATGGCGAAGCGATCACGCGCGAGGAACTCGACACGGTGGTGAGCACCAGCGACAAACAACGCTTCGCTTTCAGCGAGGACCGGCGCTGCATCCGCGCCAACCAGGGACATTCGCTCGCCGCGGTCGACCTTGGCCTGGCGCCGGCCGAACCGCCGGCGGTGCTGTATCACGGCACCACGCAGCGCTACCTCGCTTCCATTCGCGAAGAAGGCTTACGTCCCGGTGCGCGCAATCATGTGCACTTGTCGCGCGATCGGGGCACCGGCTTCGCTGTCGGTCAGCGCCATGGGACACCAGTCGTGCTGACAGTTGACGCGGCCGCCATGCATAGTTTGGGCTATCAATTTTACGTATCGGATAACGGCGTGTGGCTCGCGCTCGAAGTGCCGCCCCGGTTCATCACATTCCCTTCGCAATCGCCTTGAGCTTGCGGCGGCGTAGAAAACGCCGCACGCCGATCGTCAGCGCCCAGATGCCCAGCACCCATGGAAGAGCGGCGACTACGAGCGTGATCAGCGCTCCCAGGCTGGACATCAGCACCTTGCCCGATTCCTGCACCGCCTCCGATACCGGCGCGGCGAAACTGCCTTCCGCACCGAGCGATTGCGCTACCAGTTCAATCTCCACGCGCACCATGTCGGTCTGCTTGGCCAGCGCCCGCCGTTTGCCAACGATGCTGTCAAGTTCGGCCTGGGTTTCGGCCAGCTGCTTTTCGGCCGCCAGGATTTCCTTCATGTCGCCGGTGCGCTTGACGAGCAAGTCCAGCACGCGCAATTTGAGCGCCTCCAGATTCTTGATGCGCGCTTCGACGTCGATCACTTCGGCGGTCTTGTCTTCGCTCTTGCGGTGGTGTACCAGCAATTTGGCCCTGGCCTGGGTGCTGGTGAAAAACCGCGCGAACGCCGCCGGCGGCACCCGCGCAGTCAGGCTGGCATGTGGCGGCTGGTACGGCGATTCGCTCGTTTGCGCGGCGTCGAGGATTTCACAGCCCAGCTTCAGGCATTCGTCCTGGATTGCCAGGAATTGCTGGTGCAGCGTGGCCGCCGGCGCTTCCAGTTTGATTTCGTGAACGAAGGCAATGTAGCGCCGCGCTTCGGCGGTGGCGGGAGCGGCATTGCCCATGACTTCGGCCGGGGCGCGGGGCATGGAGACCATGCGCGTGCCTGGGGAACACGCAACCATGCTCAGGGCGAGGAGACAGCAAAGGAGTATTTTCATGAGCGACAGTGTAGCCCACCTGCAAACTTGGCAGGATGTAAACTTGCTGCCGCTACATCCCTGGCGGGATGGCCGGGCTCAGCTGGCTGCTGCCAGTTTTTCGCGGCGCGCCAGTTGGCGCCGGTCGTAGTTTTCGATGAGCAGGTCTTGCGCCAGCTGGTCGCCGATGCCGCGCAGCTTCAGGAAGCGCTGGGCGGCATCGCTGCCGAAAGCGCGCTGCAGCGCTGCCGCTTCGCTGACCTGGGCGGCGGTCTCGTGATCCTGGCGGCGATCGTTGTGGCGGCGGTCATTCTCGTCCATGTCGTTCTCCTCGTTACACATGCCATTTATAGCACGGGACGGCTGTGCACGTTTGAAAAGACGTCAGTCGGAATGGGCAATGTAGAGTCCGCCCTTGGCATCCGGCAACCAAGTTTCGGCGAGGTCGGAACTGACATCGAAAAAGCCCAGTCCATGCTTGGCCGCAAGACGGAAGACGGCTTCGTGGGCCGAGTCTACGTTGTCCCACTCGAACGTCATGTAGATGACCGACTTGCCGATGGTGTAGTCGGTGCCGGGACCGTCGTCTTCCTGCTGGGCGGGGAAGGCTTGCACGATGTCGGCATGGAAAGCGCGCAGGGCGGGGCCGCTGACGCCAGGGTCGTCATAGCCGTGCCCTTCCTCCCATTCGGCCTGCTGGTCGTACCAGTCGAGGAAGGGGCCGCGTTTTTTGGCGGGCGCGGCATCGGGGGCGAATACCATCAGGTCGTAGCTCATGCTGGTCGAAAGTAAATAGTGGGAGGAACTCGATGATACGCGCAGAAACGAAAAAGCCGGCCATGCAGGCCGGCTTTCAGGACAATCGCGAGCGATTGCTTAGAACTTGAAGCGCAGGCCTACCGACAGGGTAGCCGACTTCTGGTTGACGCCGTCTTCGTCGAGGACTTTGCCGAAGTTTTCGTACTCGACTACGCCGACCAGGGAAGGCGTAAACAGATATGCGGTTCCAACGCCGAACATGGCGCCGGTGTTCTTGTAGTTATCATCCGCTTCGCCAGCTGCGGTAATTTTCGTGCGGGAATTTGCCACGCCGACTTTAGCGATCAGGGCGAAGCGCTCAGCCAATGGAATGGCGCCGGTGGCGGCGACATAGGTGGCGCGCGAGCTGGCGCTGGCGGTGTCGCCTTCGAAGGTTGCGGTGAGCTTGCCGAGGTCGGCGTAGCCGGCTTCGATGCCGAAGAACTTGTTGAAGTTGTAGCCGCCGTAGACTTTGAACGCGGTGTCGTTGTTTTTGAGGGTGACGATGCCATCAACGTTGAATTTCAATTCGCCACGGCCGACGTTGGCGCCGATGTACGATTCAGCCTGGGCTGCTACAGGAGCGATCGCGGCAGCGGCGATCAGAGCGATCAAAATGTTTTTCATGAATTTTCCGGGTAAGTTGTGCTGTAACTGTCTGTACAGCTGCCGACATATTACGAATATAATGACTTTTTGGCAATGGTGTCTGTACTCTCCGGAACCGACCCGTACGGATGCGAACTCCGATATGACCGGCTGGTGTGTTCGAGCTCGAATATTTAATTTCTTTTCGCGCACCGATGCCAATAGCTCTTCGCCCAAGTCGATGCGCGGAAGCGATGATTTGACTTGCTGTTTTCCTTTAGCCATTTTCAATTTCCTCTCTAATCTTGTGCAGGACGTGGGGCGGGATGTTTTCCTGGACAGTCTTGTCGTAGATCAGCAAGAGCCAAATTTCGCCGTTTGCCAAGCGATTGTAATAAAACACCCGAACTCCGCCGCGCTTGCCCCTGCCACTTTGCCCCCACCGAATCTTGCGCAGCCCGCCAGAGCCTGGAATGACGGCGCCAGTGTCAGGACTAGCTGCAATGAAGTCAATAAATTCCAAGCGGTCAGCATTTGCGGCAGTGCCGTATCTGCGTCAATTGATAGCCCATTGTTGAGATTTAGAGAGGGCGGAGAATATTTCGTTCTGACCAACAGGCCGATGAGTTAAAGTGCCCGTAGACCGAGAATGGGCAGGAGCCGTCTTTCAAAAGTGAACAAGTAATAGGAATCCCATGCACACCATCAAAAAGCCTCTCTCCATGCGTCACGTTTTCCCAGTATTCGTACTTGCCGCGCTGCCGCTGGCGGCCGCCGTGCAGGCAAAACCGCCGTCAGGCCTGCACGCCGACATTGCCCGCACGTCGTATGGGGTGGTGCACATTCGCGCCAATGACTTTCGCAGCCTTGGTTTCGGATTCGCCCAGAGCTACGCTGCCGACAATGTCTGCATGTTTGCCGACAGCGTGCTGACCGCCCGTGGTGAGCGGTCGCGTTTTTTCGGCCCGGATGCAGCCGCGACCGAGCCGAAGAATGGTGAATATGGCGTCGCCAATCATTTCCTGAAGATGAAGAACGAAACCAGCGATTTCTTTTATAAAGGATATCTGGATCCGGCGGCATTAAAGGCAGGCCACGCGGCGGCACGCCAGGAAACACGCGACCTGATCGCCGGCTATGTTGCTGGCTACAATCGCTACCTGGCCACGCATGCGGCGGCACTTCCGGCCGCCTGCCGGGGAGCGTCCTGGGTGCGGCCAATTACCGTGGAAGATATGTATTTGCTCGGCGCGGAAAAGGTGTTGCATGCTTCCGGCAAGGCCTTTGCGGCTGACTTTGTGCGCGCTGGCCGCGATCCGGCAGCGGCCGCCGTGGTGGCCTTGAACGACCAGGGCAGCCCCGACGAAGCTTACCTGAAGGCCAGTCTTGCAGGTATTGAAGGTGGCCAGCTTGGCAGCAATGCCGTGGCCCTCGGGCGGGATGCGACCGCAGGCGGACGCGGCATTCTCTACGGCAGCCCGCATTATCCCTGGGTGAGCACCGACCGCTTCTATCAGGTGCACATGACCGTGCCCGGCAAATACGATGCGATGGGCGTGAGTCTCGGCGGCTTGCCACTTGTGGTCATCGGTTTTAACAAAGACCTGGCCTGGACCCACACGGTCAGCTATGCCAGCCATTTTTCCATGTACAAGCTGGCGCTTGATGAAAGCGACAAGAGCGGCACAACGTACCTGGTGGACGGGAAGCCGGAAAAAATGAGTGCCAGGACAGTCACTGTCGAGCGATTGCTGCCGAGCGGCACGATCGATCGTGTCAGCAAGACCTTTTACTTCAGCAAGCACGGCGCCGTCCTGGTCAAGCCGGAAGCCAGGATTACCTGGTCCGGTTCGGCGGCTTATGTCCTGTTCGATCCAAACCGCGCCAACACGCGCATGATGGACCAGTGGCTGGGCATCGGCATGGCATCGGGTGTCGAGGGCGTTCGGGAGTCGCTCGCGAGCGTGGTCGGTCTCCCGTGGGTGAATACGATCGCGGCGGATCGTCACGGTAACACTCTGTATGCCGATGCCAGCGTGGTGCCGTACGTAACGCCGGATTCGTTTGCGACCTGCACGGTGCGCCGCGAGTTGGCGATGTTCGACGGCGCGCGAAGCGCCTGCGCACCTGGCCAGGATGGCACTGCGCCGCAGGGCATCATCGCGCCAGCCCATGCGCCGTCGATGATGCGCACTGATTTTGTTGCTAACTCGAACGACAATTACTGGGTGACGAATCCGCGTGCGCCGCTGACGGGGCCGGGGCCGCATGGTTATTCGCCCCTGTATGGCACGGCGGTGGCGCCGCAATCGCTGCGGACCAGGATGGGGCTTCTCCAGCTTGAGGAGGCGCTGGCGGAGGGTAAAAAGCAGGGGCTGAAGGAGGTCCAGGAGCTTGCCTTTTCCAACCGCATCCTGCTGGCGGAGATTGCGCTGCCCGAGTTGCTGAAAGGGTGTTCGCAGCAACAGGATGAGAGTATTTTGGCAGCCTGCAAGGTTCTGGCCGCCTGGGACAAGCGCGCCGACAATGACAGCCGCGGCTACCTGCTGTTCCGCGACTTCTGGCGCGCGAGCGCATCGGTGCCGAATCGCTGGGCAGTACCGTTCGATCCGGCACGGCCGATCGATACGCCGCGTGGTTTGTCGGATTCTGCGATAGCGGCCTTGTTGCCGATACTGAAATCGACGGCCGCGAAATTTGGCCAGCTGGGTATCGCACTCGATGCTCGCACCGGCGATTACCAGCACAAGCTGGTGCAGGGCGCGCGCTTGCCTATGCATGGCGGGCCGGGTCAACTGGGCGCTTATAACGTTATCAACGGATTTGGCCAGACCGAGGCAAGCGGCAGCGGCACGGCCGATTCGGGCGTTAGCTACGTTCAGGTGGTCGGCTTTGATGCAAAGGGGCCGGTTGCCACTGGCATGCTGGTGTACGGGCAGTCAACCGATCCACTGTCGCAGCACTACGCCGATCAGTTTCCCCTGTATTCGCGCAAGCAGTGGCCTGCACTGCCGTTCACAACGGCGCAGATCAAGGCTGATCCTGCGTACAAGGCCTACCGGCTTTCCAACTGACCAGAAAACAAAAAAGCCGCACAAGGCGGCTTTTTTTGCTACATATTCTGTGGGGTGGCTGATGGGGCTCGAACCCACGACAACAGGAATCACAATCCTGGACTCTACCAACTGAGCTACAGCCACCACTGACTTGCATTTGTCCCGAGGCTTCCGAGACAGCTAGCGATTATACAAACTTTTGCCCGAACTGGCAAATCAAAATGAGCAGCAGGGTGAAATGGCTGCTTTTTTACCCTGCCGACATGCGTTATTGGCGGGACATGTCGGATTACGGCCTGCGGCCTGATCCAACCTACGCCACGGCGATTTGTACTTCCGACACTGCCTGCTCCATCCCCAGCAAGCTGGAAAACGCGACCGTCAGGGCGGTGCCGCTGGCGGTGGTAAACGCTTGCAGCTGCGCCGGCGCGCCATTCCCCGGATTCAGGCTGGCGCCGCCTGCAAGCAGACGCGCCAATTGCCTTGCCACCGCATCGCCCGTGTCCACCAGCACCACTTCGCGCGCGGTAGCGCGCGCCACCAGGCGTTCGATGCTGGCGCGTACGAAGGGGTAATGGGTGCAACCGAGCACCAGGGTATCGGCGCCCCGTTCCAGCAAGGGCAGAATATATTTGTCGAGCATGGCGTCGGTCGTTGCCGAGTCGAATTCGCCGCGTTCGATCTGGTCGACCAGGCCGGGGCAGCCCTGCAACAGGAATTCCGCTTGGCTGGCGCTGCTGATCTGCTCGCGCAGCAGCAGGAATTTTTCGCCAGCCAAAGTGACTTCGGTGGCCAGTACGCCGATCTTGCCGTTGCGGCTGGCGGCCGCGGCTGGCTTGAGGCCGGGCTCCACACCCACGATGGGCATCAGCGGATAGTGCGCCCGCAGCAGCTTGATGGCGGCCACGGTGGCGGTGTTGCAGGCCACGACGAGCGCCTTGGCCCCGTGCGCGACCAAATAGCCGGCCACCGCCAGCGAACGCTCGGCCACCACGTGCTCCGGCTTGTTGCCGTAGGGCGCAAAGCCGGAGTCGGCGAAGTACATCAGGTTTTCGTGCGGCAGCTGCGCGCGGATATGGCGCAGCACCGACAAACCGCCGACGCCTGAGTCGAAAACGCCGATGGGGGCGTCCACGCCGGGCAAGATGGCCGGTGTCATGGATCAGGCAGTGATGACGGGAATGTTCAACGCTTCGATCCTGGCTGCCCACTCCTTTGGCCCGGTGTTGTGAACCGAGGTGCCGTTGGAGTCGACCGCGACGGTGACGGGCATGTCGGTCACGTCGAATTCATAGATCGCTTCCATGCCCATGTCGTGGAAGCCGAGCACGGTAGCGCTCTTGATGGCTTTCGACACCAGGTAAGCCGCACCGCCGACCGCCATCAGGTAAGCCGACTTGTGCTGCTTGATCGATTCGATGGCCGCCGGGCCGCGCTCGGCCTTGCCGATCATGGCGATCAGGCCGGTCTGTTCGAGCATCATGTCGGTGAACTTGTCCATGCGGGTGGCCGTGGTGGGGCCGGCCGGGCCGACCGCCTCGTCGCGCACCGGATCGACCGGGCCTACGTAATAGATGACGCGGTTGGTGAAATCGACTGGCAATTTTTCGCCCTTGGCCAGCATCTCCTGGATGCGCTTGTGGGCGGCGTCGCGGCCGGTCAGCATTTTGCCGTTGAGCAGGAGCGTCTGGCCTGGCGTCCACGAGGCGACTTCTTCCCTGGTCAGGGTATTGAGGTCGACGCGGCGTGATTTTTCGGTGTCGGCGGTCCAATGCACATCGGGCCAGGTGGAAAGTGCAGGCGGCTCCATATAGGCAGCGCCGGAACCGTCGAGCACGAAGTGGCCGTGGCGCGTTGCCGCGCAGTTCGGGATCATGGCGACCGGCTTGGACGCGGCATGGGTCGGGTGCATCATGATCTTGACGTCGAGCACGGTGGTCAAGCCGCCCAGGCCCTGGGCGCCGATGCCGAGCGCGTTGATGCGGTCGCACAGCTCGATGCGCAGTTCCTCGGTCTTGTTCTGCGGGCCGCGCTGCTTGAGCTCATACATGTCGATGTCGTCCATCAGCACTTCCTTAGCCATCAGCATGGCTTTTTCGGCGGTACCGCCGATGCCGATGCCCAGCATGCCCGGAGGGCACCAGCCCGCGCCCATCAGCGGCACGGTCTTCATGACCCAGTCGATCAGCGAATCGGACGGATTGAGCATGACGAACTTGGTCTTGTTCTCGGACCCGCCGCCCTTGGCCGCGACCTTGACGTCGACGGTGTTGCCTTCGACCAGTTCCATGTGGACCACGGCCGGCGTGTTGTCCTTGGTGTTCTTGCGGTCGAACTGCGGGTCGGCCACGATGGAGGCGCGCAGCTTGTTGTCGTCAAAATTGTAGGCGCGGCGCACGCCTTCGTTGACGGCGTCGGTGACGCTGCCGGTAAAGCCTTCGAAGCGCACGCCCATGCCGATTTTAAGGAACACGTTGACGATACCGGTGTCCTGGCAGATCGGGCGCTTGCCTTCGGCGCACATGCGCGAGTTGGTCAGGATCTGGGCGATCGCATCCTTGGCGGCCGGGCTTTGCTCGGCCTCGTAGGCGCGCGCCAGATGCTGGATGTAATCGGCCGGGTGGTAATAGCTGATGTACTGGAGGGCGGCGGCGACCGATTCGATCAGGTCTGCTTGCTTAATGACGGTCATGGGATTCTCGCGTGGCTTAGTGATGGTTCTTGGCTTGGTTCTGGGTACCGATCATGATGCGGTCGGTATAGGCGATGGCCAGCGCCGAGAACAGGAACACCATATGGATGCCGGTCTGCGCCCACAGCAGCTTCTCGGAATAGTTTTCCGCGTTAATGAAGGTCTTGAGCAGGTGGATGGACGAGATGCCGATGATGGCCATGGCCAGCTTGGTCTTCAGCACGGAAGCGTTGACGTGCGACAGCCATTCCGGCTGGTCGGGATGGCTTTCAAGGTGCATGCGCGAGACGAACGTTTCGTAGCCGCCCACGATGACCATGATCAGCAGGTTGGAGATCATCACCACGTCGATCAGGCCCAGCACCACCAGCATGATGGTGGTTTCGGTGAGTTTGGTTGGGCGCACTGCCGCTACGACTGCAACGCCATCCTTGGCGATGGCGACAGCTGGCGTGGCGACGGAATCGAGGATGTGTTTCAGGGACGAGGCATTCCCGACTGCGGCGCCGATCAGGTCCGTCAATTCGACCCAAAAGTGGAATACATATACGCACTGCGCCAGGATCAGGCCCAGGTACAGGGGCAGCTGAAGCCAGCGGCTCATGAAAATGAAATTATTCAGCGGAGTCAGCTTGGGTGGCGGGATCTTCAAACCTTGGTCGGACATGGGTAACAGCTCCTTAATGAGGCAAAATATTTCGATGCGTCATTTTACCCGAGCCTCAGGGAAGCGTTACCTTTGATCTGGCGCAAACCCCAAACGGCAGTCTTGAAACATTGGTAAAATCGTCAGGACCGATGCGGTACTATCAGGACGACCAGAAAACACAGGCCTGTAAGGGCACCGTAAGCGTGGCCCGCTACCTTGTTAGCAAATTATTATACTTATGGAGACGAACATGGCTAGCAACGACACCACCCAAGAAAACCACGGCATGCAAGAGAACCGTGTGTTTGCCCCGCCAGCGGCGTTTGTCGCCAACGCGGCCATTTCCGGCATGGACGCCTATAGCAAGCTGTGCGCCGAAGCGGCCAGCGACTACGAGGGTTTCTGGGCGCGCCTGGCGCGCGAGAACCTGGACTGGCACAAGCCGTTCACGGAAACGCTGAACGAAACGGAAGCGCCGTTCTACAAATGGTTTGACGACGGCGAGCTGAACGTCTCCTACAACTGTCTTGACCGCAACCTGCTGAACGGCAATGCCGACAAGACCGCCATCATCTTCGAGGCCGACGACGGCCAGGTTTCGCGCGCCACCTATAAAGAGCTGCACGAGAAGGTCTGCAAGTTTGCCAACGGCCTGAAGTCGCGCGGCATCAAAAAGGGCGACCGCGTCATTATTTACATGTCGATGTCGGTTGAAGGCGTGGCCGCCATGCAAGCCTGCGTCCGTATCGGCGCTACCCACTCGGTGGTGTTCGGCGGTTTCTCGGCCAAGTCGCTGCAGGAACGCATTATTGACGCGGGCGCAGTCGCGGTCATCACGGCCGACGAACAAAAGCGCGGCGGCAAGCACCTTCCCCTGAAAACCATCGTTGACGAAGCGCTGGCGCTGGGCGGCTGCACCACCATCAAGGACGTGATCGTCTACAAGCGCACCGGCGGCGCGATTCCCTTCACCGAAGGGCGCGACCTGTGGCTGCATGACCTGGTGGACGGCCAAAGCGCCATATGCGAGCCGGAATGGGTGAATGCCGAGCATCCGCTGTTTATCTTGTATACGTCCGGTTCGACCGGCACGCCGAAGGGCGTGCAGCATTCGAGCGGCGGCTACCTGCTGTGGTGCGCGCTGACGATGAAGTGGACCTTCGACATCAAACCGACCGATGTGTTCTGGTGCACCGCCGACATTGGCTGGGTGACCGGCCACAGCTACATCGCCTACGGGCCGCTCGCTGTTGGCGCGACGCAGATCGTGTTTGAAGGCATCCCGACCTTCCCGAACGCCGGGCGTTTCTGGGCGACTATCGCCAAGCACAAAGCCACTATTTTCTACACGGCGCCGACGGCGATCCGTTCGCTGATCAAGGCGGCCGATGTGACACCGGAAGTGCATCCGAAGAACTACGACCTGAGCAGCCTGCGCCTGCTTGGATCGGTGGGCGAGCCGATCAATCCAGAAGCATGGATGTGGTACTACAAGAACGTGGGCGGCGAGCGCTGCCCGGTTGTGGATACCTTCTGGCAGACCGAGACTGGCGGGCACATGATCAGCCCGATGCCAGGTGCTACGCCGATGGTGCCGGGTTCGTGCACCTTGCCGCTGCCAGGCATCATGACGGCGATTGTGGACGAGGCGGGCGTTGACGTGCCGAACGGGCAGGGCGGCATTCTGGTGGTCAAGCGGCCATGGCCGTCGATGATCCGCACGATCTGGAACAACCCTGATCGCTTCAAGACCAGCTATTTCCCGGATGAACTGGGCGGGCGCATGTATTTGGCCGGCGACGGCGCGATCCGCAACAAGGACACCGGTTACTTCACGATCACAGGGCGCATCGACGACGTGCTGAACGTGTCCGGGCACCGGATGGGGACGATGGAGATTGAGTCGGCGCTGGTGGCTAACCCGATCGTGGCCGAGGCAGCCGTCGTGGGCAAGCCGGACGACACGACCGGCGAATCGATCTGCGCGTTCGTGGTGCTCAAGCAGGCACGTCCGACGGGCGACGAAGCCAAGCGCATCGCGCTGGAGTTGCGCAACTGGGTGGCCAAGGAGATTGGTCCGATTGCCAAGCCGAAGGAAATTCGTTTCGGCGACAACCTGCCGAAGACGCGTTCCGGCAAGATCATGCGGCGCTTGTTGCGCGTTCTGGCCAAGGGCGAAACGATCACGCAGGACATTTCCACGTTGGAGAACCCGGCCATCCTGGAGCAGCTGAAGGAAGCGATCTAGGGCCACGCCAAACCAGTGTTACCGTGCGAGGAGGCAAAGATTTTGGAACTCCCCATTTTCTCTGCTATACTATGCGGCTTCGTGAAAGCGAAGAAGTAATGCAGGAGAGATGGATGAGTGGTTGAAGTCGCACGCCTGGAAAGCGTGTATAGGTTCATAGCCTATCCGGGGTTCGAATCCCCGTCTCTCCGCCAAAATTGTTAAAAAGCTCCTTAACCGGAGCTTTTTTTTTCGCCTCCTCAAAGGAGAAATCTCAAAAGTGCGTCCGCCGCCGTCCGCCCGAAAACGCTACAATCCGGGAATAAAATGGGGGGTGGAAAGGAGGGTGCGATTTTGGCTTCCAAGGTCAACAAGCTCTCAGCAATAGCGGTCAGCAAGTCGAACCAGCCCGGCTATTACGGTGACGGCGGCGGCCTCTGCTGCAGGTGTCCAAGTCCGGAACCAAGAGCTGGATCTTCAGCTACGCATTTGCCGGCAAGCGCCATGAGATGGGGCTGGGTGCCCTTGCTACCGTCGACCTGGCACTGGCACGCGCCAAGGCCAAGGAATACCGTCTGCTTCTGCTGGACGGTCAAGACCCGCTCGCGGTCCGTCACTCTGCCAGAATTGCCCATGCCATCGATCAAGCCAAGCTGATTTCGTTCGACCAGTGCGCGACCGCCTACATCGATGCCCACCGCAGCAGCTGGAAGAGCGCCAAGCATGCCAGCCAGTGGGAGAGCACGCTCGCGACTTACGCAAGGCCGCTTATCGGCGACCTGCCTGTCGCCGCCGTCGACACTAACCTGGTCGTCAAGGTACTGTGCCCGATTTGGCGGAACAAGACCGAGACCGCAGTGCGGCTTCGCGGACGTATCGAAAGTATCCTGGACTGGGCGACGGTGAGCCGGTTCAGACAGGGCGAGAATCCGGCCCGGTGGCGCGGGCATCTTGAGAACCTGCTCGCTAACCGTTCATGAGGATGAGGTCCTCGCCCCCGACCATGAAAGGGGAGGAAAA
>JAZKCA010000007.1:0-215137 GCA_040388275.1 Pseudomonadota bacterium
CAAGGTGGACTGTTCTGAGTGGAAGTCAACGAAATTATTCCGGACAGCAGTGCGCCTTCGCGAGGACGACGTCACTATTTTTCAGCGTCACTGCGGCGCCACCAGCAGGTCGAGCTGGGCCTGCTCCAGGTAGCACCATTCGCCTTCGGCAATGCCGAGCGCGTCCAGGGTCAGGCCGCCAATTGCGGAGCGGTGCAGCGCGCTGCAATGGTTGCCGGCGGCCGCCAGCATGCGCTTGACCTGGTGGTATTTGCCCTGCTCTAGCACGATTTCAAGCTGGTGCTCGCCGCGCTGCACGCACGTCACGGCCGCCAGCGGCGCCGGTTCGTCATGCAGCTTGACGCCGGCCAGCAGCTCGACCACCAGAGCGTCGGTGATTGGCTCGGCGGTCGTGGCCTGGTAGATTTTCGGCACGTGCCGCTTGGGCGACGACTGCGCATGGATGAAGGGACCGTCGTCGGACATCAGCAGCATGCCCGTGGTGTCGTGGTCGAGGCGGCCCACCGGCTGCACGTCGCGCCAGGTAAATTGTTCAGGCAGCAAGGTCAGCACGCCGGGATGATGGCTGGGCTTGCGCGAACACTCGACGTTGACCGGTTTGTGCAGCGCAATATAGACGCGCTCGCGATACACCCATTCGTCGCCGAACACGGTCAGCACCAAGCCGTCCGTCTCGACCGGGGTCTTGTAATTAGTTTGAATGACGCCGGCAATGGCGATTTCGCCATCGTCGACCAGTGCCCGGCAATACTTGCGCGTGCCAAAGCCTTGCGATTGCAGGATGCGGTCCAGGGATAATTTGCTCATAGGCCGAACTTTAGCAGATGCGGGACCGTTGCTGATAGGGGCAACCCGATCTGCATGTAGGACAAAACGCCATCGCGTGGGAATTTGCGCAGGCGGTAAACATTCGTTTGACCAATATCAAGTTTGGCCGGAGGCGCGTTGTTACACTGAGACATCATTAGGAATCGGCTGAACGCAAAAAGGGTTTACTTACCTGCTGCGTTAGGACAAAGTAAGTAGGACGTCACGCTAAAGAGGACAGGGAATGCGCCATCTCACATTGACTGAATCACATCCAGCCGCCCCCGGCCTCGCGTCGTCTGCCGAACAGTCCGCCTTGCAAATGACGCGCGCTGCCATCGCGCGCTGGAGCGGCAGCGCCAGGCCGGCCTCCGCGCGCGACCTGGTACGCGTGTCGCCCCAGGCCCGCTGGGTGGCCGAAGCCCAGGATGGCCTGGCCAACTGGATCGCCCGCGGCGGTTTTGGCCAGGCCGACGAGCATGCTGCTGCACCATTGACCGGTCCGGTCATGTACCGCGTTGGCGCCAACAGCGACGCGTGCATCGATTAATCCCGTCCAGTGAACGGAAATGAAAACGGCAGCGTTGCGCTGCCGTTTTCACGTCCCCGGATAGGGACTTCCTGTGAGGAATTGAAATTCTCTCTATGCCGCATTCATGATGCAGTTATTAAGTAGTTCATTTCAAACAAATGCTGCCAACACACAATGGTCTTTTTATATCGGCCCCCCTTGGAAAGAACTACAGGTCTAATATAGAACACCTGCCTGAACTTTCAAGGAGAATATTGACGCAATCGACTACGCGGCCTTTTGGACTACCCGTGGGCACTGCGCGCGCGCAGAGTATGCTAAGGTAATACCTGTCACTTATTGATAGGAGCCCCAATGGCCGCCATCATTGCCCGCCCCATGTCGGTCAAGCTAGATCCCGAAACTCGCGCTCGCCTTGATCGCTTGGCGGAGGTTCGCCGCAGGACCCCGCACTGGATGCTTCGCGAGGCCGTTACACAGTATGTCGAGCGTGAGGAAAAGCGAGACGCCTTTCGGCAAGATACGCTCAAGGCATGGGAGGAGTATCGGGCCACCGGGCTGCATGTTACGGCTGTCGAGGCCGACGCATGGCTGGCGCAACTCACCGAAGGCGACGACATTGAGCCACCTGAATGCCACGTCTGATTTGGTCGCCGGCCGCGTTGCGCGACGTGCATCGCTTCTATCGCTTCCTGGCTGGCAAGAGCCCTCGCGCCGCAAAGCGTGCGGTCCAAGCCGTCCGGGATGGGGTGAAGGTGCTGGGGCGCCAGCCGCAGATTGGCCGCCCTATTGACGACATGATCGAGGAGTACCGGGAATGGCAGATCGACTTTGGCGACAGCGGCTATAGGGTGCGCTACCGTATTGCCCCGGATGCAGTAGTCATCTTGGCGGTACGGCACCAGAAGGAAGCCGGGGACTGACTGCAATGCGCCCAACTTTAGGAAACTGGCGGCTCGTGGTGGAAGGCGAGGGGAACTCAGAGTCCGGAGCATTTCCACCCAGTCTGACCATCCATCGTGGCAAGATCCCCTCCGGGCCACTAGTGAACCACTGGCCTGTTGCCGTGATACACCGTCTTGACGGCGCCCTGCCCGACCGCGGCGCCAAATTTCTTCAATACCCGCTCCGGCAAGCCTTCGTGGGCGGTGTAATCGACCACATCCTCGGCCTTGATGATGTCGCGCGCCACGCTTTCGACCGTGCCGAAGCCGTCCGCCAGGCCCATGTCGACCGCCCTGGCGCCGCTCCAGAACAGGCCGGAGAAGGTGTCCGGGGTTTCCTTCAGGCGCTTGCCGCGCCCGTTGCGCACCACGGCGATGAATTGCTGGTGAATTTCATTGAGCATGGTCTGGGCGTGCGCCTTGTGCTTGTCCGATTGCGGGCTGAAGGGATCGAGAAAGCCCTTGTTTTCGCCGGCCGTCAGCAAGCGCCGCTCCACCCCGAGTTTTTCCATGCTGCCGGTAAAGCCGAAGCCATCCATCAGCACGCCCACCGAGCCCACGATGCTGGCCTTGTTCACATAGATCTGGTCGGCCGCCGCGGCAATATAGTAACCGCCCGAGGCGCAAATTTCGTCGACCACCACATACAGGGGCTTGTTGGGAAAACCGCGCTTGAGGCGCAGGATCTCGTCGACGATGATGCCGGCCTGGACCGGGCTGCCGCCGGGGCTGTTGATGCGCAGCACCACCGCCACCGATTCATTGTCGGAAAAGGCCTTGTTCAGCGAAGGGATCACAACATCTGCCGATCCGCTGCCTTCGTCTTCGATATTGCCGCGAATGTCGATCAGCGCCGTATGCTTGCCGACCAGCCCGTCGTCCGTGCCGGCGATATTGAAATCGTAGAACGACCACAGCACCATGAAGGCCAGCAGCAAGAAGCCCAGCTTGAAGAAAATGCCCCAGCGGCGCGCCGAGCGCTGTTCCTGCACGGTTGCCAGCACCAGCTTTTCCAGGGTGTCGCGCTGCCAGTTCGCCATCTCTGGCGGCAGCTCGGTGTTCGGTGTATCGCTCATGGGTCGCTTTAAAGGATTGACTACGGGGCAACAATTGCCGGTGGTTTGATGAATTCGTCTGGCGACCAGAAAATGCTGCCCGCCTCTTCGCGCACCCCGATCGGCCGCAAGCGCCCTCCCCTGCACGGTCCTCCAGCGCAAAAGCCGCTTTCCGGCACATAGATGGCGCCATGCGTCGAACACATCAGGTACAGGCCGCTGGACTCGAAAAATTCGCCCTGCGCCCAGTCCAGCTCAATCGGCACATGCGCGCAGCGGTTCAGGTAGGCGTAGGCCTTGCCGCCGTAGCGCACCACGAAACCGGTGGCCTTGTCGCCGAAGGCGGTGACCGCGAAACGGATCCCGCGTCCGCCTTCGAGCAACTCGTCGGAAGCGCAAATGCGGAACTGGTCCATTGCGTCAGTGCCTGTCATTATGCGTTTTCGGTGAGCCAGCAATGCAGCTGCGCAATGGTCTCGGCCGAATACACGGGGTTGCAGGCATGCAATTGATCGATCGGATGGGCGCCATACTGGACCGCGATGCCGGAAGCGCCCGCATTATTCGCCATCAGCAGATCGTGGGTGGTGTCGCCGATCATCACGGTGCGCTTCATGTCCTGGCCCAGTTCGCGGGTCAGTTCCTGCAGCATGGCCGGGTGCGGCTTGGAAAAGGTCTCGTCGGCGCAGCGGGTGGCGTCGAACAGGGACAACAGGCCGACTGCGTTCAGGTCGCGGTTCAAGCCCACGCGGCTCTTGCCGGTGGCCACCGCGAGGAAATAGCCAGCCTGCGATAATTCCGTCAACATGTCGCGTACGCCGTCGAACATCACCAGTTCGTGGTGCTTCGACACGAAGTGAAAGCGGTAGCGCTCGACCATCCGCGGATAAAACAGCGGGTCGATATTCGGCATCACTGCCTGCATGGCTTCATGCAGGCCCAGGCCGATCACGTGCGAGGCGTCGTCATCGCGGGGAATCGGCAAGCCCAGGTCGCGGGCGGCGGCCTGGATGCACTTGACGATGGCGGACGTGCTGTCCATCAAGGTCCCATCCCAATCGAAGACGATCAGATCAAATTGCTTTCTTGCCATGTATTCCAGCCGCTTGTGGCGGACCGGCTCCTGTCAGGGTCGAGCAGCGGGTCGCCGTGTCAGCGCGCCGCCATGGTTAATGGTTTGCCCAAGCTTAACAAAAAACGTTCGCATTCACCGGGCAGGGGTGCGTTGAGCGTCATCGGCTTGCCGGATTCAGGATGAATAAAGGTAATCTGGTGCGCGTGCAGGAACATGCGCTTGAGCGCGCCGCGCGTGTCGTCGGCCTTGAGCAGCACCCGGTTCAGCGCGAAATCGCCGTACTTGTCGTCACCAAGGATGGGGAAGCCCGACGAAGCGAGGTGAACGCGGATCTGGTGGGTGCGTCCCGTCTTCAGCTCGGCTTCCAGCAGGGCGAACTTGGGGAATTTGCGCAGCAGGGAAAACACCGTGTGCGACTCCATGCCGCCGGCCTGCACGCACACGCGGCGCTCGCCTTCGGCCGTCGTGTATTTGTGCAGCGGCAGCTTGATATGCTGGCGCGCATTCTTCCAGTCGCCCCCGACCATGGTCACGTAGCGCTTGTCGGTCACGCCGTCGCGCATCTGCTCGTGCAGATTGGTCAGCGCCGAGCGCTTCTTGGCCAGCATCAGCAGGCCCGAGGTTTCGCGGTCGAGCCGGTGCACCAGTTCCAGGAACTTGGCGTCCGGACGCGAGGCGCGCAACTGCTCGATGACGCCAAACGAGACGCCCGAGCCGCCGTGCACGGCTACCCCGCTTGGCTTGTCGATGACGAGGATGTGGCTGTCTTCGTGCAGGATCGCGAATTCGGCGGCAGGAACCACCGCAGTTGACTTTTCTGCAACACGCACCGGCGGAATGCGCACCACGTCGCCGGCTTCAAGCCGGTACAACTGGTCGATGCGTCCCTTGTTAACCCGCACCTCGCCCGAGCGCAGGATGCGGTAAATATGGCTTTTGGGTACACCTTTGCAGGTGCGCAACAGATAGTTATCGATCCGCTGTCCGGCGTCTTCTTCCGAAATGGTGACAAAGTAAGCTTGTGGCGTGGCCTGTGTTGAAGGAGGAGCAACATCGTTTTGTATCTTCATTTGCTCTGTCTTCCCAGAAATTCTCTCTAAGTCCTTCATTTTGAATATATAATCGACAGGCGGCGGTCAAACCTCTGCTGGTGTAAGAATTAAAACGATATTTTACACAGGGGCGTCTCCATCGGCCTCGCCAAATTGCAAATTCGATGGAAAATATGTGTACGCACATCCCTGCGCGGGTCAAGGTTGCACCGTTGTTGTAATCGGATAGCGCGCAAGGCTGCTGAATTGGATTGTTTGGAATTGTAAGGATAAGTACTGGCAAGCTGGCCGGATTATCAGGTCAGCTCGCCGGATGTTGGTGTCGATAACGCTTGTCGTTTTCGCCCGACCCGATGTAAGCCTCATACTGAAGGCTTGAGAATAAAGGCTGAAACACAGGCCTGGTATCGAAGTCTTAGTATGTTCGCTGGCTACGGAAGGGCTCACTGAATTGCTCACCGCCTGGCTTTGTCTGTGCTCCGGTTTTGACTGGGCCAATACAGAGAAGTTGCAGGTGATGCGTGCACTCGGCATGTCGATCGACCTCACCGCGCCCTAGTTGCGGACGCAACGCTTTTGCGTTGCTGCGCCGTGCGAAAAGGCATACCCACCCTCCAACACTCCCCTTCTAGCGTACATCCCTGTACTTTTCGCCGCTTGTCACAGAGCGGCACTGGAACGGCCCCCGGGTCGCGGAGTGTATAAAAATGAAACGCATGTTGTTTAACGCTACGCAGCAAGAAGAATTGCGCGTAGCGATTGTCGACGGTCAGAAACTGATCGATATCGATATCGAAACCGCAGGTCGCGAACAGCGCAAATCGAATATCTACAAGGGAGTGATTACCCGTATCGAGCCTTCGCTCGAAGCCTGTTTCGTCAGCTACGGCGAAGACCGCCACGGCTTCCTGCCATTCAAGGAAGTGGCACGCACCTATTTCCGCGAGGGCGTCGATGTCCGCACCGCGTCGGTCAAGGAAGCGCTGCGCGAAGGCCAGGAAATCATGGTCCAGGTCGAGAAGGAAGAACGCGGCAACAAGGGCGCTGCCCTGACCTCGTTTGTTTCCCTGGCCGGCCGTTACCTGGTCTTGATGCCGAATAACCCGCGCGGCGGCGGCGTATCGCGCCGGGTCGAAGGCGAAGAGCGCCAGGAACTGCGCGAAACCATGGACAAGCTCGATCTGCCGCAAGGCATGTCGGTCATCGCCCGCACCGCCGGCATCGGCCGCAACGTCGAAGAACTGCAATGGGACTTGAATTACCTGATGCAGCTGTGGCGCGCGATCGAAGGCGCCGGCAAGTCGGCCAACGGCGCTTTCCTGATTTACCAGGAATCGTCGCTCGTCATCCGCGCCATCCGCGACTACTTCCAGCCCGACATCGGCGAGATCCTGATCGACACCGACGACATCTACGAGCAGGCGCACCAGTTCATGAGCCACGTGATGCCCGACATGGTGCACCGCGTAAAACGCTACAGCGACGATGTGCCGCTGTTTTCGCGTTTCCAGATCGAACACCAGATTGAAACGGCGTATTCGCGCACCGTACCGCTGCCGTCCGGCGGCGCGATCGTCATCGACCACACCGAAGCATTGGTGTCGGTGGACGTCAACTCGGCGCGCGCCACGCGCGGCTCCGACATCGAAACGACCGCCTTCAACACCAACTGCGAAGCGGCCGAAGAAGTGGCGCGCCAGCTGCGCCTGCGCGACCTTGGCGGCCTGATCGTCATCGACTTCATCGACATGGAAGTGGCGAAGAACCAGCGCGAAGTCGAGCAGCGCCTCAAAGACGCGCTGCACCACGACCGCGCCCGCGTCCAGATGGGCAAGATTTCCCGTTTCGGCCTGATGGAACTGTCGCGCCAGCGCCTGCGTCCTTCGCTGTCCGAAGGCAGCCACGTGACCTGCCCGCGCTGCTCCGGCACCGGCCACATCCGCGACACCGAATCGTCCGCACTGCAAGTCCTGCGCATCATCCAGGAAGAAGCAATGAAGGAAAATTCGGCCACCATCCACGTGCAGGTGCCGGTTGACGTTGCCGCTTTCCTGCTCAACGAAAAGCGCGGCGAAGTACTGAAGATCGAGAACCGTCACCGCATCAGCGTGATCCTGATCCCGAACAAGCACCTGGACACCCCGCACTACAAACTCGAGCGCATCAAGCACGACGATCCGCGCCTCGAAGACAGCCAGGCCAGCTACAGCCTGGCCGAGTCGGCCGAAACCGACATGGGTTATGCCAAGCGTGAAAAAGAAGAAGCCAAGCCGCGCCAGGAAGCCATGGTCAAGACCATTACCCCTGCCCAGCCTGCGCCTATGGTCGACCGCACCGAAGCGCCAAAGCCGGTGGCAGCGCCCGCTCCCGTGCTGACCACGCCGGTCGAAGAAGGCTTCTTCACGAAAATGAAGAACTTCCTCTTCGGCAAGGAAGAAGCCGTCGTCGTGGCGCCAGCGCCAGTGGCGCCGGTCAAGGCCCCGGCCGCAGCCGACCGTGGCGGCGACCGCAACAGCCGTGGCCCGCGCGGCCGCAGCCGTGGTGGCAAGCAAGGTGAACGTGGCGAGCGCCCTGAGCGCGAGCCTAAGCAGGCGGCAGACGACAGCGTCAAGGCTGCCGACAGCGAGAAGCCGGCCCGTCCGCCGCGTGCCCCGCGTCCACCGCGTGAACCACGCGAGCCGCGCGAGCAAAGCGATGTGGCGGCAGCAGCGCCGCGCGCCGAACGTGGCGAGCGTGCCGAACGCGGCGAGCGCCCTGAGCGCACCCCGCGTCCACCGCGCGAGCGCGCCGATTACCGCACCCCGGTGGCCGAGAGCAAGAGCGATGAGATGGCAGCCGCACCGGTGGTGGCAGCTGCAGCAGCGCTGACGGCAGGTCCCGATGGCGAGCAGGAAGTGATCGCGCCGAAGATGATCATCACCATCGGCCCGAACGGCGAAGAAATCGAAGTCGAAGCAGGTGGCGACGAGCCGCGTCGTCGTCGCCGTCGTGGTGGCCGTAACCGCAACCGTCGTGACCGCGAAGGCGGTGAAGGCGTCGAGGGCGCAGAGAACGAAGCCGGCGAGAATGATGGCGAGAGCGGCGAAGCGTCGTTCACGGTCGAGGCAGCTCCTGCCGAAGTGCTCGTTGTCGAGAAAGTTGTCGCTCCAGTCGCGGAATATCCGCAGGTCGAAGCGCCAGCCGTTGTCGTGGTCGTTGCAGCGCCAGAACCCGTGTCGGAATACACCCCGGCGCCGGTAGAAGCGGCACTAGCTCCCGTGGCCGCAGCGCCAGCCCCGGTCGCAGCGCCCGTCGTTACAGCGCCGGTGGAAGTGACACCGGTTGCAGCACCGATGGTCCAGCAAACCATGTTCACGCCGGAAGCCGAACCGGATCCGGAACCGGTTGCCGAGGCGGCGCCAGCACCTGCGCCAGTCGTGGCCGCGCCGGCGCCAGCACCAGCGCCAGTGGCAGCACCTGCACCGGTAGCGGCGCCAGTGGTCATCAAGCCAGTTGCGGACCTCAACGAGATCCTCAATTCTGCCGGCCTGACCCTGGCGGCAACCGATCCTGAAAAGCTGCGTGCAGCCCAGGAAGCGGCAGCCAAGGCAGCCCAGCCAGTGCGTGTGCCACGCGAGCGCAAGCCGCTGCCGCCACCGGTCGACGAGCCGCTGATCCAGGTCGATACCAGCCGCCAGTAAGCTGTTGTTGATTTAATTAAAGGGAAGCCGCGTGCTTCCCTTTTTTACGCTTGAGCTAAACAACATGACGCTTCCCCGCGACGTACGCCCCGATCCGATCACCCTCAGCGAGGCCTTCTGGTACTGGCTCAAGCTCGGCTTCATCAGCTTCGGCGGACCGGCCGGGCAAATCGCCCTGATGCATGCCGAACTGGTCGAACGGCGGCGCTGGATATCCGAGCAGCGTTTCCTGCACGCCCTGAATTACTGCATGCTGCTGCCCGGCCCGGAAGCGACCCAGCTGGCCGTGTATATCGGCTGGCTGATGCACAAGACGCGCGGCGGCATCATGGCCGGCGTACTGTTCGTGCTGCCTTCGCTGCTGATCCTGATCGTGCTGTCCTGGATCTACCTGGCCTACGGCAGCCTGCCTGCGGTGGCAGGCGTCCTGTATGGGATCAAGCCGGCCATCGTCGCCGTGGTGCTGGGCGCGGCCTGGCGCATCGGCAGCCGTACCCTGAAGAACCCGGTCCTGATGGGCATCGCCGTCGCCGCTTTCCTGGCCATTGCCGTGCTGGCGCTGCCCTTCCCCCTGATCGTGCTGGCCGCTGCCGCCATCGGCCTGGCAGGCGGGCGCATGGCGCCGGCTTATTTCCAGGTCGGCGGCAAGCACCCGGACAGCCGGCTGTCGTACGGCGCCGCGCTGATAGACGACGCCACGCCGCCGCCGGCCCATGCTGCCTTTTCCTGGCTGCGCCTGGGCAAGGTTGGCCTGGCCGGCGCCATCCTCGGCGGCGGCGCCTGGCTGCTGATCGCCTGGCAGTTCGGGGCCGGCTCCCCGCTCGCGCAGATGGGCTGGTTTTTCACCAAGGCGGCCATGATGACCTTCGGCGGCGCCTACGCCGTGCTGCCGTATGTGTACCAGGGCGGGGTCGAGCATTACCACTGGCTGAGCGCCGCCCAGATGATCGACGGCCTGGCGCTGGGCGAAACCACGCCCGGCCCGCTGATCATGATTGTCGCCTTTGTCGGCTTTGTCGGCGCCTGGAGCCACACCCTGTTCGACGGCAATCTGCTGCTGGCCGGCGTGGCCGGCGCCTGCGTAGCCACCTTTTTCACTTTCCTGCCCTCCTTCATCTTCATTTTGGCGGGCGGACCGCTGGTCGAGTCGACCCGCGACAATGTGCGCATGACCGCGCCGCTGACGGCCATTTCGGCCGCCGTGGTGGGCGTCATCGTCAGCCTGGCGCTGTTCTTCGGCCAGCACGTGTTCGTCGCGGCCGGACAGCCCGACTGGGCCGCCGTGGCGATCAGCGCGGCCGCCTGCATCGCCCTGTTCCGCTTCCAGCTTGGCACCATCAAACTGATCGCCGCCTGTGCGCTCGCGGGGCTCGTGCTATCGTATTGGCATGGCTGAAAAAATCATCATGCTGGGCGACGCCCGTTCGCCGTCGCCGGCCATTCCGGCAATCCTGGAAGCGCCCACCGGCCTGCTCGGCGACGCGCTGGGACGGCCGCTGCACGACCTGCGCATTTCGGTCACCGACCGCTGCAATTTCCGCTGCGTGTATTGCATGCCCAAGGAAGTGTTCGACAAGGACTATGCCTACCTGCCGCACTCGTCCCTGCTGTCGTTCGAGGAAATCACCCGCATCGCCGCCCTGTTCGTGGCCCACGGCGTTGAAAAAATCCGCCTGACCGGGGGCGAGCCGCTGCTGCGCAAGAACCTGGAAAAACTGGTCGGCATGCTCAGCGCACTGCGTACACCAAGCGGCAAGCAGCTTGACCTGACCCTGACCACCAACGGTTCGCTGCTGGCCAAGAAAGCGCAGGCGCTCAAGGACGCTGGCCTCAACCGGGTCACGGTATCGCTCGACTCGCTCGACGACGCCACCTTCAAGCGCATGAACGATGTCGACTTCGCGGTCGGCGATGTGCTGGCCGGGATCGAAGCCGCGCACCGTGCCGGCCTGGGCCCGATCAAGATCAACATGGTGGTCAAGGCCGGCATGAACGACCAGGAAATCGTTCCGATGGCGCGCCACTTCAAGGACACGCCGTACATCCTGCGCTTTATAGAATACATGGACGTGGGCGCTTCCAACGGCTGGAACCTGGCCGAAGTGATCCCGTCGGCCGAGGTGGTGCGCCGCATTTCGGCCGAGATGCCGTTGCTGCCGGTGGGCGCCAACTATGCCGGCGAAACCGCGGCACGCTGGCGCCACGCTGACGGCGGCGGCGAAGTGGGCGTGATCTCGAGCGTCACCCAGGCCTTCTGCAAGGACTGTTCGCGCGCCCGCCTGTCCACCGAGGGCAAGCTGTTTACCTGTTTGTTCGCCACCGGCGGGCACGACCTGCGCGCGCTGCTGCGCGACGGGCGCAGCGACGCCGAAATGTCCAGCGCCATCGCCCAGCTGTGGCGCGTGCGCGCCGACCGTTACTCGGAAACGCGCACCATCAACACCAACGGCATCGAACGGGGCGACAGGAAGGTTGAAATGTCGTACATCGGCGGTTAGAGGTGGGTCATGAAACGCCCAAAAATCCTGCGCAGTTCCAGCTCGCAACGCAGAGCTGTGTTGATCGATGAATTACCCGTTCAGCGCAGTCAACGCGATGGATGGAATGAGTTTTTCGCGTTGATTCATGAATTTCAATTGACTACCGAGATAGAGCGCAACCAGCCTGATTGGCCGCCTGGAGAAGAGGGGAAATGGCAAGACAAGTTCAAGTAACAGGCCTGATCCTGGCTGGCGGCCGCGGCAGCCGCATGGGCCACGTCGACAAGGGCTTGCAGATGTTCCGCGGCGCGGCCATGGCGCAACACGTGCTTGAACGGCTCGCGCCTCAGGTCGGCGCGCTCGCCATCAACGCCAACCAGAACCTGGACATCTACGCAGGTTTCGGCGCGCCGGTGTGGCCGGACGACCTGGAGGGCTTCGAGGGCCCGCTGGCTGGCCTCGAGACGGGTCTGCGCCGCTGCACGACCGAATTGCTGGCGACCGCCCCATGCGACTCGCCCTTCCTGCCCACCGACCTGGTCGCGCGCCTGCACGATGCGCTGCTGGCCGAGAGCGCCGACCTGGCGCTGGCCGAAACCGAAGAAGCGGGCGATGACGGCGTCTTGCGGATCCAGCCGCAGCCTGTCTTCGCGCTCGTCAAGGTCGCCGCGCTGCCGCACTTGTCATCCTACCTGGCCGGCGGAGGGCGCCGCATGGACGGCTGGTACGCCAGCATCAAGGTGGTGCGGGTGCGTTTCGATGACGCCGGCGCTTTCCGCAATATCAACACGCTGCGCGAACTGCAGCAGTTCGAAAAAGAATAATGAGCTCTCCAACACTGAACGACGTCACCAGCTGCCTGTCCGGCTACGACCCCGATGCGCTGCCAGTGCGCGACGCGCAGCGCATCATCGCGGACTTCATCACGCCCATCGAGGGCATTGAAAACGTGCCGCTGCTGGCGGCGCTGGACCGTGTGCTGGCTGCCGACATCATCTCGCCGATCAGCGTGCCGTCCCACGACAACTCGGCGATGGACGGCTTTGCGTTGCGCGGAGCCGACCTTGGTATTGATACGGACACCACGCTGGCCGTGATTGGCACCGTGTATGCCGGGCGCCCGTCGGACGTCATTCCAGGCCCAGGCGAGTGCGTGCGCATTATGACGGGCGGAGTGATGCCGGCTGGCTGCGACAGCGTCATTCCACAGGAGCATGTGGCCTGCACCACCGACAGCGCCATCAGTATCGCGCCGGGCGTGATCCGTCTCGGCGACAACCGGCGTTTCGCCGGCGAAGACCTGCAGGCCGGCAGCGCCGCGCTGCGCAAAGGCAGACTGATTCGCCCCGCCGACCTTGGCCTGCTGGCTTCGCTCGGGATCGCCAGCGTGCCGGTGCGGCGCCGCCTTCGCGTGGCTTTTTTCTCCACCGGCGACGAGCTGCGCTCGATCGGCCAGCCGCTCGACGCCGGCTGCGTCTACGACAGCAATCGCTATACCCTGTTCGGCATGCTCACCCGCCTTGGCTGCGAGATCGTCGACATGGGCATCGTGCGCGACGAACCGCAAGCGCTTGAAGACGCCTTGCGCGAAGCCTGCCAGCAGGTGGACGCGATCGTCACCTCGGGCGGCGTGTCGGTCGGCGCGGCCGACTACACGCGCCAGATCATGGCCAAGATGGGCGACGTGACGTTTTGGAAGATCGGCATGCGCCCCGGTCGTCCGCTCGCCTTCGGGCGCATCGCCGCCGGCGGCGAGAGCGCCTTTTTATTCGGCTTGCCGGGCAATCCGGTGGCGGTGATGGTGTCGTTCTACTTCTTCGCGCGTGCGGCCCTGCTGCGCATGATGGGCGCCGAGGCAGTGCAGTTGCTGGTGAAGGCCAGGTCGGGCGCAGCGATCCGCAAGAAGCCGGGCCGCACCGAGTACCAACGCGGCATCCTGGGGCCGGGGGCCGACGGCCAGCAGGAGGTGCATATCACCGGCTCGCAAGGCTCGGGCATCTTGCGCTCGATGACGGAGGCGAACTGCATGGTGGTGCTGCACGACGAGCAGGGCAATGTCGCTGCCGGCGACATGGTCGATGTGATACTGTTTGAAGGGCTTGTTTAAGATTTCTGTATCGGTTCTGCGTCAAAAATACGCGCGTCCATCAGCTTCAGGTCGCCGCTCACCTTCGGTCTGAAATCCATGTGCGCCAGGATGTCGCTCTCGAGGTCGACGCCGGGCGCGATCTCGATCAGTTCCAGCCCACCCGCGATCAGGCGGAACACGCAGCGTTCCGTCACATACAGCGCCACTTGCCCGCGCGCGTACGCGTATTCGCCGGCGTAAGTACGGTGCTCCACCTGGTCGACGAATTTTCGGACAGTACCGGCCATGAAGGTCCCCGCGAACACCACCTTCCTGGCGTTCTGGCTGATGTTGATGAAGCCGCCCGCCCCTGCCAGCCTGGAACCGAACTTGCTGACATTGAGGTTGCCATGGCGGTCGGCCTGGGCCAGTCCGAGTACCGCCACATCGAGCCCGCCGCCGTCGTAGAAATCGAACTGGTAGGGCTGGTCGATCACCGCATCGGCATTCGAGGCGGCGCCGAAATCGAGCCCGCCGGCCGGCATGCCGCCGATCACGCCGGCTTCGGCGGTAAGCGTGAAGCTGTCCAGCAGGCCCTCCTCGGCGGCCACCTGCGCCACGCCTTCGGGCATGCCGATGCCGAGGTTGACCACATCGCCTGGCTCGAGCTCCATCAGCGCCCGGCGCGCGATGATCCTGCGCTCGCCCGGCGCCATCGCTTCCATTGACGACAGCGCCAGGCGCGCGGCGCCGGCATAGTGTTCGCTGTAGGCGGTCGAGAAAGTCTGCATATGGTATTCGGGCTTTTCGGCCACAACCACGCAGTCGACCAGGATGCCGGGGATCTTCACCTCACGCGGATTGAGCGTGCCGTGCGCGGCCAGGCGTTCGACCTGCACGATCACCAGCCCGCCGCTGTTGTGCGCTGCCATGGCGATGGCCAGGGCCTCCAGGGTCAGCGCTTCCTTTTCCATGGTCACATTTCCGCATTCGTCGGCCGTGGTGCCACGGATGATCGCCACGTTGATCGGCCGCGCCTTGTAGAACAGGTACTCGCTGCCCTTGATCTCCATCAGTTCGACCACATCGTCGCGTGCGCGCTCGTTGATCTTGCCGCCCCCGAAACGCGGATCGACGAAGGTGCCCAGCCCGACCGTGCTAAGCAGCCCAGGCTTGCCGGCGGCGGTATCGCGAAACAGCTGGCTGATGACGCCTTGCGGCAGGTTGTAGGCTTCGATCTTGTTGTCGATGGCGAGCTTTTGCAGTTTGGGCACCAGCGCCCAGTGGCCACCGATGACGCGCCTGACCAGGCCTTCGTGGGCGAAGTGGTTCAGGCCGCGATCCTTGCCGTCGCCCTGGCCGGCTGCATACACCAGGGTCAGGTCGCGCGGCGAGCCGGTGGCGGTGAAGCGCTGTTCGAGGGCCACCGCGATGTTTTCAGCGAAGCCGACGCCGACGAAGCCGCCGGTGGCGACGGTATCGCTGTCGCCAATGCGCTGCACCGCTGCCGCTGCCGACACGATCTTGTTACGCATGGTTCCCCTAAGCGCCTTCGTTGTCCTCGATCTCGGGTCCGAGCATCAGCTGCGCCGCTTCGCTCGGCAGTGCTTCAACCGATTTGAGCTTGCGCGCCATCTGGCGGCTGCGCACTTCGGCATTCTCGATATTCTTGGCCGCCCGCTCGAGCGACAGCTTGGTCTGGGTCAACACATCGCCAAATTTTCCGAACTCGGTCTTGACCGCGCCCAGCACCTGCCACACTTCGGACGAACGTTTTTCCAGCGCCAGCGTGCGGAAACCCATTTGCAGGCTGTTGAGGATGGCCGACAGGGTCGACGGCCCGGCGATCGACACGCGCAGCTGGCGCTGCAGGTCGTCGGCCAGGCCCGGCCTGCGCATCACTTCGGCGTACAGACCTTCGGTCGGCAGGAACAGGATCGCAAAATCGGTGGTAAGTGGCGGCGACAGGTATTTGTCGCAGATGGTCTTCGCTTCCAGCCGCACCGCGCGTTCGAGCTCGCGCCCGCCCTGGGCCACGCCGTCGGCATCGGCGCGTTCGGCCGCGTCGACCAGGCGCTCGTACTGCTCCTTGGGGAATTTGGCGTCGATCGGCAGCCACACCGGGATGCCGCCTTCGACCTGGCCGGGCAGCTTGATCGCGAACTCGACGCGCGCGCCGCTGCCGGGGATGGTCTCGACATTCTTGCCATACTGCTCGCTGGTGAGCACCTGCTCGAGCAGCATCTCGAGCTGGACTTCGCCCCAGGTGCCGCGCGTCTTGACGTTGGTGAGCACCCGTTTCAGGTCGCCCACGCCGATGGCCAACTGCTGCATTTCGCCCAGGCCCTGGTGCACCTTTTCGAGCCGCTCCGAGACGTGCTTGAACGATTCGGTCAGGCGCGTTTCCAGCGTCGCGTGCAGTTTTTCGTCGACCGTCTTGCGCATCTCTTCGAGCCGCAGGCCGTTGTCGTTCTGCAGATCCTTGATCTTCGCCTCCAGCGTGGCGCGCACTTCGAGCATGCGCTGCGCATTCGATTCGGTCAGGGTCGACAGGTTCTGGTGGATCTGCTGGCGCATGCCGTCGAGCTGCTGGACGCTGGCGCCGTGGTACTGGGCCAGCACCGCCGTCAGTTCCTGGCGCGTGGCCTGGGCGCTGGACTGCATTTCAAGGCGCAGCTCGCGCTCGACGCGCTCGAAGGGCGTGCCATCGCGCCCGCGCAGCAGCACGATCAGTTGCAGGACAAGCGCCGCCAGCACGACGCCGAGCAGCAGCCAAAATTGGAACTCGGTCATCAATCGGCCTTGTTCCGCATCCAGTCGGCGGTCTGGAAGAACGATTCCATCAGGCGCAATCGCAATCCTTCCTCGATGCCGATGTCTTCCATCGCCCAGGCCATGGCCCTCAGCCACTGGTCGCGTTCGCTGGTGCCGATCGCGAACGGCAGGTGGCGCGCGCGCAGGCGCGGATGGCCGAACTGTTCGACGAACAGGTCCGGTCCGCCCATCCAGCCCGACAGGAACATGAACAGCTTGTCGCGCGAGCCGTCCATCGGCGCCGGATGGAGCGCGCGGATGCCCGCGAACTCCGGCTCCAGTTCCATCAGGTCATAGAAACGGTCGACCAGCTCGTGTACGCGCTCGCCGCCGCCAATCACGCTATATAAGGTTTGTGGTTCATCCATGCTGGCATCATACCAAAGTGAGGCGGCGCGAGCGCTTGGTCGAGGACCAGTTTTCTAGGTCGACTTCGGCGCGCATGTCGGCACAGGCCTCGAGCAGGCGTTCGACCTGGTCTTCGTCGAGCCCCGAATTGAGGGTCAGGCGCACCAGCGAGCGGTTCTTGGCGGTGGCCGGGGCGCAGAACACCGCTCCATAGACGCCGCGCTTTTCGAGCGCCTTGCGCAGCACCAGGGTTTTCGGTTCCGGGCCGGCTTCGAGCGCGATGATTTGCTCGGTGCCGTCGTCGACGTTGTAGCCCATCTCTCGCAAGCCTTCGCGCACCTGACGGGCGTTGCGGTGCAGGGCGGCGCGGCGATCGTCGGCGGCGGCGATGAAGTCGAGCGCGGCGTCGAACCAGGCCAGTTCGTGTTCGAGCAGGCAGGAGCTGAAGATCGCCGGGCGCGAGGCCGACAGGAAGTAACCCTTGAAGTGGCTCGAGCAGGTGACGAAGCCGGCCCGGCCCGCGAACGCCTTGGCCAGCGAGGCGGTGCGAAAATGCACGCGGTCGGCCAGGCCCATCTCGGCCACCAGTCCCGCCCCGCCCGGCCCGTGGGTGCCCAGCGAATGGGACTCGTCGACGATCAGGATGCTGCCGCTGCGCTCGGCGATCGCCACCACCTCGTGCAAGGGTGCGATGCTGCCGTTGGTGCTGTAGAGCGCATCGACCACGATCACCCCCGGGCCGTGCTTGGCGACCTGGCGCGCCAGGTGCGCGGCATCGTTGTGCAGGAACGGAACGCCCAGCGCCTGGGCCGACTGCACCCCTTCCCACAGCGAGGCGTGGGCCAGCATGTCGAGGTAGACCGGCACGCCCGGCTCGGCGATGGTCTGCAGCAAGCCCACATTGGCGGCCCAGCCGGACTGGGCCAGCACGCCGTCCTCGGCCCCCATGAAGGCGGCCAGCTTCCCCTCCAGACGGTGCTGGCTGCTGCCTTCCTGTAAGAACACGGACGACATCAACATGCCCGAATGGTTCCCTGCGAGCGAGCGCGCCTGCGCCGACAGCAAGGCGGCCTCGGCGGAGATGCACAGGTAATCGTTACCGGCCAGCATGATCGCACCAGCTTGGGCAGGCTTCCACACGTGCAAGTGCTCGCCCCCGAGCAATTTCTGGACCCGCGTGACGTAGTGTTCATCCATGCGGCGCGCCACGAAGGCAGGCATGCGGTGCTCGGCGCGAACGGGGCTAAGGCAGTGATTGGCAGCGAATGACATGGTTTCTCCCGAGAAAAAATATTCATTTTCTGCCTACAACCATTAGCATTGCTGCAACATGCACGGACATTGATCTAGATCAAATTGCGGTACGTCAACTTGCGACACCATGGCCTTTGATGTAAATCAATTGAGAAATATCAAGAACTTACGAAACGGCCGGCATGGGCTATCTGCGCAGCATCCTCGACACTACTCGGCGCCGCCTGCAGCAACTGTTGCTGCGCAGCCTGCAGCGCTTCGAGCGCAAATTTGACCATGCCACCTGGCGCTTCATCGTGCTGGCCTGGATCGGCTGCCTCGGTATGCCCGCCTACTACCTGGTCTGGACGTTCTGGTTTCCGCAGCAGTACGAAAGCCTGCCGCTGCGTCTGATCGGCGCCGCCCTGTGCCTGCCCGCGCCATGGGCCGGGCGCCTGTTCCAGGAGCGCGCGCGCGCCATCTACCTGTTCGTGGCGGTCACCTACGGGCTGCCGTTCCAGTTCACCTTCCTGTACCTGATGAACCACGGCTCGTCGGTATGGACCCAGTCGCTGTTGATCGCCCTGATCGTGCTGTTCCACTTCGCCACCTTGTGGGCGCTGGCGTCCTTCGCGGTCGGGGTGGCGCTGGCCTGCGTCCTGTTCGCCGTGGTGGGCGACCCGGCCTTCATGCTCAGCACCGAGGTGCTCCAGCATGTGCCGGTGTATGCCTTCACGATCGTGGTCGTCTCGGCGGCCAAGGTGGGGCGGCGCGTGCTGGCCAATGAAAAGCTGGCCGGCATGGCGCAGGCGCTGGCCACCGTCTCGCACGAACTGCGCACCCCCCTGGTGAGCGTGGACGCCAATGTGCGCGGCATCCACCGGCGCCTGGGGCGCACCGCGCAGCCTTCGGCGGCTGACTGGCACGAGATGGGCGAGGCGATGTCGCGCATCCAGTACGAGGTGCGCCACATGAACCACATGGTCGACCTGTTCCTGCTGTCGGCGGCCGCGGTCAGCCAGCAGCTCGAAGCGGACGAACAGGTCTCGATGCAGGACGTGGTCGACTCGGTCATCAAGCGCTACCCGTTCACCGCGCAGGCGCAGCGCGACGCCGTCAAGGTCGAAGTGCGCACCGACTTTACATTCGCCGGCAAGCACGAGCTGTCGGTGGTGATTTTGCTGAACCTGCTGCGCAATGCGCTCAAGGCGCTGCACCGGGCCGGCAAGGGGCGGATCCGGATCGTCATCGACGGCCAGCGCGACATCCCGCGCCTGCTGTTCATCGACACCGGCTGCGGCATCGCCGCGCCCCAGCTGCCGCTGATCTTCAAGCGCTTCTACTCCTACCCGCCCAATTCCGGCTCCGGCATCGGGCTGGCGCTGTGCAAGGAGATCATCGACGCCTGGAAGGCGAATATCCGCTGCGTGTCGCGCGAATGGGCGTACACGATTTTCGTGCTTGAGTTCCCCCAGGTCCAGCCAGCGCCGGCGCGCTGAAGCGGACCACCCCAACCTGAACCGGAAAGCCGCCATGTCCCTGCCGATCTATCACCATCCCAGCCTGACCGTCCTGATCGACGATAGCGACAGCTTCCTCAAGAGCCTGTCGTTCCAGCTCGACCCTGCGCTGGCCAGCAAGGCCTTCCACGACACGCGCAGCGCGATCGAATGGCTCGACCAGCAAGGCGGGCGTGCCGAGCCGCATGACGGCAAGCTGCACGCCAGCTACGACACCTATCCGAATTCGCACGAGGAGTGCAACGTCGCGCTCGACATCGAGCAGATCCACCGCATCAGCTTCCAGCGCAAGCGCTTCATGACGCCGTCGGTGCTCGTGGTCGACTACTCGATGCCGCAGATGAACGGCGTGCAGCTGTGCGAGGCGCTGCGCCACCTGCCCTGCAAGAAGATCTTGTTTACCGGCGTGGCCGACGAAAAGGTGGCGGTCGACGCCTTCAATCGTGGCCTGATCGACCGTTACATCAAGAAGAGCGACGACGACGCCCTCGACAAGCTCGAGGCCGAGATCATCGCCTTGCAGCGCGAATACTTCGCCGCCCGCACCGACCCGCTGCGCGACATGCTGTCCCTGCACAATTACAGCTTCGTGGACGACCCGGCGTTCGCCGCGCTGGTGCGCGAACTGGTCAAGCAGCACGGCGTCGTGGAGCACTATGTGTATTCGAGTCCGGCCGGGATATTGATGTATGACGCCGACGGCCAGGCGCAGCTGATGGTGGTCGAGACCGACACCAGCATGGAATCGCACTACGAAGTCGCGTGCGACAACGACGCCCCGCAGTCGCTGCTGGCGGCGCTGCGCGAGCGCTGCATCATCCCATGGTTCCGAGAAGGCGACGGCATGTATTCGGACGCGTTCGCCAACGGCTGGCACAAATACATCGCACCGGCCCAGGTATGCCGCGGCGCGCAGAACTATTACTGGGCGCTGTTCAAGCTGGCGCCGGGCGAATTGTCCGAGCCCGCCAGCTCGTTCTCCGCCTTCCTGCGCGAGCGCGAACCTGCCTTGTAAGCAATAACATCCAGGTCAGACCTGAATTCACACAATCAGGTCAGACCTGAATTCACACAATCAGGTCTGACCTGGGTTCTGCAGGTCCGACCTGGGTTCTGGTCGGTCAGGCTTCGCGCAGCGTTTGCAGCGGGGGCTGGCGCAGCACGTTGCGCAGGCCCAGCCAGCCGCCGAGGATTGCGCAGGCGGCCCCGACCGCGATGCCGGCCAGCCACACCATCGGCGAGAAACTCCACGGGAACTTGAACTGGTAGGTGGCCAGCACCCAGCCCAGCCCCGCCGCCCCCGACGCGGCCAGCAGCCCGGACAGGAAACCGACCAGCGAAAACTCGATCCATTGCGCCTGCGACAGCTGCTTGCGCGTCGCCCCCAGCGCGCGCAGCAAGCCCGCTTCGCGGGTGCGCTCGTCTTGCGAACCCATCAGCGCGGCATACAGCACCAGCACGCCCGAGGCCAACGTAAAGGCAAACAGGAACTCGACCGCGGTCACCACCTGGTCGAGCACGTCCTGCAGCTGGCGGATGATGCCCGACACGTCGATCACGGTCAGGTTCGGAAAGGCCCGCACCAGCTCATTGGTCAGCCCGGCCGATTGCGGCGGCAGGTGGAAGGCCGTCATGAAGGTCTGCGCCGTGTTCTGCATCGCCGACGGGTTGATGATGACGAAGAAATTGGCCCGCATCGAGCCCCATTCGAGCTTGCGCAAACTGGTCACCCGGGCCTCGACCACGGTGCCGCCCACGTTAAAGCGCAGCATGTCGCCCAGTTTCAGGCGCAGCGTCTTGGCGATGCCCTGCTCGACCGACGCTTCGGCCACGCCCGGTCCGTCGGCATACCATTTGCCGGCGACGATCTCGTTGGTGGCCGGCAGCTCGCGCGTGGCCGAGAGGTTGAACTCGCGCTCGGACAGGCGCTTGGCGTCGTCGGCCTGGTAAGTCTGGTCGGTCACGGCGGCGCCGTTGACGGCCGTCAGGCGCCCGCGGATCATCGGGTACAGCAGCACGTTCTGCACGCTGGCCGCGGCTAGGCGCCGCTCCACCTCGGCCTTCTGGTCGGGCATGATGTTGATGGCGAAGCGGTTCGGGGCGTCGGGTGGGGTGGCGCTGCGCCAGGCGGTCATCAGGTCGCCCCGCACCACGGTCAGCAGCAGCAGGGCCATCAGCCCGAGCGACAGCGCCACCACCTGCACGACCGTCGCGCCCGGGCGGCGCCGCAGCGAGGTCACGGCGAAGCGCCAGCCCTGGTGGTCGATGGCGCCGCGCAGCAGCTTGAGCGCGGCCAGCCCGAGCCAACCGGCCAGCGCGAACACGGCAAAACCGCCCAAAAACCCGGCCGCCGTCACCAGCGCCAGCTTGGTGTCCCCGGCCTGCCACAGCAACAGACCAACAAACACGGCGATCCCCAGACCGTAGGTGGCCAGCGCCATCGGCTTGGGCGCGGCCTGCTCGCGCCGGATCACGCGGTTGTGCGGCACGTTGCGCAGCTGGAGGATGGGCGGCAGCGCAAAGCCGACCAGCAGCAGCATGCCGGTGGCCAGTCCCTGCAGTGCCGGCAGCGCCGATACCGGCGGCAGGTCGGTCGCCACCAGCGAACCGATCAGCTCGAGCAGCACGAAGTGGGCGCCGAAGCCCACCAGCACGCCGAGCGCGCTGCCGGCCAGCCCGACCAGCACGAATTCGATCAGGTACAGCGCCGTCACTTGGTTTTGCGTCAGTCCCAGGCAGCGCAGCATGGCGCAGGCGTCCAGGTGGCGCTGCATGAAGCGGCGCGCCGCCATCGCTACGGCCACTGCGGCCAGCATCGCCGAGAGCAGGCCCACCAGCGACAGGAAGCGGTCGGCGCGGTCCAGCGTGGCGCGCATTTCAGGACGCCCGTTTTCCAGCGACTCGACCCGCACGCCCTTGATGGCGCTGGCCTCGACCTGGGCCTTGACCCAGGTTTCGAAAGCGGCCACGCGGCCCAGGGCGCTGTTTGACGGCGCCGCCACCTGCAGGCGGTAGGTGACGCGCGCGCCGTTGTCGAGCAGGCCGGTGGCGTTCAGGTCGCCCAGCGCCAGCATCACGCGCGGCGCGAAGTTGGCGAACGAGGGGCCACGGTCGGGCTCGGAGGCGATCAGCTGCGCCACCACAAAGGCCTTGTCGCCGACCCGCACGGTGCCGCCAATGGCGAGCTTGAGCGCGGTAAGGATGTTGGCGTCGACCCACACCGTGCCCGGCGCGGGCGTGGCGTCGGTCTTGGTGCCCAGCGCGGCGCTGGCCGCGGCCGGATCGGTCGTGATCCTGAGCTGGCCGCGCAGCGGGTAGCCGGGAGATACCGCCTTGATGGAAGCGAGTTGCGCCAGCGACGCCTCGCCCTGCCCGGCCTGGGCCATGCTGGGGAAGGTGACGGTGTCGGCCAGCACCAGGCCGCGCCGCTGCGCCTCCATGCGCCAGGCGGGCGGCAGCGGCTGGTCGGCGTTGATCAAGAGGTCGGCGCCGAGCAACTGATGGGCGTCCCGGGTCAGGCCGGCGCGCATGCGGTCGATGAAAAAGCCGACCGCCGACAGCGACGCGACTGCAATGATCAGGGCGATCAGCAGGAAGCGCAGCTCGCCGGCGCGCCAGTCGCGCGCGCTCATGCGCAGGGATTGGGTGAGCATTGCTTACAGTCCCGAAAAATACTGGTCGACTTCGGCGATGAAGGCGCGCTTGGCAGCCGGCTCGAGGAAGGCCGCGCTGAAGCTGTTGCGGGCCAGCTGCCGCGCCTGCTGCACGGTCAGGGGCAGGGCCTCGGCCACGGCCACGAAGTTGGCATTTATGTAGCCACCGAAATAGGCCGGGTCGTCCGAATTGACGGTGGCCAGCAGGCCGGCGTCGAGCAGCGCGAGCAGGTTGTGCTGTCCCATGTCGCCAAACACGCGCAGCTTGACGTTCGACAGCGGGCAGACCGTCAGCGGCACCTGCTCGCGCGCCAGGCGCAGCGTCAGTTCCTTATCCTCGAGGCAACGCACGCCATGGTCGATGCGTTCGACATTGAGCAGGTCGAGCGCGGTGTCGATGTAGGCCGGCGGCCCTTCCTCGCCGGCATGCGCGACCAGGTGCAGGCCCAGCTGGCGGCAGCGCTCGAACACGCGCGCGAATTTTTCGGGCGGGTGGCCCTGCTCGGACGAATCGAGGCCAACGCCGATCAGCTTGTCACGGAAGGGCAGCGCTTCTTCCAGCGTGGCGATGGCGTCCTCTTCGGGCAGGTGGCGCAAGAAGCACATGATCAGGCTGGCGCTGAGCGGCCCGTCCTGGCAGGCGCGCCAGATGCCGTTGATCACGGTCTCGAACGGAACGCCGCGCGCGGTATGGGTTTGCGGGTCGAAAAAGATCTCGGCGTGGCGCACCTGGTCGGCTGCAGCGCGCATCAGGTAGGCTGCCGTCATGTCATAGAAATCCTGTTCCTGCAGCAACACGCTTGCGCCAGCGTAATAGATGTCGAGGAAGGATTGCAGGTCGGTGAACGCGTAGGCGGCACGCAGCGCCTCGACCGAGTCATACGCCAGAGAAACACCATTTCTTTGCGCCAACGCAAAAATCAGCTCCGGCTCGAGCGAGCCTTCGATGTGGATGTGCAATTCGGCCTTGGGCATTTGCTGGACAATATCTCGGATAGCGGGCATCGGTTTTTCTCCGTCTTGTAGGGGTGCAGGCAGCCAGTGTAGCGCAAGCGCGCGGCGCGGATTTGCCGCGACGAAAAAGTGTGACATGGAGCGTGTGTTCGTGCGCCGTCCCGCTACGAGTTCGGGCAATATCCATGCACCCAATGGATACGATGCATTTCTTTCGCAGACTAAAGAAAGACCACTGAAAACAGCCTTCGAAGTGTGTTGGACGACCACATCAAACATGAGGTTTTCCGTTATAAATCAACAACTTAAATTGTTACATTCGCTCACACGACATTACTTTGACTTCCGCAACCATTAGGCACATAATAAATTTCATAGGCGTAAGAATACCTTGCAGCACGCGAAATTTACCGGAGAAATCCGGAACAATAATAAACATCGTTACACGTATTTTTTGTTTCAGAACATTGAAACTAGGAATCGATGCAACGACTCAAAAAAGGGAGTACGCCAAGCAAGCGGCCTGGACAGAACGCCAAGCAAGCAACTGCCAGTGACAGTGATGTAGTGTTAGCCCATTAAAGGACATTCAAATGACCATTTTTGACAACTACGCAGCTCGCTACGAGCGTACCCGCGAGGAAGAATATTCCCTCACAGAGTATTTGGCACTGTGCAAGAAGGACAAGCTCACCTATGCCAGCGCCCCGGAACGCATGCTGGCGGCGATCGGCGAGCCCGCGCTCATCGATACGCGTAACGATACGCGTTTGTCGCGCATCTTTGCCAACAAGATCATCAAGGTCTATCCCGCCTTCAAGGAATTCTACGGCACCGAAGAGGTCATCGAGCAGGTGGTGGCCTACTTCCGCCACGCCGCCCAGGGGCTGGAAGAGCGCAAGCAAATCCTTTACTTGCTGGGCCCGGTCGGCGGCGGCAAGTCGTCGATCGCTGAAAAACTCAAGGTATTGATGGAGCAAGTGCCCTTCTATTGCCTGAAGGGCTCGCCCGTCAACGAGTCGCCACTCGGCCTGTTCAACGAGGACGAGGATGGCACCATCCTCGAGGAAGACTACGGCATTCCGCGGCGCTACCTGCGCACCATTCCGAGCCCGTGGGCGGTCAAGCGCCTGCACGAATTTAACGGCGACATCAACCAGTTCCGCGTGGTCAAGCGCTATCCGTCGGTGCTCAAGCAGGTAGCGATCTCGAAAACCGAGCCGGGCGATGAAAACAACCAGGATATTTCCTCGCTGGTCGGTAAGGTCGACATCCGCAAGCTCGAGGATTACGCCCAGGACGATCCGGACGCCTACAGCTATTCGGGCGGCCTGTGCCTGGCCAACCAGGGCCTGATGGAATTTGTCGAGATGTTCAAGGCGCCGATCAAGGTGCTGCATCCGCTGCTGACGGCCACCCAGGAAGGCAACTACAAGGGGACCGAGGGCTTCGGCGCGATCCCCTTCGACGGCATCATCCTGGCCCACTCGAACGAGTCGGAATGGAAAACCTTCCGCAACAACCGCAACAACGAGGCTTTCCTCGACCGTATCTATATCGTCAAGGTCCCGTACTGCCTGCGCGTGTCCGACGAGATCAAGATTTACGACAAGCTGATCCGCAACTCCTCGCTGGAAAACGCCCCGTGCGCCCCCGGCACCATGAAGATGATGGCCCAGTTCGCCATCCTGTCGCGCCTGAAGGATCCGGAAAATTCGAGCATCTTTTCCAAGATGCTGGTCTACGATGGCGAAAACCTCAAGGATACCGACCCCAAGGCCAAGTCGATGCACGAGTATGTCGACTATGCCGGCGTGGACGAAGGCATGAACGGCCTGTCGACCCGCTTCGCCTACAAGATCCTGTCGAAGGTCTTCAACTTCGACAATACCGAAGTCGCGGCCAACCCGGTGCACCTCTTATATGTGCTGGAACAGCAGATCGAGCGCGAGCAGTTCCCGCCAGAAACCGAACAGCGCTATTTCTCGTACATCAAGGAACACCTGGCGCAGCGCTATGTCGAATTCATCGGCAAGGAAATCCAGACGGCGTATCTTGAAAGTTATTCGGAGTACGGGCAAAACATTTTCGACCGCTACGTGACCTTCGCCGACTTCTGGATCCAGGACCAGGAATTCCGCGATCCCGACACGGGCGAGAGCTTCGACCGCGATTCGCTTAACAATGAACTGGAAAAGATCGAAAAACCGGCCGGTATCAGCAATCCGAAGGACTTCCGCAACGAGATCGTCAATTTCGGGCTGCGCGCCCGGGCGACCAACGGCGGCAAGAATCCGGCCTGGACCAGCTATGAAAAGTTCCGCACCGTGATCGAGAAAAAAATGTTTTCGAACACAGAGGAACTGCTGCCGGTCATTTCCTTCAACGCCAAGGCGAGCGCGGAAGACGCCAACAAGCATGCCGATTTCGTGGCCCGCATGGTCGAAAAAGGCTATACCGCCAAGCAGGTGCGCCTGCTGTGCGAATGGTACCTGCGTGTCCGCAAGTCATCATAATCGCGACCGCCGACGGCCCGCCCTTGCGGACCGCCGGCGCGAGTGACCAGTTTCAGGCAGGAGGCCCGTTTTGACTTATCTCATCGACCGACGCTTGCAAGGCAAGAACAAGTCTGCGATCAACCGAGAGCGCTTCCTTCGGCGTTACAAGAGCCAGATCAAGGATGCCGTCGGGCGCGCCATCAAGGGGCGCTCGATCACCGACATCGAAAATGGCGAGAAGGTCTCGATTCCCGTCAAGGATGTGAACGAGCCGAATTTCGGCCACGCCCACGGCGGCGTGTGGGAAACCATCAACCCCGGCAACAAGGAATACCAGAAAGGCGACCAGTTCAACCGTCCGCGCGGCGGCAGCGGATCCGGGCGCGGCAAGGCGGGCAATAGCGACCAGCAATCCGAAGACGATTTCATCTTCGAGCTGTCGCGCGAAGAATTCATGAATTATTTCTTCGAAGACCTCGAGCTGCCGAATATGGTCAAGACCCAGCTGACCGCCACCACCGAATTCAAGAACCAGCGCGCCGGCTACAATATGTCGGGCACGCCGTCCAACATCCACGTGCTGCGCTCCCTGCGCGGGGCCCTGGGCCGGCGCATCGCCGTCGGCGGTACCTCGCGCAAGTCGCTGATCCATGCCGAACGCGAACTGGTCGAACTGCTCGAACAGGGCGTGCCGATGGACGATCCGCGCGTGATCGAGCTGAAGCATCTGATCCACCACCTGCATACCAAGCTGCTGGCGATCCCCTTCATCGACCCGTTCGACCTGCGCTACAGCAACCGCATCAAGGTGCCCAAGCCGATGAGCCAGGCGGTGATGTTCTGCATCATGGACGTCTCCGGCTCCATGGACGAATCGCGCAAGGACACCGCCAAGCGCTTCTTCATCCTGCTCTACCTGTTCCTGAAACGCGCCTACGACAAGATCGAGGTCGTGTTTATCCGCCACCACACGGCCGCGGCCGAAGTGGACGAGGAAGAATTTTTCCATTCGCGCGAATCGGGCGGCACCGTGGTGTCGTCGGCGCTGCACCTGCTGACCAAGATCATCGGCGAGCGCTACGGTAGCGGCGAGTGGAACAGCTATGTGGCCCAGGCGTCCGACGGCGACAACTGGGACAACGACTCGCTGCTGTGCAAGCAAATGCTGGTCAACACCATCATGCCGGCGGTTCAGTACTACTGCTACGTGGAAATCACCGACGGCCCGCCCCAAAATCTGTGGGAGCAGTATGCCGAGGTGGGCGACCACCACCAGAACTTCGCGATGCAAAAGATCGTGACGCCGGCCGATATCTATCCCGTCTTCCGCGAGCTGTTCAAGAAACAGACCAAGTAGTGTCAACAGAGGGCATCGTATGCCAAGAGATCCAAAAAACCCGCGCGCCCTGCCCGAACAGTCGGAGTGGACCTTCGACCTGATCGAGCATGCGCACGAGGAAATCCGCCGCGTGGCCAAGAGCTTCGGCCTGGACACTTATCCGAACCAGCTCGAAATCATTACCGCCGAGCAAATGATGGATGCCTACACCTCGGTCGGCATGCCGGTTTCCTACAACCACTGGTCGTTCGGCAAGCATTTCCTGTCGACCGAGAAAAGCTACAAGCGCGGCCAGATGGGCCTGGCCTACGAGATCGTCATCAACTCGAATCCCTGCATCGCCTATTTAATGGAAGAGAACAGCCTGACCATGCAGGCGCTGGTCATTGCGCACGCGGCCTACGGCCACAACTCCTTCTTCAAGGGCAATTACCTTTTCCGCACCTGGACCGACGCCGACGCCATCGTCGACTACATGGTGTTTGCCAAGAACTACATCAATGAATGCGAACAGCGCCACGGCATCGACGCGGTCGAACTGCTGCTCGACTCTTGCCACGCCTTGCAGAACTACGGGGTCGACCGCTACAAGCGCCCGGCCAAGCTGTCGATGGCGCAGGAGTATGCGCGCCAGAAGGAGCGCGAGGAGTACGCCCAGTCCCAGGTCAATGAACTGTGGCGCACGGTGCCGCGCCGCGACGAGGAGGCGGCCGATGTCGTGGTGCCGCGCTTCCCCCCGGAGCCCGAGGAAAACCTGCTGTACTTCATCGAGAAGTACGCCCCGCTGCTCGAACCGTGGCAGCGCGAGATGGTCCGCATCACGCGCAAGATTTCCCAGTACTTCTATCCGCAGCGCCAGACCCAGGTGATGAACGAAGGCTGGGCCACCTTCTGGCACTACACCATCCTGCAGGAACTGTACAAGGAAGGCATCGTCGGCGACGGCTTCATGCTGGAATTCTTGCAGAGCCACACCAACGTCGTCTACCAGCCGTCCGCGACCAGCCAGTACTACAACGGCATCAATCCGTATGCGCTCGGCTTCGCGATGATGACCGACATCCGCCGCATCTGCGAAGACCCGACCGCCGAAGACCGCGAATGGTTCCCCGCCATCGCAGGCAGCGACTGGCGCAAGACGCTCGACTTCGCCATGCGCAACTTCAAGGATGAAAGCTTCATCGCCCAGTATCTGTCGCCCAAGTTGATCCGCGATTTCCATTTCTTCGCCGTGCTCGACGACGACGCCAATGAAAAGCTGACCATCTCGGCCATCCACGACGAGCGCGGCTACCGCGAGGTGCGCCAGAAGCTGGCCGACCAGTACAACCTGGGCAACCGCGAGCCGAACATCCAGGTCTGGCAGGTCAACACGCGCGACGACCGCGCGCTGACCTTGCGCCACTCGCAATACCAGCGCCGGCCGCTGAACCAGCATGCCCAGGAAGTACTCAAGCATGTGGCGCGCCTGTGGGGCTTCGATGTGCGCCTCGATACGGTCGACCCGGATGGGCAAGTGGTCAGCAGCCTGGAATGCAAACGGGAAAAGCGCAGCCGCAACTAGCTGCCGGGCCCGCGTGCCGGCCGCGTCCGCGGGCCGGCACGGGGCTGGAATAGCCTAGCAACAGCACGATCCGCCCCCTGGCACTTGCCTACCAAGCAACCGCAAAAAGATTTACCACCTCCTCGCAAAAAACACTGGGATTGTCTCGTCAATATGCTATATTGCTAGCGTGATGACGGTCATTCCCCCAGCGTATAGCTGGGTCCGCTCAGCGGCCTCCGGCGGCCTCCGTGAAAGCTTGCAAAAAGACTCATCAAGCAAGCACCAAGGGCGCGCTGGCAGACCGCAAATCACGACTTTCAATAGAACGCGCCGCTCGACCGAAACTCGTTATAGTTAGCACATTGGCCACGGCAGCTATAAATATTATTCGGTGAATTCTTGCTGGGGCAATTGAAACGTCGGACCACGCAGTCAATGTCAGAACATTCCCTCTGTAGAGGAAATGCTCCACAAGGCAGCATGGTTTAAGTATTGCTTTTTTTATCAGAAGATGCACCCCTGGTTTGGCAGCCTGGTCTGGCAACCCGTTTTTCGCCATGAATCGAACCGATTTGGAGGTACAAAAAAGGGATGGTAAAAAACGAATACGTAGGTATAATTCGCCGACGTCCCGGATACGGCTCAAGGTTTCGTCGTGTTTTGTGGGTTTAGTCGCTACAAGAAGAGTGTTGGTATTTGGAGAAAGCAGGCATGAATTTTTCGCATGAGAAGAACCCCGGGAAGAATTTCACTGGCATTGCAGTCGTTATCTTGATTCACGCTTTGGTTGCTTGGGGGATCGTCAGTGGTCTTGGCACCCGCATGGTCACGAAAATTGCTGATGCCGTGGAAACCAAAATTATTGAGGAAGTCAAACCTCCTCCACCGAAAGACGTGCCGCCGCCACCGCCGCCGCCGGAAATGAAGGCCCCGCCGCCTCCATTCATCCCGCCGGTTGAAGTGAACGTGCAGCAAGTTGCGCCTGCGCCCGTGATTCAGAATGCGAGCAACGTCGCGCCGAAAACCAATGTATTGGAAGCACCGCGCCCAGCCGCCGCACCGCCATCGCCGACCGTGGCGACCGGTGTCCGCGTTGCGGCAGTGGTCGATTTCAACACCTGCGCCAAGCCAGAGTGGCCGAAAGCCTCGATGCGTAACGAAGAGACCGGTACTGTGACGCTCTCCTTCCTGATCAACACGGACGGTAAAGTTGCCGATTCCAAAGTGGTCAAGTCGAGCGGCTTCCGTGACCTGGACAAGGCAGCGCAGGCAGGTATCGCGAAATGCAAGTTTAAGCCGCCTATGGTCGACGGCAAGCCGGAACAAGCCTGGCACAATATGCAGTACGTCTGGACGCTGGATTAAAAACCGAGGTGAAGTCAAGCCTCACCCCATGATTTTCGTTGTCATTACGTTCAGCGAACTGATTATTTTATATATTTGGAGGAAGCATGTTTAAGAATACCCGTTTGTCCGCTGTTTTGGCGGCTGTCCTGTTCTCGATCACCGCAGTTGCATTCGCTGACGCTCCGGCCCCAGCAGCATCCGCACCGGCCGCTACCGAAGCGGCAGCAGCACCTGCAGCAGCACCAGCGCCAGACGCTGCCGCTGCCGCTCCTGCCGTCGACCCAGCCGCTGCCGCAGCACCAGCAGTTGCCACCGGCGACAAAGAAGAAGTCAAGAACCCATACGGCATCGAAGCCCTGTGGAGCGATGGTGACTTCGTTTCCAAAGGCACGCTGATCATCCTGTCGCTGATGTCCATGGGTTCGTGGTACATCATCATCACCAAGCTGATCGACCAGATGAAAATCTTCAAGCAGTCGGCTGAAGTCCAGCAGAAATTCTGGAAAGCATCGTCGATCGCAGCCGGTTCGGCAGCCCTGAAAGAAGGCAGCCCGTTCCGCTTCATCGCCGAAACCGGCACCAAGGCCACCGTGCACCACGACGGCGCCCTGCTCGAGCAGATCGACCTGTCGACCTGGGTCACGATGTCGATCCAGCGCGCTGTTGAAAAAGTTCAGTCGCGTCTGCAAGATGGCCTGTCGTTCCTGGCAACCGTTGGTTCGACCTCGCCGTTTATCGGTCTGTTCGGTACCGTGTGGGGCATCTACAATGCGCTGACCGCTATCGGTATGTCGGGTAACGCATCGATCGACAAGGTTGCAGGTCCAGTTGGTGAAGCACTGATCATGACCGCCTTCGGTCTGTTCGTCGCCGTTCCTGCTGTTCTGGGTTACAACTGGCTGGTTCGCCGCAACAAGTCGGCAATGGAAGATGTACGCTCGTTCAGCGCCGACGTTCACTCGGTACTGATCTCCGGCGCAATGTCGACCAGCGAAGCTGGCCGCGCTGCCGGCGCTAAAAAGATCGGATAATTGCCATGTCCATGAACGTCGGCTCCGAGAGCGGAGAAGAAGATGTAGTCATGTCAGAAATCAACACGACGCCGCTGGTCGACATCATGTTGGTTCTGCTGATCATCTTCCTGATCACGAGCCCGGTTGTTCTGAAGCTGCAAAAGATTTCGCTGCCTTCCGAGACCAACCAGGCATTGAAGCCAAAGCCAACCACAGTCAACATCGTTGTGAACAAAGATGGCGACATGTACTGGGACCAGAAGCGCCTGGCCGACACGAACGAATTGTTCGAGTTCCTGAAAAAGGAATCGGTCAAGTTGCCTCAGCCTGAGGTGCACGTCCGTGGCGACCAAGAAGCACGCTATGAGTTCATCGGCAAGGTTATCTTCACGGCACAACGTGCTGGTATCCAGAAGGTCGGCTTTATTACCGAACCACCAGATAAAACTGGCGGTCGTTAATCCAGCTTCCCTTCAGTAGCGCACGGGGCGTGGTTTGCCCCGGGCACTACGGGTTCCAACATTAGAAAGGAAACACCATGAGTATGAACGTCGGTTCTCCCGCAGCAGCGAACGCGGATCCGGAACCAATGATGGAAATGAACATGACCCCCTTGATCGACGTGATGTTGGTCTTGATTATCATGTTGATTATCACGATTCCGAAGCAGAACCACTCGGTCAACCTGAACATGCCTGTCGGTACGCCACCGCCTCCGACCGTTGAGCCTGTCGTCATCACCATTGACGTCGACTTCGACGGAACGATCCTGTGGGATGCTGAAGTCGTGCCGGACCGTAAGGCTCTGGATGCCAAGCTGGCTGGCGTTGCAGCCATGGCAGATCAGCCGGAAGTGCACCTGCGTCCGAACAAGTTGGTGTCTTACAAGTATGTGGCTGGCGTGATGGCCTCTGCCCAACGTCTTGGTGTGACCAAGATCGGCATGGTCGGCAACGAGCAGTTCCAGTAAGCGCTATTGCTAATAGACGAACGGCAGGTACCCCACCTGCCGTTTCGCATTTGATTGAAAGAATTCTAATGATCAAGATTCGCCTCGCACAGCTCGGCCTTGCATTGGCCGCAATCGGCTTTACCGCGCTGACCCCGGTAATTGGCCTGTCCTCCGCGTTTGCCGCTGAAGCGCTTCGCCCGGAAGTGGGCAAGCCACTGCAAGCTGCGCAGCAAATGATGAAAGCTGGCCGCGCGCGTGAAGCGCTGGCCGAGCTGCGCAAGCTTGACGGCGTGTCCGGCAAATCCGCCAACGAGAGCTACCTGATCGAGCGCGTACGCGCCTCGGCAGCTTCGTCGGCCGGCGACTACGACACCGCTGCCCGTTCCTTCGAAACCCTGATCGCCTCCGGCAAGCTGTCGGCCGGCGAAAGCGAAAACTTTTCCGAAGGCCTGGTCGGCATTTACATGCGTGCCCGCGAATTCGGCAAGGCCAACGCCGCCATCAACAAGCAGCTGGCCAAGGGCGGCAATGCGCGCCTGCGCGGTTACCTGATCCAGAACTATGTTTCGATGGGCAACGTCAAAGAAGCCATGCGGCTGCTCAACGCCGACATCGGCAACGCCAAGACGCCGCAGGAAGACCAGCTCAAGATGCTGGCCAACCTGCAGAACATGAGCGGCGAAAAGGCTGCCTATGTGTCGACCATCGAAAAGCTGGCGGCCAACTATCCGCAGCCGAGCTACTGGGCCGATTTGCTCAACCGCGTGACCCAGAAGCCGGGCTTTGCCGCCTCGCGCCTGGCGATCGACGTGCTGCGCCTGAAACTGGCCAACAACCTGATCAAGAAGCCGGCCGACTACATGGAACTGGCCCAGCTGGTGCTGCGTGACGGCGCCGGCGGCGAAGCGGTCAAGGTCATCGAGCGCGGCTACAAGTCCGGCGCCCTCGGCGTCGGCCCTGACGCGGCGCGCCACCAGCGCCTGAAGGACTTGGCCGACAAGACCCTGGCCGAAGCCAACAAGAACCTGGCGGTCAATGAAGCGGCACTGCTCAAGGCCGGCGACAACGACGGCCTGCTCAACCTCGGTTACGGTCTGGTGCAATCCGGCCAGGCCGACAAGGGTCTGAAAATGATGGAAACCGCAATCAAGGCCAACAAGCTGCGCAACCCCGAGGACGCCAAGCTGCGCCTGGGCGAAGCCTACGCCGCGGCCGGCAAGAAGCAGCAAGCCATCGCCACCCTGAAAACGGTGGGCGGCACCGACGGCACGGCCGACCTGGCCCGCTACTGGATCATGGCCATCAACCATCCGATGGCTTGATCGTTCTGCTCTGGCGGTAATCCGAAAGCGCTGTCTGCATCTTGCAGGCAGCGCTTTTTAGCTTTGACCGTATAATCTCTATTTCCAGCAATTCATGACAGCTTTGACAACCAGCCAATGAAGGTATTTCGCGGACTTCCCAACGACCGGGCGCGTGCGCCCTGTGCGCTCACGATCGGCAATTTCGACGGTGTCCATCGCGGCCACCAGGCTTTGCTCGGGCGCGTCTGCGCGGCCGCGTCGAGCCTGGGTCTGGAAGCGGCCGTGATGACGTTCGAGCCGCACCCGCGGGAATTTTTCGCGCGCCGCGCGGGCGACCTGTCCAGGGCCCCGACCCGCATCGCCAACCTGCGCGACAAGCTGCAATCGCTGTCGAACAACGGCATCGACCGCGTCATCGTCGAACACTTCAACGCCCATTTCGCCAGCATGCCGCCCGAGGAATTCACCGAGCGCGTACTGGTCGACGGCCTGCACGTCAAATGGCTGATGGTCGGCGACGACTTTTGCTACGGCGCCAAGCGCGCCGGCACCGTCGCCATGCTGATCGAAGCCGGCCGCAAGCACGGCTTCCATGTCGAGACCCTGCCCACCGTGATGCTGGGCCAGCAGCGCGTGTCCTCGTCGGCCGTGCGCGCCGCGCTGGCCGCGGGCGACTTCGTGCGCACGCGCGAGCTGCTGGGCCACACCTACGCCATGTCGGGCCATGTGATCCACGGCCAGAAGCTGGGCCGCACGCTCGGCTTTCCCACCCTGAACCTGCGCGTGGCGCACCGCCCTGCCCTGGCCGGCATTTTCGTGGTGCAGGTGCACGGCCTGGCCGACACGCCGCTGCCGGCCGTGGCCAGCCTGGGCATGCGCCCCACCGTCGACGACAGCGGGCGCATGCTGCTCGAAGTGCATGTGTTCGACTTCGCGCAAATCTGCTACGGCAAGATGGTGCAGGTCGAGTTCCTCGAAAAGCTGCGCGACGAAGAAAAATACGACGACCTCGCCACCCTGACGGCCGCCATCGCGCGCGACGGCGAGATGGCGCGCGCCTGGTTCAGCGAACGCAGCAGGGCCCTGACCGCCACCGACCGAATTTGACGGCCACCCGTCCCCGTCCGCCGCGCGGCGCGCCGCCCGAACATCCAGATACACACCTTTGAAGAAGAATATGTCCGATACCAAGCCAGAACAGCAGCAAAACGCCAAAGCCGGAAAAAAGCAGGACGCCAAGCCGGCCAGCAAATACCCGGTCAACATGACCGACACCCCGTTCCCGATGCGCGGCGACCTCGCCAAGCGCGAACCGGGCTGGGTCAAGCAATGGCAGGACAAGAAAATCTACGAACGCGTGCGCAAGGCGGCCAAGGGCCGTCCGATGTTCATCCTGCACGACGGCCCGCCGTACGCCAACGGCGATATCCACCTGGGCCACGCGCTCAACAAGATCCTCAAGGACATGGTGGTCAAATCGCGCTCCATCGCCGGCTTCGACGCGCCCTACGTGCCGGGCTGGGACTGCCATGGCATGCCGATCGAAATCAAGATCGAAGAACTGCACGGCAAGAGCCTGCCGACCGCCGAGGTGCTTACCAAGGCGCGCGCGTATGCGCTCGAGCAGGTCGACCGCCAGCGCAAGGACTTCATCCGCCTGGGCGTACTGGGCGAATGGGACAATCCTTATCTGACTATGGCCCCGGGTAATGAGGCCGATGAGCTGCGCGCCCTTGGCACGCTGCTCGACAAAGGCTATGTCTATCGCGGCCTGAAACCCGTGAACTGGTGCTTCGATTGCGGATCGGCCCTGGCCGAGGCCGAAGTCGAATACCAGGACAAGAAAGATCCGGCGATCGACGTCGGCTTCCCGTTCGCCGAACCGCAAAAACTGGCGGCCGCCTTCGGCCTGCCGGCGCTGCCCGCGGGCGACGGCTTCATCGTCATCTGGACCACCACGCCCTGGACCATCCCGTCCAACCAGGCGCTTAACGTCCATCCCGAGATCAGCTACGCGCTGGTCGAGACCAGCCGCGACGACAAGCCGCTGCTGCTGATCCTGGCGGTCGACCTGGTCGAGGCCTGCCTGGCGCGCTACAAGCTCGAAGGCAAGGTCGTCGCGACCTGCCTCGGCGCAGCGCTCGAGGGCGTCTCTTTCAAACACCCGCTGCACGCGTCCGATGCCTTCTTTGACCGTCTCTCGCCGATGTACCTGGCCGACTACGTGACCACCGAAAGCGGCACCGGCGTGGTCCACTCGGCCCCGGCCTATGGCCAGGACGACTTCATTTCGTGCAAGGCGCACGGCATGAAAGACGACGACATCCTGACCCCGGTGATGGGCGACGGCCGTTTCGCGTCGACCTTGCCGCTGTTCGGCGGCATGACCATCTGGGAAGCGTCCAAGCCGATCTGCAGCGCGCTCACCGAAGCGGGCGCCCTGTTCGAACTGAAGATGTTCAACCACAGCTATATGCACTGCTGGCGCCACAAGACTCCGATCGTCTACCGCGCCACCTCGCAATGGTTCGCCGGCATGGACATCACACCTAAGGACGGCGGCAAGACGCTGCGCGAGACCGCGCTCGAAGGCATCGCCAACACCAAGTTCTTCCCGGACTGGGGCCAGGCGCGCCTGCACGGCATGATCGAAAACCGTCCGGACTGGACCTTGTCGCGCCAGCGCCAGTGGGGCGTGCCGATGGCCTTCTTCCTGCACAAGGAAACCGGCCAGCTGCACCCGCGCACGCCGGAACTGCTGGAAACGATCGCCAAGATGTTCGAACAGCGCGGCATCGACGCCTGGCTCGATATCGAACCGAAAGACCTGCTCGGCGACGATGCCGACATGTACGTCAAGAACAAGGATACGCTGGACGTGTGGTTCGATTCGGGCTGCACCCACCAGACCGTGCTGCGCGGCTCGCACGCGGCGCAGTCAAGCTTCCCGGCCGACCTGTACCTGGAAGGGTCGGACCAGCACCGCGGCTGGTTCCACTCGTCGCTGCTGACCTCCTCGATGCTCAACGGCCGTCCGCCGTACAAGGCGCTGCTCACGCACGGCTTCACGGTCGACTCCGAGGGCAAGAAGATGTCGAAGTCGCTGAAGAACACGCTGGCGCCGCAAAAAATCTACGACAGCCTGGGCGCCGACATCCTGCGCCTGTGGGTCGCTTCGACCGACTACAGCGGCGAACTGTCGATCTCCGAAGAGATCTTGAAGCGCGTGACCGAATCGTACCGCCGCATCCGCAATACGCTGCGCTTCCTGCTGGCCAATACTTCCGACTTCAACCATGCGGCCAATGCCGTGCCGGTGGCCGACATGATCGAAGTGGACCGCCATGCGCTGGCCAGCATGGCTGCCCTGCAGGCGGACATCGCCGCCCACTACGAGCGCTACGAATTCCACCCGGTCGTGGCCAAGCTGCAGAACTACTGCTCCGAAGACCTGGGCGGCTTCTACCTCGACATCATCAAGGACCGCCTGTACACCTCGGCCGTCGATTCGCATGCGCGCCGCTCGGCCCAGACCGCGCTGTGGCATCTGACCCAGAGCATGCTGCGCGTGATGGCGCCGATGCTCTCGTTCACGGCCGAGGAAGCGTGGGCGGTGTTCGCCACGCCGGAAGAGTACGCCGCGAGCGACGAAACCATCTTCACGCAGACCTTCTGGACCCTGCCCGAGGTGCCCGGCGCGCCGCAGCTTCTGGAAAAATACGCGGCCTTGCGCGCGGTGCGCGCCGACGTCACCAAGCAGCTCGAAGAGCTGCGCGTGTCCGGCGCGATCGGCGCGCCGCTGCAGGCCGAACTGGCGATCAAGGCGGCCGGCGACAAGTACCGGCTGCTGGCCAGTCTGGGCGAGGACCTCAAGTTCGTGTTCATCACCTCGCAGGCGGCGGCAGTCGAAGTCGCGTCCGAGGCCGAGGAAACGATTACGGTGACCGCTTCGGAAGCGCCGAAATGCGAGCGCTGCTGGCACTACCGCGCCGACGTCGGCAAGCATGCTGAGCATGCGGGCCTGTGCGGCCGCTGCGTCAGCAACCTGTTCGGCAGCGGCGAACAACGCGCCTTCGCCTAAACCATACGACAACAACAAGAATCCATGGCAACCAAGAAAAAACAGCTGTTCTCCACCGCCCGGCCTTCAGGCAGCATGCTGCCCTGGCTGGGCATTGCCTTCATCGTCGCCCTGCTCGACCAGGTGTCCAAGATCACCATCCTGCGCCTATTCGTCGAGAGGGAATCGCTGGCCATCACCTCCTTCTTCAACCTGGGGCTGTGGTACAACCCGGGCGCGGCGCTCAGTTTCCTGTCGAACGCGGGCGGCTGGCAACGCTACCTGTTTACCGGCATCGCCGCCGGCGCCGTGGCGTTCATTCTCTACCTGCTGAGCAGGCATTCTGGCCAGCGCCTGTTTTGCTGGGCCCTGGCGCTGATCATGGGCGGCGCCATCGGCAACGTCATTGACCGCCTCATGTACGGCAAGGTGGTCGATTTCCTCGATTTCTACATCGGCGCCAGCCACTTTCCCGCCTTTAACTTGGCCGACAGCGCGATCTGCGTCGGTGCGGCCCTGTTCATCTTCGATGAACTGCGCCGCGTGAAAAACCAGTAAAGGGAGATGGCCATGCCGATGGAGTTGAAGGGTAAGAAAATCGTGCTCGGCCTGTCCGGCGGCGTGGCCTGCTACAAGGCGGCCGAACTGTGCCGCGCGCTGACCAGGGAAGGCGCCACCGTCCACGTCGTCATGACCGAGGCGGCCTGCCACTTCATCACGCCGGTGACCATGCAGGCGCTGTCGGGCAACAGCGTCTACACCGACCAGTGGGATCCGCGCGTGGCCAACAACATGGCCCACATCGACCTCACGCGCGGCGCCGACGCGGTGCTGATCGCGCCCTGCTCGGCCGACTTCCTGCGCAAGCTGGCGCACGGCGTATGCGACGACCTGCTCTCGACCCTGTGCCTGGCGCGTCCGCACCTGGTGCCGCTGCTGGTGGCGCCGGCCATGAACGTGGAGATGTGGCAGAACCCGGCCACGCGCCGCAACGTGGCCCAGCTGCGCGCCGACGGCGTGCGCATTCTGGGGCCGGCCGAAGGCGAACAGGCTTGCGGCGAAACGGGCCTCGGACGCATGCTCGAAGCGCTCGACCTGCAGGGTGAACTGGTCGCCTCGTTCCAGCCAAAGGTCCTGGCGGGCAAGCGCGTGCTGATCACCGCCGGCCCCACCTTCGAAGCGATCGACCCGGTGCGTGGCATCACCAATCTGTCCTCGGGCAAGATGGGTTACGCGATCGCGCGCGCCGCACGCGAAGCCGGCGCCGACGTGCTGCTGGTGTCCGGGCCGACCGCCCTGGCCACCCCGCACGGGGTGCGCCGGATCGACGTCCAGAGCGCCCAGCAGATGCACGACGCCGTCATGGCTGCCGTCAAGGGCCAGCACGTGTTCATCGGCGTGGCCGCGGTGGCCGACTGGCGCGTGGTCAATGCCAGCGATCAGAAAATGAAAAAGCAGGAAGGCGCGACCCCCAGCCTGCAGTTCGAACAGAATGCCGACATCCTGGCCTCGGTCGCATCGACCACCTCGATTTCGGGCTGGCCCTACTGTGTCGGCTTCGCCGCCGAATCGGAAAACCTGGTCGAATACGGCGCCGTCAAGCGCGAGAAAAAAGGCATACCCTTGTTGGTGGGCAACATCGGCCACCACACCTTCGGGCAGGATGACAATACCGTGATCCTGTTCGACGAAAACGGCCATACCGTGCTGCCGCGCGCCGACAAGCTGACCCTGGCGCGCCAGCTGGTCTCCGAGATCGCCAAGCGCATCGAACAACGCTCGCTGCTCAAATAAAAAAGCAAACATGAAAACCATCGACATCAAGATCCTCGACCCGCGCATGAAGGACCATCTGCCTGCCTACGCCACCGAAGGCAGCGCCGGCCTTGACCTGCGCGCCTGCATCGACCAGCCGATCACCATCGAAGCCGGCGCCACGGTCCTGATCCCCACCGGCCTGGCGATCCACCTGGCCGACCCGGGTTACGCGGCGATGATCCTGCCGCGCAGCGGCATGGGCCACAAGAACGGCATCGTGCTCGGGAATCTGGTAGGCTTGATCGACTCCGACTATCAGGGACAGCTGATGGTGTCGACCTGGAACCGCGGCCAGGCCGCCTTTACCCTGAACCCCATGGAAAGGCTGGCCCAGCTGATCGTGGTGCCGGTCCTGCAGGTCGGATTCAATGTCGTCGACGAGTTCGACACCAGCCATCGCGGCGCCGGCGGTTTCGGCAGCACTGGCAAACAATAAGAATATGGAGAAATTTATGACCCGTTTTTCTGGTCTGGGCCCGGCTGTGCCGGCAGTGCTGCTGGCACTTCTGTTGACCGCCTGCCAAAGCAACGCACCGGTGCTCAAGCCGGTCGTGGTGCCCGCGACACCGGTCGACGACACGCCAACGATCTCCCCGCGTGTGGCCGCCGCCGCCGACGCGCTGACCAAAATGGCGGCCATGCAGGACCGTTTGTACCGGGTCGCGGCGCCGCTCCTGATCGGCAACGCGGAATTGTGCAAGACGCAGGCGCGCAACCTGCTCGGCTTCACGGCGCGCAACCGCTACTGGTATCCGGGCGACTACAGCGAGGCCGCCCAGGTCGCATTCGGCATGGGCGAGCGGCTGCAGGTAACGGGCGTGCTGGCCGGCAGCGGCGCGGCCCGCGCGGGTCTCAAGCGCGGTGACGAACTCATTTCGGCCAGCGGAAAAACGCTGCCGACGGGCCCGAATGCATCGAGTTCCGTGGGCGCCGTGTTCGGCCCGCTGGTCGCCTCGCGCGCCAACCTGGCCATGGCCATCGAACGCGATGGCAAGGGCAAGCTGCTGTCGATTCCCGTGACGCGCGCCTGCGGCTTCGCCATCGAACTGGGCAACGCCGACAACATCAACTCCTACGCCGACGGCAACCGCGTCATGGTCACCCGCGGCATGCTGCACTTCGCCCAGTCCGACGACGAACTGGCGGTCTTGCTGGCCAAGGGCATCGCCCACAACATCCTGGGCCACGCCACGCTCACGCGCAGCACCAGCACCATCGGCAGCGTCATCGACAACCTCGGTAACGTGCGGCCCGATACCTCGATGCTGATCGGCAGCTCCGGCATCAAGGCGATGCCGGCCGACCTGGACGTCGCCGCCGACCATCTGAGCCTGTACCTGGTCACGCGCGCCGGCTATAGCGTCGATGCCGCGGCCCCGTTCTGGAAACGCCTGGCGGCCACTTACCCGGCCTCGGTGTTGAATGGCTACGTGGCCAACCATCCGGCCACCGCGGCGCGCCTGGCGGGGATCGACAAAGGGGTGGCCGAGATCAAGTCCAAGCAGGGCGCCAAAAAGACGCTGACGCCATGAAGAAGCTGCTCCTGGCGCTGTTGCTGTTTCCCTTGCTGGCGCAAGCCGCCAGCTGGGTCAGCGTGGGCAGCGGTTCGGGCAGCCAGGCGTATATCGACAAAAGTTCGATCATCCGCAGCACGGCCGGCTACAAGGTGTGGTCGCTGGTGTCGTTTGCCAAGGAGCAGACCACCCAGGAAGGCACGACCTACCAGTCGGTCAAGGCGCTGCATATCTATTCATGCGGCGCGCGCAGCGCGACCTTGCTCAGCCAGGTGTACTACGGCGAAGCGATGGGCAAGGGACCGGTCGCCCAGAACATCAAGTACGAAAAATTCTCGCCCCAGGACATCGTCCCGGACAGCCCTCCTGAATGGGCGCTGCAAGCCATTTGCAAGCGCGGCGGCAAGAAGTAAGTCAGCCCGGGAAGTTCGGAAAGAACGTCCCCATCACCCACGTCAGCACTCCGCAGAACACCACCGCAGCGAGCAGCACCAGCAGCAAACGGCCGAACTTCGGTGAGCCGTCGTCTTTTTTTGTATCATTCATCTTTATCTCCACCGCGCAGTTTCATCATTACGCCAGTATAGGCGATCCATTCAATAGCAAGAACTGGCTTGCCGCATGGCTGCGCGTTTGGCACACTCGGTTTTTCGGAACACGGAACACACCATGAACACAGCGAACATGCTGCGCCTGATCCTGCTGGCCGCCATCTGGGGCAGCTCCTTCCTCTTCATGCGCATCAGCGCGCCGGTCCTGGGGCCGGCCGTGCTGATCGAATACCGAGTCGCCTTCGCCGCGCTATTCCTGGCCATCGTGGGCCTGGTCCTGAAGAAGCGCCTCGATATCGCCACCCACTGGAAGCACTATTTCATCCTCGGCTTTTTCAATTCCGCCTTCCCTTTTTTACTGTTCGCCTACGCCGCCAGCACCCTGACCGCGTCGGTGCTGTCGGTGCTCAACGCCACCGCGCCGATGTGGGGCGCGTTGATCGGGGCCCTGTGGTCGCGCCAGGCAATCTCCGGCAAAAAGGTGCTCGGCCTGGTGCTGGGCACTTGCGGCGTGGCGCTGCTGGTCGGCTTTGACGCGGTCACCTCGCGTCCCGGCGCCGGCCTGGCAATCGGCGCGGCGCTGGTTGCGGCCATCAGCTACAGCATCGCCAGCGCATACGCCAAGTCGGCCAGGAGCGTCGAACCGTTCGCCAATGCGCACGGCAGCATGTGGGCCGCTACCATCCTGGTGATCCCGGCGCTGGCCTTCTTCCCGTCGCCAGGCGCGACCACGGTCGGCATCATGGGCGCGGCGCTGGCGCTGGGCGTGCTGTGCACCGGGGTCGCCTACATCATTTATTTCAAGCTGATCGAGGATGTCGGTACCACGTCGGCGCTGACGGTCACCTTTCTCAACCCGCTGTTCGGGATCCTGTGGGGCGCGCTGTTCCTGAGCGAAGTCGTTGGCTGGTACACCATCGCCGGCGCCGCCATCGTGATCGCCGGGACCGCGCTGGTGACCGGTTTTGCGCCGCGCTTCGGCCAGCGTGCTATTGTCGCGGACTCCATGAACAAGCAATAAGGCGCCAGATTGCAGACCACGATTGCCCTGCCGGCGGGCTACCGCATCAGCGATGTCCTGGCCTTTCACGGTCGCGACGCCGAGGGCTTGTCCGAGCGGGTCGAAGCGGCCCGCATCCGCAAGGGTGTGCTGGTCGACGGCGTGCCTGTGTTGCTCGACGTTGAATTCGGCACGGACGCGGCCACCTGCACCATCGCCGCCGATGGCAAGCTCACCGCAGGCGCGCGCGCGCAGGTCGACGACGCCCTGCTCAACATACTCGCGCTGCGCATCGATCCGGCCCCGTTCCTCGACGCGGTGCGCGGCGACCCGTTGCTGGGCGCGCTGACGCGGCGCCAGGGCGGCTTGCGCATCGTGCAATCGGCCACGATCTTCGAAGCGCTGACCTGGGCCGTCATCGGCCAGCAGATCAACCTCTCCTTTGCCATCGCCCTGCGCCGCACCTTCATTGCGCAGGCCGGGCGTGCCCATGGCAGCGGCCTGTGGTGTTATCCCGAGCCGGCCGACGTGGCGCGCCTGGCGCCGGAAGACCTGACCACGCGAAAATTCTCGCGTTCGAAAGCGGAGACCCTGCTGCGCCTGGCGCGCCTGGTCGACGCCGGTGAACTGGTGCTGGCGCGCGGCGACGACATCGAGGCGACCTGCGCGACGCTTCTGGCGGTCAAGGGAATCGGACCGTGGACGGTCAATTACGCGCTGTTGCGCGGTTATGGCTACGCCGACTGTTCGCTGCACGGCGACGTAGCGATCCGCGCGGCGCTGCAGCACCTGCTGGGCGAGGACGCCAAGCCGGACATCGCGCGCACGGAAGCGCTGCTGGCCCGCTACAAGCCGCACCGGACCATGGCCGCAGCCCACCTGTGGGCCAGCCTGCACGCGCCCGCCGAAAAAGACGCTTGACCCTGACCCGGCGTCAGGCGCCATCCTTGCCCTGCGCTTGAAGACAAGGAGTGAAAAGATGAAACTGAAAGTAGGCGAGCTCGCCAAACGTGCCGGACTGACGGTACGCGCGCTCCACCATTACGACCACATCGGCCTGCTCTCCGCTTCGGCGCGCTCCGACGCCGGCTACCGCCTCTACGACCGCAGCGACATCGCCCGCCTGCATCAGATCCAGGCTCTGCGGCGCTTCGGCGTGGCGCTATCCGACATCGGAGCTTTCCTGGCAAGCCCCGGCGCGCGCCTCCCGGCCATCGTCGACCAGCAGATCTGCGCCCTGACGCGGCAGATCGAGCAGGCCAGCGTGCTGCGCACCCAGCTGACCCGACTCAAGGGCCAGCTCGATGCGGGCGAGGAGCCGGAGCTTGCCGATTGGCTGACAACTTTGGAGCAAATGACCATGTACGACAAATACTTTACGCAAGAGCAGCGCGAACGCCTGCCGTTTTTCTCCGCACCGAACGCGAGCACCGAGGAGTGGAAAGCGCTGGTGGAACGCTGCCACGCGCTGATGGCGGCCAACACGCCGCCGTCGGACCCGCATGCGCAGGAACTGGCGTGCCGCTGGATGCGCATGCTGGCGCGCGACACTGGCGGCGACGCCGCCATGGTGGTGCAGCTGAACGCGATGAACGCCAGCGAGCCATCGGCGCGCGAACGCAACCGCATCACACCGGAACTGAGCGCCTACGTACAGCAAGCCTTGACGAGCTATCGCCTGGGCCTGTTCGAAAGCTATCTGGATCCGGACGAGTTCGCCTTCCTGAAAGCCAACTACGGCAAGCGCTCGTCCGAATGGCCTCCCCTGATCGCGCGCGTACAAAAGGAGATGTCGGCGGGAACCGCCGCGACGGACCCGGCGGCCACGCAGCTGGCGCGTGAATGGATGGCCCTGTTCGCCAGTTATGCCGGCACCGATCCGGCGACCCATTTGAAGATTCGCAAGGCGCACGCGACCGAGCCTGGCTTGCTGGAGGGCAGTTTTATCGGAGAGGAGATGCTGGCATTCGTCCGCGAAGCCATCGCCGCCGCGATGCGAGGATAAAACGCCGTTGCTGCAGTGCAGCGTAGAAAACCAATAAGCCGCTGATCTCTTGCGAAATCAGCGGCTTTGGAATTTGGTTGCGGGGACAGGATAAGCGCCTGAACCACGCCCGAAAACGGACTTTTTTCCCTTGCCTCATAGCGGAACTGGCTTTTTTGCCGATCCGGTTGCGGGGTAAAAAACGTGTGGCACGAAGTGTATCACTTCACACGGCAACTCTCCAAGCTCAACGACAACGGGGTGTCGCGGGAGATGTTGTTTGGTTCCGAAAAGCCGTCGGGCGCCGTCTGTGATGAATAAAGAAAAACCGCTACAATGGCGCCCATGTCTCTCCGCTCCTCTCCCTCCGAATTGCCCCTCAGCGGCGCCCCCGCACCCATGCCGTCCCATGTGGAAGAGGCAAGCCCCTCGAAAAAAGGGGCGAAATACGCCTACCTCGAATTTTTTGCCGGTAGCGGACTTGTGGCCCAAGGACTCAAAACGATGTTTAAGCCAATTTGGGCGAATGACATTGACGAGAAAAAAGGCGCCGTCTACACGGCAAACCACACCACGAAGCATTTCCACCTCGGCTCAATTTCCGATGTGAAGGGCAAGAAGTTGCCAGCAGCGACGCTAGCCTGGGCGTCGTTCCCATGCCAAGACCTGTCGCTAGCCGGGCTGGCCGGCGGCATCCACGGCAAGCGCAGCGGACTTGTCTGGGAGTGGCTGCGGATCATTGACGAAATGGAAGAGCCGCCGTCGATCTTGGTCGCGGAAAATGTTTTGGGCCTTGTCTCATCGGGCGGCGGTGAACACTATCGGACATTGCACAGTGCCTTGGTCGAACGGGGATATAAGGTCGGCGCCATGCTGCTGGACGCGGTTCGCTTCGTGCCTCAGTCGCGCCCACGTATTTTTGTCGTCGCTGTTCGAGGGGACATAGAGGTGCCCGCCAGCCTAACGAGTCCCACGCCCACATGGCTGCACCCGGAGGCGGTGCAGAAAGCCGCCGTCGGATTGGAAAGCTGGGTTTGGTGGCACATGCCGGAACCCCCCGCGCGGTCGGAAGTGCTCGCGGACATAGTCGAATTTGATGCCGATTTCGCCACCACGGCTATTGATGAGCGGAACATCGGGCTTATCTCGCCCAAGCATGCTGCGCTGCTCAATGCGCTGCCGAAGAAGCAGACGTTTGTCGCGCCGGGATATAAACGAACACGGGCAGGCAAGCAAGTCTTGGAACTTCGTTTCGACAATATAGCTGGGTGTCTCCGAACCCCTAGCGGTGGCAGCAGCCGGCAAATCCTTGTCATCCGAAAAAACGGCCGACTCAAAAGCCGTTTGTTGACTGTGAAAGAAACCGCGAGGCTGATGGGCGCCCCAGAAACCTACAAGATTCCCGGCACATACAACGACGGCTACAAGGCAATGGGAGACGCCGTGGCTGTTCCTGTCGCCAAGTGGCTTGCGAAAAAATTACTCTTACCCCTAGCAGACACTCATGCCAATCAGTCCCAGCCTTGAAGCCGCCTTAAACCAATTCAAGACTGATTTTCAGGTTACCGGGGTCGGGGCGCTAGGCACGGTGTTGATCCTCACCCACAAGGCGGCGGTGGTGGGTTTGCCATTCGATATGGACAAGCTCTTGACGCCCGGCGGCGGTCAGGTCTCTGGGCTGGGCGGCGCGAACATCAATAAAATATTGGCTCGCCACTCGGTAACGCAAAAGGTCGGAACAGAATCCGGTCGCACTAGCCGGGGAACCCCTACTCTCGCAAAACAGTATGTCGCGTTCGTGCATAGCCTTCCGACGCTTGCAGCTTCGGACGTCGCGGATATTGAGGCGTGGTGGGTAGAGCGGTTTGTTGACTACTTCAACACCGAACCGTTCAAGCTAAACTATGATCCCAGCAAAACGCTGGCCTCGGTCATCCGCAACTTGTTGGATCAAGCCTTGGACAGGCAAAAAAAATCGCCGGGCAAAACTTATGTTGGAGCCGTCTTGCAGCATCTGATTGGTGCCAAGCTGGAACTGGCTTTGCCCGAACTGGTGATAGGCCACAACGGCGCGTCGGTTGCTGATTCGGTCTCGTCTCGATCGGGCGATTTTGTCATCGACAATGCGATCATACATTGCACGACGGCTCCATCGGAGGCGCTACTACGCAAGTGCGAAGCGAACATAAAAGCTGGACAGCATCCGATTATCCTCACGATTTCCAAGATGATAGGCGCCGCTGAGGGACTGGCCGAAAACGCCGGCATCGAAGGCCGGGTAGAGGTCATGGATGCTCTGCAATTCCTGGCTGCAAACCTTTACGAGATGAGCCTTTTTAAGGCTGCTGATCGGAAAATTACTGTGGTTCGTCTGATCGAAAAATACAATGAGATCGTGGCCGTTCACGAAGCTGACGCGAGCCTACGTATAACCTTTGACTGACAATCTCACGGACGCCCAACGTCGAGAGGCAATGCGGCGTGTGAAAAGCAAGGACACATCGCCCGAACTCTACGTTCGCAGGCTGCTGCGTCGCTTGGGCCACAAAGGCTATCGCCTACATCGTGTGGACGTGGCGGGCAAACCAGACATCGTTTGGCTTGGGCGCCGACGCGCAATATTCATCAACGGTTGCTTTTGGCACGGCCACGGATGCAGTCGCGGAGCCCGGGTCCCTAAAACCCGCGCTGAATATTGGGTCGGAAAAATCGAACGAACCCGCCAACGCGACGCACGCAACACGGAGGCTCTGCAATTGGCGGGTTGGCAAGTTCTTACTCTTTGGGAATGCGACCTCAAAGACGAAGATCAGCTAATCGCGAGGCTATCAAGTTTCCTGGGCTAACATGGCCCGATGCCGTGTCAATGGCTCGGCGCTATTTCTGCTGCTTGTAGCTTGAAAAATTCCGCACGAACTCCATTACAAAGGTCCGCTCCGAGGCCGTGAACGTCTCCATAGTGGCGGCCAGTTCCCCAACCTGATCCGTCATCCGGCTGCTCCCCGGCAGCAATAGCTCGTCGGCACGGCATCCAAATATCTCCGCAAGCATTATCAATCGGTCAGCCGTAACCGCATGCACGCCACGCTCCATCCTCGACACCGATAAATTGACGATGCCTAGCCTCTCAGCGACGGCCTCCTGAGACAATCCAGCCTGCTCGCGCTTCCTCGCGATGGCAATGCCCACGGCCTTTCTAATTTGCGCGCTCCGCTCGTCGTCGCCTGTCAGGCTCTCGCCGGGTTCGTTCATGCAATGCCTCCAAAGGGCCTACATGGTCGCTTTCAAGCGCGCAAACTTGAATAACAATTCACGCTTCTTGAAACGTAAAACGTTTAAAACGAAAAATATTAGTTTAATATCTACTTCTCGCGGGTTGCACCGCACTCAATGAGAAAGGAAGTTGCAATGTTAATACTATGGGTCATAACGTTTCTGTGGGCCTTATTCTGGTCAGTAGCGTTTCGGGCGACGATGGGATTCGGGGAAAAAATGGCGTTGTTGTTCATGGCATGGGGGCCATTGTGCTTGCTTGCCGCGTTTGTATTTGCGCGGGCGATGCGCCGAGAAAAGCTGCACGCCGCGATGCTGAGTGCGCTAGGAATAGCGCCCGGCCAAGGCCTCGACCATTCCGAGAACGGGACCGGCATCGCGTTGGACCCCAAGGCGAAAATACTCGCTTTGCTGGGCCGTGGCGGATATCAGGTCTACGCCTACGACAAAATACGCGAGTGGGCCAGCAACGAAGAGCGGGCCTCCGGGGTGGTGGGCGCCGGGCTGATTGGCGCGGTCGGCGCGGCGGGCAATAACATTCGCGCGGCGCGGGAGGCCGAGGCGAATACTGGACTGTTCGTAACGGTCAAGGACTTGGACAACCCGCAATGGCGCGTGGCGATGAAGGACAGGACCATGCGGGCGCGGTGGATGGAACTGCTTCAACAAGAAATAAACGAACGCCAATCCGCTATCTGACCATCGAAACCAAAGGGACATAAAATGAAAATCACCAAACTGATATCGACTTTGGCGGCGTCGCTCGTCGCCGCCTCGCTCGCTGGCTGCGGCGACTCACCTCCGGGCGACGCCGACATTCGGCAGGCTATGGAACGGATGGTGGTCGCCGCTGGCGGCAAGGAGGCGTTGGTGGGCCAAGAAGCCGCCCTCGCTAGAATGAAAGTGAAAAATTGCGTCAAAGACGAACTCGGCGGGTTCAAGTGCGAATTCACGGCGCCTTTGGGCGGCACCCAAACCGCTCGATTCAGCAAGGGAGCGGAGGGCTGGTCCATCGTCAGCGTCGGAGGCTGATCGTCCCGAACCGAAAATAAAACCAACAGGACGGCGGGCATCCCCGCCAATTGGGCCAGAGGACTATTCGTCCCGCTGGCCTATTTTTTCGCCGCGCGCGTGTCCGCTTCGTTCATTGAAGGCCAAGCCCGACAGGCCCAGGCGCCGCCGGCATGGGCGATTGGAGTCCGAGGACCGACGCGAAGCGAGGGAGCGAGGATGGCCCGTTCAGGGCCACCCATGCGTCGCTGCGGTCGGGCTCCACCCGATCCGCCCCGGCCAGTGCAAGCCTTGATTAAATTTTCTTTCGCTGAAATCTGGCTGTGCTCACGCCTATTTGAGAAAGTGATCACAACATCTGGATTTCAAACGGGAGCGCGTCATGGCTGGAAAAGTAATGGGAAACGAATCCTTCAAAACAATTCGCTGGCCGCAAGAGGATTGGGCATGGCTCGACCAAATCGCCAGGTCGGTCGGCATGACCCGCTCGAAATTTGTCCGCGAGGCCGCGCTTGCAGCGGCTGAGGCGACCGCCAACGGCCACACCCCGTATTTTGTCGAGGGGCCGAAGGCCACTAGACAAAATACGCGCACCAACCTTTTTGAAAAAAAGTCACCGTCAGGTGAGGAGCGCACGACCGGCGCCGCAGGCGTTGCGTCAGCAAAGGGAGCGACGACGAAAGGAGCGATTAGCCGAAGCCCAAAGGGCTGAGGATCATCGCGCATTGAGGAGGAGTAGCCGTGCCAAGGCCGACCAAGCGAACGACGACCATTCTGCAAGCGGACGTAGTCCGGTTGCAGAATGTCGTTCGTGAGTCGCGGGAGGCCTTGGGTAAGGCTCAACCGCTCGCCCCGGATTCGCAGCGCGAATACGAGAGGCGAGCGGCGGTTTTGGATGGAGCCATGCCAAGGCAGCCGAAGCAGACGACGCCCATCGTGCAATCGGCCACGAGCCGATTGCACGATGTCGTCCGTAAGGCGCGGGCGGCATTGGATGAGGCGCAACCGCTCGCCCCGGATTCACAGCGCGAATACAAGAGGCGAGCGGCGATCTTGGATGGCGGATGGGACATGGCCAAGGCGGGCAAGAATGAGCGCTACTTGATGCGCGCCGCAGGAACGTGGCAGTTCCTGCGGAAGATCAAGGAGACGTTGAAGGAAGCCGACAAGGCGAAGCGTAGCAAAGAAGACTTGGAGCCTGTCCGCGCAGCCAAGTGGGCAATGCACGTCCAAAAGGCCCAAAGCCTTATGAATAAGTTGGACGAGTTCCGCGCCTTGCCTTGGAATTCCTACGACAACCATACAAAGCAGCAGGCCGGGCACAAGAAGAGCGCCGCCACCGATGCGCAACTCGAAGCCTTCTTCGAGGCGGCGGCTGGCTCGCAGTTTCGCGACGCCTTCTTGGTCATGGAGTTTACCGGATGCCGTGGCGTCGAGTTGGCAAAGGGCGTTCGCGTCGAGGTCGAGAAAAAAAATGGCACGGTTGCCTTGCGGTTCTTCATCGAGTCGGCGAAGTGCGACGGCAAGAAGAAGGGCTTGGACTTGCGGGCCGTGGTGAGCGAGTATCCAGCCGACGCGAGCAAGGCGGTGCAGCGGCGTTGGATGGAATTGGCGAACAGGGCGGGCAAGGCGAGGAAGCCCATCGTCATCGCCGTGGAGCCCACCGAGTCCCTGGACACCGGGCGGCGCCTGACAAAGATCATAAGCCACTTCGCGAAGAAGGCCGGTCAACCAATCTCGGGCTACTCCCTGCGCCATCGCGTGTCGGCCCAGTTGAAGACGTCAGGGGACTCCGGAAGCACGGCGGCGGCGCTCGGCCATCAGACGACTGAGACCCAGCGCTACTATGGCCGGTCCAAAAGGGGCGGCGGCGGGGTATCGCCCATCAAGGTCAGCGGCGTTAATCTGTCGGGGGCGCCCATCCGAGGGCCGAAGCAGCGAACCGGCCCACCGGAGGCATACAAGACCCGCGCGGCCTTGCGTGCATCGACCCCAAATGCCAAGGCCCTCCCGGCCATGGCGCGCCGAAGTCAACGGCTTTGAGCGGCGTTATTTGACAAATGAATATAAACGATATAAACCGTTTATATTCATGTCCGAGTTACGGAAGTATGCAATGCACGTCGGCGTAGCACATTTGTAGCGCAACTTGGTGCGTCGGGTGTGTTCCATGGATCAGGCCAGCTAAGTCGTCGGCCAAACCATCTTTCGTTTAGGCAGAAGGAGCGGCCGAATTTGGTTGCAGGGCTGGCGTCGAGTTGTCGGCGCGTTGGGATCTTTTGAGGCGCTCCATACGGAGCGTCTCCACCTGCTCGCTTAGGGCTCGTATAGCTGCGTCAAGTTCGGCATTGCTCATCCGGTGGGCTGCGGGGCTCGGGCGTGGTTTCATGCGGCGTTCGGTCTTCATAGATAGGCCACCGTTAGGTTACCGAGAGGCGCCATTTTACCACGCCGGTCAGTTAGGGAAAATTTGCCGGTGGTTGTTGACATGTCCAGCGATCCGCGCGAGAGTGTTTTTGCCGCTTACCGTCCTTTCTAGACAATTGGAACTTGCGGTTCCAAGAAAGCCCAGACGAAAGTCTGGGCTTTTCCCGTTCAGGGGCTTGCTTTCCGCAGACGGCGAGGTATCGTCGGTCTTGTCTAGAAAGTAAAAAATGGTTTTCGGTGAAGCCTGCGACACAGGCCGGACGGACGGACCAAGTTGACTAGATGACGCGGCGCAGGCCGTGGGCAGCACATCAGAAGCGGTCAGTTGGGTCCATGGAAAGCCGCACCGAAGCCAAAAGCATCCGGCCATGGGAGCTCGCAAAGAGCTTGAAGCTTGAAGTGGAGTCGCTTGCGTCGAACCCACCCCGGTATACCTGACTATCAGGTTCCGCGAAAGGCTCCATGCCCTCTCCGAGGGTAGGGCTAGCCTTGCCCGGTTCCCTGGGGGTTCTGCAAGACAGTTCCAGAGGAACTGTCTAAATACAGGAGGGCTTCGCCCTCCTAAAAAACAGAAAGGCTATGGCTTTTGAGGAATGCTCTCGAGCGTGAAAAAAGCGGGCTCATAGGCATAAGAGTTTGCGCACGAAGAAGTGAGCCCATCTCACGAAAGTTGGAGAAGGGCTTGCAATGCAAAAAAATAAAATGGCGGCGCCGAATGGGGCGATTTGGCCCGCCCATGGCTGTTAGACGCTTTTGCCGCTATCGTCCGGCGCTCTGTTGGCCTTGGCGTTTGCCTCCGTCGCTCTCTTGTCGGCTGCGGCGGCATTGCGTGCCTCCGCAGCCTCCCGCGCCTGAGCCGTCGCCAGTTCGCCGGTCAATCGAGCAACATCGGCCTGCGACGCCTTGTGGTCTGCGCGAGCCATTGCCAGCACGCCCGCCAGTTCATTTTTTGCCGCCGTCGCGGCCATGTGCTCCGCGTGGCTCTGGGCGAACTGCTGGCGCAGCGTAGTCGCCTCGTCGCTGCTGGTTTTCGCGATGGCCGAAAGCTGCTCGATCTGACCCCGCGCGGCTGTTAGCTCGCCGGTCAGCCGCGCCACCTCCGCTTGCGTTGTGAGTTGGTCGCGGCTGACCGTGGCGAGCATCCCTGAAAGCTCGTCTTTCGCGGCGGCGGTTGCCATGGTTTCCGCCTCGCTTTTGGCGATCCGCTGGCGAAGGCGGGCCAGTTCGGCCGTGCTGGTCTTAGCGTCTGCGGCGAACTGGGTAAGCATCGTGTTGGCAGCGTCTAGCTCTGTCGCAAGGGCGTCGCCAGCTTCGAGGGCTTCGCGCCGCTCGTCTTCGAGCACGCCGCGCGCGCCCGCCAAAGCGGACCGCTCGCCGTCCAGTCGCGCGTTCGCCATTGCCATCGCGTCGCTCCATGCCGAGGACAGGAAAACGGTCATACGCTCGCTTAGGGCCGCTGGGGCCGGTTCCGCGACGGGCGGGACCGGCTTGCTCGATGCTTGGACTTCGCGCCACTGTGAGAGGTGGGCGCGGATGGTCGAAAGGCTTCCACCGCCGAGGGCCACTCGCAGTTTTTCCAACGTGATTTTTTCGCCAGTGCTGGCGAGGAGGTCCGCTGCTGCGAAAACCTTTTCTTTGCTTGCGATTTCGGCTGACATTTTTGCCTCACTGTATGTAGGGACCGTATGTAAATTACGGTGTTACATACAGTTCTCTCAAAGCGAGGCCCCGAAGTCAACCCCCTGCAACAGCCACCTTCTTGGGTTTCTTCACCTTGGGCGTGGCCCAGTTGCTCCGGTCGCTGACAAACTCATTGAACTGCCCCCGGTAGGCGAGGCCGGAGAGGTCCACGGGCCATCGCAGCGTATCGACCACCGGCAGCAGGTCGGGCAGGTCGCGGACATAGCCGAGGTGCACGTCGTGGGACTCGTTCGCCTTGTGGCCGACGATCTGCATGACTTGGGCGGTGTTGGCGCCGTTGTTGGCGAGGGCCGTGGACACGTTGACGCGGAACGAGTGGAAGCTCTTATGGTCGTTTGGCCGCTTGATGTCGCGATCTTTGAGATACGCGAGCATCTGCTCGGACAGCCGCTTGGAGTAGGTGTCGTTGATGAGGAGGCGGTGCGGGAAAATGCGGACGGCGCCCGCAGCCCTCGCCTCGGCCACGTAGTCTAGGAAGCCGAGGCCCACAAGTGCCGTGGCAATCGGGACGTTGCGCACGCCAGCCGCCGTTTTGCTCTTGGGGATTTTAATGTAGTAGACGCCGAGGGCTTCCCCAACATCGACGCAGCGGATAGCGGCCACCTCGCTGATACGCATGCCAGTGAACAAGGCAATCAGCGGCCCCCAGTAAAAATCGGGCGAGTCCATGGCGGCGTGGTAGTTGGCCGGGTCGAAGAAGGCCCGGAGGTCGTCGTCAGTGAACGGCTGATAGGGCTCGTTCTTCGCCACGCGCTCGCGCTTGGTCAGGACGAAAAGCCCCTCGACCGGGTTGGATGCCGACACGGTGTAGTGGGCGTTCGCTAGCAAGAATTTAAAGAAGTCGTGCAGCGTCATCAACTTGTTGTCAATGGTCTTGCCGGTCTGGCCTTCGGTGAGGCGGGCTGTCTTGTAGCCGACCACGGTGGGCTTGGACAGGGTGTTAATGTCCGGGTCGCCGCCAACGTGCCTCTGGAAGTCCTCGATGTGATAGCGCTTGGCGGCGACAGTCCGAACCGCATTTTTTTTCGCCCGCTCTGCCAGCCAGATCGCGGCGGCTTGGGAGAGCGTCAGGCCCGAAGGGCTGGTTGCGGGGGCTGGCGGGGTGCGTGGTATGCGATCCTCCGGGGGGATCGGGCCGATACGGTCGATGGCGGCGAGCATTTCCATGGCGCGGCGGTGGTCGGCGTCCGTGCCGTCCGTTCTGACCGTGCGCCCTCCGTTCTTCATGTCTATTTCATATTTGCGCAGTGCATCAAGGTCGAAGTTGAAATCGGACAGCTTGGGATTGCTCATGGCTCGCTTTCGTTCCAGATCGGCATTTAGTTGAAGGCCGATTATAGCCGCCGACTGGGGGCATTTGGTCATGAGGCTGACGCGGCGGTCGCTGGTCGCCGTTTTGACGCGGAAATAGAAGACGCCGCAGCGGTTTTGGAAAAGGCGGGGAATTTTAATCATGGGTGGCTCACTAGGTGGCGCACCCGGAAAAAGCAAAAGCCCTTGATCCGCTAGGAGAATCAAGGGCTTTTTCAATTTTGGTTGCGGGGACAGGATTTGAACCTGTGACCTTCGGGTTATGAGCCCGACGAGCTGCCAGACTGCTCCACCCCGCGTCTGTATGCAGGCATTATAAAGGCGTTTCCCGATTTAGGCAATGTTAATCCATCCGGCATGTGCGATAGCAGCAGCAATATCATGCACCGCCGAAATACCATGGCGAATGGGCAGCATTCCGGAACAGCCACAGCACCCGCAATCGGTGTAAAGTAAGCGGAAATCCCATTCTACGGTTCCCTATGAAATTTTGTTCCGAGTGCGCCTACCCGGTCGCCTTGCAAATCCCCGAGGGCGACAACCGGCCCCGCTATGTGTGCGCGCAATGCGAAACCATTCATTATCACAATCCCAAGCTCGTGGTCGGCTCGATTCCCGTCTGGGATGAGGATGGCCAGATCCGCGTGCTGCTGTGCAAGCGCGCCATCGAGCCGCGCCATGGCTTCTGGACCTTGCCTGCAGGTTTCATGGAAAACAGCGAAACCACGGCCGAGGCCGCCGTGCGCGAAACCGAGGAGGAAGCCGGCGCCGACATCGAGATCGGCGACCTGTTTACCCTGCTCAACGTGGCCCAGGTGCACCAGGTCCATTTGTTCTACCTGGCCCGGCTGCGCACGCTCACCTATGCGGCCGGCATCGAAAGCCTGGAAGTGAGGCTGTTCGCCGAGCACGAAATCCCCTGGGACGACCTGGCCTTCCCGACCATTCGCAAGACGCTGGAACTGTTCTTTGCCGACTGCGTCCAAATCAAGGAGAACGGCGCCGGTTTTGGCTTCCATTCCCACGACATCGTGCGCCCCATGCGTATATCGAGCCCGCCTAACGACACATGATCCCCTGGCTTGAGACCCATTCGCCGTTTCCCGACGTGTCCGAGGCCCTGACCATGGACGCACCGGGCTTGCTGGCCGCCGGCGCCGATCTCTCGCCCGAACGCCTGCTCGCTGCCTACCAGCGCGGCATCTTCCCCTGGTTTTCCGAAGGCCAGCCCATCCTGTGGTGGAGCACCGACCCGCGCATGGTGCTGATGACGGCCGAGTTCCGCGCCAGCGACAGCTTGCGCAAGGCGCTGCGCCGGGTCGAACGCAGCATGCGCGAGGGCGGGCGCTGGCAAGTGCGCTTCGACAGCGCCTTCGAGGACGTCATGCGCGCCTGCGCCGCCCCGCGCCGCGACGGACCCGGCACCTGGATCTCCGAAGACATCATCCAGGGCTACACGGGCTTGCACGCGCTCGGCCACGCGCACTCGTCGGAACTGTGGCTGGACGGCGAGCTCGTCGGTGGCGCGTATGGCGTGTGCATCGGCCGCATGTTCTATGGCGAATCGATGTTCGCGCGCGTGACCGACGGCTCCAAGATCGCGCTGGCCTACCTGGTCGATTTTTTACGCAGCCAGGGCGTGGCCATGATCGACTGCCAGCAGGAAACCGCACACCTGGCCTCGCTGGGGGCGGCGCCGGTGTCGCGCGCCACTTTCCTGGCACACTTGCGCCAGGCCATCGGCCAGCCGCCCACCGCCGGCTGGGAATTGCCGCCCCGTTTGCGCGGCATGGATCATATGAACCAGAACACGCAGTAGAAAGTCCAAACATTCGCTACAATGGCAAAACAGGAAGCAACCACGTCGCATTGAAAGCCCATGCATGACGCACTTAAACGACCTGCCCTTTTCGACCTTGCAGTTTTATACGACGGCGCCCTACCCGTGCAGCTATCTCGACGCGCGCCAGGCCCGTTCGCAAGTGGCCACCCCCTCGCACCTGATCAATGCCGACGTCTATTCCGAACTCGTCAAGAACGGGTTCCGGCGTAGCGGCATCTTCACCTACCGCCCTTATTGCGACGGCTGCCACGCCTGCATTCCGGTGCGCGTGCGCACTGCCGAGTTCAAACCCAGCCGCGGCCAGCGGCGCGCCTGGGCCCGCCATGCGGCGCTGGAAGCGACAGTGGCCAACCTGAGCTTTTGCGACGAGCACTACGCGCTCTACCTGCGCTACCAGACCACGCGCCATGTGGGCGGCGGCATGGACCAGGACAGCCGCGACCAGTATGCCCAGTTCCTGCTGCAAAGCCGGGTCAACACGCGCCTGGTCGAGTTCCGCGACCCCGAGGGCGTGTTGCGCATGGTCTCCATCATCGACGTGCTCTCCGACGGCCTGTCGTCTGTGTACACCTTCTTCGACCCCGACGTGCCGCGCGCCTCGTTCGGTACCTACAACGTGATGTGGCAGATCGCCCAGGCCCGCGACCTTGGCCTGCCCCATGTCTATCTCGGCTACTGGATCGAGCAAAGCCCAAAAATGGCCTACAAGATCAATTTCCGCCCGCTTGAAGCGCGCATCGACGGGGTCTGGGCCGTACTCGAAAAATAGGCAAGGGCGCGGCCCAGCACGGTAAAATGCCGCACCTGTTCCATTGCCGAGTACCCCATGTCCGAAAAGTTGTTGTACGCACTGACCCGCCCCCTGCTGTTTTCGCTCAACGCCGAAGCGGCCCATAACCTGACCCTGCCGGCGCTGCGCCGCGCCGCCGCACTCGGCCTGACCGCCGCCGTGCGCAAGCCCCTGCCCGATCCGCGCGTGGTCATGGGCCTGACCTTCCCCAATCCGATCGGGCTGGCCGCAGGGCTGGACAAGGACGGCGCCTACATCGACGGCCTTGCCGCGCTGGGCTTCGGCTCGATCGAAGTCGGTACCGTCACGCCCCGGGCGCAGCCGGGCAACCCGAAGCCGCGCATGTTCCGCATTCCCGGCAGCCAGGCCATCATCAACCGCATGGGCTTCAACAATGGCGGCGTGGACGCCTTCGTGGCCAATGTGCAGTCGTCGAAGTTCTACCAGAACAAAGAAGGCATCCTTGGCCTGAACATTGGCAAGAACGCCGATACGCCCATCGAGAACGCGGTTGACGACTACCTGCATTGCCTCGAAAAAGTCTACCCTTATGCCAGTTATGTCACGGTCAACATCTCCTCGCCGAACACCAAGAATTTGCGCCAATTGCAGGGCGCGTCCGAACTGGACGCCCTGCTTGGCCAGCTCAAGCAGGCGCAGCTGCGCCTGGCCGACCAGCACAAGCGCTACGTGCCGCTGGCGCTGAAGATCGCCCCGGACGTCGACGGCGAGCAAATCAAGAATATCGCCGACGCCCTGCTGCGCCACCAGATCGACGGCGTGGTCGCCACCAACACCACCTTGAGCCACCGCGAGGTCGACCGATTCAAGCATGGCCAGGAAAAAGGCGGCGTGTCAGGTGCCCCGGTATTCGAGCTGTCGAACATCGTGGTGCGCGCGCTCAAGCGCGAACTGGGCGACGCCGTGCCGATCATCGGCGTGGGCGGCATCATGCAGGGCAAGGATGCGGCGACCAAGATGCGCATGGGCGCGTCGCTGGTGCAGCTCTACACCGGCCTTATTTACAGTGGACCTGGGCTGGTGCGCGACTGCGCGCAGGCCGTGAGGAAGCAGGATGCAAAAAAATAAGCTGGGCGCCAGCGCGCTCGACGTTTCCAGGATCTGCCTCGGCAGCATGACGTTCGGTGAACAGAACAACGAAGCGCAGGCACACAGCCAGCTCGATTACGCGCTCGAACGCGGCATCAATTTCATCGACACGGCCGAAATGTATCCGGTCATGCCGCGCGCCCAGACCCAGGGTTCCACCGAACGCATGATCGGCTCCTGGCTCAAAAAAAGCGGGCGGCGTGCCGATGTGGTGCTGGCGACCAAGGTGGCGGGGCCCAATCCGGCCATGCACTGGATCCGCGGCGGCAAGAACAATCTGGACGAAGCGAACATCCGCGCCGCCGTCGAGGCCAGCCTGCAACGGCTGCAGACCGACCATATCGACCTGTACCAGATCCACTGGCCCAGCCGCAACGTGCCGATCTTCGGCGCCAGCGTGTTCGACCCGGCCAGGGAGCGCGCCTGCGTGCCGATCGAAGACACCCTGTCCGTGCTGGGCCGGCTGATCGACGAAGGCAAGATCGGCCATATCGGCGTGTCGAATGAAAGCGCGTGGGGCGTGAGCGAATACATCAAGCAGTCCGAGCGCAAGGGACTGCCGCGCATTGCATCGATCCAGAATCTGTACAACCTGACCGCGCGCACCTTCGAGACCAGCCTGCTCAACGAGACCTGCTACCGGGAGCAGGTGGGACTGCTGGCCTACAGCCCGCTGGCCTTCGGGCAGTTGAGCGCCAAGTACCTCGACAATCCAAAAGCGCCGGGCAGGCTGACGCTGTTCCCGCCTAACTGGAGCCCGCGCTATCTGCGCCCGAGCGTACTGGCGGCGGTGAAGGAATACGCGGAACTGGCGCGCGCAAACGGCATGACGCCGGCGCAGATGGCGCTGGCATGGTGCTATTCGCGCTGGTTCGTGGCCTCGACCATCATTGGTGCAACCACCATGGCGCAGCTGAAGGAAAACATTGATGCGGCCGAGGTGAAATTGTCAGATGAAGTGGTCGCCGCGATCGATGCGATCCATTCGCGCATCACCAATCCCGGCGCCTAGACCGTATGCCACATCGAATCAGCCTTCGGCGCTGATCGCCGCCTCGATATCGGCCCGTTTCAACTCGGGCGCAAACTGGGAAATGAAGTGATACGCATACGAGCGCAGATACGCGCCCCTGCGCACTGCCAGCCGCGTCACATTCGGCGCAAACAGGTGCGAGGCCTCTACCGCGCGCAGTCCCTTGTCGCGTCCATGGTCGAACGCCATCGACGCCACGATCCCCACGCCCAGGCCCAGGCTCACATACTGCTTGATGACGTCCGAGTCCATGGCGGTGAGAACGATGTCGGTCTTCACATCGGCGGCTGCAAACGCGGCATCGATATGTCCGCGCCCGGTAAACCCGACGTCGTAGGTAATCAGCGGAAAAGCGGCCAGGTCCTGCAACCGGATCGGTGAACTGTTTAATAGCGGATGCCCGTCCGGCACCACGATCAGGTGGCTCCAGCGGTAGCACGGAAACGATACCAGGTCGGGGAACTGCGACAAGCCCTCGGTCGCGATTCCGATATCGGCCTTGCCCGACAAGACCCACTCGGCAATATGGTCGGGCGCGCTTTGCTGGAGCGCGATGCGCACCTCGGGGAAATCGGCGCGGAAGGACTGCACCACTTTTGGCAGCGCATAACGCGCCTGCGTGTGGGTCGCGGCGATGGTCAAGGTGCCACTGTTCTGGCCCGCGTAATCAAGGCTGGCCTGTTGCAGGTTTTCGGCCTCGACCAGCAGCCGGTCAATGATTTTCAGGATGCCCTTGCCCGGTTCCGTCATGCCGGTCAGGCGCTTGCCGTTGCGCTCAAAAATAATGACCCCGAGTTCATCCTCGAGCTCGCGGATCTGGCGGCTCACACCCGGCTGCGACGTGAACAGCGCATTGGCCACTTCCGTCAGATTGTAGCCGCGGCGCGCGGTCTCGCGAATGGATCGCAATTGTTGGAAATTCAAATCGATGCTCCCTGGTCGACAAACACATGCAGGCGGCGCGGGCGCACCAGCAAGGTGTCGCCCTCCTTGATCTGCAGCTGACTGAATCGTTCATTCGGAATGACCGCATCGATCATCTCGGCGTTGTCGGCGCGTTCCAGGTCGAGTTGCGCCAGCGGGCCGATTGCGTGCGCGTGGCGCAGCTTGACAACGATGCCCTCGCCGCCCGGCGTGTAGCGCTCTACGTCCAGGTCGTGCGGACGCACATAGGCGATGCCTTTGCTGTCCTGCACAGCGGCGTGGTCGGGTACTGTGAAGCTGACGTCGCCGCTGGCGAGCACGCCTTCGTGCACGCGCCCGTGGAACAGGTTGACGTTGCCGAGGAAGCCGTACACGAACGGCGACGCCGGGTGGTTGTACACATCCCCCGGGGCGCCCAGCTGCTCGACCTTCCCCTTGTTCATCAGGACCACCTGGTCGGCCACTTCGAGCGCCTCTTCCTGGTCGTGCGTGACGAAGATGCTGGTCACATGCAGCTCGTCGTGCAGGCGCCGCAGCCAGCGTCGCAGCTCCTTGCGCACCTTGGCGTCGAGTGCGCCGAAGGGCTCGTCAAGCAGCAGCACACGCGGTTCGACCGCCAGCGCGCGCGCCAGGGCGATGCGCTGGCGCTGGCCGCCCGACAGCTGCGGCGGAAAACGGTCGCCCAGCCAGTCCAGCTGCACCAGTTCGAGCAGCTGCTGCACCTTGTGGCGGATTTCCTGCTCCGACGGGCGCTCCTTGCGCGGTTTCACGCGCAGGCCGAAGGCGACATTCTCGAACACGGTCATGTGCTTGAACAGCGCGTAATGCTGGAACACGAAGCCGACCTGGCGCTCGCGTACATGGCGTGCCGACGCATCGGTCGCGTCCAGCAGCACCTGGCCCGAATCAGGATGCTCCAGGCCGGCGATGATGCGCAGCAGTGTCGTCTTGCCGCAGCCCGAAGGCCCCAGCAGTGCGGTCAGCTCGCCCGACGGGAACTGCAGCGACACGTTGTCGAGGGCGACGAAATCGCCGAATCGCTTGTTAATGTTTTTGACTTCGATAGTCATGCTCAGTGCTCCATGTTGCGGGCTTCGGCTTCGACCGGATCGGTCTGGTGCAAGCGCCATTCGACAAACGATTTGATGGCCAGGGTCACCAGCGCCAGCAATGCCAGTAGCGAGGCAACCGCGAATGCAGCCGCGAAGTTGTATTCGTTGTAAAGGATCTCGACCTGCAGCGGCATGGTGTTGGTCTCGCCGCGGATATGGCCCGACACCACCGACACCGCGCCGAACTCGCCCATCGCCCTGGCGTTACACAAAATCACGCCATACAGCAGGCCCCACTTGATGTTCGGCAGCGTCACGCGGCGGAAAGTGTTCCAGCCCGAGGCGCCCAACACCAGCGCGGCTTCCTCTTCCTCGTTACCCTGCGACTGCATCAGCGGGATCAGCTCGCGCGCGACGAACGGGAACGTGATGAACACGGTCGCGAGCACGATGCCCGGCACCGCAAACAGGATCTTGATATCGTGCTCCTGCAGCCACGGCCCGAACCAGCCCTGGGCGCCAAACATCAGCACATAGACCAGGCCCGAGATCACCGGCGACACCGAAAACGGCAGGTCGATCAGCGTGAGCAGAATGCTCTTGCCGCGAAATTCGAACTTAGCGATCGACCACGCCGCCGCCACCCCGAACACCAGGTTGAGCGGCACCGAAATGAAGGCGGCGATCAGGGTCAGCTTGATGGCCGACACGGCGTCGGGGTCGGTGATGGCGGCCAGGTAAGCCTGCCAGCCCTTCTTGAACGCTTCGACGAACACCGCCACCAGCGGCACGAACAGGAACAGCGTCAGGAAGCCGAGCGCCACGGCCACCAGCACGATGCGCACCCAGCCCGGCTCCAGTACGTTCGAGGATTGTTTGGCTGCGCTGCTCATTTTTTCCCCGATCGTTTGCGGGTCCATGCCTGCAGCAGGTTAATCGTCAGCAGCAGGAGAAAGGACGCGACCAGCATGACGACCGCAATCGCGGTGGCGCCGGCGTAGTCGTACTGTTCCAGCTTGGTGATGATGAATAGCGGCGTGATCTCCGACACCATCGGCATATTCCCTGCGATGAAGATGACCGAGCCGTATTCGCCCGTGGCGCGCGCAAAGGCCAGCGCGAAGCCGGTCAGCAGCGCCGGCATGATGGCCGGGAAGGTAATCCGCGTGAAGGTCTGCAGCGAGTTCGCGCCCAGGCTGGCGGCGGCTTCCTCGAGTTCGCGCTCCACGTCCTCGAGCACCGGCTGCACCGTGCGCACCACGAACGGCAGGCCGATGAAGGTCAACGCCACGACCACGCCGACCGGCGTGAACGCGACCTTCCAGCCGAATTGTTCGAGGTAGCGCCCGATCCAGCCGTTCGACGAGTACAAGGCCGTCAATGTGATGCCGGCCACCGCGGTCGGCAGCGCGAACGGCAGGTCGACCAGGGCGTCGATGATGCGCTTGCCCGGAAAGCGGTAGCGTACGAGCACCCAGGCCACGATGCCTCCGAAAATGACGTTGATGAAAGCGGCGATCAGCGAGGCGCCGAAACTGAGCTTGTACGAAGCCACCACCCGCTCGGACGTGACGGCGCTCCAGAAGGCTTCCCAGGTCATCGTGAAGGTCTTCAGGAACACCGCCGACAGCGGAATGAGGACGATCAGCGCCAGGTAGAAAATGGTGAAGCCCAGCGACAGGCCGAATCCGGGCATGACCCGGTACGGCGCGCGTTGAGGCTGGGGGGTTGGTGACATGCTGCCCTCTTATTACATTTTGATCTAAGAAGACTCGATTATCTAGCCAGACTGTAATAAAGGAAACGAAGCTTTTCTCATTTGCATAGACGCTTTCCGATATGAGGAAAGGTCTGAAGACTTAATAAATGAGTTTGGCGGCGACGCCGGTCAGGGTCATGGCCAGCAGCACGCGCAGGAACTTCTCTGGCACGGCGCGCGCCATCCACGAACCGAGCGTGATGCCGGGCACGGATCCGATCAGCAGCATGGCCAACAGGGTCCAGTTGATCGAGCCCAGCCACCAGTGGCCAAAGGCGGCAATCGCCGTCAGCGGCACGGCGTAGGCGATGTCGGTGCCGGCCACTTCGGCCGAGCTCAGACGCGGGTACAGCATCACCAGCAAGGTCGCGCCGATGGCGCCGGCGCCGATCGAGGACACGGTGACGAGGACGCCCAGCACCAGGCCGGAGAAGACCGTGGCCGCAGCCAGCTTGGTCCCGGCCAGCTGGCGCTCGGGGTGGGCATTGAGCCAGGCCAGCATCTTGCCCTTGAAGATCAACGCGATGACGGTCAGCATGACCGAGCCGGCGATCGAATAGCGGATCACCTGGCCGATATTCTTGTCGACCGTGCCAAAATACTTGAGCGCCAGCGTGGTCAGCACCGCGGCCGGCAAGGCGCCCATGCACAGCAGCTTGACGATATCCCAGCGCACCGTGCCGCGCAGGCGGTGGGTGAAGGTGCCGGCGGACTTGGTGATGGCGGCGAAGGCGAGGTCGGTGCCGACCGCCACCGACGGCGGCACGCCGAACAGCAAGGTCAGCAGCGGCGTCATCAGGGAGCCGCCGCCGACGCCGGTCATGCCGACCAGCAGGCCGACGGCAAAACCGGAAACGATGTACGTGATAAGCATGGCTGAACCCTTAAAGTAGCTGCAAGGGTAAAGCTGCTCAGCCGTATATCAAACGACAGTATCCTTATTTGCTTATGCGAACCTCGCCAAACGGGGCAGTCAGCGGTTCGGCTGCGGGGTAACGCGCAGGTAGGGCCGCGCCGCCGTGTAGCCTTTCGGATACTTTTGCTTGATCACTTCCGGATCCTGCACGGTCAGCGGAATGATGACGTCATCCCCATCCTTCCAGTTGCCCGGGGTGGCCACAGTGTGCGAATCGGTCAGCTGCAGGGCGTCGATGACGCGCAGCACCTCGTCGAAATTGCGGCCCGTGCTCATCGGATAGGTGATCGACAGGCGGATTTTCTTGTTCGGGTCGATCACGAACAGCGAACGCACCGTCGCCGTGGCCGATTGCTCCGGATGGATCATGTCGTACAGGGCGGCCACTTTCTTGTCGGCGTCGGCGATGATCGGAAAGCCCACCACGGTCTGCTGGGTCTCTTCGATGTCGCTGATCCACTGCTTGTGGGTTTCGGCCGGATCGACCGACAGCGCGATGGCCTTGACATTGCGCTTGTCGAACGCCGGCTTGAGCTTGGCGGTCAGGCCCAGCTCGGTGGTGCACACGGGCGTGAAGTCGGCCGGGTGCGAAAACAGCACTACCCAGGAGTTGCCCGCCCATTCGTGAAATTTGATTCGGCCCTGCGAGGAATCCTGCTCGAAATCGGGAGCGATGTCGCCCAAGCGTAGTGTCATGTTCTTCTCCGTGAATAGTTAAAAGTTTGTCGGATATTAATCATGCCGAAACAGCCAGCTTCCCATTGTGCGCCAGATCGGCCAGCCGACGCAACAGGCCGGCGCCGAAAGACCGGTCGCCCAAGCGAGACTCGGCATTGATATGCCCGAGCCGCCCTGCTTCGACCAGCTCGCTGCTCCTGAAAATCGGGGAAAAGTTGTATCGCCTTGCCCGAAGGATACGGGGGCGGCTTTGAAAGCCAACGAAGGCTTTCGTGCTTGCTTATGCGGCGGAGCGTCAGTAGTAGTAGCGGTTAACCAGCACCACGGTCCACGAGGCGACCGCCAGGAAAATCGCCAGCATCACGGCGGCGCTGCCCATGTCCTTGGCGTTTTTCGACAGCGGGTGGCGCTCGAGCGACACGCGGTCGACTACGGCCTCGATGGCCGAATTGAACAGTTCGACGATCAGCACGAACACCAGTATCCCGATCAGGAACAGTTTCTGAAAAGCGGAAATGCTCAGGCTGAGCGCGACCACGGTGCCGATCAGCACGAAGACCAGTTCCTGGCGGAAGGCATGTTCACTTTTCCAGGCCGCTTTCAGACCGGCGATGGCATACCCCATGGCTGGCAGAATGCGCCCCAGGCCGCTTTTACTCTTGAAGTCGCTGACCGGTTCGCTCATCGTATTTTTCCAGTGTGCCGTTGATGCCGCATTATGCCTCGCCGCCGCCGCGCGTTCCACAAAAGTGTTGCCGCAAGCGGAAATTGCCACCCCTTTTCACATTATGGTATAAAGTAAGCACATATACTGCACCGCACCAACCACATTATGAAAATTGAATCCCTCGAAGCCCCGAAGACCTCGATCCAGGTCATCGAACGGATGGTGGCCCTGCTCGACGCGCTGGCCAACTACACCGATCCGGTGAGCTTGAAGGAGCTGTCCAAAGTATCGGGCCTGCATCCGTCGACCGCGCACCGCATCCTCAACGACATGGTCATCACCCGTTTCGTGGACCGGGTCGAGCCGGGCACCTACCGGCTTGGCATGCGCTTGCTGGAACTGGGCAATGTGGTCAAGAGCCGCCTGTCGGTGCGTGAAGCGGCGCTCGATTTCATGCGCGCGCTGCACAAGAAGACCCAGCAGACCATCAACCTGTCGGTGCGCCAGGGCGACGAAATCGTGTACATCGACCGCGCCTTCTCGGAGCGTTCCGGCATGCAGGTGGTGCGCGCGATCGGCGGGCGCGGCCCGCTGCACCTGACCTCCACCGGCAAGCTGTTCCTGTCGGTCGACGAGCCCAAGGCCATCCGCGCCTACGCCACCCGCACCGGCCTGGCCGGCCACAACAAGAATTCGATCACCGACCTGGCCAAGCTCGAGCGCGAGCTGAGCGTCGTGCGCACGCGCGGCTACGCACGCGACAACGAGGAACTGGAATTGGGCGTACGCTGCATGGCAGCGGGCATCCACGACGATTCAGGAAAGTTGATTGCCGGCTTGTCGATCTCGGCCCCGGCCGACCGCCTTCAGGAAGAATGGCTGGAAGACCTGGTCAGCACCGCCAACCAGATTTCAGCCACCCTGGGATACACCGGAGCGCTCTAGCACCGCCGAGCCGCCCATGCTGGCGGGGCGCAGCGCTTCGAGCCAGCGCCGCACGCGGCCCGCATCGGCGGTGCGCGACTGCTTGCCCTTGGAGTCGAGGAACACCATGATCACGGCACGGCCGTTAATCATTGCCTGCATTACCAGGCAGCGCCCGGCCTCATTGATGAAACCGGTCTTTTGCAAGCCAATTTCCCAGTCGGGCGAAGCGACCAAATAGTTCGTATTGCGGTAATTCATGATGCGACCGCCGGCATCGACTTCCGACTTCGGATCGGTCGAAAACTGCCGCAGTAACGGCTGGTGATAGGCATTCATTGCCAGCTTGGCCAGATCGCGCGCGCTGGCCACATTGCGGCTCGACAAACCGCTCGAGTCCACGTAGCGCGTATCCGACATGCCCAGTTCCTGCGCCTTGGCATTCATGGCCGCGACAAAGCCCGCCACGCCACCCGGATAATTGCGGCCCAGCGCGGCGGCGGCGCGGTTTTCCGAACTCATCAAGGCGATATGCAGCAGGTTGGCGCGCGTCATCTGCGAACCGACTCGCAGGCGCGAGGTCGTGAATTTTTCGTGATCGACGTCGTCGTCGGTCACCGTCAGGATTTCATTCATGTCCTGGTTGGCTTCGACCACGATCAGGCCCGTCATCAGCTTGGTGATGGACGCGATCGGCAATGCCACGTTGGCATTCTTTTCGAACAGCACTTCGGCATTGTTCTGGTCGATGACCAGGGCCACGCTCGAGGCAAGGTCGAGCGGGTCGCGCGTCAGGTTCAAGCCGGCACGGTCGCCCATGCTCAGGCGCGGTGGCGCCTGCACGATGCTGCGGGAAACGATCACGCGCTGATACACGGTCTTGCGTTTGCCGTTGACCACGATGGTGCGGCGGACGACCTGGTCGCGCGGCGCCGCAGACAGCCGCATGGCGGGATCGCGGCGCTTGAAGCGGGACGTCTTGCTGATTTGCGACTTTTTTGTCTTGCTGACTTTGACGCCGTGCTCGGTGCGCGCTGCGCTGGCCGGGGTCAGTACGAACATCAGCGAAACAAATGCGCCTAATACAAGCTTATACATCTGGAAATCCTTTACAACGAACGGGCACGTCTTTAAAACAGTGTAACAAAGCAAGCGCTGTTCGCAAGCGAATTGAGCAGCAAGCAGATCGACATCAGTCGATCTGTTGCCTCTCAACAGTGTACGCTCATTCAAAAAATCGAGTAAAGCCTGAGACCGGCTCCCGTGCGGTGACCAGGGTATTTTCAATCTTCGCCGGATCCGCATAGCCGAGCGCCATGCCGCACACCACCATCTCGGACGCAGGAATATCCAGGTGCGCTTCGATGATGCGGTGGTACTGGGTAAATGCCGCTTGCGGACAGGTCGCCAGGCCGCGACCCCGCGCCGCCACCATGATGCTTTGCAAAAACATCCCGTAATCGAGCCAGGAGCCCTGCTCCAAAATCCGGTCGATGGTGAAAATGAAACCCACGGGTGCATCGAAGAACTGGTAGTTGCGGCCATGCTGGGCGGCCATGCCGGCCTTGTTCTCGCGCGTCAGCCCCAGCAGCGCATACAAATCCCATCCCACCTTGCGGCGCCGGTCGATATAGGGCGTGACCCATTCGCGCGGGTAGTAGGCGTATTCCTCGGTGAGCTGGGCCGACAACTGGGGATCGTTGTGCGCCGCCAGGATGGCTTGCGACAGGCTGCGCTTGGCCTCGCCCGTCAGCACGTACACTTTCCAAGGCTGAGTGTTGGTGCCCGACGGCGCGCGGGACGCCACCTCGAGGATGCGCTCGATATCCTCGCGCGCCACGGGGTCTGGCAAGAAGGCGCGGATCGAATGACGACTGGTGATGGCCTGGTCGACCGTTTCTTGTTGTTGATTCGAAATCATTTTTATCCTGTTTTTGACGACGATGCCGATCACCGAAGGTGAGCAAAAGCATTCTTGGCGCATCGCAACATTTTTTTACTATTGTTTGATATTGATCAAGAAAATAGCACCATGCGTATCCAACATTGCGCTGCATCAGAAGGTGAGCGGGGACGAAGAATGAGTCTAGCATGCACCGACTGACCTCGTTGGCGGAGACGGCTTCCCCTATGAAAACGCGATTAAACTGCTGGTCGGGATTGCGCCCGAAGATGCCCTTCCTGATGCTGTTCGATATCATAATGTTATTTTGTGCACTGCACAAAAAGCGCTTGACTCACTTTCAAAAATCCGTAGAATAGGCTTTGTTGCGCTGCACAATCCATCGTCGGCCTAAGTTTTGGATGTCCTTAGCTTCACGGTATCAAGCAGCATCTATCGCACAATCACCCATATTGGAGAATTATATGTTTGCAATCCCAGAACAGTTTTCGAACGCCACCAAAGCTAACTTTGAATCGCAGTTCGCTATTTTCTCGTCGCTGACCGCCAAAGCGTTCGAAGGCATGGAAAAGCTGGTCGAACTGAACCTGACCGCTGCCAAGGCATCGCTGGAAGAGTCGTCGATCACCACCCGCCAACTGCTGGCCGCTAAAGATCCACAGGAATTCTTCTCGCTGACCGCTGCCCAAGCCCAGCCTACCGCTGAAAAAGCCATGTCGTACAGCCGCCAGGTTGCCGCCATCGCCGCCGGCACCCAGGCCGAGTTCACCAAGGCCGCTGAAGCGCAGATCGCTGAAACCAACCGCAAGGTCATCACCCTGGTTGACGAAGTGACCAAGAACGCACCAGCCGGTTCGGAAAACGTTGTTGCTGCCATCAAGGCAAGCATCGGCAATGCCAACGCTGGCTACGAGCAACTGACGAAGACCACCAAGCAAGCTGTTGAAGCAATGGAAACCAACGTCAACGCCGCTGTGAGCCAGTTCTCGCAAGCTGTACCTAAGGCCGGCAAGAAGTAATCCTTTGCCTGCTGAAGTAAAAAACCCGCCGAGGCGGGTTTTTTTTCGTCCGTTCGCCGGGATTACTCGCCCAGGTAGGCCGCTTTGACGCGCGGATCGTGCAGCATGTCGTCGGCATTGCCGCTCATGATGATCGAACCCGAATCCATGACATAGCCGCGGTCGGCCGCCTGCAGCGCCAGCTTGGCGTTCTGCTCGACCAGCAAGATGGTAATGCCTTGCTTGGACACATCGCGGATGACTTCAAAGATCTTCTCGACCATGATAGGCGACAGTCCCATCGAAGGCTCGTCGAGCAGCAACAATTCCGGATGGCTCATCAGCGCGCGCGCCATGGCCAACATCTGTTGCTCGCCGCCCGACAGGGTGCCGGCCATCGCCACCGCCCTTTCCTTCAGGCGCGGAAACACCGTGAACCATTTTTCGACATCGGCCTCTATCCCGGCCTTGTCGTCGCGCGTGTAAGCGCCCATCAACAGGTTTTCCTGAATCGACATGCGGGTGAACACGCCCCGCCCTTCAGGCACCATGGCCAGTTTCTTTTCGACCAGCTGGAACGACTTGGCATTTTTCAGCGATTCGCCCTTGTAGCTGATCACGCCTTCAATGCTGCACGGCGGCAAGGTGCCGGTGATGGCTTTCAGCGTCGTGGTCTTGCCGGCGCCATTGGCGCCGATCAGGGTCACCAGTTCGCCCTTGCCCACTTCGAGGTCGATGCCCTTGACCGCCTTGATGCCGCCGTACGCGACCTTCAGGCCCTGGATTTTGAGAATGACTTCGCTCATTAGTGGCCCCCTCCGAGGTAGGCTTCAATCACAGCCGGATTCTTTTGTATGTCGGCCGGTAAGCCTTCGGCGATGGGTTTGCCGTACTCGAGCACCGTGATGCGGTCGCACAGGCCCATCATCAGCTTGACGTCGTGCTCGATCAGCAGCACGGTCTTGCCTTCATTCTTGATCTTGACCAGCAGCTCGCGCAGGGCCAGTTTTTCGGTCGCGTTCATGCCTGCGGCGGGCTCGTCGAGCGCCAGCAACTGCGGCTCCGTGGCCAGGGCGCGCGCGATTTCCAGGCGGCGCTGGTCGCCGTACGACAGGAATCTGGACGTGCGCTGGGCGAATTCGCCGATGCCCACGAAGTCGAGCAATTCCTGCGCGCGGCGGCGGATTGCCGCTTCTTCCAGGCGCGCCGCCTTGTGCCGGAACACCGCGCCGAACACGCCCTGGTGGGTGCGCACGTGGCAGCCGACCATGACGTTTTCCAGCGCGGTCATCTCGCCGAACAGGCGGATATTCTGGAAGGTGCGCGCGATGCCGGCCTTGGCCACTTCATGCGGCGCCGACGGCGAATACGGCTTGCCGGCCAGCTCGAAGGTGCCCGAGTCAGGCTGGTACAGCCCGGTAATGACATTGAAGAAGGTCGTCTTGCCCGCGCCGTTGGGACCGATCAGTCCGTAGATCTGGCCCTTCATGATCTGGATGCCGACATTGGTCAGCGCCTGCAGGCCGCCAAAGCGTTTGTTCACGCCGGCGATGTTAAGGATAATCTGTTCGCTCATCTGTCTGTTCCTCAAGCGGCCGGGAAGGCGTCTTGCTTGTTGACTTCGGCCGCCTCGGGGCGGTCTTCATGCTTGGGCGCCGGCCACAGCCCTGCCGGGCGGAACAACATCATCAGCACCAGCGCCAGGCCGTACAGCAGCTGGCGCAGCACTTCCGATTCGATCAGGACCACGCCGAACACCGCATTCTGGACCGGCTCGACCGTGTGGCGCAGCACTTCCGGCAAGGCCGACAGCAATACGCCGCCGAGGATCACGCCGGGGATATGGCCGATGCCGCCCAGCACCACCATCGCCAGCACCGCGATCGATTCGGTCAGCGCAAACGATTCGGGCGACACGAAGCCCTGGAACGAGGCGAACATGGCGCCGGCCACGCCGCCGAACGAGGCGCCCATGGTGAACGCGAGCAGCTTGACGTTGCGGGTATTGATGCCCATGGCCTTGGCCGCGATTTCATCTTCGCGGATCGCCACCCAGGCACGGCCCAGGCGCGAATGCTGCAAGCGCGTCGTGACGAACACGATGCCGATGCACAGGAACAGGAACAGGAAGTAGTAGGCATTCACCGACGGCATGCCGTAGCCGCCAATCATGACGGTGGCCTTGGAACCTGCTTCGCCCGACAGGGACACGCCGAAAATCCGGATCGGGTCGATCAGGTTGATGCCCTGCGGACCGTTGGTGAAGTTGATCGGATCGTTCAGGTTGTTCATGAAGATACGGATGATTTCACCGAAGCCGAGCGTGACGATGGCCAGGTAATCGCCGCGCAGTTTCAGGGTCGGGGCGCCCAGCAAGGCGCCCATGAAGCCGGCGGCGGCGGCGGCCAGCGGCACGATCAGCCATACCGACAGGTGGATCCCGTTATCGCGAATCTCCGGCCCCAGCACGGCAACCAGCCAGTCGCCCAGCAGCGGATACTGGTTGACGACCGATTCGAGCAGCGCGGCAAATTGCGGCGAGGCCAGCAAACCCGTGAGGTAGGCGCCAACGGCGAAGAAGGCGATGTAGCCCAGGTCGAGCAGGCCGGTCAGGCCGACCACGATGTTCAGGCCGAGGGCGAGCATGATGTACAGCAGCGCCATGTCGATGATGCGCACCCACGAGTTGCCGAAATTCTGGGCAACGAAGGGGAAGATCAGTAGCGCAACCAGCACCAGTGCCATGCTGGTGAAAGCCTTTTTCTTGTTGTGTTCAACGTCAAATGAAAGCAGAGCCATGATGTTCCTTTTCTTGTTCAGGCGCGGTCTGCGACGCGCTCACCCATGATGCCGGATGGACGCAGTGTCAGGACGATGATCAGCACGATGAAGGCGAAGATGTCCTGGTAGTGGCTGCCGAAGAAGCCGCCCGTCAGGTCGCCGATATAGCCGGCGCCCAGCGCCTCGATCAGGCCCAGCAAGATGCCGCCGATCATCGCACCATAGATATTGCCGATACCGCCCAGCACGGCCGCGCAAAACGCTTTCAAGCCTGGCAGGAAACCCATCGAGAACTGGATGGTCGAATAGTTTGCGCCCCACATCACGCCGGCGATGGCGGCCAGCGCCGCGCCGATGGCGAAGGTGGCCACGATGACGCGGTTCGAATCGACCCCCATCAGGCCGGCCACGCGGGGGTTTTCGGCGGTGGCGCGCATGGCGCGCCCGAGCTTGGTCTTTTCGACCAGCAACACCAGCCCGGCCATCGAAATGAACGCCAGCGCCAGCAGCAGCACCTGGGTCTGCGAAATCACGGCCCCGCCGATGGCGATCGGCTCGGTCGAGAGCAATTGCGGGAACGACAGCGGGCTGCGGCCCCAGTACCACATCGAGAACGTCACCAGCAGGTAGGAAATGCCGATCGCGGTAATCAAGGGCGCCAGGCGCGGCGCATTGCGCAGGCGGCGGTAAGCGATGCGTTCAATGAGCACATTGACGATCATGCACACTGGTATGGCGCCGATGATGGCGATGGCCAGCTGCGCGTAGCCCGGCAGGTCGGGCGCGTACACGCCCAGCATCTTGAGGATCGACAGGCCGACCATGGCGCCTATCATCAGCACGTCGCCGTGCGCAAAATTGATGAGGTTGAGCACCCCGTACACCATGGTGTAGCCCAGTGCGACCAGCGCATACATGCTGCCGATGACCAGGCCATTGATAATCTGTTGGATAAATGTATCCATGTTTTTACGCGCCTCTTTTATGTCGTTCTAACAAAAACGGCACCCGGGGAAATCCCCGTAGTGCCGCTCCTTGTTTCATGGTTCTACTGCAACCGCGCACCGCAATGGCATATGTACAATGCCAACGCGACAAAAATTCCGAGCGTCGCCATGATAGCGAGGTTTGGTAAAAACTAATATCGGAAAATTACAACTGTTCCAAATTTAATTTTGCCCAATACCAACGTTAAGCTTCACGCTGGTCCGGAAGCGGCCTTGTCCAGGCCTCGGGGCAGCGGGAAAGTCACGTTTTCTTCGACGCCTTCCAGGGTGCGCACGCTGCGCGCGCCCAGTTCCTTGAGGCGGTCGATCACGGCTTGCACCAGCACTTCGGGCGCCGAGGCGCCGGCCGTGACGCCGATGCGCAGCTTGCCAACCAGCCATTGCGCATCAATTTGCGAGGCGTTGTCGACCATATACGCGGGGGTGCCCTTCTTGTCGGCCACTTCGCGCAGCCGGTTCGAGTTCGAGCTGTTGGGGCTGCCGACCACGATCACCACGTCCACCTGCGGCGCCATGAACTTCACGGCTTCCTGGCGGTTGGTGGTGGCGTAGCAAATGTCGCCCTTCTTCGGCTCTATCACGTTGGGAAATTTTTCCTTGATCGCGGTAATGATGTCGGCCGTATCGTCCACCGACAAGGTGGTTTGCGTCACATAGGCCAACTGATCGGGATTGCCCACCTGCAGCGCGGCCACATCGTCCACCGTCTCGACCAGGTACATGCCCTGCTCGGTCTGGCCCATGGTGCCTTCGACTTCAGGATGGCCATCGTGGCCGATCATGATGATCTCGCAGCCCTGGCGGCGCATCTTGGCCACTTCGACGTGAACCTTGGTCACCAGCGGGCAGGTGGCGTCGAAAATGGTCAGGCCGCGCTTTTCCGCTTCGGCCCGCACCGCTTTCGAAACGCCGTGCGCCGAAAACACCAGCGTATTGCCGGCCGGTACATCGTCCAGCTCTTCGATGAAGATGGCGCCCTTGCTGCGCAAATCTTCCACCACATAGGCGTTGTGCACGATTTCATGACGCACGTAGATAGGCGCGCCGAACTGGGTCAGCGCCCGCTCGACGATTTCAATGGCACGGTCGACGCCGGCGCAAAAGCCGCGCGGCTGGGCCAGGAGAATTTCACTAGTCATAAGGATCCTTTTACAACACCGAAATCAGTTTGACTTCGAATTTCAACGCCTGGCCGGCCAGCGGATGGTTGAAATCGAAGGTGGCGCCGTCATCGCGCAACTCGCGCAGGATGCCGGCGAAGCGCCCGCCGCCGGGCGCGGCAAAGTCAACCAGGTCGCCGACCCGGTATTCGTTGCCAGGCGCCGAGTTTTCCTCCAGCGTGGCGCGCGTGACATCGCGCACCAGTTCCGCATTGCGTTCGCCAAAGGCCTGGCCCGGGGCCAGCTCGAAGGTCTGGTGCGCGCCTTCGGCCATGCCGAGCAGCGCATCTTCCAGGAAAGGCGCCAGCTGGCCCTGCCCCAGCATCAGCGTGGCGGGGTTCCCGGCGAAAGTAGTGATGAGATCAGTACCTTCGCTGGTAGCGAGCCGATAATGCAGGGTCAGGTAGGCCGAAGGCGTGACGACAGCCGGAGTTGCGTTGGACATAATGATCGTTAAAGCTTGCAAACCGATATTGTACCGCGTCGCACGCCGGCGCCTGACAGGACACCACATGGCAATCAAGGATTGGCCTTTGCAACAACGCCCGCGCGAACGCTTGATCAGCGAGGGCGCCGGCGCGCTGTCCGATCCGGAACTGCTGGCGCTGTTCCTGCGGGTTGGGGTCAAGGGGCGCAGCGCGGTCGAGCTGGGGCGCGACCTGTTGCAGCAATTCGGCTCGATCCAGGGCCTGTTTGGCGCCAGCCTGGCCCAGTTTTCAGCCGTGCACGGCATGGGGCCGGCCAAATTCGCCCAGTTGCAGGCCGTCATGGAACTGGCCCAGCGCGCCATCGGCGAACAATTGCAGGGCGGCCAGGCGCTAGGCTCACCCGAGGCGGTGCGCCAATACCTGCGCATCAGCCTGGGGCGCCAGCAGCACGAATCCTTCGTGGTCTTGTTCCTGGACGTCAAAAATCGCTTGCTGGCATGCGAGGAAATGTTCCGCGGCACCCTCACCCACACCAGCGTCTATCCGCGCGAGGTGGTAAAGGCAGCGCTGGCGCGCAATGCGGCCAGCGTCATGCTGGCCCATAACCACCCGTCCGGCGCCCCCGAACCGAGCGAGGCCGACCTGCTGCTCACGCGCGCGCTGGTGCAGGCCCTGGGACTGGTCGATGTGCGGGTGCTGGACCATTTCGTAGTGGCCGGCCCGCACGTGCATTCCTTCGCAGAACACGGGCAGATGTAGGATTTAGGGCTTCGGTTTCGGCTTCTTGGTTCTCAGCAGCGACAGGATCACCCATGCAAAAATTGCGCTGAGGATGGCCGTGCCTTCGCGGCCCATGCCGGCGGCCACGCCAATGGCAGCGGTCAGCCATACGCCGGCTGCCGTGGTCAGCCCCGTAATCTGGTTGTCGGTTTGCGACTTCAAGATGGCGCCAGCACCCAGAAAGCCGACTCCGGCCGTGACGCCCTGCAACACGCGCGACACATCCATGAGCGGCATGCCCGCCTGCAGCGGAATCAGCACGAACAGCGCCGATCCCATCGACACCAGCATGTGGGTGCGCAGTCCGGCCGAGGCCCCGACCGATTCACGCTCATAGCCCAGCATGGCGCCGAGCAAGCCGGCCACCAGCAGGCGTACGCACACGCGCGTCATGTCGGCAGCGTCCCCGAAGTCGGCAAATTCACTCTGTATTGTCATCCAACATTCGTTCCACCACACGGTGCGACTCCTTCAGTGCCTGCGCGGATCTGCGCCAGGAATTGTATGTTACTTGTCCAGTTAGCTTGAGCCCGCCTGAACAGGCGCGACACAGTCAGCCTTTGAATGTTAAATTTTACTAGGACTTATGACACAATTGTTTTTCACAAGTCATTGATTAACAGGTGCTTTTCACGCTATACTCTCTTTTTTCCAGATTTGGATATATTTTTAGGAGTGCGCTATGGCACGTGTTTGCGTCGTAACTGGCAAGGGTCCGATGGTTGGCAACAACGTCTCCCACGCTAATAACAAAACGAAGCGTCGTTTTTTGCCTAACCTGCAAAATCGTCGTATTTTCGTCGAATCGGAAAACCGCTGGGTCTCCCTGCGCTTGTCCAACGCCGGTCTGCGCGTCATTGACAAAGTCGGCATCGATGCCGTGCTGGTCGATATGCGCGCCCGTGGCGTTAAAGTTTAATTAGGGAGCTATCATGGCAAAAACTGGCCGCGACAAAATCAAGCTGGAATCGACTGCAGGTACGGGTCACTTCTACACCACCGACAAGAACAAGCGCACGATGCCTGCAAAAATGGAGATCATGAAGTTCGATCCTAAGGCACGTAAGCACGTCATGTACAAAGAAACCAAGATCAAGTAAGCAAGATCTCGAATTCAGTACCAGAAGAGCCGCCCACGAAAGTGCGCGGCTCTTTTGCTTTATGCGCCCTTGAGTATCGCCAGCAAGCCGTCCGATGCATCTTCGATGTAATCGAGCACGAGATCAAAGCCGTTGCCGTCGCCATAGTAAGGATCCGGCACCACATCCGAGCCGCTGTGGCTGGCAAACTGCATGAACAGGCCGAGCTTGTGGCGATGTTCCTCGGGGCAAGCCTTGGTCAGCAGCGCCAGGTTGTCGCGGTCCATCGCATAGATGCGGTCAAACGCGGCAAAGTCCTTGAAGTCGACCTGGCGCGCGCGCTGCGTCGACAGGTCATAACCGCGCCGCGCCGCGAAGTCGGTCGAGCGTGTGTCGGGCTGGTGACCCACGTGATAGGCGTGGGTACCGGCCGAATCGATATGCAGGCTACCGGCCAGGCCGGCGCGTTCGGCGCGTGCACGAAACACGCCCTCGGCGGTGGGCGAGCGGCAGATATTGCCCATGCAAACGAACAGGATGGAAGTTTTGGTCATGGGCAATGATAAACAAGAACGGCTCCCGAAGGAGCCGTTTTTTCTTACTGGGCCGAGTTATGCGTAGCTGCGCAGGCGCATCGAAAACTCTTGCAGCGACTTGATGCCCGACGCTTCGGCGCGGTTGCACCAGTCTTGCAGCTGTTGTAGCAACTGGTCGCGCGTGAAGTGCGATCGTTCCCAGATGGCGCCCAGTTCCACCCGCATCTGGTGCATGGTTTCAAGCGCCTTGCTATGCTGGAACAGCTCGACCAGCTGCTGCTTGTGCGACGCTTCCAGCTTGCCCGGTTCGCGCTGCATCAGCTTGCGCGAGGACTTCAGGAAGCGCGACTCGAGCTGCGCCTTGGTTTTCAACTGTTCGAACTCTTCGCGCCAGGTCGACTTGAGCGATTTGGCGTACTTGGCCATCACGTCATAGCGATTGGCGATTACCGATTGCAAGGTATCCAGGTCGGCGACCATCTTGCCTGGCGCGAAGGCCGGTTTCGGCGGCAGCTTCTTCACTTTGGCCAGACCCAGCGTTTCCAGGACACGGATATAGAAGTAGCCGATATCGAATTCGTACCATTTCGACGACAGCTTGGCCGAGGTGGCAAAGGTGTGGTGATTGTTATGCAACTCTTCGCCGCCGATCAGAATGCCGAACGGGATGATGTTAGTAGCAGCATCGGCGCAATCGTAATTGCGGTAGCCCCAGTAATGGCCGATGCCATTGATGATGCCGGCTGCGGTGATTGGAATCCACGCCATTTGGATCGCCCAGATCGTGATGCCGATGACGCCGAACAGCGCCACGTTGATGACGAGCTGCAGAACAATGCCCTGCCAGCTGAAACGGGTGTACACATTGCGCTCGATCCAGTCGGTCGGCGTGCCATGGCCATACTTGTCCATGGTTTCCTGGTTCTTCGATTCGATGCGGTAGAGCTCGGCGCCTTCGAACAGGACTTTACGGATGCCGCGGGTGACCGGGCTGTGCGGATCTTCTTCGGTGTCGCACTTGGCGTGGTGCTTGCGGTGGATTGCGGCCCACTCCTTGGTGACCTGGCCGGTGGTCAGCCACAGCCAGAAGCGGAAAAAGTGGCTCGGAAGAGCGTGCAGGTCCAGCGCGCGGTGCGCCTGGTGGCGGTGCAAATAAATGGTGACGCTGGCGATGGTGATGTGAGTCACGACCAGCGTGTAGATCACCACTTGCCAGGCAGATAGCTTAAAAATGCCGCCTGACAAAAAATCGAGGATGGTACTTAACAAAGTCATTACTGCTCCAAAATAGTGGCCCGTTTCACCCCGCCTTGCTAATAATTTAAGCGGACTGAAGGATTCCTCTATTTTACGCGCATACGATGATGCACGGCACTCTTCTCAACAATGATTTCTCGTTAGGAACGAGACAATCCTGTCAATACGGACACCATTTGCGCATCCAGTGCACGCGTGTCGCGTGCCGGATAGGCAAGTTGGATGTGCTCCGAACGGATCAGTGCGTAGACTTTTCTGTTGACGGCCGAGATGACCCCGCCGCGGCCGTTTTCCGGATCTTCGATCCAGAATGCGAGCTCAAGTTCGTAGCCGTCGGCACTGAATTTCTTCAGTGCGACGCCCGGTTCCGGCGATGCCAGCACCCTTGGCGTGTCACGCGCGGCCGCTTCCAGCAGCGCGATGACGGCATCGAGGTCGCTGTCATAGGCGACCGTCAACAGGGTCGACAACTGCACGGCGCGGTTCGACAAGGATTGGTTTTGCACCGGCCCGGAAATCAGCATTTCGTTCGGCAACACGGTCTCGACGCCATCGAGTCCCTGCAGGATGGTGTAGCGGGTATTGATCTTGCTGACCTTGCCGTAATACTTATCGACCGAGATCATGTCGCCGATGGTCAGGCTGCGCTCGATCAGGATCACGAAGCCCGACACATAATTGCTGGCGATCTTTTGCATGCCCAGTCCAAGGCCGACGCCGAGCGCGCCGCCGAACACCGACAGCACGGTCAGGTCGATGCCTACCAGCGTCAGGCTGACCAGCACGGCCACCACGATCAGCACGGCGCGGCCCATGCGCGCCATGACCACTTGCAGCGAGCTGTGCAGACCTGCCACGCCCATCAGGCGTTCTTCCAGCGCCGCGCCGGCCCACATCGCCAGCATCAGCAGGACCACCACCGAGACGATCGCTTGCAAAATGGCTGACAGCTTGACATCGTTCTTCCCCAGCGGCAGCGTGCTGCTATCGAGGAACTTGAAGACGTCCGGCCACATGCCGGTCAGATACAAGGCGAACGCCAGCCACACCAGCAAGGCAAAGATTTTTTCAAAGGTAACGAGGGCCGCGCCCAGCGGACCGTGGCGCGCGAACGCGCGCCGCAACAGGTAGAAGGCCATGCGAATCACGGCCATCGAAGCGAACAGCGGCAAGGCAACCCGCAGCAGGTGCACCTTGCCCAGCAACGGCACGGCGATGAATTGCGCCAGCCAGACCAGCAGCGCAATCAGGACCGGCGTGAGCACGTGGCCGAAGGTGACCACACCCTGGCGCATCACGCTGCCGTCGGCCGGATCGGCGTAGGCGCTGCGCACCAGCCGCGCGCTCAACCACCCTACTGCCGCGCACACCGCGATGATCCCGGCTTGCCACAGGATCACCGGTTTGTTGATATCTTCAATCAGGTCGGACAGCAGGTTGGAAAATTGCATGGGCTGGCAGGTGGATTAGTCTTCCGCTTCCGCGTCGGTGTCGTCGGCGGGCGCTTCCTTGGGAGCTTTCTTTTCGATCGGCTTGCGCTGCATGACGGCCGCAAAGAAACCGTCGGTCTGGTGCTTGTGCGGCAGCAGCTTGAGGTAGTCGCCCATGTCCAGGTCGATCTTTTGCTCGGCCAAAACCTGGCTCATTGGAACCAGGTCGAATTCCGGGTGCGCCGCCAGGAACTGGGTGACGATGAAATCATTCTCTTCGTCGAGCAGGCTGCAGGTGGCATACACCAGGCGGCCGCCGCCCTTGAGCAGGCGCGCCGCGCCGTCCAGGATCGACGCTTGCTTGACTTGCATCTCGGCCACGGCTTCGACTTTCTGGCGCCATTTCACGTCCGGATTGCGGCGCAGGGTGCCCAGGCCGCTGCACGGCGCGTCGACCAGCACGCGGTCGATCTTGCCGGCCAGTCGCTTGATCTTGGCGTCGCGTTCGTGCGCGATCTGCACCGGATGCACGTTCGACAGCCCGCTGCGCGCCAGGCGCGGCTTGAGCTTGGCGAGGCGCTTCTCGGAAATGTCGAAGGCGTACAAACGGCCGGTGTTGCGCATCAGCGCGCCCAGCGCGAGCGTCTTGCCGCCGGCGCCGGCGCAGAAATCGACCACCATCTCGCCGCGCTTGGCGCCGACGATCTGGGACAGCACCTGGCTGCCCTCGTCCTGCACTTCAATCGCGCCGCTCTTGAACAGCGGCAGATTTTGCAGGGCTGGCTTGCGCAGCACGCGCAGGCCCAGCGGAGCATAAGGCATCGGCTCGGACTTGATCGGCGCGTCCAGCAGGCCGGCCTGCACTTCGTCGCGCGTGGCCTTGATCGAATTGACGCGCAAGTCCAGCGGCGCCGGCTGGTTCAGGGCGTCGGCCAGCAGCAAGGTCTCGGCTTCGCCGTACTGGGCGACAAATTTGTCGAACAACCACTTCGGCAGGTTCGAGCGCATTTGCGCCGGCATCAGCGTGCGGTCGATTTCCTTGATGCGTTCCAGGAAAGCGGTTTCCTCTTCGGTCAGGCCGCCCAGCGAATCGACGCCTACCGCTTCGGCCAGGCCGAGGATGGTCAGGCGGCGCATGGTCGGGCTCTGGCCCGCTTCGGCGAAGTCGGTGAAGAAGGACTTGTTGCGCAGGATCGCGTAGATACCTTCGGCAACGGCGCCGCGCTCGCGCGAACCCAGCCGTGGGTGATCCTTGAAGTAGCGCGACAAGGTGGAATCGGCGGGGGCCGAAAAACGCAAAATCTCGCGCAATACTTCTTCAGTATTGCCGAGTATCGCTGGTGGCAATCTCATGGAATTCCTTGGTTAATGACTTATTGGTTCTGCAGTGCTGACGAGCCCGTCGGCAATGCTCAGCCGGTCCTCGATGAACAGGCGGATCGCGCGTGGGTACAGCTGGTGTTCCTGCACCAGCACGCGCGCGGCCAGTGTGTCTTCAGTGTCGCCGGCCAGCACCTCGACCTGGGCCTGGGCAACGACCGGGCCGTGATCGAGTTCTGCGGTGACGAAATGGACTGTCGCGCCGTGCACGCGTTCGCCAGCGGCAAGCGCCTGCTGGTGCGTGTGCAGCCCGGGAAACAGGGGCAGCAGCGAGGGGTGAATATTGAGCATGCGCCCTTCGTAATGCGCGACAAAGGCCGGCGTGAGGATGCGCATGAAGCCGGCCAGCACCACCAGGTCGGGGGCGTGCTTGTCGATTTCCTGCTGCAAGGCGGCGTCGAACTCGGCGCGGCTGGCGAAATCCTTATTGGCCACGACGGCGGTGGCAATGCCGTGCTCGCGCGCGAACGCCAGTCCGCCAGCGTCGGCCTTATTACTGATTACCGCCGCAATACGCGCCGGCCATTGCTCGGCCCGTGCTGCACGCACGACCGCTTCCATGTTGCTTCCGCGACCGGAAATAAGGATCACAATGTTTTTCATAAGGCGGCATTGTACCCTGAGCGGCAGGCCGGACCAAGAAACCGGGAGAAATATGTTGCAGTGCAGCAGTCGAGAAAAACTTACTCGAAGGAGTAAAAGACGCGGAAAGGCACCTTCTTTTCGGCCCAGTAATCGGCCGCGTCACGGAACACGTCGAGCAGGGTCTCGCGCGCTTCCTTGTCGAATTTTTGGGTATTCGGCAATTGCTCAATGACGACGATGAAGCCTGGCTGCTGCCCGGCCTTGTTGATGGTCTCGGTCACGCACTCTTTGAGCGCATCGAAATTTTTGCCGCATGGTTTAGGAAACTGAAAACTTTCGGCGATACGGCCGCACACCTGCTGCTTGGTCAGGGTATTGGCGCAATGCGCGTACAGAAAATGCTGACCCAGGCGCACTGCCTCCTCCTGCAGTTCCACGACACGGAATGCACGGATGGACTGTACTAGGTTGGGCGGCACAGTTATCAACAAACTCATTTTTCCCCTCGGTGGTCCTGGTGTGTCGGGTGGGTCTATGGTTGCCACCCGCCAATATACCCCCTAACCGTGTAAGGGTAACGTGTTGTGTAAGCTGAATCAACCCGAATGTGATTTCAAACGCAATATTTGTTAATAAACAGAAGGTTTTACCTAAAATTACCGGGCTTTTACAGCGATTCCATTCTGCAGCGACATATGCATAGCGCCAGTTACTGTTACATCTTGTTGCCACGGCGGCTGCGCGACGTGAATTGGCAGGGATAACATAGACACGATGGCGAAAGCCGCTTGACCCCAGTTTGCCACCATTAATTACGAGGTAAAGCCATGAAGATCCAGATGACATTGTTATTCGGCGCGCTAGGCGCCCTTGCCCTGCCCGCCGCCCAGGCGGCCGAGTTCGAGGAATATGCCCGCGTGACCCGGGTGGAGCCCCGCGTCGAGCAGGTGCGCCAGCCGCGCGAAGAATGCCGCACCGAATACGTGCAGGCGCCGGTCTATCAGCAGCCTCAGCAGCGCAGCCCTGGGGGCGCCATCATCGGCGCGATCGCCGGCGGCATTATTGGCAACCAGGTGGGTGGCGGCAGCGGTCGTGCGGCCGCCACGGCGCTGGGCGCAGTGACCGGCGCCGTGGTCGGCGACCGGGTCGACAACCAGGGGCGCCAGGTCAACGACCCGCAATACCAGGGCGAACAGGCGGTGCGCCAGTGCCGCTTGGTCGACGCCTGGGAATCGCGCACCATGGGGTATAACGTGACCTACGACTACCATGGCCGCAGCTATACCAGCATCATGGACCGCGACCCAGGGCAGCGCATTCGGCTGCGCGTGTCGGTTGAGCCGGAGCGGATGCAGTAGAAGCACCGTCGTCCTCGCGCATGCGGCGGTCCGACTGGTCGGGACCCATGCTGAGCGTATTCAACATAGGTCCCCGCGTGCGCGACGGCTACGCTTTCGCTTGCACTCCCGCAAGCCATCCGCTGATAATAGGGCGATCGAACCAGGCCTCCCTATGCTCATCAAAAGAAAATCCATCGAACAAGTCGAATCATCGCGCCGTCCGCCGCGCAAACCCAAATTCGCGCGCGTGACCCTGTCCGAGCAGGACGGTGTGCGTTACCTGCATTTCGGTACCGAATGGGTGCAAGGCGCGATGCGGATCCGCAAGCCCGACTGGCCGGAACTCGAATACGCCCAGCAAATGATGGCCTGGATGCTGTTCATCGAGCAGCCGCGCTCCATCGCCCAGCTCGGCCTGGGCACCGCCACCCTGACCAAATACTGCTACCGCCAGTTTCCCGAGGCGCGCGTGACGGCCGTGGAACTGAACGCCGCCGTCATCACCGTGTGCGCGTCGATGTTCAAGCTGCCGCCCGATGACGAGCGCCTCAGCGTGCTCGAGATGGACGCGCTCGACTTCGTCAACGACCCGGCCAACCTGGAAGCGTTCGACGTGCTGCAGTGCGACCTGTACGACGCCACCGCGCGCGGGCCGGTACTGGACACGCCCGAGTTCTACCTGGCCTGCAACGCCTGCCTGGCCGACGGCGGCATCATGACGGTCAACCTGTTCGGCGACCACCCCAGCTTTGCCAAGAATATCAAGGCCATGAAATTCGCTTTCGACCACGTCATTTGCCTGCCTGAAGTCCACGATGGTAATGTGGTGGCGATCTGCTTCAAGCAACGCCCCGCACTCGACCCGGCAACGCTAGCCGCGCGCGCCGCGCAGATCGTCGCAAGCACCAAGCTGCCGGCCAAGTCGTGGGTCAAGGGCATCCAGGCGGCAGCCTAAACCAGTAGCGGCACTTGGAGAACCGGCTTGAACGCAGAAACGAAGAAGGCAGTAGCGGACGCCCCCGACGCGCCACAAGGCAAGGCCAAGAAGTTTGACCTGCAGACTATTTTCAGCTGGTTGCTGGCCGATGGCATCATTGAAAAGGACAAGGTCAAGGCGCAGTTCACACAGGCCCAGTACCTGCTCAAGAATGCGGTCGGCGCCATGCATCCGCTGTCGGCCGTGGCCCAGTGCAAACTGGTGTCGGCGCAGCCGCCCAACCGCCTGCTGACGCTCGACGTCCTGTCCGAATGGGCGGCCGCCAAAGTGAGCCTGCCCTTCATCCGCATCGACCCGCTGAAGATCGACTTCACCAAGGTGGCCGACGTGATGTCGGCCAGCTATGCGGCGCGCTTTAACATTCTGCCGGTCGAACTGACGCCCACGCGCCTGATCGTGGCCACGGCCGACCCGTTCTCGACCGAGTGGCAGGCGCAGATCGAACAGATCTCGCGGCGCCGCATCGAGCTGGTGATCGCCAACCCGCTGGACATCGCGCAGTATATTTCGCAGTTCTTCAGCCTGGCCAAGTCGATCAAGGACGCCAACAAGTCCAAGGGTAACGACCTGGCGCTGCGCAACAACTTCGAGCAGCTGGTCGAACTGGGCAAGTCGAACAAGCTCGATGCCAACGACCAGCACGTGGTCAACATCGTCGACTGGCTGTGGCAGTACGCCTTCGAACAGCGCGCATCGGACATCCACCTCGAACCGAAGCGCGAGATCGCCTCGGTGCGCTTCAGGATCGACGGCATGCTGCACCAGGTGTACCAGGTGCCGGCGGTGGTGATGATCGCCATGACGGCGCGCATCAAGCTACTGGGGCGCATGGACGTGATCGAAAAGCGGCGCCCGCAGGATGGCCGCATCAAGACCCGCACCACGGCCGGCCAGGAAGTCGAGCTGCGCCTGTCGACCATGCCGACCGCCTTTGGCGAAAAAGTGGTGATGCGGATTTTCGATCCCGACGTGGTCGTCAAGACCTTGCCGGAACTGGGCTTCCCGATCGACGACGCACAGCGCTGGGACGGCCTGACCAGCCGCCCGCACGGCATCATCCTGGTGACCGGGCCGACCGGCTCGGGCAAGACCACCACCCTGTACACCACGCTCAAGGCGCTGGCCACCTCGGACGTGAACGTGTGTACGGTGGAGGATCCGATCGAGATGGTCGAGCCTTCGTTCAACCAGATGCAGGTGACGCTGAACATCGACCTGACCTTCGCCGACGGCGTCAAGGCGCTGATGCGCCAGGATCCGGACATCATCATGGTCGGCGAGATCCGCGACCTGGCCACCGCGGAAATGGCGATCCAGGCCGCGCTGACCGGCCACCTGGTGCTGTCGACGCTGCACACCAACGACGCGCCCTCGGCCGTGATGCGGCTGCTGGAACTGGGCGTGCCGCACTACCTGCTCGAAGCGACCCTGATCGGCATCATGGCGCAGCGCCTGGTGCGCACCCTGTGCGTGCACTGCAAGTCGCCCGACGGCGAACTGCACGACGATATCTGGCACAGCATCGGCGGCGCCTGGAACATCCCCAAACCGACCACGATTTACCGCGCGATCGGCTGTCCTGAATGCCGGCAGACCGGTTTCCGCGGGCGGACCGGCCTGTACGAGCTGCTGACGATTTCGGAAAATTTCACGAATATGATCGGCAAGCAGACTGACCTGGCCGCAATGCGCGCACAGGCGGTCAGCGACGGCATGAAGCCGCTGCGCATCGCCGGCGCCTACAAGATCATCGAGGGCGTGACGACGGCCGAGGAAGTGCTGAAAGTGACGTCGCGTCTGACCAGCTAGAGGTCTCGCTCAAAAACTTTCTGGCGAAAAACGGATCTGTCGTATATAATGCTGCCTCTTCGGGTCGTTAGCTCAGCTGGTAGAGCAGCGGACTTTTAATCCGTTGGTCGCAGGTTCGAATCCCGCACGGCCTACCACGAATATGTATCAAGCCCACGAATTTGCGTTCGTGGGCTTTTTGCATTCTAGCGCCGCAGCCGCAAGCAAGTGATGAAAAACACAATAAGTATGGACAGCCGCTCTCCCCGCGTGGTTGAATCGCATGCCTGCGCACAATCGCGCGGCACGCGCGCACACAATGCGCGCCATATCGATCAATCGAACCGGCCACCGGTCAACCTGGAGTCTGCATGCGCCTCAAACCCTTAGTCCTCACGCTCGCCCTTTCCCTCGGCTTTTCGATGCCGGCACTAGCCGCCGACGCCGCCGCGCCAGCCTCCGCCGTCAAGGCTGCGAAGCTGAGCACTGTCGAAGGCATCACCGAATACACGCTGCCGAACGGCATGCGCGTGCTCCTCGCGCCGGATTCATCCAAGCCAACCATCACCGTCAACATCACCTACCTGGTCGGCAGCCGCCACGAAAACTACGGCGAGACCGGCATGGCCCACTTGCTAGAGCACATGGTGTTCAAGGGCACGCCGACCAGCGGCAACCTGATGGAAGCGATGGGCAAGCGCGGCATGCAGTTCAACGGCACCACCTTCTTGGACCGCACCAACTACTACGAAACCTTCACCGCGACCGAGGCCAACCTCGAGTGGGCGCTGGCGATGGAAGCGGACCGCATGGTCAACAGCAACATCGCGCGCTCGGAGCTGGACAAGGAATTCTCGGTCGTGCGCAACGAGATGGAAAGCGGCGAGAACAACCCGCACATGGTGCTGTGGAAGCAGATGACCGCAGTCACCTACGACTGGCACAACTACGGCAAGAGCACGATCGGCGCCCGTGCCGACGTCGAGAACGTCAAGATCGAGAACCTGCAGAACTTCTACCGCAAGTACTACCAGCCGGACAACGCGGTGCTGGTGGTGGCCGGCAAATTCGACCCCGTCAAGACGCTGGCCCTGATCGAGAAAAATTTCGCGCCGATCGCGCGCCCTGCCCGCGTGCTGAGCCCGACCTACACGACCGACGCCCCGCGCGACGGCGCGCGTGAACTGACGGTCAAGCGCATCGGCGACAAGACCCTGGCCGCCGTGCTGTACCCGACCGCAGCGGGCTCCCATGGCGACTCGACTGCGATCGCCGTGCTCGGAGAAGTGTTGTCCAGCAGCCCGAACGGGCGCCTGCACAAATCGATGGTCGAAGGTAAAAAGGCCGTCAGCGTGAGCAACTGGCCATTCGCCCTGGCCGAGCCGGGCTACATCGTATTCTTTGCCGAGCTGTCGAAGGCCCAGTCGGTCGACGAAGCGCGCAAGATCATGCTCGATCATATTGAAGGCATGAAGAAGCGCCCTGTTACCGCCGAAGAGCTGGGTCGTGCCAAGGCCAGTCTGCTCAACGACATCGACAAGACCATCAATGACCCGCAGGCGCTGGGCACCGAATTGTCCGAGTCGATCGCGATGGGCGACTGGCGCCTGTTCTTCCTGAACCGCGACCGCATCGAAGCGATGACGCTGGCCGACGTGCAAAAAGCGGCCGAGAACTATTTTAAGGAAACCAACCGGACCTTCGCCCGCTTCCTGCCGATGAAGGAATCGGACCGCACGGTCACCCCGGCCACGCCGGACGTGGCCAAGCTGGTCGCCAACTACCAGGGCCAGGCCGCCGTCGCCGAAGGCGAAGCATTCGACGTGAGCCCGGCGAATATCGAAAAGCGCACCACCGTCAAAACGCTGCCGAACGGCTTGAAGCTGGCGCTGCTGCCGAAGAAGACCCGCGCCGCAAGCGTGCACGGCCAGTTCGAACTCGAACTGGGCGACGAAAAAACCCTGTTCGGCCAGGCCGCAGTGGCCGACCTGACCGCCGACATGCTCACGCGTGGCGCCGGCAAGATGAGCCGCGCCGACATCACCAGCCGCCTCAACGCCCTCAAGACCAAGCTTGAGATCGACGGCAAGGCCGGCAGGGTCACCGTGCGTTTCGAGACCTCGCGTAGCAAGCTGACCGAGGTGCTGGAACTGATGCGCGACGTGCTGCGCAACCCGACCTTCCCGGTCAGCGAGTTCGAACAACTGCGCGCCGAGAACCTGACCGGGATCGAAGGCTCCCGCAACGAACCGCAAGCCGTGGGCAGCCGCATGGTCGACATTGAACTGAACCAGTTCAAGAAGGGCGACGTTCGTTACAAAGGCACCGCCGACGATTCAATCTCCCTGTACAAGGCCGCGACGGTGGCGGGCGCAAAGCAGTTCCACCAGAACATGTACGGCGCCAACAACGCCAAATTCGCGCTGGTCGGCGACTTCGACGCGGCGCAGGTAGAGGCGCAGGTCAAAGACCTGTTCGGCAACTGGACTGCAAAAAACAAGTTCACGCGCCTTGCGGAAAACGCGCCAATGGCGAAGCCGAATTCGCTCCAGGCCGAAACGCCTGAGAAGGCCAACGCCTTCTACCTGGCCGCGCTGCCAATCAAGGTCAAGGACAGCGACCCGGATTACGCTACCCTCCTGCTGATCAATGAAGTCATCGGCGGCGGTACCAATTCCCGCATGTTCAGCCGCCTGCGCCAGAAAGACGGCATCAGTTACGGCGCCGGCAGCTTCATGAGCGCGTCGGCGTTCGAGCAGAACGGCAGTCTCGGCCTGTATGCAATCTATGCGCCGCAAAACCTCGAGCGCGTCAAGCTTGGAGTCAAGGAAGAGCTCGAGCGTTACGTGCGCGACGGCATGACCGCGGCTGAACTCGACGCGGCGAAGAAGGGCCAGATCCAGAAACGCCAGACCGGCCGTGCGCAAGATGTCGCGCTGGCCAACGGCCATGTCACCAACCTCAAGGCGGGCCGTACCTACGCGCGCGCAGGCAAACTCGATGAGGAGATCATGGCTGTCACGCTTGAGCAGGTGAACGCCGCGATCAAGAAGTACATCCAGCCAGAGAAATACCTGCACGTGTACGCAGGCGACTTCGCAGGCGCGGCCAAGAAGGCAGCGGCGGCTCCGGCAGCGGCACCGGCCGGCGGCAAGTAAGCAATGTTGTAGAAGGAATGGACGGCCCGCTTCGGCGGGCCGTTTTTTTATGTCACCGCTCAGTGTTAAGCCGTCGTCCTCGCGCAGGCGGGGACCCATAGCACCGGTGGTCAAATTCCGATGACGAGCGGAGCCCAGGTGTTATGGGTCCCCGCCTGCGCGAGGACGACGGTTTTTGAGCTAACAATTAGCGGTGACGTATCGTTCTTTCGCCTGTCACACCGATTCTTAATCCGACTCATACAAAGTCGTCAGCAGCTGCCCGAGTTTGTCGGTGCGGCCAGGCGCCGTCGGCCTGATGATGCCGTTTTCCTGCAGTATGCCGATCAGCTTGGCGGGCGCCACGCGCGTGTCGCCCACGATTTCCACATGCCCCGCCTTGACTTCAATGATCTTGACCAGCGGGTCGCTGTCGACCACCCGGTTGCGTTGCTCCGCCACCGAAAAAATATCATCCGATTCGGCGCAGCCGCCCTTGTTGGCCCGCCTGCAGCTTCCACTTTCATTGGTCACGATTTTCAAATAGTCCTGCACTTGACCATCGAGCTTGCCGGGCACCTGGATAAATGGCGAGGCGTCGGTGATGTCCGACCATTTATCGCCCGTCACCGCCTGGCATATCGCGCCGACGATGCCCAGCGAGAGCGTGCGCAGCACAGGATTGCCGCATGTCTTTGCCGCCGCAATGCCAGCGAAGGGTCCCGACACCGTCACCAGCCGCAGCTTCGCAGCGCGGCCGACTTTTTCATCGTCCACCATGGCCTTGCGCGCGATCAGCGCACCCTGGCTATGGCCGATCAGGGCAATGTGCTTGTTCTGCGTTTTTTGCGCGAGCTGGTCGAGCGAGGCCTTGAGCAGGCCGGCACTCAGGGCCAGCTTGTCGCGGTCGTTGTAGGTGAAGCAGGCTGTCTGCTGGCCGTGGAAGGCGAGCACCTGGGCCAGCGCGCGAAAGCGCCCCGACGAACTGAAGCAGCCATGCACGAGCACCGTCACCGGCTCTCCGGAAGCGAGGCGCAGCGTACGGTCGGGGTTGTCAGTACACGGCCCAAGGCCGGGGATCGCGAGGCTGACATCGGCTGGCGGCAGCTGCGTCTGATCGATGAACTGAAGCGCAGGATCAACCTTCGGCGGCGGGCTTGAACAGCCCCCCAGCAACAGCAAGGCGGCAATGGAAATGAGGGTGACAGCAGGTCGGCGCATCGGAACTCCAGTGGATAAAACATGATGACACGAATTGCCGCAACAGGTCTTCCCAATTACCCATCGCAATGTGAACTTGCACATTTGACGGCATTTTCTGATAGGCTCGGGCCGCGTACCAAGCAATTATTTTAGGGATCGACCACATGGTGAAGGCAACAAGCAGCGTGCAAGATCGGAAGCAGAGGGAATCCGATCAGCGCCGCAAGGACATCATCAAGGCCGTCAGGAAGCTGATCAAAGCCGGCGGCGCGCGCAACATTACCCTGCGCAAGGTGGCGGAGGAAGCGGGCTTTTCGACCACGGTGGTGTATGCCCTGTTCAAGGACAAAGCGACGCTCATTACGCAGGCCATGGACAGCGACCTGCTCGAACTGGCCAAGGCCATGCGCTCGGCCACCGAGCCTGGCCTGGCCCCGATTGAAAACATCAAGCGCGCCGGCCGCGCCTACGTCACCTTCGGCATGCGCCACCCCGACCAGTACGCGCTGGTGTTTCTCGAACGCCGGCCGCACGCGCCCATCGAAAGCGCCATGGTCGAACACGGCAACCAGACCCAGGATCCGTACGCCTTCGGCCGCCAGCTCTTCGTGGAACTGGCCGAAACCGGGCAAGTCGACGGCGCCCGCCTTGAATCAATGGGCCAGATTTTCTGGGAAGGCTTGCACGGCATGACCTCGCTGCGGCTGGTGTTCGGCGACAGCGAGGAATGGTTTGAACACGCCGCCTTTGACGAGCACCTGGAAGACTTGCTGGACGTCTTGATGACCGGCATCCTGCACCGCTTCCGCACCTAGAAGTTTCCATATCACCACAAAAATAAAACGTTGTTTTATTTTTGATACATCGTTATTATCTGGAACATTGTTCTGATGATTACGCTCTGTAAAAGGGGAATGGATGCGAACGGTACCAGGCATGATGTTCATCGTTGCGGGCCTGTGTGCCTGTTCGGCATCGACCACGGAGCCGGCCGCCGCCGACCTGCAGCGGGTCCAGGCAGCGCGTCCGCGCGACGCCCAACTGGCCGAACGCTACGAACGCTCGTGCATGGCGTGCCACGCGGTGCAAGGCAGCGGCGCCCCGCTCACCGGCTTCGCGCCGCACTGGAACAGCCGCCTCGCCAAGGGCATGGACCAGCTTCTCAAGCACACCGCCGAGGGCTTCAATGCGATGCCGGCCAGGGGCCAGTGCAACGACTGCTCACCCGACGATTTACGCGCCCTGACCCAGTTCATGAGCGCAGCCCAATGACGGCGCGCCGCCGGCTGTTCCTGAAGTCTGGCGCACTGGCCCTGGCAGCCGGGCTGCTGCCGCTGCGCAGCGTGCAAGCGGGCGCGCCAGCCGCATCCTCGATCGCATGGCAAAACTGGTCCGCCAGCGCGCAATGCCAGGCACGCGCGCTGGCCGCGCCGGCCGACGAACATGCCATCGCCGCCCTGCTGCGCGCGTCCAGCGGCGCCGTGCGCTGCGTGGGCGCCGGCCATTCGTTCAGCCCGCTGGTGCCAACCGACGGCACCATCCTGTCGCTCGACCGCCTGGCCGGGCTGCGCGCCCACGACAAGGGCGCCATGAGCGCCACGCTGCAGGGCGGCACCCGCCTGGCCCAGGTATCGCGCCAGCTCGACGCCGCCGGCCTGGCGCTGCGCAACCTGCCCGATATCGACATGCAGTCGCTGGCCGGGGCCATCAGCACGGCCACCCACGGCACCGGCGCCAACCTGCCGGCCCTGCATGCCGACGTCATGGCGATGCGCATCGTCACGCCGCAGGGCGAGCTCGTCGAATGGCATCAGGACCGCGACGCCGACCAGATGGCCGCGGCGCGCGTGTCGCTCGGCAGCCTGGGCGTGATCACCCAGGTCACGATGCGGGTGGTGGCCGCGCACAACCTGCGCCGCAAAGTCTGGCTGCGGCCCATCGACGAGATGCTCGAACGCGCGCCGGAACTGGCCCGCACGCATCGCCATTTCGAATTCTATTACCTGCCTTTTACCGGCTATGCCGCGGCCATCACGCACGATCCCTACACCGGCAGCGAGATCCTGATGCCGCCGTCGCAGGACGAAGACATGCTGCGCGATTTGCGGCGCCTGCGCGACTGGCTCGGCAAATTCCCGCAACTGCGGCGCTGGAGCGCGGCCAAGCTGATCGACCCGAGCCTGTCCGAAGAAGCGACCAACCGCTCGCATCGCCTGCTCTCGAACGTGCGCCCTACCCGCTTCAACGAAACCGAATGCCACGTGCCGCGCGAAGCGGGCATCGCCTGCGTGCGCGAGGTGATCCGCACCCTGGAAAAGCGCAACGAAGTGTTCTTCCCGCTCGAGTTCCGCTTCATCAAGGGCGACGACGCCTGGCTCAGTCCCTTCTACCAGCGCGATAGCTGCTCGATCTCGGTGCACGCGGCGCACGGCGAAGCCTACGACTACCTGCTGTCCGAGATCGGGCCGGTATTTCGCAAGCACGGCGGTCGTCCTCACTGGGGCAAACTGCATAACTACACGGCCGCCGAGCTGGCCGCGCTGTACCCGCGCTGGAAGGACTTCCAGGCGCTGCGCCAGCGCATGGATCCGCGCGGCCGCATGCTCAACCCCCACCTGCGCACCCTGTTCGGGGTGGCCGCATGAAGCGCCGTACCGTGCTCGCCGCGATCGGCGCAGGCCTGGCGGGCACTGGCCTGGCGCTGCACCCGCGCGCACGCGGCGCGCCCCATGCGGCCTATTTCGCCCAGGTCGCGTCAGCACTGCGCGCGGCCGGCATCGCCACGCCGACCATGGTGATCGACCGCGACCGCCTGCTGGCCAATGCCGGCCAGGTGATGCGCAATATCGGCACGCGCATGCAATTGCGCTTGGTGGCCAAGTCGCTGCCCTGCCTGCCCTTGCTCGACGAACTGACCGGCAAGATGAACACCAGCCGCTTGATGGTGTTCAACCTGCCCTACCTGCAGCAACTGGCGCAGCAGCGTCCCGCGCTCGATCTGTTGCTGGGTAAACCGCTGCCGGTCGCTGCCGCCGCCGCGTTCTACACCAGCTTCAAGGGCGGGAGCTTCGACCCGGCGCGCCAGTTGCAGTGGCTGGTCGATAGTCCGCAGCGGCTGGCCCAGTATCGCGACCTGGCGCGCGAGCGCCAGCTGCAGCTGCGCATGAATATTGAAATCGATGTCGGCCTGCACCGCGGCGGCATCGACAGCCGGCAGGCACTGCAGGACATGCTGGCCATCTTCAAATCGGAGCCGCGTTTGCAGTGGAGCGGCATGATGGGCTACGACGCCCACCTCGCCAAGCTGCCCAACCTGCCGGGCGTACGCGCGCGCGCCCGGGCCGACGCCGCCGCCATCTACCGCGACTATGCAGGCATCGCCACGCGCGCCCTGCATGCGGGCGTGGCGCCGGCGGGCCTGATCCTCAACGCGGGCGGTTCGCCCACCTACAAGCTGCACGACGGCAGCGGCGCGCCCAACGAACTGGCGCTCGGCTCGGCGCTGGTCAAGCCGGGTGACTTCGACACCGACGCGCTGGCCGACCTGGCGCCGGCGGCCTTCATCGCCACCCCAGTGCTGAAGGCGCAGGCGCAATTTTTGATGCCGAATGGCGTCGAGTGGATCGGCAAGCTGGCGCGCGCGTGGGACGCCAACCAGGAGCGCGTGTATTTCATCTACGGCGGCAACTGGCTGGCCGATCCCGTGTCGCCTGCCGGCCTGACCCCGAGCGGCCTGTATGGCACCTCGTCGAACCAGCAAGCCCTGCTGGGATCGGGCGCACAACAGTTGCAAGCGGACGATTTTATTTTCCTTCGTCCGCGCCAGAGCGAAGCCGTACTCCAGCAATTCGGCGACATCGTCGTCATGGAGTCGGACCGCATCACACAGCATTGGCCGGTCCTTCCGGCCATGCCATGAAGTTTGCCGACAACAAGGGGACATGATGCAAAAAGTAGTCATTAGTATCCTGGCATGGGCGTCCATGGCGCCGGCATGGGCCACCCAGGACACCGTCCCTGGCCTGTGGCTCAGCGCGGACAAGGCCGCGGTGATCGAATTTAAGGCCTGCCCCGACCTCAAGGACGCGCTGTGCGGCGTGATCGTCTGGGACAAGGATGCCGGCACGCCCCTGGACGCCTGCGGCGTCATGATCGCCAAGCTGAAAACCTGGCAGGACGATGCCTGGCGCAACGGCTGGGTCCATGATCCGCGCACGAAGAAAAACTACAAGGGCATCGTGCGCGCCAAGAACAACACCTTGCTGGTGCGGGCCTTCATCGGTACCGAACTGCTGGGCGAAACCGAAGTCATGACCCGCGTGCCGGCCATCCCGGCCGGGTGCAAGAGTAAACAATAAAAACGATTTTCAGGAGACAGCATGAAAAAGCATTTTGTTTGCGGTATCGGTTTTGCCATCCTTGGCAGCAGCTTCAACCTGGCGCAGGCCGCCGGCGAGGAGCCCGTGCTGCAAAGCTATTCGCTCGACATCGAAGCGAAAGTTTTAAGCGACCGCAAGAACCGCGGCATTTCCGATACCTATAACCGGCCCGGCGCCGAGCTGACCCTGAAGGCCGTCCATGAAACCGGCATCCTCGGCTATCTGCAACTCGGTACCGTGCGCAAGGAGATTTTCCCTGATACCAATGGCCTGCAAGTCACCGGCGCCGTGGGCTACCGCTGGGGCAAGTCCGATGGCTGGCACTTCGGCGTCGGCGTGGCGCAGGAGTGGTTCCCGAGCGCCAAGGTCAACGATGCGCCTACCGGCATCGACTGGACCACGGGCGAGCCGACGGGTGTGGTCAACACCAAGTTCGACACCACTTACGGCGTGTTCGAGTTCGCCTATGGCATCGTGGAAGCGCGCTACCTGTATGTGATGAGCAAAGACCTGCGCGGCAATAACACGGCTACCATCTGCGGTTCGACCTATATGCCGGCGGTGCTGGCGGGCGGCGACCCGAGCAAGGCAATCGCCTGCTACGAAGGCGGCTTCAAGCGCTCGGGCGGCTCGCATTTGCTCGACGTCGACGTCAAGTACCCGATCAGCGGACAGACCAAACTGGTGGCGCACCTGGGGCTGCAACAGCTGCAGAATTTCCGCGACGGCGACCTGGTCGACTACCGCCTGGGCGCCGTGCACACGCGCTGGGGTCTGGACTTCGGCGCGGAACTGGCCGGCGCGGCTTTGCGCAACCGCGCGCTGGCGGTGGTGCTCGATAGTGATGGCAACAGCAAGAAGGTAGACAGGACCACGGTGATCCTATCCGTGGCCAAGCGTTTTTGACGGCACACGAACAAAAACTAGGAGATTGTCATGAACACGAACATTCTTTTCCGACGCTTTTCCCTGGGCCTGGCCGCAACTCTCATCTCCGGCGTGGCCAGCGCCGATCCCTTCCTGGTCGGACGCGGCATGTCCGACATCACCGGCGAAGCCGCCGAAGTGGGCATGATGGGCTATGCCTCGCTCTCGCAAGTGAGCGGCGGCATCCACATGCGCCAGCGGGCGCGCGCCTTCATCGTGCAGGACCAGGCCGGCGGCAAGCGCATGGTCTTCGTCAACAACGACCTCGGCATGGTGTTCCAGGGCGTGCAGCAAGCTGTTATTCGCCAGTTGCAGGCCAAGTACGGCAGCTTGTATGGGCCTGAAAACGTGATCCTCTCGGCCACCCATACGCATTCGGGCGCGGGCGGTTTTTCGCACTATGCGCTGTACAACATGACGACCTACGGCTTCAACAAGCGCACCTTCGACGCTGCCGTCAGCGGCATCGTGCAGGCGATCGACAAGGCCCACCGCGACCTGAAACCGGGCTCCATCGCAATCGGCAAGGGCCAGCTGACGGACGCGAGCAACAATCGCTCGCTGCCGGCCTACCTGCGTAATCCCCTGGCCGAACGCACGCGCTGGAACAGCCAGGTCGATCCCGACATGACGGTGCTGCGCTTCAAGCAAGGCGCTACCGATGTGGGCGTGATCAGCTGGTTCGCCACGCACGGCGTGTCCATGTCGCCGACCAACAAACTTCTCAGTCCCGACAACAAGGGCTATGCGGCCTGGCGCTGGGAACATGAACTCAAGGGCGTGCGCTACAGCGCCGACAGCGACTTCGTGGCCGCCTTCGCGCAATCGAACGCGGGCGACATGACGCCCAATCTGAACCTCGACGGCACCGGCCCCACCGCCAATGAATTCGACAACACGCGCATCATCGGCGAGCGCCAGCTGCAAAAGGCGCTGTCGATCTACAACGGCGAGCTCGAAACCCTGGCCGGGCCGGTCGACTACCGGCACCGCTTCATCGACTTTTCGCGGGTGAACGTGGGCGCCGCTTTTGCCGACGGCAGCGCGCGCAGCACCTGTCCGGCCGCGCTGGGCAGCGCCTTCGCGGCCGGCACCGAGGACGGGCGCGGCCTGGACGGCATCAATGAAGGCGACATGGCGGGCAACCCCTTCTTCAATTTCCTCGGTGGCGTCATCCTGCCCGCGCCGCAGTGGGTGCGCGACTGTCACGGGGTCAAGCCGGTGATGCTGGCCACCGGCACCCAGTCGCCGTATCCATGGACGCCCGAAGTGCTGCCGGTATCGATCATCCGCATCGGCCAGCTAGCCATCGTGGCCGCGCCCGGCGAATTCACGATCATGGCGGGGCGCCGCGTGCGCGAGACCGTCAAGGCCGCGCTGGGCGCCGGCGTGACCCACGTGGTGCTGGCCGGGTATGCCAATGCTTATGCAGGCTACGTCACCACGCCGGAAGAATACGACGCCCAGCACTACGAAGGCGCCTCTACCCACTTCGGCAAGTGGACGCTGGGCGCCTACCAGCAAAGCTACCATGAGCTGGCAAGCGCGCTGCGCCAGGGCTTGCCGGCCCAGGCCAGCGCGGCCACGCGCGACCTGGCGAACAGCCAGATGTCGTTCCAGACCGGGGTGGTGCTCGACAACGTGCCGATCTTCAAGAGCTTCGGCGACGTCGTGCGGCAGGCAAATGCCAGCTACGTGCGCGGCCAGCGCGTTGACGTCGAATTCTGGACCGGGCACCCAAAAAACAATCTGCGCCAGAACGGCACCTTCCTGGAAGTGCAGCGCTGGGATGGAGCGGCATGGCGCACGGTGGCCAACGACGGCGACTGGGGCACCATCTACCGCTGGGTGCGTGTCGATCCGGTGTGGGGTTCGTCGAAGGCCGCCATTTCGTGGGACATCCCGGCCAATGCCGCGACCGGGCAATATCGGATCCGGCATTACGGCGACTACAAGAACGGCTGGAACGGCAGCATCAATGGCTTGAGCGGCACCAGCCGTACTTTCCAGGTCAACTAGGGCCGGCCACGGCGGCGCCCGCCCAGCAGCGCCAGCAAACCAAGCCCGAACAGCGCAACGCCGGCTGGCTCGGGCACCAGGGCGACGGCGCCGTCGGTGGCATCGAGCAGGTAGTCGGCCGCTTCGCCGAGGATGATGCCGCCGAAGAAGGTGCCGAAGCTGCCCGGCACCTGGCCGGCGAAGGTGCCGCTGAAGGTGTTGTTGGCCACCAGCATCAGCTCGCCGTACATGCTGATGAAGGCCGGCCCACCCGAGTCGCCGCCGCCGATGCCCGCTTCGCGGTTGTTCGGCAGCTGCGGGGTGCACACGCCGAACAGGTCGCAAAAAGTGTCCTGCCCGCCACCGTCGAAATCGGCGTAATACACTTCCTTGCGACCGCTGAAGTCCTGCTCGTCATCAAGGTCGAACAGGTCGACCACGTTTTCGCCGCTGCGCTTGATGAAGAAATCAGGCCCCACGGTAAAGCCGTCCACCCCGGTGCCCGAGGTGCCGTAGCCGACCATCATGATGCGGGTTCCCTCCATCAATTCGTTGGTCGCCACTTTGTAAATTTTGGCGCTGGCAGGTGCGTCCTCGCCCAGGGTAATGACGGCGATATCGTCGTTGACGCAAAACGAGATGACCCCTTCCGGGCAGTTGCCAAAGCCCTGGTAGTCGGGGTGCATCGACACCGCGACCGCGCTCATCAAGGCATTGAAGGTGCCATTGCTGTTGAAGACCACGCGCACATCCGTGCCCGGGGCGTTCAAGTCCACCACGGTGCCGTTGCCGTCGGTGTCGACGCAATGGCCGGCCGAGACCACCGAGCGCCGGCCCACCAGCGCGCCCGAGCAAATGAAGGACTGTCCGTCATAGCGGATGTTGATGCTGACCACGCCTGAAAATGGCGAGGCCGGCGTATTCGGATCGATCCGCGCAGCCGGGCTGTCGGGCGGCGCGCCGGCGGTAATGGCGGGGGTGAAAATGCCGTTGGTGATGATCGCGGCATTCGCAGCGGCCGCTGCAAAGAGCAGGCTGGCCGCCAGCGTGACCCCTATTATTTTTCTAGCTCGCATGATTTTCCTTTGGTTTGATTTCGCAGGGCACACCTGAGCGTGTGCATGAGGGTGCCTGCAGCACGAACTGTGCCGAGAAAAAAACCATGTGCGATCAAGGGCTTGCTGGTCGCTTACTCAACAATTCAAGGGGCTGTCATTTTTACCGACAAAAAAAAGCGGCCCGCAGGCCGCTTTTTTTAGCTTGAAACCAGATTACTTTGCCGAACGACGACGACGCACGCCAGCTAACGCCAGCGCGCCCAGGCCGAACAGCATCAGGCTGCCTGGTTCAGGGACCAGGGTAACCTGGCCATCGGTGGCTGCCGACAGGTAGTCCGCGTAGCTGCCGAGAACCATGCCGCCGAAGTAGGTGCCGAACTGGCCATCTTCGTAGATGAAGCTGCTGCCGAAGGTGTTGTTGGCAACCAGCGTCATTTCACCGTTGAGCATGACGAACGATGGACCACCCGAATCGCCGCCGCCGATGCCCGACTCAACGTCGTTGGCCAGCACTGGCGAGCAAATGCCCACGTAGTCGCAGAAGGTGTCGCGGCCTGCGCCGTCAAAGTCGGCGTAGTACACTTCTTGACGGCCGCTGGCGAAACCTTCTTCGTCGTCGAGGTCGTAGAAGTCGGCGTAATTTTGGCCGGTGCGCTTGACATCGAATTCTGGATCGACGTAGAAGCCGTCGGTGCCATCACCCGAGGTGCCGTAGCCGGCCATCATGATGCGGGTGCCTTCGCCCATGCCGTTGGTGGCCACTTTGTAGATCTTGGCGCCAGCTGGCGCATCCTCACCGAGGGTAATGACCGAAATATCGTCGTTCAGGCAGAACGAGTCTACGCCGACCGGGCAATTGCCGAAGCCTTTGTAGTCAGCGTGCATCGACACCTTGCTGGCGGTGATGATCGAGCTGTAAGCGCCGTCGACGTTGAAGATCACGCGAACACGGTTGCCCGGTGCGTTGATGTCGATCAGGCTGCCGTTGCCGTCGGTGTCGACGCAATGGCCGGCCGAGACGACCGAACGCTTGCCTACCAGCGCGCCGGAGCAGATGTAGCCCTGGCCGTCGTACTGGATGTACAGGCTGACCACGCCCGAGTATGCCGAACCTGGCGCATTTGGATCGACGCGCGCTTCTGGCGAATCTGGCAGGGCGCCGGCGCTGATGAGTGGCTTGTAGGTGGCGTTCGCGATAGGACCGGCGAAGGCTGGGGCCGAAGCGGCAACGACGACGCAGGCTGCGAAAGCGGTGGCCAGCATGTTCAAATATGATTTCCGAGCAAACATTATGTTCCCTTTTAGTTTTAGACTATTCTCTCTCTCCATGCCGCGCATTTTTAATGAGCGACGTCAATACTAAGCATGAAGTGTGCCTATTCGTGATAATTCAAACATTTCAAAGACTTAACAATATTGCGTGGAAATTTTTCCCAGACGCTGTAAAGTTTCCCGACATATGTTTGCCCAGTGTGCATATTGTTCGGGCATAAAAAAAAGCGGCCCGCAGGCCGCTTTTTTCTCACTACTGAAACGCTTACTTGGCCGAACGACGGCGACGTGCGCCGATCAGTGCCAGAGCGCCCAGACCGAACAGCGCGAAGCTGCCTGGCTCAGGTACGAACTGAATTTCGCTCGATACGCTGCTCAGGTAGTCCTCGTAGCTGCCCAGGATCATGCCGCCGAAGTAGGTGCCGAAGGAACCAGCAACCTGGCCGCTGAAACGGCCGCTGAAGGTGTTGTTGGTAGCAAGCATCAGTTCGCCGTACATGTTCACGAACGATGGTCCGCCCGAGTCGCCGCCGCCAATGCCCGACTCTTTATCGTTGGCCAGTTGCGCGGTGCACACGCCGTAGTTGGTGCAGAACGTATCCTTGCCAGCGCCGTCGAAGTCGGCGTAATAGACTTCCTTATCGCCGGTGAAGCCCAGTTCGTCGTTACGGTCGAACAGGTCGGTGACGTTTTGGCCGGTGCGCTTGACATCGAACGCTGGACCGGCGCCGTAGCCGGTCGTGCCATTGCCGGTGGTGCCGTAGCCAGCCATCGTGATCTGGGTTCCCATCAGCATTTCGTTGGTGGCGATCTTGTAGATCTTGGCGCTAGCAGGCGCATCAGCACCGAGCGTGATGACGGCAACGTCATCATTCAGGCAGCCGACCGTGCTATCCGGGCAGATGTTGAAGCCTTTGTAGTCCGGGTTCATCGAGACCTTGGTCGCGGTCATGATGGCGTTGAAGCTGCCGCTGCTGTTGAAAACCACGCGCACGTCGTTGCCAGGCGCGTTGATATCGATCAGGGCGCCATTGCCGTTGGTGTCGACGCAGTGGCCGGCCGAGACCACGGTACGCTTGCCTACCAGAGCGCCCGAGCAGATGAACGACTGACGTGGGGTGCCGTAGCGGATGTTGATGCTGACAACGCCCGAGTATGGCGACGCGGCGTTATTCGCGTCGACGTGGGCGGCCGGGGTATCAGGCAGCGCACCAGCGGTGATGACGGCGGTAACTTCGCCATCTTTAATGATCCCAGCTTGAGCCGATGCGGTCGCCAGGAATGCGCCTGCGACCAGGGTCAAACCTACCAATTTTTTAACAGACAGTTTCCGAACTAGCATCTCTTTTCCTTTTAATTATTTGACTAAAACACATCCCTAGTTTCAGCACATTAAAGTGCATGTTGGCTGTTCTAGCATTAATCATGCCTAAAGGAAAAAAACATATGAATTCAAGGAGTTAATTCAGATAGGAAAGTTTGATTTCGGGAAGTGTAAGGTTCTTCGACAATGCCAGCGCCCGCAGCGCATTGCGAAAAAGAATTACAACTTTCCCGTGGTAAATACGACGCCTAATTTCCTACTTTACATCGACCAAATCGATATCGAAAATTAGGTTGGCGTTCGGTGGAACTTGCTTCATACCAAGCTTTCCAAAGGCCATTTCGCCAGGGACGACCAGGGTGCGCTTGCCGCCTACCTTCATTCCCAGCAAGCCTTCATTCCAGCCCTTGATCACGCCGGGCGCGCCCAGGACGAAGGTGAACGGTTTGCCCTTGGGCGTATTGTCGATCGGAAGGCCATGCTGTTTCGGCTGTTTCGGGGAAAACATCCAGCCGGCGTAATGCATGGTGATACGGCTGCCGGGCTTGACCTCGCGCCCCTTGCCGACCACGGTATCGATTTTTTGCAGGGTCTTGCCGGTGGGCGCGTCCTGCGGCGAAGCAAGCGCGGGCGCGAGCGCGGCGCCGAGGAGGAGTCCGAAAACAAGGGCGGAGATGCGAGGTGTCATGGTTGGGCTCTTCATAAATGGAGAAATGGACGACGGTACAGACGCCAGAGTATTGCGCAAGTGTGAAAATCGCACAAGCATCGAACCGCCCCGCCCAAATTAAAGGACGGGCAAAAGCCCGTCCCTTTCGCGGCGCCAGCCAGATTACAGCTGGCGCGCTTCGAAGGTATTGCACTTCTCGATCTGGCCGCTTTCCAGGCCCTTGGTAAACCAGCGCGCTCGCTGCTCTGAAGTGCCGTGGGTAAACGAGTCGGGCACGACCCTGCCCTGCGACTGGCGCTGCAATGCATCGTCGCCGATGGCGGCCGCCGCTTTCAGGGCCGACTCCACATCGCCCTGCTCGAGGATGCCGCGTGCCTGGTTGCCATGGAAGGCCCACACGCCGGCAAAGCAATCGGCCTGCAATTCCAGGCGCACCGACATGGCGTTGGCTTCGCGCTCGGAACTGTTTTCGCGCGCCTCACGGACCTTGTCGGAAGTGCCGAGCTGCTTTTGCACGTGATGGCCAATTTCATGCGCGATGACATAGGCCTGGGCGAATTCGCCAGAGACCCCGAAGCGCTCCTGCATCAGCGAATAGAAGCTCAGGTCGATATACACGTCCTGGTCTGCCGGGCAATAGAACGGCCCGCTGGCGCTTTGCCCCACGCCGCAGGCCGTGTTGGTGCCGCCAGTATACAAGACCAGCTTCGGCTTGGCATAATTGGCGCCGCGCTCGCTGAACAACTTGCTCCAGACGTCTTCCGTATCGGCCAGTACCACGTAGACGAACTTGGTCTGCTTGTCGCTGGCCGGAGTCGACTTCATCGGCGCCTGTTGCACGACACCCGGCCCGCCGCCGCCACCACTGAGCATGTCGAGCATGGTCAGCGGATTGATCCCGAACACGGCCGACCCGATCAGCGCGATGACGATGGTGCCGATGCCGATCGATCTCCCGCCCAGGCCGAAGCCGCCGCCGCCGCCGGCGCCGCGCCGGTCTTCCACATTCTCGCTTTCGCGATTGCCTTCCCATTTCATACGATACTCCCGCGTGGTTTTGTTTATTTACAAATACTGTAACGCGAAAAGCACAAACTTGGCGCTTCGTAAGCACTCCTGCGATAATCGCTCACCTTTTACTCACACCCCATCAATGGACCCGAGCCAACTCGCCGGCGCCGCCCTGCGCATGCTGCTCATGCCGCCGGCGAACCTGCTGCTACTGATCGCCATCGGTTGGCTGCTGCGGCGCCGCTGGCCGCGTACCGGGCGCGCACTGAGTGTGGGCGGCGTCATCGTACTGCTGGCGCTGTCGACCAATGCGGGCGCGCGCCTGCTGCTCGCGCCGCTGGAAAACATGACAGCGCCGCTCGACGTCCGGCAAGCCACGGGGGCGCAGGCCATCGTGGTGCTGGGGGCCGGCAGTGTCGAAGGCGCGCCTGAATATGGTGGCCAGGACGTGCCCGACCAGGTTGCGCTGGTGCGCCTGCAGTACGCGGCCCACCTGCAGCACGCGACCGGCCTGCCGCTCTTGGCCAGCGGCGGCAATGGCAGGCCCGGCGTCGAAGCAAAGGCGGGCATGATGGCGCGCGTGCTGCGCGAAGATTTCAAGACGCCGGTGGCGTGGATCGAGGACCGCTCGGAAGACACCTTTGAAAACGCCGTCTACAGCGCCGGCATCCTGAAGTCGGCCGGGGTCAGGCGCGTGCTGCTGGTCACCCATGCCATGCACATGCCGCGTGCGCAGGCCGAGTTCGCGCGCGCCGGCATCGAGGTGGTCCCTGCGCCTACCTTGTTTTATTCTCGGATGCCATGGTCGGCGCTGATGCTGGTGCCGAGCGCGAGCGGACTGTACCGTTCATTTTATGCCTGCCATGAATGGATGGGACTGGGATGGGCCCGCGTGCGCGGACCCGTTCCTGCACACTAGACCAGCAGGGCCGCGCTCATCGAACGCACTTCTTCCTCGGATTCGGTGAGGATGCTTTGCAGAGTCGCGTCGTCGATGACGAAGTCGAGCACCGAATCGGCATGCTCGGGCATTTGCGTGACGCGCGCGCCCAGCGGCGACGGCACCGGTGCGAACTGGTTGGCCAGCAGCAGCGTATCGAGCAGCGTGCTCGGCGGCATGGTCAGCCAGCCGTCGCGCAGCGCCAGGATGGAATTGGCGACCTGTTCCGGCACGGCGAGTTTTTTCAGTACTTCGCGGCTGACCACTTCCTCGCACAGCTCGGCCCATTTTTCGGGATCTTCATCGAGCAGGCCGGGAAACTCGTCGGCGCGCGAGAGCAGGTAGAAGCCGCCGACCTCGTGCACGATGGCGGCGAACATGGCGGTATCGGGATTGATGAAGGTGACGCGCCGCGCGATGACCTGGGCCAGCGCCGCCACATGGGCAGTGTGCTCCCACAGCTGTTCGGCCTTGGTGCGCAGCACCGGGTCGACGATGCGGCTGCCGAACTGGCGCACCACCAGGCTGGCAACGAGCGTTTGCAGGCTGCGGTAGCCGACCCGCATGACCGCCGCACGCACATTGGTAATGGTGGAGTCGCCATTGCGGTTGAAGGCGGCCGAGTTGGCCAGCGCGACAGTGCGCGCGGCCAGTTGCGGTTCGCCCAACACCAGCTTGATGGCGTCTTCAATATGACAATCGGGGTTGTCGAGGGCAATTTGCAGGCGCAGGGCGGCGTTGACACTGGTCGGGAGGCTGATCTCCCCACGCGCGGCTTGGGCGGCAATGTATCCGAAGGCTTCTAGTCTGTTCACGAGAAAATTATACCGTGGACCAGACGCACTCAAGCAAAAATCGATGAGCGAACGCGCCACTGGTGACTGCAATGCCACAACGGGCATTGCAGTCCAGCCGCGCTTGCTGCTATTTGACCTTGATGGCGCTCTTGACCTGACTCACGCCTTCAACGCTCTTGGCCAGGCGGACGGCCTTTTCGGCATCAGCCTTGGAGTCGACAAAGCCGCTGAGCATGACGACGCCCTTCTCGGTTTCAACGTGGATCGCCATCGCGCTCAGTTCAGGCTCCTTGAACAGGTCGGCCTTGACCTTGGTGGTGATCACCGAATCGGCGACCACGGCGCCGGTCTTGGCGGCGGCGCGTTCGGTCTTGTCGGCCACGACGGCGCCGGCGTCCTTGGTCTTGTCGAGCGCGCGCTCGGCGGCGTTCTCGGTCCTTTGGGCGACAGTGGTTGCGGCCTCGCGCGTATGGGCGGCGGCGTTGGCAGCGGCGTCGCGCGTATGGGCGGCGGCGTTGGCGACCGAGCGGTCCTTGCTGTCGACCAGGCAGCCGGCGGTCCGCTGGCCATTGGTCATCTGCGCGCACTTGTCGACCGCGGCAGCCTTGGCCGGCTCGGTGCTGGTGGTGCTGGCGATCAGACCCTTGCCGTCGACAGCCGCGCCGGCCACGCGCACATTGCGGTCAGCCTTGGCGTCGTCCAGCGCGGCCGCATGCACCGAGTGGGCATTCGACAGACAGCTGTCTTTTTCGGCGCCGGTCATCACGGTGCACTTGACCCTGGCCAGCGCATGCTCGGCATTGGCCAGCGCGGTGCGCGCCGTGGTGCGCAGCCTGGCGGTGTTGTTGTGCTGGGCGACGGCGTCGGCGTCGATGCGGGCGCGCGCGACCTTGGCTTCCTCGATGCAGATGGCGCGCTCATTGCCGCTCATGCCGGTGCACTTGGCAGCGGCGATTTTGTAGTCGGCGGCCGCTTGCTGGGTCATGCTGCGGTAGGCGGCGGTGTCAGATTTCTGGTCGGCGGCAACGGCACTCGAAAAGGCGGCGGCCAATGCAGCGGCCAGCAGGGTAGCGGTAATTGGTTTCATGGTGTGGTCCCTTTGATATGGTTGTTGGTACAACATTGGACTGCACAATCGGACCAGCTTCTGTGCGAGAACGTACATACCGGGGAATAAATCAGCGATAACCGAGCAGGTGTTGGTCAGCCATCAAGAACAAATTCCTGCCGTCATCGCGGGGACCTTGCACGATGGCATTTTCGATCCAGACCAGGGTATCGTGCTTCGGTTCGCGAAAGCGGGTGCGCACCTTCAGCACCTCGTTCATGACGGCCGCGAACTGCTGCGGATGGTAGCGCGCCAGCCAGGCCGCCGCCGTCATGTCGGCAAACGCTTCTTCGGTGCGAATGCGGCGCGCGAACCAGGCTTTCACCGGGCCGATCCAGGCCACGATGGGCAGCAGTTTTTCGCCGTGCGGATAGCCGCTCAAGCGGCGGTAGCAGTGACCCACTTCGTGCATGGCGGCGCCGGCCAGGAACAACTCGAGCACGGCCGGGTCGACCATCGCGCTGAGGCGGTCGGCGCTGGGATTGGCGCGCGCCGACACCACCAGGGTGCAGCGCCCATCCTCGCTCTGCAGGCCGACCGGGGTGTGCCCCGGCAGGCCATCGCCGGCGCGCACTTCCAGTTCGATCGGCATGCCCTGCTCCTTGCCGAAGGCGACCGCCGCGCTGGCGGCGGCGATCCATTGCGCCTCGGTGGCGGGCGTGGCGGCCAGCGCCGGCCAGGCCGCTGCGGCCAGCAGGACGAGCAGCGCCGCGCGCTTATTCATCGCCGCGCAGCCCCTCGCTCCAGGCGCCGCCGGCTTCCTCGAAGGGCGTTGCCGCTGTCTTGAACACGGCGGCGTCAGCCGCCAGCCGGACCCAGGCGCGCGTATCATGGCTGCCGCCGGCAACGGTCTGTTCGGTCCGCAGCGTGGCCAGCCAGGCGTACACCTTCTGATAACTGTCGGGATGGCGGCGCTTGGTCCAGGCCAGCGCGACCAGGTCGGCGAAGCCCTCCTCGCGGCGGTTCAGCACCAGGGCCTGGTCCGCGCTCTCGTTGCCGCCTGACTCGAAGCCGGCCGGCAGCGCGTGCCAGGCGCCCTGCGCATAGCGCCAGCAGTGGGCGATCTCGTGCGCGGCCATCGCTTCCATCAGCACGGTGCGTTCGCCTTGCGGGATTTGATCGAGGACCTTTTCTGCGTCCGGATTGCCGCGCATCGACAGCACCAGCTTGCAACGGCCGTCCAGGAAACCCACGGCCATCGGCACGTCGTTCGGGCGCGCCACCGGCTGCACGATGATGTCGATTGGCAGTTTGATATTTTGGGAATAGGCCAGCACTGGCGCGGCAGCTTTCAGCCAGCGGGTCTCCATGTCGGTCAGCGCCGCGCCGGCAGTGCCGAGGGCGGGAAAAAGGCTGAGCGTAGCGATCAGAATGTGCTTGAACATGGCGGCTTCCTCTTGAGGTCCATACATGCCTATCGGCAATTCTTTAGCGCGCTACAGCCCTTTTGCAAAATATATTTCCACACGGAAAAATAACAATAATGAACAAACAATGCGGACGTAAAAAATGCCGTCCAGTTGTTAGCTGAACGGCATCGTGAAGCGCAATGCAAAGATGCTTATTTGGCTTTCAGTGTCGCCGCAGTGCTGAACGATGGACGGATGTCGTTGGGCACGACCTTCATCTTGTCGAGCGCCTTTTGCACGTCCGGGCGAATCACGACGTACTTGCTCATCATGCTGGTGGCGCGCGCATAGTCGCCGGTCGCTTCAATGGTCAGGAATTCGCCGTTGAGCTCGGTGACGGCTTTCTTGATTTTTTTGAAGTCGGTCGAAAACGTGCCGTCGCCGTGCGACACGAAGGCGCCCTTGTCGAGCAGATAATTGAGCTGTATCGCCATGCCGCGCGCGTGCGAATCGGTCAGCCCGAAATGCAGGGTGCGGAAGGCCGACGCCAGGAAGGTGTTGTACAGCTTGCGTTCGGCCGCCTCGCCCTGTCCCAGCGTGTCCTTCAGCTGGCCCTTGTCCATCATGTAAGCCAGCGCCCACAGGCCGGCGATGTCGGCCTTGGCTTCCTCGATGGTCGAGTAGGCTTCCTTCAAGTCCTGGCGCGGGGTCGATTGCTTGCCATTGTTCTTGGTGATGTGCGGGCCCAGGCCGTGGGTGATTTCATGGGCCAGGATGTGCGTGAAGAAGGAATCGAAATGCAGGTCGCCCTGCGCTTCGGGGCGCAGCACCAGCTTGGCGATCGGCGTCAGGGTCGACTTGAACTTGGCTTCCTGTACGTTCTTGAGCATGACGCGCTTGGAGCCGCGCGCGCTGATGATGCGTTCGTCGTTGGGCAGGTTGTAGGCGGCCGTCTGCACGCCCATATTGCCGTCGCCGGCGCCATACACCTGGTTGACCACGACCATCGGGGCCAGCGCGCCCACTTTCGGGTTGCGGTATTTTTTGTCGATCGGCAGATTGTCTTCCAGCTCCTGCATGTGCTTGCTGAAGAAATCGAGCTTCTGGGTTTCCTTCTGGTCGCGGATGTTGACGTAGGCTTCGAACGCAGCCTTGTAGCCGAACAGCTCGTCGTTATACGTTTCGTAAGGCCCGATGGTGACGTCGACCGGGGAATCGAGATCCATCCAGGCAAAGTCGGAAGCGAGGTAATCGTTCGACAGGAAAGCGTCGGCGCGCAAGGTCAGGAACTTTTTCAGCGATGCGTTGTCAGTTGCCGACGCAGCGTCACGCAGCAGCTTGGCCAGCTTGTCCAGCTCGGCCTTGTATTCGTCGGCATATTTGACGGTCTTGTACTTGCCGTCGCCGCCAGTGCGGATGGTGGTGAAGAACCACTGCGCCTGTTCCTTGTCCTTGGCTGGCAAGGCATTCATCCACGCTTCCAGGGTTTCCTTGGTCGCGCCTTCCGGATAGAAGTTGCCACCGGCCGGCTTCTTGGCAGGCACTTTGATGCCCTTGAAATCGGCCGGCATGAAGGATTGGTTGTCGTCGAGGATGGACCACGGCCCCTTGTTGAGCCAGAAATAATCGAGGCGCGCCTTGCCCAGCGCGGTAGTGTCCTTTTTCAGCACGTTCCACAGGGCTTCGTTGCCGCTCCAGCGCTGGCGCAGTTGCAGCACGTCGATGATTTTTGCCGCTTCGATCAGTTTGGCGATGGCGGTGCGGTCGCCTGGCGACAAGGCGGCGACGTCGGCGCGCAGGTCGACTGGCGCATAGCGCTTGGCCATGTCGCCCAGTTCGGCCACGGTGGCCACCCGCGGGGCGGCTACCGGCGCGGCGGCGCCGGTGCCGGCGCCGAGCAACAACAGGAAGGGAACGAGAAGCGTCTTCATGGGTCCTTTGTGGTGGAGATTGCAATGTTGAGCATTGTAATCCCGCCGGGCACCCTGGTCGCCATTGTCGTAAGACATTATTTCAAATGGTGCTGCCTGGAGCGCGGCCTTCCCCCCAAATCTATACACTATTTTTACAAGCCAATCGCTATCGTTCATGCTCGACTAACGAGTAAGGAACGCGATGGCTTCGGCATCGAACAAGAGCGGGCTCGCAACGCTGAGCCTGGCTGCAATTGGCATTGTCTACGGTGATATCGGCACCAGTCCGCTATACGCACTCAAGGAAGTTTTCTCCAAAGAACACGGGATGGCGCTCAACCAGGCCAATCTGTTGGGCGTCATTTCACTGATCGTTTGGGGCTTGACGATCATCGTTTCGCTCAAGTACGTGACGCTGATCCTGCGGGCAGACAACCGTGGCGAAGGTGGCGTCATGGCCCTGATGGCGCTGGCGATGTCCTCGGTCACACGCAATTCGCGCTGGTTCTATCCCCTGATGCTGGTCGGGCTGAGCGGCACCGCGCTCTTTTTTGGCGACGGCGTGATTACGCCGGCCATCTCGGTCCTGTCGGCCATTGAAGGGCTGGAGGTCGCCACCCCGGCATTCAAGCCGTATGTGATTCCCATTACGCTGGCCGTGCTGGTGGCGCTGTACATGGTGCAGCACAAGGGGACCGCCGGCATCGGCAAGTGCTTCGGGCCCGTTGTCCTGGCGTGGTTCGCCGCTTTGGGGATCATGGGCGCAATGAACATCGTCGCCAATCCCGCCATCCTGGCCGCCCTCAATCCGCTGCACGCCTTGCGCTTTTTGCACGGCAATGGCTGGCTTGGTTTTGTTGCGCTCGGCGCCATCTTCCTGGCCTTTACCGGCGCTGAAGCCTTGTATGCGGACATGGGCCATTTCGGCAAGCAACCGATACGGCTGGCCTGGTTCCTGGTGGTGTTTCCGGCGCTCGCGCTGAACTACCTTGGCCAGGGCGGCTTGCTGCTATCCCATCCCGAAGCCGTGGCCAATCCTTTCTATCACCAGCTGGGCGCCTGGAGCATCTATCCCTTGGTCGCCATGGCGACGATGGCGACCGTCATCGCTTCGCAGGCGACCATCTCGGCGACTTTTTCGGTGGCCCAGTCGGCCATTTCGCTCGGCTTCCTGCCGCGCATGCGCGTCATTTACACGTCCGACCGGGAAATCGGCCAGGTCTATATCCCATTCATCAACTATCTTCAGCTAATCGTCGTGCTGGCCGCCGTGGTCGGCTTTGGCTCGTCGACCAGCCTGGCCTCCGCGTATGGCATTGCGGTGACCGCCACCATGCTGACCACGACCATATTGACGTTCTTCGTCATCCGCTACAAATGGAAATACAATCTGCTGCTGTGCTGGGCCGCCACGGGATTTTTCCTCGCTGTCGATATCGCCTTTTTCGCCTCGAACGCGCTCAAGATCGCGCACGGCGGCTGGTTCCCCTTACTGCTGGGCGCTGTGGCAATGACGGTGCTGCTGACCTGGCGCGGCGGGCGCGCGCAGTTGTACGCCAACTTGAAGAAGCATGCGATTCCGCACAATGAGTTTTTGCAGTCGCTGTTCGAACACCCGCCGCAGCGGGTTGCCGGCACTGCCGTCTTCTTCCGGGCAGAAGGCGACGGCGTGCCCCATCCGTTGCTGCACAACCTGCTGCACAATAAAATACTGCACGAGCGCATCGTGTTCCTGACCGTATTCAATCGCGATATTCCCTTTGTTCCGGCGGCCGACCGGGTGAGCGTGGAGGAACTTGGGCACCAGTGTTACCAGCTCAATGTATATTATGGCTTCAAAGACGAGCGCGATATCGCCCAGGCGATGCAGGCGGCCTTGCCACTCGGCCTGCCATTCGACATGATGGAGACATCATTCTTCATCGCCCGCCAGACCGTCATCCCCGTGGTCGGCGGCGGCATGGCGCTGTGGCGCGATGCCTTGTTCGCCACCATGTCGCGCAACGCGCGCGATGCGGCCGAATTCTATCGAATACCGACCAACCGCGTCATTGAATTGGGAACGCAGATTGAAATTTGATTCGACGCCGGAGCGCCCCTTCGGCTTTGCCTGGGCTGTGGGCGCAGCGGTGCTGGCCACGATGCTGGCGTTCCCATTGCGCGGTTCGCTGGCCGAAGCGAACCTGATCCTCATCTACTTGCTGGCGGTGGCGTTCGTGAGCGTTCGCTTTGGCCGCAAGCCAGGCATCCTGGCGTCGTTTCTGGCGGTGCTGGCCTTCGACGTATTCCTGGTCCATCCTTATTTATCGCTGCAGGTGAGCGATCCGCAGTACCTGCTGACGTTTGCCATCATGCTGGCCGTGTCGCTGATCATCAGCCACCTGACGGTCAGCCTGCGGCACCAGGCGCAACTCGCGCAGCAGCGCGAGCACCGCGCCAATGCCTTGTTCGACTTGTCGCGCGAGCTCTCTGGCGCGCTGAGCATTGAACAAATCAGCGACATCGGCGAACGCCATCTGCGCGCAGCTTCCCATGGCCGGGCGATGCTGCTGTTTCCCGGCGAGGATGGCAGCCTTGCAAAGAACGGAAACGACGTGGCCGACGCGGTAATGCTCATCGCCAGGCTGGTGTATGAGCGAGAGGACGCCACCATTTCGGCAGGCATCCGCTACTTGCCTCTGCGCGCGCCGATGCGCACGCGCGGCGTGCTGCTGCTGTTTCCGTCGACATCGCCGCAAGTATCGTCGCCGGAGCAGGAACGCCTGCTGCAGACCTGCGCGGCGCAGATTGCGCTGGCAGTCGAACGGGTTCACTACGTCGACGTGGCACAGAACGCCATGCTTTCCGTTGAATCCGAGCGCCTTCGCAATTCCCTCCTGAGCGCCGTTTCGCACGACATCCGCACGCCGCTCGCCGCCATCGTCGGTCTGGCCAGCACGCTGGCCAGCGGTCCGGCGCTGCCGGCAGCAACCGGCCGTGAACTGGCCCGGGACATCCAGGATACCGCGCTGCGCATGAATCGCCTGGTGACCAATCTGCTGGACATGGCCAACCTGGACGCGGGCGCCGTCAAGCTCAATCGGCAGTGGCAAATGCTGGAAGAGGTAGTCGGTAGCGCCCTGGAAGAACAGGCGGGCATGCTGGCCGGCCTGCGCATCGACGTCGCCGTTCCGCCGTCGCTGCCCTTGCTCAATTTCGACGCCGTACTGCTCGAGCGAGTGATGTGCAACCTGCTCGATAACGCCGCGAAGTACGCGGCGGGCGGCGCGGCAATTGCCATTACCGCGCAGTTGGCCGGCGATACAGTGCAAGTGGCTGTCGAGGATAATGGGCCGGGCATCACGCCAGGCATGGCAGAAGAGATCTTCGCCAGGTTCACACGCGGCGCTGCAGAATCGGCGCTCACCGGCGTTGGCCTTGGTCTGGCGATTTGCCGCACCGTCATCGAAGCACATGGCGGTACGATCCACGCCGAGAACCGCCCGCAAGGCGGCGCGCGCTTCGTTTTCGCGCTGCCGCTGGGCTCTCCGCCCGCACAGGCGGGGCTCGATTAGCATGGCCGCCCCGCTTACCCACATTCTGTTGATCGAAGATGAAACGCAGATCCGGCGCTTCGTGCGCATGACGCTCGAGGCCGAGGGCATCAGCGTGAGCGAGGCGGCGAGCGGCGCGCAGGGACTGCTTGCGGCGCAGCGATGCCGGCCGGACCTGGTCATCCTCGACCTCGGACTGCCTGATGTCGATGGCGTGGAGGTTATCCGCCAGCTGCGCGCCTGGACTGATATGCCCATCGTGATCCTGTCGGCGCGTAACGACGAAGCGCAGAAAGTGCGCGCGCTCGATAACGGGGCCGATGACTACCTGACCAAACCGTTTGGCAATTCCGAACTGATGGCGCGCATCCGCGCTCACTTGCGCAGGCGTACCGCCGCAGTACCCGAGTCGGGCGTCGTGCCGTTTGAGTTTGGCGACGTGAGCGTCGATTTTGCGCAGCGCCAGGTCAACCGCGCTGGCCAGCCAGTGCACCTGACCCCGATCGAATTCAAGTTGCTGTCGGCATTGATAGACAACGCAGGAAAAGTGCTGACCCATGCCTATCTGTTGCGCGAGGTGTGGGGAGCGGGACATGCCGAACGGAGCCACTATCTGCGTATCTATATGGGACATTTGCGCCAGAAGCTCGAACACGACCCGGCGCGTCCCGCGTACATCATTACCGAAACCGGCGTCGGCTACCGATTGCGGATTCCTTCGTGAGCGCACACCGTATCGATGCCCTCGACACCTTGCGGGGGATCGCCTTGTTCGGAGTACTGACCGTCAATTTGATCACCGCCTTCCGCGTGTCAATTTTTACGCAATTCCTGCCGCCTGAAACGTCGGCCAGCATGCTCGATGGCCTGGTCGCCGCGTTCGTGCGACACGGCCTGGAAATGAAGGCATTCGCCATCTTCTCGCTGTTGTTCGGCGTGGGCCTGGGGATCCAGCACCAGCAACTGTCGAAGAGGAAAAGTCCGCTGTATTGGCTCACCAGGCGCATGCTGGTGTTGCTTGGCTTCGGCCTGCTGCACTTGCTCCTATTGTGGAATGGCGACATTCTGGTCGCGTATTCGCTGGCCGGCTTGCTGGTCTTGCCATTGCTCGCCGCGCGCTCGGCGGTGCTGCTGGTGGCGTCGGCGCTGATGTTCGCACTGTATCTTTACGGCCTGCCAGTGGCCTGGCCGGAAGCCAGCTGGTTACAGCAACACGTGGCGATGGCGAATCACATCTATGCCAATGGGACCTATGCGCAGATTGTGCGCTTTGGCATCGGAGAAATACCCTACCTGATTCCCTTGCACGCAGCGGTGTTCCCGCGCACGCTCGCCCTGTTCCTTCTAGGGGCGTGGGTCTGGCGCAGCGGCGTGCTAGCTGATATCGGCGCTCACCGGCGCCTGCTGCTCTCGGTGGGGGGCATTGGATTGCTTGGTGGCGGTGCGCTAGCCGTTGCCGGTTTCGCCAATGCTGCAAGCATCTTGCTGGCGCTCGGATTCGCAGCTGCCGTGGTGGCGTGCAACAGTCCGATCCTGCGCGTGTTCGCGCCAGCCGGTCGCATGGCGTTCAGCAATTACATTGCACAATCGGTGGTGCTGTCCCTGGTTTTTTTCGGTTATGGGCTGGGACAATTCGGGCAGCACGGGCCGGCCGCAGCGTTTGCCTTCGGCGTATTGCTGTTCGCCCTACAAAGCGTGCTTAGCGCGTTCTGGCTGCGGCACTTCCGGTTTGGGCCTCTCGAATGGCTGTGGCGAACGCTCATGTATGGCCGAATACCGGAAGCTCCAGCTGGCGATACATGAGCGACCTACATTACTTCGTCGTGGCGATCGTGGCGACCGGCGCCTGCGGGGTCCAGCCGGCGCCCAGCGAACGGGCCACGGCCACGGTGGCGAGCAGGCGCTGGGCGCGGATCTGCGCGGCGGCGCGCTCCGCCGCCAGCGAACTGCGCTGCGCGTCCGTTACATCAAGGTAGGTCGACAGGCCGCGCTCGTAGCGCGCCCTGGCCACCAGGACCGCGCGCGCGGCCGCCTGCTGCGATTGCGCCTGCACCTCGCCCTGGCGGGCACGCTGCTGCACGTCCGACAAGGCGTCTTCCACTTCGCGCAGCGCCGTCAGCAGCTTGCCTTCATGATTGGCCAGCGCCTCGCCATAGCGCGCCTGCGACAGGGCCAGGTTGGCCTTGTTGCGACCGCCGTCAAACAGCGGCAGGGTCAATGCCAGCGGACCGATCGAGAACTGGCGCGCGCCGCTGTTGGTCAGTTGCGACAGGCTCTCGGACGCGAATCCGAAATTCCCGGTCAGCGACAGCGAAGGATAGAACGCCCCTTCGGCCACCGCCACGTTGGCGTTGGCCGCGCGCAGGCCGGCCACGCTGGCGGCCAGGTCGGGACGCTGCGCCAGCAGGCTGGCCGGCAGGCCGACCGGAATGACGGGCGGCTGCGGCAGCACCGGGCTGGCTACCGCGGCGACCAGCGGCGACGATGGCGACACGCCGGCCAGTACTGCCAGGCTGTGTTCGAGCAGGTTGCGCTGGCGCTGCACCTCATGCAGGTCCGCTTCGGCATTGGCGCGTTCCACCTGGGCGCGCGAGACATCGAGTTCGTTGGTCAGGCCGCCGTTAAAGCGCGCCTCGACCACTTGCTGCGCTTCCAGGCGGGCGGCAAGCGCGTCCTTCAGGATGGCTTGTTCGGCATCCATGCCGCGCAGTTGCCAGTAGGTCGTCGCTACCTGGGCCGACAGCAGCAGGATCACGCCGTCGCGGTCGTTCTGGGTGGCCAGCGCCTGGGCGTCGGCCGCTTCGACCACGCGCTTGACGCGGCCCCACAGGTCCAGCTCATACGACAGCGAAGCGCCGAAGGTGTAGTTGTCGCCCTTGATGCTGCGGCCACCCAAGGCCAGGCTTTGCGCGGTCAGCGCGGAGGAACGCGTGTTGGCGGCCGAGGTGCCGAGGTTGACGCTCGGACCCTGCGCGGCGCGCAGCGTGCCAAGTTGCGCCTGCGCCTGCAGCAGGCGCTGCGCACTGGCTTTCACGCCAGGGTTGTCGCGCACGGCGCGTTGTTCAAGCGCGTTCAGGGTGGCGTCGTTGAACACCGTCCACCATTCGGGCGGCAGGCGGGCGCTGTCGGCGTTTGCCGCATGCCGCCAGGCCGGACTGTTTGCGCCTTTTGGCTCGACAAAATCTTTTCCGACAGTCGAGCAGCCGGCCAGCGCCAGCAGCGCGCACAGGATCAATGGTTTCATGGTTCGTTCTCCGTACATATTAGTGGGCGCCGGCAGCGCCGGGACCGGATGGGCTCTTGACTTTATCGGCGAACAGCAGCGCGCCGATGCAGGCGAACAGGAATACCGCCATGATCGTGAAGCCGTCGTTGTAAGCCATCACATAGGCTTCACGCCGCACCAGGCGGTCGATCACGCCAAGCGCCTTGCTGGCCGCGGTGGCCGGGTCGATGCCGCTATTGATGAAGGCGGCGGTCAACTGGTCCAGGCGCAGCTGGGTGGCGCTCGACAGCGCCGACACCGATTCGCCGATGACGGCGGAGTGGAAGTGCTCGCGGTTGGTCAGCGTGGTGGCCAGCATCGCGATGCCGACCGAGCCGCCCAGGTTGCGCGTCATGTTGAACAGGCTCGATGCCGACGCCGTGTCCTTGGGTGCGATCCCCTGCATCGCGAACTGCGACAGGGTCAGCATGATGAAGGGCTGGCCCAGGGCGCGCACGACCTGAGACCAGAACAGTTGATCGTAGCCGGTGGTGGCGTCCATATTCGCGTTCATCAGGCAGGAAATGCCGAACAGGGCGAGGCCGAAGGCGCACAGGATGCGGTTGTCGACCTTGGACGACAGGATGGCGGCGAACGGCATGATGAACAGCTGCGGCAGGCCGGCCCACATGATGACTTCGCCGATCTGCATCGGCGTGTAGCCGGCGATCTGGCCCAGGTACATCGGCAGCAAAAATGAGGAGCCGTACAGCCCCATGCCGATCACGCCCGACAGCGCGGTGGCCACCAGGAAGTTGCGCTGCCCGTACAGGCGCAGGTTCACGAAGGGATGCGCCGAGCGGAAGCTGGTGACGACCCAACCCAGGATGCCGAACAGCGACAGCGCGGCAAAGGCGATGATGAAGCCGGAGTCGAACCAGTCCTTCGAATTGCCTTCTTCGAGCATGATGGTGAGCGAGCCGAGGCCCAGCGCCATCAGCGAAATGCCGAGCCAGTCGGCGTCGGCCAGCAGGGAGAGTTTGCGCGGCTCGCGGTCCAGGCCCCACCAGATACCGGCCATCAGCAGCACGCCGGGCAGCCAGTTGATGTAAAAAATGGTTGGCCAGCCGTAGATCTCGGCCAGGTAGCCGCCCACGGTCGGGCCCATCGAGGGGGCCAGGGTGGCGGTCAGCCCAAAAATTGCCATGCCGGCCGCGCGCTTGGAAGCGGGCAGCTTGACCATGACCAGGGTCATCGCCATCGGAATGAGCGCGCCGCCGGTGAGGCCTTGCAGGACGCGGAACACGATCATGCTTTCCAGGTTCCAGGAGGCGCCGCACAAGGTCGAAAACACGAGGAACAAGGCGGTGGTGCCGAGCATGTAGCCGCGCAGGGTGAAGGCTTGTGTCAGCAGCGCGGTCAGCGGGATGACGACGATTTCGGCGCACAGGTAGGCGGTGGAGATCCACGAGCCCTCTTCCTGGGTGGCCGAGAGCGAACCGAGGATGTCGCGCAGCGAGGAGTTGGTGATCTGGATGTCCAGGATCGCCATGAAGGCGCCGAGCATGCCGGCGGCCACCGCGATCCAGGTGCGCAGTTCGACCTTTTCGGCGATAACCGGGGGCACGTAAGCGCCCCCTTTCAGGGTGGAGGTCGAACTGGTCATGGCACGTTCTTACTTGGCAGCGACGGTAGCCGGAACAGTTTGATCGAGTTCGATTTCAGCGGCGGCCGACATGCCCGGCACCAGGCGGCCATGCAGCTTGGCCACGTCTTCGGCGCGCAGCACGACCTTGACCGGCACGCGCTGGACGATCTTGGTGAAGTTGCCGGTCGCGTTATCGGCTGGCAGCAGGGCGAACTGGTTGCCAGAGGCTGGCGAGAAGCTGTCGATGCGGCCGGTCAGCGGCTGCTTCGGCAGCGCGTCGATGCGCACCTGGACGGCCTGGCCAGGCTTCAAGCCGGCCAGCTGCGTTTCCTTGAAATTGGCGGTAACCCATACCTCGTCCTGGACGATGGCGGCCAGTTGCTGGCCCGGCTGAACGCGCGCGCCCACTTCCACGCTGCGGCGGCCAAGGCGGCCGGCCACGGGAGCGACGATGTTGTTATAGCCAAGCTGCTGGCGGGCGTCTTTCAACTGGGTCTGCAAGACCTTGACCTGGGCCTTGACGACGTCGCGCGCGGCGCCGGCGGCGACGATCTGGGCCTGGGCCGCTTCCACGTTGCCGCGGCGCGCTGCCAGATCGGCGCCGGCGCCGGTGCGGTTGGCGTTGGCGGCATCGACTTCGGCTTTCGAGACGGCCTTCATGGTCGACGTATACAACTGGCTGAAACGCTCGGCATCCTGATTGGCGCGCACCAGCTGCGCCTGCGACTGGGCCACCTGGGCGCTGGCGGCCAGCGCCTGGGCGCGCACCTGGGCCACCTGGGCGTCGGCCTGCAGCACCTGGGTCTCGGCGCTGGCGATCTGGGCCTGGATCTGTTCAACCTTGACGCGCTGGTCGGCCGGATCGAGTTCGGCGATGACGTCGCCGGCCTTGACGATCTGGTTATCCTCGACCATGACCTTGGTGACCACGCCTGAAATGCGGGCCGATACCGGGGTCACATGGCCTGCGACGTAGGCGTTTTCAGTTTCCACGAAATGGGTGCTGTGGTACCACATCTTGGCGCCGAAGCCGAGCGCCGCCAGTACGATCAGGGCGAGCACGCCGCGCGCACGCCAGTTGGGCGGCGTTTTGGCCGGCTCCGTGGCGACAGGGACTGCGACGAGCTGGGGCTCAGCCTTGTGGGGCGACTGGGACATGGAAATACTCCGGTAATGAAATGGGGTAAGGGCATTATTAATCATTCTCTGCGGCAAGTCAAGAAATGAAACGCTTGCATTTCATTTTCTTTTCGCCTACGATATTGCCATGATTAAACAAGCAGGACGCCCGCGCGCCGCCGATCTTGAGGCGCGCAATAACAATTTGATTGAAACAGCGGCACAGCTTTTCCTGAAACTCGGGTACGGCAAGGTGAGCCTGGAACTGATCGCCCGCGAGGCGCATGTGGCCGTGCGCACGATTTACGTCAAGTTTGGCGGCAAGTCGGGGCTGTTCAAGGCGGTGCTGACCGCCAACCGCGACAAGTTCATTTCGCCGCAGCAGATGCAGACCGACACCCGCCCTCTGAGGGTCATCATCGGCGAGTACAGCGAGCATTTCCTGACCATGATCACCGAGCCGGCCGCACTGGAAGTGCAGCGCATGGTGATTGCGGAATCGAAAACCGATCCGGAACTGGGGAATTCCTTCTTCGATGCCGGCCCGCGCCAGTCGCGCGAAATGCTGGCGCAGTTCTTTGCCCGTCCGGACATCCGCGCGCAGCTGCGCGACGACCTGCCGCTCGAGCTGTTACCAAGCTTTCTGCTGAACTGCATCCTGGGCGACCAGTTTTCGCGCTTCCTGTTCGACCCGGCCGCCGAACCGCAGGCCGAGATCGACGCGCGTCTTCGGCAACGGCTGGAACTGTTTTACCAGAGCGTGCTGAAGGCGGCTTGAGGCGACCTGTTCGAATGTGCGTCATCGCACCGTGCAGTGCCCGGGTATCTGGCAAGCTGGAGTCTTTACAGGAGGGTTTATGAGCAAGTCCGCTCGCTATGAATGGCGCGATCAGCACGCTGCACTTAATGAAACGATGAAAGGTTTTATGCAAAACCCGAACCCGGAGCACCTCGAGGCCGTCGTGGCCGAAATGCGCGCCTATGCCGACGCCGCCCGCAGCGGCAATCTGGAAATTCCAACCCGCTGGACCAGCTACAACTAAACGAAGAAAAATAACAGCATGCAGCTGTTCTTGCGCCTTCCGTGGCGCAGCAAGAAAATGATACAAAAAAAGGGAAGCGCGAGCTTCCCTTTTGTTTTGTGCGGCGCGTATTAACGCTTGCGCATCGGCGGCAGATCGGTGCACACGCCTTCGTACACTTCGGCGGCCATGCCGATCGATTCGCCCAGGGTCGGATGCGGGTGGATCGTCTTGCCGATATCGACGCCGTCCGCGCCCATTTCAATTGCCAGCGCGATCTCGCCGATCATGTCGCCCGCGTGCGTGCCGACGATGCCGCCGCCGACAATCCGGTGCGTCTCGGCGTCGAACAGCAGCTTGGTGAAGCCTTCATCGCGCCCGTTGGCCACGGCGCGCCCGCTCGCGGCCCACGGAAAGTGCCCCTTCTCGAGCTTGATCCCCTGCGCCTTGGCTTCGTCTTCGGTGATGCCGGCCCATGCCACTTCCGGATCGGTGTAGGCCACCGATGGAATTACCTTCACGTCGAAGAAGGCCTTCTCGCCGTGCGCGGCTTCGGCAGCCACGTGGGCTTCGTGCACCGCTTTGTGGGCCAGCATAGGCTGGCCTACCAGGTCGCCGATGGCGAAAATATGCGGCACGTTGGTGCGCATCTGGGCGTCAACCGTAATGAAGCCACGGTCGCTGACGGTGACGCCAGCCTTGTCGGCGGCGATCTTCTTGCCGTTCGGGCTGCGGCCAACGGCGACCAGCACCATGTCGTAGATTTGCGGCTCGGGTGCATTGCCGCCCGCTTCGGCGGACTCGAACGACACCTTGATGCCCTCGGCAAGCGCTTCCACCGCGACCGTCTTGGTCTTGGTCATGATGTTGTCGAAGCGCTTTTCGTTGAACTTTTGCCAGACCTTGACCATGTCGCGGTCGGCGCCCTGCATCAGGCCGTCGAGCATTTCGACCACGTCGATGCGCGCACCCAGGGTCGAATACACGGTCGCCATTTCCAGGCCGATGATGCCGCCGCCGATGACCAGCATGCGTTTCGGGATCTGACGCAATTCCAGCGCGCCGGTCGAATCGACGATGCGCGGGTCTTCCGGCACGAACGGCAGGTTCACCACCGACGAACCGGCGGCGATGATCGCCTTCTGGAACTGGATCACTTTCTTGCTGCCGTCGGCCGCCGTCACTTCAATGTGGTTGGCGCTGACGAACTGGCCCACGCCCTGCACCACGCTGACCTTGCGCGCCTTGGCCATGCCGGCCAGCCCGCCGGTCATCTTGGTGATGACCTTGTCCTTGTAACCACGCAGCTGGTCGAGGTCGACCTGCGGCTTGGCGAAGGTGACGCCGTGCTTGGACATGCTGGCCGTTTCGTCGATGACGGCGGCCACGTGCAGCAGTGCCTTCGACGGAATGCAGCCAACGTTCAGGCACACGCCGCCCAGGGCCGCGTAGCGCTCGACCAGCACCGTGTTCATGCCCAGGTCGGCCGAGCGGAAAGCAGCCGAATAGCCGCCTGGACCTGCGCCCAGCACCATCATTTCGCATTCAACATCGACCTTGCCGGCGTAGCTGGCCACGGCCGGCGCCGGCGCGGCAGCTGGGGCTGGGGCCGGAGCCGGAGCCGCAGCCGCAGCCGGTGCCGGCGCGACTGCCGGAGCAGGAGCGGCGGCAGCGCCTGCGCCCTCTTCCAGCACCAGCAGGACCGAACCTTCGGCAACCTTGTCGCCAACCTTGATCTTGAGTTCCTTGACCACGCCTGCGTGGGTGGACGGGATCTCCATGCTGGCCTTGTCGGATTCGACGGTGATCAGCGACTGGTCGACCTTGACCGTGTCGCCAACCTTGACCATCAGCTCAATTACTTCCACTTCCTTGAAGTCGCCGATATTCGGGACCTTGACGTCTGTGCTCATCGTGCGGCCTCCTTATAAGAGCGTCTTGCGCAGATCGGCCATCACTTCGGCCAGATATGCGGTGAAGCGTGCGGCCATGGCGCCGTCGATCACGCGGTGGTCGTACGACAGCGACAGCGGCAGCATCAGGCGCGGCTGGAATGCGGCGCCGTCCCAGATCGGCTTCATGGACGATTTGGACAGGCCGAGGATCGCCACTTCCGGTGCGTTGATGATCGGCGTGAACGCCGTGCCGCCAATCCCGCCCAGCGACGAGATGGTGAAGGTTGCGCCCTGCATGTCGGCAGGTTTGAGCTTGCCTTCGCGCGCCTGGGCCGACAGCTCGCCCATTTCGACGGCGATCTGCGAGATCGACTTGGTGTCGGCGTCCTTGATCACCGGGACCATGAGGCCGTTCGGCGTATCGGCCGCGAAGCCGATGCTGTAGTACTGCTTGAGGATCAGGTTGGCGCCGGTGGCGTCGATCGAGGCGTTGAAAGCCGGGTATTTTTTGAGCGCCGCGACGCTGGCCTTGATCACGAAGGCGAGCATGGTCAGCTTGACGGTGGACTTGGCCTTGGCCAGGGCCGCGTTCGAATCGACGCGGAAGGCTTCGAGGTCGGTCACGTCGGACTCGTCGAACTGCGTCACGTGCGGGATCATGACCCAGTTGCGGTGCAGGTTCGGGCCGCTGATTTTCTTGATGCGCGACAGCGGCAGCAGTTCGGTCGGGCCGAATTTGCTGAAGTCGAGCGACGGCCATGGCAGCAGGTCGAGGCCGACGCCGGAACCGCCTTTTGGCGCTGCGGCGCCGTTGCCCGGCGACGCGCTGGCCATGACGCCCTTGACGAAATTCTGCACGTCTTCCTGGGTGATGCGGCCTTTCTGGCCGCTGCCGGCGACGCGCGTCAGGTCCACGCCCAGTTCACGGGCGAACTTGCGGATCGATGGCGATGCGTGGGCTTTGGCGTTCGACACAGCTGGCGCGGCTTCTGCGACAGGCGCAGGTGCGGGTGCAGGTGCAGCGACTGGGGCTGGTGCAGGCGCTGCAGGCGCCGGCGCTGCTGCAGCAGGCGCTGGCGCCGCGGCAGGTGCTTCGGCAGGCACGGCTGCGTCCGAGGCTTCGAGGATCAAGAGCAGCGATCCTTCCTTCACCTTGTCGCCAACGTTGACGCGCAATTCCTTGACCACGCCCGCGTGCGACGATGGAATTTCCATGCTGGCCTTGTCGGATTCGACCGTGATCAGCGACTGGTCGACCTTGATCGTGTCGCCGGGTTTGACCATCAGTTCGATGACTTCCACTTCCTTGAAGTCGCCGATATCCGGGACTTTGACTTCCACTATGCTCATAGCTGCTCCGTTATTTTTAGTTTGCTCGTAGCTCACAGCGTCACTGGATTCGGCTTGGCCGGATTGATGCCGTACTTGGCGATAGCCTGCTCCACAACCGACACCGCGATCGCACCTTCGTCGGCCAGCGATTTGAGCGCGGCCACGGTGATGTAATAACGGTTGACCTCGAAGAACTCGCGCAGCTTGGCGCGGCTGTCCGAGCGGCCAAAGCCATCGGTGCCCAGCACTTTATAAGTGCGGCCCTTCGGCATGAAGGCGCGGATCTGTTCGGCAAACGCACGCATGTAGTCGGTGGTAGCGATGATCGGACCGGCCGTGTCCTGCATCAGGCCCGTGACATAAGGCACGCGCTGCGGCTGGGATGGATTAACCATATTCCAGCGCTCGGCATCCTGCCCGTCGCGCGCCACCAGCGTCAGCGACGGTGCCGACCAGACGTCGGCCGCAACGCCCCAGTCAGCGAGCAGCAGGTCGACGGCAGCGATCGATTCGCGCAGGATGGTGCCGCAGCCGACCAGCTGCACGCGCAGCTTGGCCGCAGCGTCGCCCTTCGAGAGCAGGTACATGCCCTTCAGGATGCCCTCTTCCTGGCCCGCCTGCAGACCAGGGTGGGCATAGTTCTCGTTCATGATGGTGATGTAATAGAACACATCTTCCTGGTTGGCGATCATGCGGCGCAGGCCGTCGTGGATGATGACGGCAACTTCGTGGCTGAAGGTCGGATCGTACGGCAGGCAGGTCGGGATGGTTGCGGCCATCAGGTGGCTGTGGCCATCTTCGTGCTGCAAGCCTTCGCCATTGAGCGTGGTGCGCCCCGCCGTGCCGCCCATCAGGAAGCCGCGCGCGCGCATGTCGCCGGCAGCCCAGGCCTGGTCGCCAATGCGCTGGAAACCGAACATCGAGTAGTAGGTATAGAACGGGATCATGATGCGGTCGTTCGTGGAATACGAGGTCGCCGCGGCGATCCACGAGCTCATGCCGCCCGCTTCGTTGATCCCTTCCTGCAGGATCTGGCCAGCCTTGTCTTCGCGGTAGTACATGACCTGGTCCTTGTCGACCGGCTCGTACAGCTGCCCTTTCGGATTGTAGATGCCGATCTGGCGGAACAGCCCTTCCATGCCGAAAGTGCGCGACTCATCGACCAGGATAGGCACAACGCGCGCCCCCAGGTTCGGGTCTTTCAGCAGCGTGGAAATGACGCGCACAAAGGCTTGCGTGGTCGAGATTTCGCGGCCTTCAGGGGTCGCATCGAGCACGTTCTTGAACACCGACAGTTCGGGCACCGGCAGGGTTTCTTCCGACTTCTGGCGGCGCGACGGCAGGTAGCCGCCCAGGGCCTTGCGGCGCTCGTGCAGGTAGACCATTTCGGGCGCGTCGTCGGCCGGTTTGAAGAACGGAATGGCGGCCAGCTGGTCGTCCGGGATCGGAATCGAGAAGCGGTCACGCATTTCGCGGATGGCTTCATCGTCGAGCTTTTTGGTCTGGTGCGCGGTGTTGCGCGCTTCGCCCGACTTGCCCATGCCGTAGCCCTTGACGGTCTTCACGAGCAGCACGGTTGGCTGGCCCGTGGTTTCCTGGGCGATCTTGAAGGCGGCGTAGATCTTGTGCGGATCATGGCCGCCGCGTGTCAGGCGCCAGATGTCGTCGTCGCTCATGTTGGCGACCATTTCGAGCAGCTTCGGATGCTTGCCGAAGAAATGCTTGCGCACGTAGGCGCCGTCCTTGGCCTTGTAGTTCTGGTATTCGCCGTCCACGGTTTCCATCATCACGCGCTGCAGGATGCCGTCCTTGTCCTGGGCCAGCAGGGCGTCCCAGCCCGGGCCCCAGATGACCTTGACGACGTTCCAGCCGGCGCCGCGGAATTCGCCTTCGAGTTCCTGGATGATCTTGCCGTTGCCGCGCACCGGGCCATCAAGGCGCTGCAGATTGCAGTTGACCACGATGACCAGGTTGTCGAGCATGTCGCGCGCGGCCAGGCCGATCGCGCCCAGCGATTCCGGCTCGTCCATCTCGCCGTCGCCGCAGAAGGCCCAGACCTTGCGGTTGTCGGTCTTGGCGATGCCGCGTGCGTGCAGGTATTTCAGGAAGCGCGCCTGGTAGATCGCCATGTGCGGTCCGAGGCCCATCGACACGGTCGGGAACTGCCAGAAGGTCGGCATCAATTTAGGGTGCGGGTAGGACGACAGGCCCTTGCCGTCGACTTCCTTGCGGAAGTTGATCATCTGGTCTTCCGTCAGGCGCCCTTCAAGGAAGGCGCGCGCGTACACGCCCGGCGACGAGTGGCCCTGGATGTACAACAGGTCGCCGCCGTGGTCGGCCGTTGGCGCGTGCCAGAAATGGTTGAAGCCGATGCCCAGCATGTTGGCCAGCGAGGCAAAGCTCGACAGGTGGCCGCCCAGGTCGCCGTCGGCGCGGTTGGCCTTGACCACCATCGCCATCGCGTTCCAGCGCATCCACGAGCGCAGGCGCTCTTCGTACTCGAGGTTGCCGGGGCTGTGGACTTCCTGGCTGACCGGAATGGTGTTGACGTAAGCGGTGTTGCTGGAAAACGGGATCGAGGCGCCGCGGCGGCGCGCCAGGTCGACCAGACGTTCCATCAGGTAATGGGCGCGTTCAGGCCCCTCGTTTTCGAGGACGGTCTCAAGGGCATCGAGCCATTCTTTGGTTTCGAGCGTGTCGGGATCGATGGCGGCTTGGGCCGTCAACTGGTCGAGTTGAGCTGACATTAATACGTCTCCTTTTGTTGGCGCCCCCACACGGAGGGACGATTTTTTGCTGACAATTTACCACTACCTAAATTAGTGCATGAATTCTAACAGCGTTTTTGAACATTTTCAAATTACGATATAGCATTTCATATTGTGGAACATACCTATGCAGCGCATCGCCCTTGCCAAGGCGAAGGCGACGGGGCTGGCTTATAATCTCGGCTTCCCTCCTGCTACCGGCAAAACAATCATGTCCGCACAACTGATCGATGGTGTCCTCCTCTCCCAACAACTGCGCGCCGAGATCGGCGAGCGCGCCGCGGCACTGACCGCCAGGGGCAAACAGCCCGGGCTGGCGGTGATCCTGGTGGGTGAGGATCCGGCCAGCCAGGTGTATGTACGCAACAAGGTGAAAGCCTGCGCCGACGTCGGCTTTCATTCGCTGCTGGAAAAATACGACGCCGACCTCAGCGAAGCGGCCTTGTTAGACCGTATTGCCGCGCTAAATGCTGACCCGGCCATCCACGGCATCCTGGTCCAGATGCCTTTGCCAAAGCACATCAATCCGCACAAGGTCATCGAAGCGATCTCGACCACCAAGGACGTGGACGGCTATTCCGTGCTGTCGGCCGGCGAACTGATGACCGGCCTGGCAGGTTTCCGCCCGTGCACCCCGTATGGCTGCATGAAATTGATCGAGAGCACGGGCTACGACCTGCGCGGCAAGCATGCGGTGGTGATCGGCCGCAGCAACACGGTCGGCAAACCGATGGCCCTGCTGCTCTTGCAAGCGAACGCCAGCGTGACCATATGCCATAGTGCCACCCCGGACCTGGCTTACCATACACGCCAGGCCGATGTGGTCGTGGCCGCCGTCGGGCGCCGCAACACGCTCACCGCCGACATGGTCAAGCCCGGCGCGATCGTGATCGACGTGGGCATGAACCGCGACGACAACGGCAAGCTGTGCGGCGACGTGGATACGGCCGGCGTGCGCGAAGTGGCCGCTCACATCACCCCGGTGCCGGGTGGCGTGGGGCCGATGACGATTACCATGCTGCTGATGAATACGGTCGAAGCAGCCGAACGAAACTGATGACCGCGGCAGTGCCGCGATCGAATGCATACTGGAGAGCGCAATGAACACGGAAACAATGAACCCCCTGCTCGACTTCAGCGGCCTGCCGCGTTTCGACGCCATTACCCATGAGCACGTGGCACCCGCCATCGAACAATTGATTGCCGACGCCAGCAAGGTGGTCGCGGAGCTGGAACTGCCGTCCGCCAATGTGACCTGGGAAAACTTCGTCACACCGCTGGAAAACGTGACCGAACGCCTGGGCCGCGCCTGGGGCATCGTCAACCACCTCAACAGCGTGGTCGATACGCCGGAGCTGCGCGCCGTCTACAACGACAACCAGCCGCGCGTGACCGAATTCTGGACGGCGCTGTCGCAGAACGAAGCGCTGTTCGCCAAATACAAGGCCATCGCCGCCAGCCCTGGCTATGCCGGATTGTCGGACGCGCGCAAGAAAATTATCGGCAATGCGCTGCGCGACTTCCGCCTGGGCGGCGCCGAGCTGCCGGAAGACAAGAAGGAACGCTTCGCCGCGATCCAGGAACAGCATGCCGCCGTGGCCACGCGCTTTTCCGAAAACGTGCTCGACGCCACCAACGATTACAAGCTGGGCGTCGACGATGAAGCCGACCTGGCCGGCCTGCCCGAGGACGTAAAGCTTGCCGCGCGCGCTGCCGCCGAAAAAGATGGCAAGGCAGGCTACCAGTTCACGCTGCATTTCCCTTCCTACTACCCAATCCTCCAGTTCGCCGACAAGCGTGAACTGCGCGAAACCATTTACCGCGCCAGCGCGACCAAGGCGTCGGAAATGGGCGTCGTCTTCAGCCAGCTGGAGAACTGGGATAACACCGGCAATATTTCCACACTGCTCAAACTGCGCGACGAAGAAGCCAAGCTGCTCGACTACCGCAATTTCGCCGAGGTATCGCTGGTGCCGAAAATGGCCCAGAGCCCCGAGCACGTGATCGAATTCCTGGAAGACCTGGCCCGGCGCGCCCGTCCGTACGCCGAGCAGGATCTGGCCGAGCTGCAGGCCTTTGCGCGCGACGAGCTCGGCATCGCCAAGCTCGAAGCCTGGGACCTCGCCTACGCATCGGAAAAGCTGCGCGAGCAGCGCTATGCATTCTCGGCACAGGAAGTGAAAGAATATTTCCCTGAGCCGAAAGTGATCGACGGCTTGTTCCGCCTGGTGCAAAGCCTGTTCTCGGTCGAGATCAAGCCGGACACGGCGCCCACCTGGCATCCGGATGTCCGCTTCTACCGCATCGAACGCGACGGCAAGCTGGTCGGCCAGTTTTATCTGGACCTGTATGCACGCAGCGGCAAGAGCGGCGGCGCGTGGATGGACGACGCGCGCGGACGGCGCCTGGTCACCGGCGACGCGGTGCAAACCCCGGTTGCCTACCTGACCTGCAACTTCACGCCGCCAGCCAGCATCGACGGCCAGCAGCAGCCCTCGCTGTTCACCCATGACGAAGTGACCACGCTGTTCCATGAATTTGGACACGGTTTGCACCACATGCTGACCCTGGTCGACGAAATCGGGGTCTCCGGTATCTCGGGCGTGGAGTGGGATGCTGTCGAATTGCCATCGCAATTCATGGAGAATTTTTGCTGGGAATGGGACGTGCTGCAACACATGACGTCGCACGTCAAGACAACCGAACCGCTGCCCCGTGCGTTATACGACAAGATGTTGGCTGCGAAGAACTTTCAATCGGGTATGCAGACCTTGCGCCAGGTGGAGTTTTCGCTGGTCGACATGCATTTGCATTATGACTACGAACCGGCAGGCGCCAAGCCGGTGCAGGAGTTGATCAATGAAGTGCGGGAAAAGTTTTCGGTGATGATGCCCCCGGCATTTAACCGTTTCCAACATTCATTTGGACATATCTTTGCAGGCGGGTATGCCGCCGGGTACTATAGCTACAAGTGGGCAGAAGTATTGTCTGCCGACGCCTATGCCGCTTTCGAAGAAGCGGTCGCGGCCGGCGGCGGCAAATTGTCCGAAGACACCGGCAAACGGTTTCAACAGGAAATCCTCGCCGTTGGTGGTTCGCGTTCCGCGCTCGACTCTTTCAAAGCCTTCCGGGGCCGCGAACCGAGCATTGATGCGCTATTACGACATAGTGGCATGAAGTCCTGAACGGATTGTGCCCCCAGGAGAAATGAATGAAAGTGATGACAACACCGACCTTGCGCCGCGGCGCTTTCCTGGGCCTGGCCCTGCTGTTGTGCGCAGGCACGGCCAGCGCGCAATTGTTCAAGTGGGTCGATGCCAACGGCAAGACGCATTTCAGCGACACGCCGCCGCCCGCGAATGGCAAATTGGCCGTGGTCAAGCCGGGCAACGCTTCCGTGTCGACGGCCAACCTGCCGTACGCGCTGGCCAACCCGGCGCGCAACCACCCGGTGACCTTGTACACGGCCAGCGCCTGCGCCGGCTGTGATGCGGGGCGCAGCCACCTGCGCAACCGCGGCATCCCGTTTGCCGAAAAAACCGTCGCGACCGAGGCCGACGTGGCGCGCCTGAAGGCCGCCGGCAGCGATGGCAGCCTGCCTTACATCGCCGTCGGCGCCGCCAAGATGGCCGGCTTTGAAGCGGCCGCCTGGGACACCATGCTGAAAAACGCGCAGTATCCGGATAGCAAAATGCTGCCACCGAGCTATCGCTACCCAGCGGCCGTGGCCGCCGCGCCGGTGCCTGAAAAGCCGGCAACGGGACCCGATACCGAGGCGCTGCGCCGGGCCGCCGCTCAACAACAAGCGACGCCGGCCGAGGCCGCACCGTCGCCAACCGCACCGCCGGGCTTCCGTTTTTGAACGACACAATGACCCGGATCGATTTCCACACGAATATTTCCGATAAAGTAGGCTACACCTGCCGGCTTGCCCGCAAAGCATACGGCGCGCGCGGCAAGCTGGTGTTGCTGGCCGAGGATGCACAACAGGCCGAGGCGCTGAACGCGGGTTTGTGGACAGTGGGCGAGACCGATTTCCTGCCGCACGCGATGGCGGGCGAGGCGCTTGCCGCGCAATCGCCGATCATCGTCGCGCTCAGCCTGGAAGACGAGTTTCCGCATTACGACATGCTGGTGAACCTGCGCCGCGATACGCCAGCCCGGTTCGAGCGCTTTCAGCGGGTGTTTGAAATCATTTCCACCGACGAGGACGATGCCGCAGCCGGCCGCAAGCGTTATGTGGCCTACAAGCAGCAGTCCTATCCCTTAACCCACTTTGTAGCGACCTGACCATGACCCAACAGAGTGCCTTCGATCACAACATCCCGGTCCTGACCGAAGTGTTCAGCGACAGGCAGGAAAAGGACAGGCGCACGGCGGAGGCGGCCGATGCCCCGGCGCCCGCGCCAGCGGTCCAGGACGACATCAATGCCGACCTCGAAACGCGCGCCATTGACAACTGGACCGAGCCGCAATGGAACTTACTGGAGCGCCGCCTATCCGAGCGGATCTTGCAGCAACTGCAGGGAAGGATAGACTTCGTCCTTGAACAGCGCCTGCGCGACAGCATGGCCGAAGTGCTCAAGCATGCAATCGCCGGCCTGACCGACGAATTGCGCGATGGCCTGCAGCAAACCATCGAGCAAATCGTGATGCGCGCCGTTGCCCAGGAACTTACCCATTTGCAAGCTTTGAAGAAATAGGCTGTTGCTTTCAACTGCTTACAATATTGTCGTCTGCGGCGCGCGTCGGGGTACACCGGCCCGCGCCGCAGTGCGTTGAAGGGGCAAGGAAGACAACGGACACATCGGGGCTTTGCGAACCTGGCAATTTGTTGTACCTTCTGCCCTACGTAAAAAATTTGAAACGGCGCCACCAGCGCTTTGTGATCACTAATTGGAGAATGCACATGCAGTTCACGACCAAACTCATTCCACTTGCCATCGCCCTCGCCTTCGCCGGCAGCGCCAGCGCCCAGGAAGTTGTCAAACTCGGCCACGTGGGCCCGATCTCCGGCGCTTCCGCCCACCTCGGCAAGGACAATGAAAACGGCGCCAAACTGGCTGTGGAAGAACTCAATGCCAAGGGCTTCATGATCAACGGCAAGAAGGTCAAGTTCGAGCTGGTCATGGAAGATGACGGCGCCGATCCGAAGCAAGGCACGGCAGTCGCGCAGAAATTGGTCGACGCCAAGGTCAACGGCGTGATCGGTCACTTGAATTCCGGCACCACCGTACCTGCCTCCAAGATCTACAACGATGCGGGCATTCCACAGATTTCGCCATCGTCGACCCAGCCGATGTACACCAAGCAAGGCTTCCCTGGCGCCTTCCGCGTCGTGGCCAACGATAACAAGCTGGGCGGTACGCTGGGAAAATACGCGGTCACCAAGCTCAACGCCAAGAACATCGCCGTGATCGACGACCGCACGGCCTACGGCCAGGGCGTTGCGGGCGAATTCGTCAAGAGCGCGAAGGGTCCTGGCGTCAAGATCGTCGCCAAGGAATTCACGACCGACAAGGCAACCGACTTCACCGCCATCCTGACCTCGCTGAAAGCGAAGAAGCCTGACCTGGTCTTCTTTGGCGGCATGGACGCAGTGGGCGGCCCGATGCTCAAGCAAATGAAGGCGCTCGGCATCAACGCCAAATTCATGGGCGGCGACGGCGTCTGCACCGAAGCGATGATCCGCCTGGCCGGCGATGGCCTGGGCGACGGCAACGTCACCTGCGCCGAAGCTGGCGGCGTGATGGGCCCGCAAGAGAAAGTGCTGTCCGACTTCTCGGCCCGTTTCAAGAAGCGCTTCAACGTCGACGTGCAGCTGTATGCGCCGTACGTCTACGATTCGGTGATGGTGATGGCACAGGCGATGCAGAACGCCAAGTCGGCCGATCCTGCCAAGTACTTGCCGGAACTGAAAAAGATCAAGTACCAGGGCGTGACCGGCATGATCCAGTTCGACGACAAGGGCGACATCAAGGATGGCGCGCTGACCCTGTTCACCTTCAAGGGTGGCAAGCGGACCAAGATGGAAGTGATCAAGTAAGCACGACGCGTTGCGGCTCAGGCCGCAACGCTGCAGGGATGAAAAAAAACGCGCTGTCACCAGCGCGTTTTTTCCTTATCGCCTGCTTATTTGAGTGCCAGGATCCACTTGACCAGGGCGCGCGCTTCCGGCTCGCTGACCTGCGTATTGGCCGGCATCATGATCACACCCCAGGCGCCGGAGCCGCCCTTGAGGACCTTGTTGGTCAGCTTGGTTTCAGCATCCTTCTGGCCGGCGTATTTGGCGGCCACGTCCTTGAACGCGGGACCGACCAACTTGCTGCCGACGGCGTGGCAAGACATACAATTCTTCGCTTTTGCCAGGTCGGCACTTGCCATCGCGCTCGACGACACCAGCGCCGACAACACCATGCACAACATCAGGGAACGTTTCATGTATTTCTCCATAGGGGCAACGGTTTTCATTCTACCCGGTTAACGGTTGGCGAATGACCACGGTTGACCACGGAAAGTTGCTCTGGAAGCGATAAATGGCCACAATCGGGGCAATTCTTTGTAAGATGATGTATCCATAGGAGCCCCAATGCCAATTATCATTTTATTCGTCGTCCTCGGCGTCCTGAAATACTTCGAGGTCTGGAAGTTTGCGGAGATGTCATGGTGGTGGGTCATTGGCCTGATGGTTATCGCCTTCATCTGGTTCGAATACGTCGAAAAGATTTTCGGCCTCGACAAGAAAAAAGCGCACGACCTCGACGCCCAGCGCCGCAAGGACCGCCTCGCCAACACCTTCGACAAAAAAAAGAAATAAGCTTCAAGCCGGGGTCAGGTCCCCCATTACGACAAGACCCGGGGTTGAATCAGCCGGTGACGGCGCCCTTGCTGGCCGAGGAGGCCAGCGCGGCAAACTTGGCCAGCACGCCACGCGTGTAACGCGGCGCCGGCTGGGTCCAGGCGGCGCGGCGGCGCGCGAGTTCGTCGTCGGCCACGTTCAACTGGATCAGTTGCTGATGCGCGTCGATGGTGACCGAGTCGCCCTCTTTTACCAGCGCAATGGTGCCGCCGTCGAAGGCTTCGGGCGATACGTGCCCGACCACCATGCCCCAGGTCCCGCCCGAGAAACGCCCGTCCGTGATCAGCCCCACCGATTCGCCCAGCCCCTTGCCGATCAGCGCGGCCGTCGGCGCCAGCATTTCCGGCATGCCCGGACCGCCCTTCGGCCCCAGGTAGCGCATCACCAGCACGTCGCCCGGCTTGATGGCGTCGGCGAGGATGGCGTCCATGGCCGTGTATTCGTCTTCGAACACGCGCGCCGGACCGGTGATGACAGGGTTTTTCAGGCCGGTGATCTTGGCCACGCAGCCTTCCGGCGACAGATTGCCCTTCAGAATGGCCAGGTGGCCCTGCGCATACAGCGCCTTGTCGATGGTGCGGATCACGTCCTGCTTCGGATCCGGCACCGACGGCACATCGGCCAGTTCCTCGGCGATCGTGCGCCCGGTGATGGTGATGCAGTCGCCATGCAACAGGCCGGCGTCGAGCAGCAGCTTCAATACTTGCGGCACGCCGCCCGCCTTGTGCAGGTCGGTCGCCACGTACTGGCCGGACGGCTTGAGGTTGCAAATGACCGGCACCTTCTGGCGCACGCGCTCGAAGTCGTCGATGGTCCATTCCACTTCGGCCGCGTGGGCAATGGCCAGGTAATGCAGCACCGCATTGGTCGAGCCGCCGGTGGCCATGATCAGCGAGACCGCGTTCTCGATCGATTTGCGGGTGATGATGTCGCGCGGCTTCAAGTCGGCCTTGACCGCTTCGACCAGCACGCGCGCCGACTCGGCCGCCGAACCGACTTTTTCATCGTCCGGATTGGCCATCGTCGACGAATACAGCAAGCCCATGCCCAGCGCCTCGAACGAGGACGACATGGTGTTGGCCGTGTACATGCCGCCGCAGGAACCGGCCGACGGGCAGGCATTGCGCTCGATGCCGTCGAAGTCTTCCTTCGACATGCGCCCGGCCGTGAATTCGCCCACCGCCTCAAAAGCCGAAACGATGGTCAGGTCCTTGCCTTTCCAGTTGCCCGGCTTGATGGTGCCGCCGTACACATAAATGCCCGGCACATTGGTCCGCGCCAGCGCGATCATCCCGCCCGGCATGTTCTTGTCGCAGCCGCCGATCACCACCACGCCATCCATCCACTGGCCGTTGACGGCCGTTTCGATGCAGTCGGCGATGACTTCGCGCGAGATCAGCGAATATTTCATGCCTTCCGTGCCCATCGACATGCCGTCCGAAATGGTCGGCGTGCCGAATACCTGCGGATTGCCGCCGGCGCCCTTGATGGTGGAAATGGCGATGTCGGCCAGCTTTTGCAGGCCCGAGTTGCACGGCGTGATGGTCGAATGGCCGTTCGCCACGCCAATCATCGGCTTGCTGAAATCTTCTTCCTGGTAGCCCATCGCGTAGTACATCGAACGGTTCGGGCTGCGCGATACGCCTTCGGTAATGTTGCGGGATCGGCGGTTGTAGCGCGGCTGGTCGGCCATGGTGAACTCCTGTTGATTGATACGACAAGAATGCCCCGCCGCCATCCCCAAGTCAAATATCAATTTCCCGCTGCTGTGAGTCGAATAAGATATCATTGATGCCACTTCGAATCGAAATGCATATTAATGAACCTCGAGCTGCGCCAGCTGCGCTACTTTATTGCCGTGGCGGAAGAACTTCACTTCGGCAAGGCGGCCGCGCGCCTACACATGACGCAGCCGCCGCTGTCGCAGACGATCCAGGGCCTCGAAGAGCTGCTGGGCACGCCCCTCTTCGAGCGCAACCGGCGCGCGGTAGCCCTCACCCCCGCAGGGAGCGCCTTGCTGCCTGAAGCGCGCCGCATGCTGCTGCAGGCGGGCGAGCTGCCCGAGCTGGTGCGCCGCGCCGCAGCCGGCGAAGCGGGCCGCCTGGCGCTCGCTTTCGTCTCCTCGGCCGATTACAGCGTGCTGCCGCCCTTCCTGCGGCTGTACCGCGCGCAGTATCCGCAAGTCCAGATCGCGCTGCAGGAAGCGACTTCCGACCTCCAGGTCGGTGATTTGCTGCATGCCCGCATCGACGCAGGCCTCTTGATCCCGCCGCTGCCCGACAAGGCGCGCGCCGAACTCGACTACCTGAAGGTGCTGACCGAGCCGCTGATCCTGGCCGCGCCGGCCGGCCTGCTGCCCGCCGGCGGCCCGGTGTGGCTCAAGGATGTGCCGCCCACCCCGCTGATCATTTTCCCGCGCCCGATCGCCCCGGCGCTGCACGACGCCATCCTGGCCTGCTTCCGCGCGGCAGGGATCACGCCGGAGATCGGCCAGGAAGCGATCCAGATGCAAACCATCGTCGGCCTGGTGTCGGCCGGCATGGGCCTGGCCCTGGTGCCACAATCGGTATCCAACCTGATGCGACCCGGCGTAGAATACCGGGCACTGCGCGACCCCACCCCCCAAGTCGAAACCGGACTTGCCTGGCGCCGCGACAATACCTCGCCCGTGCTGCAAGGCTTTTTGGAATTACTAAGGAAGAATACCCAATGCTGACTCACCCGATGCCGGACCCCGTTGCCTTGCACCTGGGCCCCGTGTCCATCCACTGGTACGGCCTGATGTACGTGCTGGCCTTCGCCATGTTCCTGATTCTGGGCCGCGTGCGCGTCAAGCAGCCGCACATCGCCGCGCAGGGCTGGAAGGTCGAGGACCTGGACGACATGCTGTTCTACGGCATGCTGGGCGTGGTGCTGGGCGGCCGGCTGGGCGAGGTATTGTTTTACCAGCCCGCGCACTTTTTTGCCAACCCGATCGAAATTCCGATGATCTGGAAGGGCGGCATGTCCTTCCACGGCGGCTTCCTGGGCGTGCTGGTCGCCATGACCTTGTGGGCCCGCAAGACCAAACGCAATGTGCTCGACGTGTGGGACTTCATCGCGCCGCTCGTGCCGCTGGGTTACGCAGCGGGGCGCCTGGGCAACTTCATCAATGCCGAACTGCCGGGCCGCGTTGCCGACGCTACCTTGCCATGGGCCATGCTGTGGCCGGACACGCGCTATCCGCTGCACCCGGTGCCGGTGTTTCTGGAAGGACTGCGCCATCCATCGCCGCTGTACCAGATGATCGTCGACGGCTTGCTGGCGTTCGTCATTTTGTGGTTCTTCGCGCGCAAGGCGCGGCCGCGGCTGGCGGTGGGAGCGGTGTACGCGCTGCTGTATGGCTGCGCGCGCTTCTTCACCGAGTATTTCCGTGTACCGGACTGGCAGACCACGGTGTTCGGGCTGCCGATCACCTCGGGCCAGGTGCTGTCGTTGCCGATGATCGTCGGCGCGCTGGCGATGCTGGTGTGGGCTTACAGAAAAAAGCCGGCGGCATAAGCTTACCGGGACGCATACGCCTTCCACAACATATACGACGCCAGAAAATACAGCACAATCGCGAAAATCCGCTTGAGCTTGACGACCGGCATGCGGTGCGCGGCCCTGGCGCCGAACGGCGCCATCAGCACGCTGGCCGCTGCAATCACCAGCAGCGCCGGCACATAAATATACCCCAGCGAATAAGCCGGCAAGCCCGCCTCGTTCCAGCCGAAATACACATTCGACAGCGTCCCCGCCAGCGCAATCGGAAACCCCAGCGCCGCGCTGGTGGCCACCGCATTGTGCATCTTGACGTTACACCAGCTCATGAACGGCACCGACAGGAAGCCGCCGCCCGCCCCCACCAGTCCGGCCACCGTGCCGATGCCCACGCCCGCCGCCAGCATGCCGGGCGCCTTGGGCAGCTCGCGCGCCGCCGCCGGCTTGCGGTTCAGGATCATCTGGGTCGCCGAGAAGGCCACGAACAGGCCGAACACCAGCGCCAGCATGCCCGTGTCGAGCTGCTTGCCGATCCATGGACCGATCCACGAGCCGACCAGGATGCCGGGCGCGATCTGCCAGACGATGGGCCAGCGCACCGCGCCATGCGCATGGTGGGCGCGCACTGACGACAGGGAGGTAAACAGGATGGTGGCCAGCGAGGTGGCAATGGCCATGTGCACCACCACGGCGGGCGGAAACCCTTTGGCGGTAAAGATCATTGTAACGAAAGGCACCAGCACCATGCCGCCGCCCACGCCCAGCAAGCCTGCCGCGAAGCCCCCACCGGCGCCCATGAGCAATAGAATCAGAACCAGGCTTGCGTCCATCAGCGGCGCCCTGCGCCAGGTACTGTCGTCATTGCCCGCCCTCATTGTTTGAAGCAGGCATTTTACCGCGTCAGGGATTTTATTTTTTGCCGAGGCAGCGTTCGATAAATGTCCACTCGGCTGGTTCGACCGGCATGACCGACAGGCGGCTGCCCTTGGCCAGCAGGCGCATGCCTTCGAGCTCGGGATAGCTGCGCAGTTCTTTCAGGCTCAGCAAGCGCGTCTTGCGCACCGCCTTGACGTCCACGCTGATCCAGCGCGGCTGTTCTTCGGTGGCCTTGGGGTCGTAATAGTGACTGTTGGGATCGAACTGGGTCGCGTCCGGATAGGCCGTGCTGGAAATTTCAACGATGCCCGCAATGCCAGGTTCGGCGCAGCTGGAGTGATAGAAGAAAGCGAGGTCGCCCTTCTGCATGCCGTCGCGCATGAAGTTGCGCGCCTGGTAGTTGCGCACGCCAAACCAGGGCACCGTGTGCTTGGTCGCGGACAGCACATCGTCGATGGATACTTCATCGGGTTCGGACTTCATCAGCCAGTAGCGCATGTGCATTTTCCAAAAGAAAAAGCGGTTGCGCCCGAATGCGTGCAACCGCTTTTGTAGAATAGAGCCCCGCATGTGCCGTTCTTGCCGGCATCCTGAACCTAATGGTTCAAGGCGGTCACAGTTAGTTCAATTTCGGGTTCGTCAAACAAGTGACGCTCACTCCCATCAAACAACAACCACGACCTGTGCACATAAATGGTTCAAGGAATATATGGCAATCGCGAACACCGCAGGGTGGAACGGAGTTTACTCCGATGTGTCAGCATGTCAAACGAAATTGGCCGCTTAAAAAAGATTTTCTTGCGGTGTCAGTGCATCGTCCAATACCGTATGCATTGCACCCAATTTTTGCTTGACTTCCAAAATCGAGAGGTCGGAAAGCGGACCTTGCGGCACTTTCACCGACAGGAATTCGGCCGCCATGCTCAACGCCGCCATCACTGCGATGCGGTCATTCCCCTTGACCTTGCCGGAGTCGCGCAGCGCGCACATTTTGCCGTCAAGGTAGCTGACCGCTTCCTGCAAGGTTTTCTCTTCACCTTCCTTGCAAGCGAGGCGATACGGGTTTCCCATGATGCTGACATCAAGTTGAATCATTGGTCTGCCTCGTCATTGGTAAGGGCCACTTCGGCGTCGGCATCGACGTCGTCCGGTATGGTGGCAAGCAAGGCTTCGACGCGGCGCTGGGCTTCGGACAGGCGTTCCATGAACGCGACGTTCTCGGCCGACAGCAAGGCGTTGGACTGGCGCAAGGAGGCATTCTCGCGGCGGAGGGACTGGGTCAACTCGGCAAGGCGGTCGATTTTGTCGGACAGGTCGTTAAATTCAGAAATCATCCCAATACTATAGGGCTGTGAACGATTTTTCGTCAACCGATTCAGCATGTTAGCGGCTTCTGTTGAACTAAAGCATCGTTTCCGGATAGCCAATAGTTTGCGCCAAATCAAGCGTTTTGTAGAAATAAAAAGGGTGACGCCTTGAAAATACCGGGTACCGTCCCTATAATTAGCACTCGTTAGCAGAGAGTGCTAACAACGATTTCCAGGCCCCGCACGCCGTGCGCCGGCCATGAATAGCAAGTCAAACCATTGAATATTAAGGAGTTTTGCATGAACCTTCGCCCATTGCACGATCGCGTTATCGTCAAGCGTCTCGACCAGGAAACCAAAACTGCATCCGGCCTGATCATCCCTGACGCAGCCGCAGAAAAACCGGACCAGGGCGAGATCCTCGCCGTCGGCAACGGTAAAGTCCAGGACGACGGCAAAGTACGCGCGCTGGAAGTCAAGGTAGGCGATCGCGTCCTGTTCGGCAAATACTCCGGCCAAACCGTCAAAGTTGACGGCGATGAACTGCTGGTGATGCGCGAAGAAGACATCATGGCCGTTTTGGTCAAATGATCGTCTAAGGTCAAGTAATCCCCCCAATTCACGGAGAAAAAAACATGGCAGCTAAAGATGTAGTATTCGGCGACGCAGCGCGCGCCAAGATGGTTGAAGGCGTCAATATCCTCGCCAACGCAGTCAAGGTCACCCTCGGTCCTAAAGGCCGCAACGTGGTCATCGAGCGCTCGTTCGGCGCGCCAACCATCACCAAGGACGGTGTATCGGTTGCGAAAGAAATCGAACTCAAAGACAAGCTCATGAACATGGGCGCGCAAATGGTCAAGGAAGTTGCTTCCCGCACCAGCGACAACGCCGGCGACGGCACCACCACCGCCACCGTGCTGGCCCAGGCCATCGTGCGCGAAGGCATGAAGTTCGTTGCCGCCGGCATGAACCCGATGGACTTGAAGCGCGGCATCGACAAGGCAGTCGCTGCCACCGTCGAAGAGCTGGCAAAAATCGCCAAGCCATGCACCACCACCAAGGAAATCGCCCAGGTTGGCGCGATCTCGGCCAACTCGGACTACTCGATCGGCGAGCGCATCGCTGAAGCGATGGAAAAAGTCGGCAAGGAAGGCGTCATCACCGTGGAAGACGGCAAGTCCCTCAACGACGAACTCGACATCGTCGAAGGCATGCAGTTCGACCGCGGCTACCTGTCGCCGTACTTCATCAACAACCCTGAAAAGCAAGTTGCCATCCTGGACAATCCATTCGTCCTGCTGTGCGACAAGAAGATCACCAACATCCGTGACCTGCTGCCGATCCTGGAACAAGTCGCCAAAGCCGGCCGTCCACTGCTGATCATCGCGGAAGACATCGAAGGCGAAGCACTGGCTACCCTGGTTGTGAACAACATCCGCGGGATCCTGAAAACTTGCGCAGTCAAGGCACCAGGCTTCGGCGACCGCCGCAAAGCCATGCTCGAAGACATCGCTGTCCTGACCGGCGGCCAGGTCATCGCTGAAGAAGTCGGCCTGACGCTCGAAAAAGTCACCCTGGCAGAACTGGGCCAGGCCAAGCGTATCGAAGTGGGCAAGGAAAACACCATCATCATCGACGGTGCTGGCCAGGCAGAAAACATCGAAGCGCGCGTCAAGCAAGTGCGCGTCCAGATCGAAGAAGCTTCGTCGGACTACGACCGTGAAAAACTGCAAGAGCGCGTTGCCAAGCTGGCAGGCGGCGTTGCAGTGATCAAGGTTGGCGCTGCCACCGAAGTCGAAATGAAAGAAAAGAAAGCCCGCGTTGAAGATGCACTGCACGCTACCCGTGCTGCCGTGGAAGAAGGCATCGTTCCTGGCGGCGGCGTAGCCCTGCTGCGCGCACGTGCCAACATCAAGGTCAAGGGCGACAATCCTGACCAGGACGCAGGCATCAAGATCGTCATGCGCGCAATGGAAGAGCCGCTGCGCATGATCGTGCAAAACGCTGGCGAAGAAGCATCGGTCGTCGTGGCAGCCGTTCTGGCTGGCTCGGGCAACTACGGCTACAACGCAGCAAACGGCACCTACGGCGACATGGTCGAAATGGGTGTTCTCGATCCAGCTAAAGTAACCCGCTCGGCACTGCAAAACGCAGCCTCGATCGCTGGCCTGATGCTGACCACCGACGCCATGGTATGCGACATGGCTGAAGACAAGCAAGCCGGCGGCATGGGCGGCGGCATGGGTGGCATGGGCGGCATGGGCGGCATGGACGGCATGATGTAATTGCTGTTCGCTGTTTAAAAAGGCCTGCACGGTTCGCGCCGTGCAGGCTTTTTTCGTTTACCTGAAGAATTTCTTGACCTGCGTCGCGGGCCAATGTTACTGTACTATCTGTAATAGTACAGTAGGCAGGTAAACACCATGACCCGACGCGCCGCCCTGATGTTGCAGATCGCCACCGGCGATCCCCGCCCGATCAACCGCCAGATCGTGGACGGCGTGCGCCGCATGATCGCCAACGGCGAGCTGCCGGTGGGCGCCGCCCTGCCCAGCGTGCGCGGGCTGGCCCAGCAACTGACCATCAATCCCAACACCGTGGCCAAGGCCTACGGCGAGCTCACCGCCGAGGGCTGGCTCGACGCGCGCGCCGGCCTTGGCCTGTTCGTGGCCACGCCGCGCCAGCGCCTCTCGAGCGACGAGCGCGCGCGCCGCCTCGACGACGCCGTGCAGCGCTTTGTGGGCGACGTCATCGGCCTGGACTACCCGGGCGAGGCCATCGTCGAACGCGTGGCCGGCGAGCTTGCGCTGTGCCTTCCCAAAAAATCCGCCTGAGCCAGACCATGAACGATCTCGTCATCCAGACCGACGCCCTGTGCCTCGACTACAAGCGCAAGCGCGCCCTCAACCAGCTGACCCTGGAAGTCCCGCGCGGCGGCATCCACGCCATCGTGGGGGCCAACGGCGCCGGCAAGTCGTCCCTGTTCCGCGTGCTGCTCGGCTTCGAAACGCCAAGCTCGGGCAGCGCGCGCATCCTCGGCTGCGACAGCGTTCGCCTAACTCCGGAGCTGCGCGGGCGCATCGGCTTCGTCAACGAAGAACACACCCTGCCCGCCTGGATGCAGGTCGACCAGCTGACCGCCATGCAGCGCCGCCAATACCACCAGTGGGACCAGGCGCGTTTTGACGACGTGATCCGCAATTTCAACGTGCTGCCCGGGCAAAAGATCGCCGAGCTGTCGCGCGGTGAACGGGCTGGGGTCAACCTGGCGCTGGCGCTGGCGCAAAGCCCGGAACTGCTGGTGCTCGACGAACCCACGCTGGGACTGGACGTGGTGGCCAAGCGCGCCTTCCTCGAAGCGCTGATGTTCTCGAGCCTGAACGCGCAGTCAACCATCGTCTACTGCTCGCACCAGATGGAAGAAATTGAAAGGGTGGCCGACAACCTGATCATCCTCGAGCGCGGCGCGCTGCGCCTGATGTCGGCGCCGTCCGACTTCTGCGAGCGGGTGCAGCTGTGGGTGACCGAGTTCCCCTTCCGCGAACCGGACCTGCGCGCCTTGCCGGGCGTGCTGGAAGTGCAGCGCATCGATGGCCTGACCCACTTCATCGTCATCGACCAGCGCGACGACTTCGGCGCGCGCCTGCGCCTGATGGGTGCACGCAGCGCGCATGCGATGCCGGTCTGCCTTGACCGCGCCGTGAACGGCTTTCTGGCCAGTGGCCATATTTCATCAACGCCCCTGTCGGCAGCAGCCTGAGAACGCCATGAGAGATTTTTTTTTGAGCGAGTGCCGGCGCTTTCGCAACGCCGCTCTGATCTTCGCCGCGGTGCATCTGCTGCTGCAGCTGTTCATCAACCGCATGACCGACATCCTGCAGGTGCGGCGCGAGCTGCACATGTTGATCCTCGGCGTCTACATGACGGCCGGGATGGCGTTTGCGCTGGTCCAGTTCGGGAGCTACCGCCAGCCGGGCCGCTGGCTATGGCTCTTGCACCGCCCGCTGGCGCGCGGCGCCGTGTTCGGCTCAGTGGCGCTGGCATCGGCCCTGCTGATCGTGGTCGCGGTCGGCGTGCCGGCCCTGCTCACGGTGGCCAGCATCGACACGCTGAGCGCGCGCACGGTCGATGGGCGCCACTACGCCATGGTGCTTGAACTGGTGCTGCTGACGATCATCGCCTGGCTGGTTGGCAGCTACGTGATGATCAACGGCCGCCGCAGCGCCATCGTGGTGGTGCTGCTTCCCTATTTGATGCTGGCACAGATGGCATCGGTCTATGTGAGGCTGCTGCCGGCCGTGCTGTGCCTGGCCCTGCTCGCCTTCATCGCCTACAGCACCTTCAAGCCCGACCGCGCCGCGCCGCCTTCAGGCATGGCACTGGTGGCCACTGCGGCGCCGCTGCAGCTCGATCCCGACGAAGGCCACAATCCGCGCAAGCCGATGTTCCGCGCCGCCTACAGCCACCTGCTGCAGCGCCTGCTCCACGAGCACCTGGGCGGCCCTGCCGTCCCCGCAGCGACGCCTGAACTGGCCAACTACCTCGCGCAAACCCTTCAAGTAAATACCGCCCTGAAATAGTTCCCCCATCGAGGTCAGACCTGATTCGTGGAATTCAGGTCCGACCTCGATGGTGCAGGTCTGACCTCGATGGCGGAATGCAGGTCTGGCGGAATTCAGGTCTGACCTCGATGGTCCAGGTCTGACCTCGATGGTCGAATTCAGGTCTGACCTCTGGTGGAATTCAGGTCTGACCTCGATGGTGCAACTGTTGCTGCAAGGTTAGGTTTGGTTTAGTATGGCCGCACTCAGTTTATCGGTCTACTACCAATGTCTAACAAGAATGGGCTCATCGCCGTCGGAATTTTCGTCCTTGCCGCTGGCGCAGCAGCGTTCTATTTTTTGCGCGAGGCGCCGCCTGTCGAAGTCGTCGCCGCGCCGGCGGCCGTGGTTGCGGAAGCGCCTTTTATCGGACCGCGCACCAAGCCCGAGGCCATGCTTGCGCTGATGTCGCTGCCGGAACTCAAAGCCTGGTCGGCGCACATCGAGAAGTCGTCCGGCGGCTCCAGCCGCGGTGCGCTGATCGAATACGGCCCGACCCCAAAGGATATCAACGGCAAGCGCTATTGGCAGTTGAGCTATGTGGAAAACACGCCGGATGCGGCGCACCGCTGGGAGAGCTTCCTGGTCGGCGAGAACACGCCCGAGATCCTGGTCGAGGATGCCGAGACCGACCAGCCCATCTCGCTCGAGCAGTGGCGCAAGGACAAGCAGCCGCTGACCCGTACCGCCGCCCAGTAAGCCGCTAACTTCCCAGGTGCGAGATCAGCATGCGCCGATGATCGGCCTCGACATCGCTGCCCTCGCCCCCCTCGTGCACGTTCTGTGCGCCGAGTGAAATCCCTACCGATACGATATCGATCAGCAGCAGCTGCAAGATTCGCGAGATCATCGACAGGAAGGTCGTGCTGTCTTCCGCGTGGTCGACCGACAGGCACACCGTGGCCTTCTTGGCCAAGGGCGAACCGCTGGCGGTAATGGCGATGACGTCGGCCCCGGCCGCGCGCGCCGCGTCGACTGCGCTGAGCAGCTCGGACAGGCGCCCTGAATTGGAGATCGCCACCACCACGTCGCCGGGTTTCAGCAGTTCGGCCGCCAGCGTGAACAGGTGCGAATCGCCGTACGACGCGGTCGGAATCCGGAAACGGAAAAATTTGTGCTGCCCATCGAGCGCCACCACGCGCGAATTGCCCATTGCGTAGAACTCGACCCGGTTGGCGCCCGTCAGCAGTTCGATGGCGCGGTCAATCGAGCGTACGTCGAGCTGGTCGCGGAATTTCAAAATGGCCGAGACGGTATTGTCGATCACCTTGGCCGATACGTCGTGCGTGCTGTCGCCGGTACGCACCTGGCTGTGGCGCACGGGGATCGCGCCGGTCAGGCTGCTGGCAAACTTGAGCTTGAAGTCGGCCAGTCCGAGGAAGCCGAGCGAACGGCAAAACCGGATTACGGTGGGCTGGCTCACTTCGGCCAGGCGCGCGATGCCGGCGATCGGTTCGTTCAGCACCAAACGCGGATGTTCGAGCACCAGCGTGGCCACGCGCTGCTCGGCCGGCGTGAGCTCGTGCTGCAGGTGGCCGATCCGTTCCATCAGCGTATTGGCGCCGCATCGCCCGCGCAGGTGTTCGGACAAGATCGTGGCGACCCCGTGAAACGCGGGATTGGGCGTGGTGATGACGAAGGTAGGTATCTCGGCCAGGTAGCTGGAAAAGCGCCCCTTCGCTTCGAAGCGCGCGCGAAACGGCGATTGCGCGAACCATTCGCCAATGCGCGGGACGATGCCGCCGCCGATGAAGATGCCTCCGAACGAGCCCAGTGTGACCGCCAGGTTGGCCGCAGCCCCGCCCAGCATGCCGCAAAAGCAGTCCAGCACTTCGAGGCACAGCGCATCTTGCTCGTCGAGCGCGCCGGTAATGATGTCGGGCGAGGAGCGCGGCACTGCCGTCAGGCCGTTGCGCTGCGCCAGCGCGCGGTAGATGATTTCCATGCCGGGCCCGGAAATGAGGCGCTCGTTCGACACGTGCGTCCATTCCTTCCAGGCGAACTTCAAAATCGCGAACTCACGCTCGTCGGCGGGCGCGAAGTTGACGTGGCCGCCCTCGCTGCCCAAGGTGACGAAGCCGTCCACCGTCGGGATCACACCCGATACGCCAAGGCCGGTGCCCGGCCCGAGCACGCCGACCACCGCGTTGCCCGCCGCCGTGCCGCCGCCTACTTTCATCAGGTCGTGCGGCTTCAGGCCAGGGATGGCCATCGCCAGCGCGGTAAAGTCGTTGACGATCAGAAGCGTCTGCAAACCCAGTTCGCGCCGCACCGCATCGGTCGAAAATTCCCAGTCGCGGTTCGTCATGCGGACCTGGTCGCCGTTGACCGGGTTGGCTACCGCCAGCGCCGCATGGTGCAGCGGGGCCTCGTCATGGTCGGACAGGTAAAACTGCAGCAGCGGGACGATGCCTTCAAAGTCGTCGCAGCGCAGTACCCGCACCGAGCGGAATACGCCCGGCGCCGTTTGCAGCGCAAAGCGCGCATGCGTGGCGCCGATATCGGCCAGCAGGCGCGGGCCGTCGGCAAACGCCGTACGGGCAAATTTCTCCGGATCGCTGTGATCGTTCATGTGGCCCTTCAGCTCAGGGTACCGAACCAGGCGCCATACGCGGGCAGGCTCACCTTGACGCCGTCAACGCTGCCCGGCAGGCCGTGCCCGGACATGGCAACCGCGCCGGCCGCTTGCGGCAGCTCGAAGCTGCTTGGCGCCGGACCAAGGTTGAACACGGCGATGATGCCGGGATGTCCGTCGAGGTCGCGGCGCAGCGCCAGCACCGGTTCGGGCGCATCATAAAACACGATCTCGCCGCGCGTGAGCTGCGGCTGGCTGCGGCGCCAGGCAATCAGGCGGCGCGCGAAATTGAGTGTCGATTCAGGGTCGTCTTCCTGGTTCGAGGCCGCGGCGGCCACGTGGGCGTCGGCCACCGGCAGCCACGGTTTGCCCGTGGTGAAACCGGCATGCGGCGCCCCGGCGTTCCATGGCATCGGCGTGCGGCAGCCGTCGCGGCCCTTGAATTCGGGCCAGAAGGTGATGCCGTACGGGTCTTGCAGCAGTTCGAAAGGCACGTCCGCTTCGGTCAGTGCCAGTTCGTCGCCCTGATACAGGCAAGGCGTTCCCTTGAGCGAGAGCTGCATCGCAAGAATCAGTTTGGCGAAGGCCGGTGTCGGATTGGCTCCGCCCCAGCGCGACATCACGCGCATGACGTCGTGATTGCCAACCGACCAGGAGGCCCAGCCGCCCTTGACGCGCGCTTCGAATTCTTCAACCTGGGCGCGGATATAGGCTGCCGTGAAGGTCGGCGTGAGCAGGTTGAAGCTGTACGCCATGTGCAGCTTGTCGCCGTCGGCCGTGTATTCGGCCATCACGCCAAGCGCATCGTCGGCGCCCACTTCGCCGATGGCGACGGCGCCAAATTCGTTGAGCAGCGTGCGGATTTTCTGCAGGTAGGGGACGTTTTCGGGACGCGTCTTGTCGTAGATGTGCGCCTGCATGCCGTACGGGTTCACGTCCGATACAGTGGCGGTGTCGCGGTTGAGCGCCGGAGGATTGCTGCGCAGCTCAGTGTCGTGGAAGTGGAAATTGCAGGCGTCCATGCGCACGCCGTCGACGCCGCGTTCAAGCCAGAAGCGCAGGTTGTCCAGGTGCGCCTGCTGCACCTCCGGATGGTGGAAGTTCATGTCGGGCTGGCTGACCAGGAAGTTATGCAGGTAGTACTGCTTGCGCCGGCTGTCCCACTGCCATGACGAGCCGCCGAATACCGACAGCCAGTTGTTGGGCGGATTTCCGTCCGCGAGCGGGTCGGACCATACGTACCAGTCGGCCTTGGGATTGTCGCGGCTCTTGCGGCTCTCGACAAACCAGGGGTGCGCTTCGGCCGTGTGCGACAGCACCTGGTCGATCATGATTTTCAAGCCCACGCTGTGCGCCTTGGCGATCAGCGCGTCAAAGTCGGCCAGGGTGCCGAACAGCGGATCGACGTCGCAATAATCGGAGACGTCGTAGCCGAAGTCTTTCATCGGCGACGTGAAAAACGGCGAGATCCACACAATGTCGGCGCCCAGGCCCGCGATGTAGTCAAGTTTGGCAGTGATGCCTGGCAGGTCGCCCACGCCGTCGCCGTTCGTATCGAGAAAACTGCGCGGATAAACCTGATAGATGATGGCTTCGCGCCACCAGGCAGTCTGTTGTGGGGTCATGTGCATGTCTCGCTATTGATTTGTACATAATATACATCAATTATCGCGTTTTTACAATGATGCGACTGACTCCGTGAACCTGATATAACTCCTTAATAAACAAGTACTTGCATACATTCGTCAATGACAGAACGGAAATCCGCAGTAGTCAAACTACACAACCGAAATTACCTATTGCCAGCTTTTGCGCTTCAGCATAGGATCGCGTCTGTCTAAAACAAACGGAGCACCCATGTCGCAGGAAGATAAGCAAAACGGAAACGGACCGATGCCCCGCCAGATTCCGTACATCGTCGGCACCGAGGGCTGCGAGCGTTTCAGCTTTTACGGCATGCGCAACATCCTGACGCCCTTCCTGATCGGCACCCTGCTGATGTTCCTGCCCGAGGCGCAACGCGCCGGCGAAGCCAAGGACGTCTTCCATACCTTCGTCATCGGGGTCTACTTTTTCCCTCTGCTGGGCGGCTGGATCGCCGACCGCTTCTTCGGTAAATACGACACCATCTTCTGGCTCAGCCTCGTGTACTGCGCGGGCCACGCCTGCCTTGCCATCTGGGATGACAACATCACCGGTTTCTATACGGGCCTGCTCCTTATCGCGCTCGGCTCGGGCGGCATCAAGCCGCTGATCTCATCGTTCGTCGGCGATCAGTTCGACCGCACCAACAAGAACAAAGCCAAGCTGGTATACGACACCTTCTACTGGATGATCAACTTCGGCTCGTTCTTCGCCTCGCTGCTGATGCCGTTCTTCCTGAAGAGCTATGGCGCCTCGATCGCCTTTGGCATTCCCGGCGCCCTGATGTTCATCGCCACCGTCATCTTCTGGATGGGCCGCAAGAAGTACATTCACGTCCCGCCGGCACCGCCCGATCCGCACTCGTTCACCCGCGTGGCCCGTACTGCGCTACTGACCCACAAGGCAGGCGAATCACGTACCGGCCTGGCCATGGCCAGCCTTGGCGCGGCCGGCGCCATCGGCTCGCTCGTGATGTTCCCTTCTTGGGGCTTCGTCATTTCGGCCTGCACGGCGCTGGTGCTGCTGCTGGCGTTTGGCGGCATCGGCACCTCCATGCAGCTGGAACGGGCGCGCGGCGCCCACCCCGACGAAGCCGTCGACGGTGTACGCGCGGTGCTGCGCATCCTGATCGTGTTTGCACTGGCAACGCCGTTCTTCTCGCTGTTCGACCAGAAGGCCTCGACCTGGATCGTGCAGGCCAATTCGATGGTCGCGCCAACCTTGACCCTGTTCGGCGAGAGCTTCAAGTTCCTGCCTGCGCAGATGCAGGCGCTCAATCCCTTGCTGGTCATGCTGCTGATCCCCTTCAATAATCTGGTGCTGTATCCAGGCCTGCGCAAGATCGGCATCGAGCCTACCCCGCTGCGCCGCATGACCGCCGGCATCGTGTTCGCCTCGCTGTCGTGGATCGTGATCGGTGCGGTGCAGGTTGCCATGGATGGCGGCACGCCGATGTCGATGACATGGCAAGTGCTGCCGTACGCGCTGCTCACCCTGGGCGAAGTACTGGTCTCCGCCACCGGCCTTGAGTTCGCATACAGCCAGGCACCACGCGCGATGAAGGGCGTGATCATGGCTTTCTGGTTCCTTGCCACCACCGTCGGCAGCCTGTGGGTCCTGATCGTCAACAAGACCGTCAAGAACGAAGCGGTGATTTCGCACATTGCCGACAGCGGCTTTAGCGTCATGGCCTTCCAGATGTACTTCTTCGCGGCCTTCGCAATGGCAGCGGCAGCGGTCTTCGGCTGGTACGCAACGCGCTACACGATGACCGATAACTACAGGACCGATGTGCTCAAGCCAGCCTGAGGATTTTTCGTAGTAAAGCTACAGAAAATCGACTATTATTGGTAGGAATGACGGCCTGACGGCACGAACTGATGTAATTTCAGTACGTACGTCGGGCCGTTTTACCAAAAAGGACGCTCCATGCGCATCTCGTTCCGCCACCTCGCAATCCCCTTCACCCTCGCTGCCGCCTGCGCCAATGCCATCGGCGGCGAAGCGCCCGCCGCCTGCTACGCAGCCGGCTTCCAGGACATCCTGCAGGCCTCGCCTGCCACCCTTGCCGCGCGCGCCGCCTGGCTCGATCAGCGCCTGGCCCGCTGGCCTGGCGTCGATGGGGGCGGCCCGTTCAAGCTGTATCACGCTGCCCGCGGAGGTATCGTCGCCATGCCTGGCACCAGGGTCAGCGGTGCGGATGGCGCGCTCGAACTCGACACCTTCAACGGCGCTTTGCCAAAGGCGGCGCAGCGCTTCAGCTACGTTGGCAATGGCGCGCTACTGTCGGTGCGCGCGGCCGATTTGGCGCGCCTTCGCGCGCTGCACCGTGAACAACTGGTGCTGGTCCAGGAAAACACGGATGGCAGCGTACGCGCCGCAACGCGCATCCAGGCCGCAGGGGCGCTGGACGCCCTGTATGCCGGCGCCGGCCACGCCACCGGCCTTGGCGTCACGGTCGGCAAGCGCGGCACCGCCTTCAAGCTGTGGGCGCCCACCGCACGCAAGGTATCGCTATGCCTGTACGCCAGCGGCAGTTCGAACGCCAGCGTCATCGACACCATGCGCCTCGATGCCGCGACTGGCATCTGGAGCACATCCCGGCCAACGGACCTGTCGGGGAAATATTACAAATACCTGGTCGACGTCGTCGTCGACGGTGTCGGCCTGGTGCGCAACCGCGTAACCGATCCGTACTCGGTCAGCCTCACGACCGACTCAACGCGCAGCTACATCGCCGACCTGGCGTCACCGCGTCTCAAGCCGGCAGGCTGGGACCGCGACAAGGCGCCTGCCAAGGTGCGCGCCCAGACCGACATGGTGGTCTACGAACTGCACGTACGTGATTTTTCAATCAACGACAACACCGTGCCCGAGTCCAGGCGCGGCAAGTACACTGCCTTTGGCGCGGCTTCCTCGAACGGCATGAAGCACCTGACTGCGCTGGCCCGCGCGGGCATGACCGACATCCATCTGCTGCCCGTGTACGACATCGGCAGCGTGCCCGAAAAAGACTGCGCCATGCCCTCCCCGCTTGGCGCGCCCGACAGCGACGCCCAGCAGGCGCTGGTAAAAAAGACCGCCGAATCCGATTGCTTCAACTGGGGCTACGACCCGTACCATTACAGCGCCCCTGAGGGCAGTTACGCCAGCGACCCGGCCGACGGTGCGCGCCGGATCATCGAGTTCCGCGAGATGGTGATGAACCTGCACCGCGCCGGCCTGCGGGTTGGCATGGACGTGGTGTATAACCACACTTTCACCGCCGGCCAGAAGGAAAAGTCGGTGCTTGACCGGATCGTGCCCGGCTACTACCACCGCCTCAACGCCGCCGGCGTCATCGAGCGCTCCACCTGTTGCGACAACACCGCCACCGAAAACCTCATGATGGGCAAGCTGATGATCGATTCGGCCGAGCTCTGGACGCGCGAATACAAGATCGATTCGTTCCGTTTCGACCTGATGGGCCATCAGCCGCGCGCGGCCATGGAACAGCTGCAGGCGCGAGTAAACAAGGCGGCCGGCCGGCATGTTCAACTGATCGGCGAGGGCTGGAATTTTGGCGAAGTCGAAAACGGTGCCCGTTTCGTGCAAGCGTCGCAGCTGTCGCTCAACGGCAGCGGTATCGGCACCTTCAGCGACCGCGCGCGCGACCACGTGCGTGGCGGCTCAGCGTCCGACGCCGGCGACAGCATGATCAAGCGCCAGGGTTTCATCAACGGCCTGGTGTACGACCCGAATGCGCTGGCCGGCACCCGCCCGGCGTCGGACTTGCTGGCCACGGCCGACATGGTCCGGGTCGGCCTCGCCGGGTCGATCCGCAGCTACCAGCTCGCCACCCACGACGGCCAGCGCAAGCGGCTCGAGGCGATCGACTACAACGGCCAGCCGGCCGGCTATGCCAGCGAGCCGGGCGAAGTCGTCAACTACGTCGAGAACCACGACAACCAGACCCTGTACGACATGAATGTGTTCAAGCTGCCGCTGGCCACCAGCACGGCCGACCGCGCCCGGGTGCAGATGCTGGGCGCCGCAATCAATGCGTTTAGCCAGGGCGTGGCCTACTTCCATGCCGGGATCGACACCTTGCGCTCCAAGTCGCTCGATCGCAACAGCTTCAATTCCGGGGATTGGTTCAACCGCATCGACTGGAGCTACCAGGACAATTATTTCGGCACAGGGTTGCCGCCTGCCGAAGACAATGGCAAGGACTACGCGATCATCAAGCCCCTGCTGGCCAACCCGGCGCTCAAGCCCGCGCCGGAGGATATCGCCTTTGCACGCGACGCCTTCCGCGACTTGCTGAAGATACGCGCCAGTTCAACCCTGTTCCGCATGCGCAGCGCGGCCGATATCCGTCAGCGCCTGCATTTCATGAATACGGGGTCACAGCAGGTGCCAACCGTCATCGTTGCGCACATCGACGGCGAAGGCTACGCGGGCGCTGCTTTCGCGGGCGTGGACTATCTGATCAACGTGGACAAGGTCGCGCACAGCGTGGCGGGGCCAAAGGGCAAGCGCCTGCGGCTGCACCCGGTGCACCTGGCCGCCGAGGCGGCCGACAAGCGGGCCGCGAGCGCCGGCTACGACAGCGCGACGGGAATGTTTACCATCCCGCCGCGTACCGCCGTCGTTTTCGTGGAATAGCCCCGCGTCAGATATCGAGGTGGGAAATGAGCATGCGCTTCTTTTCCGCCTCGGTGTCGCCGGCCGCGTGCGAACCAAGCGAAATCCCGACCGACATGATATCGATCAGCAGCAGCTGCAAAATGCGCGAGATCATCGACAGGAAGGACGTGCTGTCTTCGCTGTGATCAACCGCCAGGCAAACCGTGGCTTTTTTCGCCAGCGCCGATTTGCTGCTGGTGATCGCAATCACGTCAGCGCCGGCAGCGCGCGCCGCGTCAACGGCAGCCAGCAGTTCCGGCAATTGCCCCGAGTTTGAAATCGCGATGACGACGTCGCCCGGCTGGAGCAGTTCGGCCGCCATCTTGAACAGGTGCGAGTCGCCATACGACGAGCTTGGAATCCGGAAGCGGAAGAATTTGTGCTGGCCGTCCAGCGCCACCACGCGCGAATTGCCCATCGCATAAAACTCGACCCGCTTGGCGTTGCGCAGCAGTTCGATGGCGCGGTCAATCGACAGCACATCCAACTGGTCGCGGAATTTCAGAATCGCCGACACCGTATTGTCGATCACCTTGGCCGACAGGTCATGGGTGCTGTCGGAAACCCGCACCTGGCTGTGGCGTACCGGGATCGTGCCGGTCAGGCTGCTGGCGAACTTGAGCTTGAAATCGGCGAGACCCAGGAAACCCAGGGAGCGGCAGAAACGGATCACGGTCGGCTGGCTGACATCGGCCAGGCGCGCGATTTCCGCAATCGGCTCGCCCAGCACCTTGCGCGGATGCTCGAGCACCAGCGTCGCCACGCGCTGCTCGGCAGGCGAGAGTTCGTGTTGCAGGTGCTGGACCCGCTCCATCAAGGTATTGGCGCCACTACGGCCGCGCAAGTGCTCCGACAAGATCGTGGCCACGCCGTAAAACGCCGGATTCGGCGTCATGATCAGGTAGGTAGGGATTTCGGACAGGTAGGACGTGAACCGTCCCTTCGCTTCAAAGCGCGCGCGGAACGAGGACTTGGCGAACAACTCGGACATGCGCGGCACGATGCCGCCGCCGATGAATACGCCGCCGAAGGCGCCCAGGGTCACGGCCAGGTTGGCGGCAGCTCCGCCCAGCATGCCGCAGAAGCAGTCGAGCACTTCCAGGCACAGGTGATCGTTTTCGTCCAGAGCGCCGCTGATGATCTCCGGCGAAGTGCGCGGATTGACTTTTTGGCCGTTGCGTTCGGCCAGCGCGCGGTACACGATTTCCATGCCGGGGCCCGAGATGAGACGCTCGTTCGACACGTGCGACCATTCCTTCCAGGCGAACTGGAGGATGGCGAATTCACGATCGTCGGCGGGCGCGAAATTGACGTGGCCGCCCTCGCTGCCAAGGGTGACGAAACCGTCGAGCGTCGGAATGACGCCGGACACGCCAAGCCCGGTGCCCGGCCCCAGCACGCCGATCACGGCGTTCGAGGCAGGCGCGCCGCCGCCAACCTGCAACAGGTCGGCGCCGGACAAGCCGGGCAGCGACATCGCCAACGCCGTGAAATCGTTCACGATCAGCAGCGTATTCAAGCCCAGTTCGCGCCGCACTTCGTCGGTGGAAAAGGTCCAGTCGCGGTTGGTCATGCGGATCATGTCGCCGCTGATCGGATTGGCCAGCGCGAACGCGGCGTGGTTCAGCCGCAGGTTCTTGTGGTCGGCCAGGTAGGAGTGCAGCAGCGGGACGATGCCGGCGAAGTCATCGCACTTGAGAACGCGCACCGAGCGCAGTACGCCGGGAGCGGTTTCAAGCGCGAAGCGCGCGTGGGTCGCGCCGATGTCGGCGAGCAGGCGTGGACCGTCGGCGTAGGCCGTGCGGCTGTACTTTTGTTCGGAGTCGAGTTCTTTGGTCATCGCGGTAATAGGGCCAGGTTCGCGCGTAGCATACCCTATTGTACGAAATGTACGAAATGTACGAAATGCACCAATATCTGGCGAAGCCGCGCTCAGTACCCGATCAGCACCACCGGTCCGCCTGCCTCGAACTGCACCTTGCCATTGACGACCACGGCTGTTTTCCCCGAATAGTAATCGCGCACGGTCTGCCCGTCATTGAAAACGCCGCGCACGCTGACCGCGGTCGGTTTGTCCTTGGGAAGATCGAGCGCCACCACTACCCGGTCGCGCACGTCGCCGCGTTCAAAGACGCGCGAAAAGGTGTAGGGGTTGCTCAGCAGTTGCTGGTGCACGCCCGCCCCCACGGCCGGGTGCGCCTGGCGGAATTTGCCGAGCCGGCTCCAGTAATACTGCAGGTCTCCCACGCGATAGCCGTCACGCTGCGCATTTTTGGCCAGGTCGTCCCAGTTCATGAACGAGCGCAGCGTGGCGTCGCCGGTCGCGCCGTCGATCTTGAGCAGGCGCGCGGTTTCATCGCCGTAGTAAATCTGGGCCGCGCCCGGGGCCAGCAGCAGCTTGTTGGCGGTTTCGTAGGGGCGTGTGCGCAGCGGATCGAAGGGCGCCCCGTCGTCGTGCGAGCTGAGATAGTTGAGCACCGACGATCCCTTCAGCGGCCCGTTCAGCGCGGCCGAATATTTGCTGAACAGTTGCTCGTATCCGCCGCGTTTCGAATCGCCGATCATGTCGAAGTTGATCAGGCTGTCGAAGCCGTTGGCAAAAAAATCGACCGACTTCCCGCCGCCCATGTCGAACTTGTGGCCATGGCTGATCGCGTAGTTGTACACCTCGGCGGTCATGTAGAACTTGTCGTCGCCCACGCGCTTGTTTGGGTTGGCCCGCTTCCAGCCTTCGTACGCTTCGCTGGCAACCTTCTTGAGCTCCTTCCACACGCCAGGCTCGGTGTGCTTGGCCGTATCGCCGCGAAAACCGTCAAAGCCGAATTTGCGCACCCAGTCCGCATGCCATTTCATCAGGTAGTAGCGCGGCGCACGCGGGTAGCCGGTATGCTTGAAAAAGGCATCGAGCTCCTTGACCTCGCGCTCGTAGCGCCCTTCCTGCTTCCACTTGACCACCAGCGCGGGAGGCAACTGCACGTCCTGATTGCTGTCGGTCCGGATGTCGGGAAGGTTCTTGACCAGGGTGCAGTCAGTCGTCGTCTTGCCGTCCTTGTACGTGCACAGCGGACCTTCGCGCGACCATTCCTTGGGCCACAGCGGGTCGACCGGCGTCACCGGCCCAAAGTGGTTCATCACCACATCGAGCAGCACCCGGATCCCGTGCTTGTGCGCCGTGTCGACCAGCTCGCGCACGTCGGCCTCGGTGCCCAGGTTGGCGTCCACGCTGGTGAAGTCCCTCGCCCAGTAGCCGTGAAAGCCGTAGGACTTGCCGGTGCCTTCGTCCGTGCCGGCGTGGATCTGCTCGACCGGCGGCGTGATCCAGATGGCATCGACGCCCAGGTTGTTGAAATAACCCTCCTTGATCTTGGCGGTAACGCCGGCCAGGTCGCCGCCCATGTAGCCGCGCAGCGGCGCGCCATCGGCCTTGCGGCCGTATGCCAGGTCGTTGGCAGGGTTGGCATTGTTGAAGCGGTCCGTCAACAGGAAGTACACGGTCGCGTTTTCCCACACAAACGGCTGCTTTTGCGCCACCTGTGCGAGCGCACCCGAGCAAGAAAATGCAATTGCGAGCGAAGTGGCGAGCGTGGTGAATTTCATGGTTTCCTTGGAGGGGTCAGGTGATGACGGTCGGCGCATGCCGGCCGGTGCGTTGCGTCAGTTCGGACAGCGCGTCCGCAATCCGTGCCAGCGGCGCCAGCGCTGCCTGGGCGTCGAGGCTGTGGCGGGCCGGGTCGGCCTCGTATTTTTCCAGGTACAGCCGGACGGTTGCGCCATCGGTGCCGGTGCCCGAAAGCCGAAACACGATACGCGAACCGTCCTCCATGACGATGCGGATGCCCTGTTTGGTGGCCACCGACTGGTCGACCGGATCGGTGTACACGAAGTCGTCGGCCAGCGCCACGGCAAAGCCGTCCAGTTCCATCCCCGCCAGCGATGGCGCCAGGCCGCGCAAGCGCGCCATCATGGCCTCGGCGGCGGCGGCATCGACGGCTTCGTAGTCGTGGCGCGAATAGTAGTTGCGGCCAAAACGCGTCCAGTGCTCGCGCACGATTGTTTCAACCGGCTTGCCGCTGGCGGCCAGCAAGTTCAGCCAGAACAGCACGGCCCACAGGCCATCCTTTTCCCGGATATGGTCCGAACCGGTGCCGTAACTCTCTTCGCCGCACAGCGTCACCAGTCCCGCATCCATCAGGTTGCCGAAATACTTCCAGCCGGTGGGCGTCTCGTAGCACGGCACGCCAAGCGCAGCGGCAACCCGGTCCGGCGCCGTCGACGTCGGCATCGACCGGGCGATGCCCTTGATGCCGCCGCGGTAGCCGGGTGCCACGCTCGCATTGGCGGCAATGATCGCCAGGCTGTCCGAGGGCGTGACGGCAAAGTGAGGTCCAACGATCATGTTGCGGTCGCCGTCGCCGTCCGACGCGGCGCCGAAATCGGGTGCGTCCGGCGCAGCCATCGCGGCGATCAATTCGGCCGCGTTGACAGGATTCGGATCGGGGTGGTGGCCGCCAAAATCCTCGAGCGGCTCTCCGTTGACTACCGTTCCCGCAGGAGCCCCCAGCATGCCTTCCAGGATCGCCTTGGCGTACGGGCCGCACACTGCGCTCATGCCATCGAAGCGCATCGTGAAGCCGCTGCCAAACAGCGCCTTGATGGCCGCAAAATCGAACAGCCGCGACATCAGTTCGGCGTAGTCGGCCACCGGGTCGACGATCTCGACCGTCATCGCTTCGATGCGCGCTTCGCCGATGGCGTCAAGGTTGAGGTCAGGCGCATCGCTGATGCGGTAGGACGTCAGCACCTTGGTTTGCGCGTAGATGGCGTCGGTGATGTGCTCGGGAGCCGGACCGCCGTTGGCGATGTTGTACTTGATCCCGAAGTCGCCATCGGGGCCGCCCGGATTGTGGCTGGCAGAGAGCACGATGCCGCCAAACACCGCGCGCTTGCGCACCACGCAGCTGAGTGCAGGGGTGGACAGAATGCCGCCGCGGCCGACCAGCACCTTGCCGAAGCCATGCGCGGCCGCCATCCGCAGGATCACCTGGATCGCGTGGCGATTGAAAAAGCGGCCATCGCCGCCGAGCACCAGGGTCTGGCCGGCGCAGTCGCCAAGGGAAGTAAAAATCGCCTGCACGAAGCTTTCGAGGTAGCCGGGTTGCTGGAACTCCGCTACCTTTTTGCGCAGCCCCGAGGTACCGGGCTTTTGTCCGGAAAACGGGGTTGAGACTATCGTTTGAATCGTCATTTTTTGCTCCTGTCGGTTGTCAACATGGTACGACACGACAGGAGAATGCGACGCTACGTTAGGCTGCAACAACCACGTCGTCCTTGACGATCAGGGTGCACAGGCCGCCGACGACCATGCAGGCGCCGCCCAGCGCCAGCGCATTGACCGCATGACCGCCGAGGAATTGGGCGGTGATCGGTCCCAGCACCACGCCGGCGATCAGTTGCGGGATGACGACGAAGAAGTTGAAGACACCCATGTAGTAGCCCATTTTTTCGGGCGGCAGCGAACCGGCCAGAATCGCATACGGCACCGTCAGAATGCTGGCCCACGCAATGCCGACACCGACCATCGGCAGCAGCAGCCATTCCTTTTTCGTGATGAACATGATGCTGGCAAGGCTGACGCCGCCGATGATCAGACAGATCATGTGCAGTACCTTGCGGTTGGTCTTGCGCGCGATAACTGGCAGGATGAAGGCGGCAATCGCCGACACGCCGTTGTACACGGCGAACATGATGCCAACCCAGGTACCGGCGCTCTGGAACAGGTCCGATTTTGCATCGGTCGTGCCGTACACATTGGCGGCGACGGCATTGGTGGTATTGACCCACATGACAAACAGCGCACTCCACGAGAAGAACTGCACTGCGGCGAGCTGGCGCATCGTCAGTGGCATTTTTCCGAAGCCGGCCAGGATCTCGGTGATGGCGTGGCCCAGGCCCTTGCCGGCGGTTTTCTCGGCGCGGAATTTTTGCATGTCGGCCGGTGCGATTTCTGTGCTGGTCAATACGGTCCACATGACCGCGCCGATGAAGGCGATGCCGCCCACGTAGAACGAGTAGCGCACGGTCTCGGGGATGTTACCTCCGACCACGGAATTGCTGAATCCAAGGCTTTCGAACAGCGCAGGCAGCAGCGAGGCGATCACCGAGCCGCAGCCGATGAAGAAGGTCTGCATCGCAAAGCCGGAGGTCTGCTGCGATGGATCGAGCTTGTCGCCAACGAAGGCGCGGAACGGCTCCATCGACACATTGATCGACGCGTCCATGATCCACAGCGCGAACACGGCCATCCAGATCGCGGTCGAATTGGGCATGGCGAACATGGCGATGGTCGCCAGCAGCGCACCAGCGAAGAAGAATGGACGGCGGCGTCCCCACTTGGGGTGCCAGGTATTGTCGGAGAGGTAGCCGATGAGCGGCTGCACCAGCAGCCCGGTCATGGGCGCGGCGAGCCAGAACCATGGCAGCTCGTCGGGTGTGGCGCCAAGCGTCGAAAAGATGCGGCTGCTGTTCGAGTTTTGCAGCGCGAAGCCGAACTGGATGCCGAAGAAGCCGAAGCTCATGTTCCACAACTGCCAGAAGGTCAGCCGCGGTTTGATTGCCGAAAATTGCATTTGCATCCAAGTCCCCAAATTATCCATACCCGATCGTCAAGCCGTCGAGCTCATTTGTAGCAAAGTAACATGGCGATTTCTAAGTGTCAATCCAAACCGTTCCATAGTAGAATCCAGCAACAAGACCTATAAAAACAAAGAAATTGTAGTCAAATAACAGAACGATGGGGACACAATGCTCGACATGCAGAAACGCTTGACCAACCTTTTTTACGCCACGATGAGCCTGCCGTCCACGGCCATGGGCTTCGCCTTGTGCATCCAGATCTCTGCGCTCAGCTGGATCCTCAGTACCAAGTTCAACCTGAAGATCGACGAAGTCGGCTGGGTCTGGGCGGCCGGCCCGACCGCCGGCATCCTGGGCCAGGTCATCATCGGCCTGATCAGCGACAAGACCTGGTTCTGGGGCGGGCGGCGCCGCCCCTTCATCCTGATCGGCGGCACGCTGGCGGCGCTAATGGTGTTCCTGCTGCCGCGCATCGACGTAGTCGACCGCATGCTCGGCATCGGCAATATTCTCGTGGTGGCCGTGATCGTGGCGCTGGTGCTCGACATGGCGATCAATATCAGCTTCAACCCCACCCGCTCCATCATCGCCGACCTGACCCCCGAGGGCGAGGCCCGCACCAAGGGCTATACCTGGATGCAGACCATCTCCGGGTTCTGGGGCGTGATGGCTTACATCATCGGTGCAACGCTGAACAACGATGTGCTCATTTCGGTCGGCGCAGTGATCGTGTTCGTTTTCTCGGTGGTGCCGATGTTCTTCATCAAGGAAGAACGCGAGCAGTTCACCGCCGAGCAAAAGCTGGCCGCAACCAGGGCGGACTGGGGCCAGCTGTGGCGCATCTACATCGCGCACGGTTTCTCGTGGCTGGGCGTGCAGTCGATGTTTGTATTCACCTACGGTTTCATCCAAACCCACATCATCCCCGCCGGCACCGAGCAGGCAATCTCAAACGCCCAGAGCGGCCAGATCATCGCCTACTCGTTCGCGATACTCAATACCGTGGGATTCCTGCTGCCGGCGCTGGTGCTAGCACCCCTGGCCAAGCGCATTGGCCGCGTACAAACGCAGGCCGCCTGCATCGCCATCATGGCGCTCGGTTACATCATGATTGCCTCGTTCGCGCGCACCCCCGCAATGCTGTATGCGCTGATGGCAGTGGTGGGTATCGGCTGGAGCGCGATCGTGAGCCTGCCGTTTGCGATCATGAGCGACAAGGTCGACAAGAGCCGCATGGGCTACTTCATGGGCGTGTTCAACCTGTCGGTGGTGCTGCCGCAGTTGGCGGCGTCGTTCGGGGTCGGATACGTTCTCAAGCACGCGGGGAACAACGCCCTGCTGTACGTGATTTGCGGCGGATCGCTGGCGATGTCGGCGGCACTGTGGTGCCTGGTGAAGGATCATGACACCAGCAGCGCACCGTCGATGGCGCCGGCCGCCGCGCACTAGGCTTACAACCAGGCGTCGGGCTCCTTGGTGAGTTCGACGCCATCGACGGTCATTTTCCATTGCGTGCCCACCTGGTGCGGCGGGGCCGTGACGACGAACGTGGTTGTCATCGGCCCGACGCCGACGACTAAATTGTTACCCGCGAATTCCTTGAGCGGCGCATTAATCGACGTATTGCTGCTGCCTTCACGGCGCTGGTAGGCGACGCTCCCATCCTGCTTGATCATCAAGCGCATATCAGGTCCGGCCCACTGGCCGACATACGCGACCTTATCGGGCGGCAGCGGCTTGTTGTCGCACGCGGCAAGGACCAGGACGAACAACAAGGCAAGGACAGGCTTGAACAGGCGCATGCGTTACTCCGTGAAAGGAAAGGTCATTCGAGGCCAAGGATGGACGGAACGCATTGCTCGAGTTGCTCGACCAGTTCCGGATTCATGTATTTGTAATCGTCGGGAATATCCAGCACGTGGATCACGCATCCGTCGAGAAGGCGGTTGAACTCCGCCTTCAATCGGGACTTGTGCTTTTCTTCCATGACCAGGATGACCGTGGCCCAGGCGATATCGTCGGGCGACACGGTACGGCGCGCATTGGGACTGGTCCCGGCAGAACGCACCGCCAACATCGGGTGCCTTCGAAAGACTTGTTCTGCCGTGGGACTGCGCCACTGGTTCCTGCTGCAGATGAACAGGACGTTTTGCTTCATCAAGCTGGTTTCGGACCCTTGCGATGCTCTTTCTTCTTGCTTGCATCGTAAGGCTTTTTCGGGCCCAGCTTCTTCTCTTCGAAACGACGGTCGCCGGCCTGCTTGAACGCGCCAGGCTTCTTGACCGCAGGCGCTTCGCCGTCGCGGGTGATGTTCAACTGCTGCCCGGCGACCCACACACCCTTGAGGTGGTCGATCAGGTCAGGCGGCATGTCGGCCGGCAGGTCGAGCGTGCTGTAGTCGTCGTAGATTTCGATGCGGCCGATGAATTTCGACTCGATGCCCGCTTCGTTGGCGATCGCGCCGACGATATTGCCCGGCTTGACGCCGTGCGCGTGGCCCACTTCGATACGGAAGGTGCCCATGCCCTCTTCTTGCGGACGCATGGTGCGCTCGCGCTTGAAAGCAGGAGCGGCATCGCGGTCGGCGCGTGGCGCGGACTCGAAACGCGGCGCATCCGAGCGCGGCGCGCGCGCCATTGGCGCTTCGGTGGCCGCCCACGATGGTGCCGACTTGGCGTCGCGGTTCGGCTTTTCGAGCAGCAGCGGCACGTCGCCGCGTGCCAGCCTGGCCAGCGCGGCAGCGATTTCGATGGCCGGCACGTTCAGTTCGGTCTCGTATTCTTCGATCAGCGAACGGAATACATCGAGTCCGCCGGCGGCCAGCGCCTCGGTGATCTGGTCCTTGAATTTGGCGATCCGCACATCGTTGACGGCTTTGACCGTCGGCAGCGTCAGCGGCGCGACAGGCTGGCGCGTGGCGCGCTCGATCGCCTTGAGCAGGCTTTGCTCGCGTGGCGTGATGAACAGGATGGCATCGCCGCTGCGGCCGGCGCGGCCGGTACGGCCGATACGGTGGGTATAGCTTTCCGGATCCGACGGCACGTCGTAGTTGATCACGTGGCTGATGCGCTCGACGTCCAGGCCGCGGGCGGCAACGTCGGTGGCGACCAGGATGTCGATCTTGCCGTTCTTGAGCTGCTCGATGGTGCGCTCGCGCTGGGTCTGCTGCATGTCGCCGTTGATGGCGGTGGCGGCAAAGCCGCGCGCCTGCAGCTTGCTGGCCAGTTCTTCGGTACCGAGCTTGGTGCGGGCAAAAATGATCATGCCGTCGAACGGTTCCGCTTCCAGGATGCGGGTCAGCGCTTCGAGCTTTTGCATGCCGCTCACCATCCAGTAGCGCTGGCGGATATTGTCGGCGGTGCCGGTCTTGGCGGCCACGGTCACTTCAGCCGGGTCGCGCAGATAGGTCTTGGCGATGCGCTTGATGGCCGACGGCATGGTGGCCGAAAACAGCGCGGTCTGGCGCGTGGCCGGGGTTTTTTGCAGGATCTGCTCGACGTCGTCGATAAAGCCCATGCGCAGCATCTCGTCGGCTTCGTCAAGCACCAGCGTTTTCAGCTTGGACAGGTCGAGCGAACCTTTTTCGAGGTGGTCGATCACGCGGCCCGGGGTGCCGACGATGACGTGCACGCCGCGGCGCAAGGCCGACAGCTGGGGACCGTAGCTCTGGCCGCCGTAAATCGGCAGCACATGGAAGTCCTTGATGTGGGTAGCGTACTTCTGGAACGCCTCGGCGACCTGGATGGCCAGCTCGCGGGTAGGCGCCAGCACCAGCGCCTGGGGCGTCTGCTGCTTGATATCGATGTTCGACAGGATCGGCAACGCGAAGGCCGCGGTTTTACCGGTACCGGTCTGGGCCTGCCCCAGTACATCGCGATTGGCCAGCAGCAGCGGGATGGTGGCGGCCTGGATCGGCGAAGGGGTTTCGTAACCGACCTCTTTCATTACCTTCAGCACAGCGGCGGAAAGGTTGAGTTCGGAAAACAGCAATACTGGGGATTCAGACATGGGACACTCGCATATAAACAGCTCGCCCGACGGGAAAGCACCCTCTAGTTTACTCTGTTGCAAGGAAATCTGCCGTTAAATCGCTTTTTCTCTGTTAGGATGCCCGGTTCAGCCCAGTCCGTCCGACCATGTCCCAGTCCAAAAATTCCGCGTTCAGCGTCTCGAATATCGTCTATCCGCTACCAAAATGGCGCTACTTTGTGTTGTTTCAGTCGTGGACGCAGCTGCAGTCCTACCTGCTGATCGTGCTGGCTTGTACCCTGGCCATTCACGGCCTGGCGCTGGTATCGGGCGCGCGCGTCATGCCGATCGGCGTGCTGCTGGCCGGGTTGGCCGCGGGGGGCCTGATTTCCGTGGCGCTGGTCCTGAAGGCCCGGTTGACGGTCTCGCCAGCGTCGGAAGAGGCGGTACGGCGGGTGGTTACCGAGGTCGAGTGCGCGCGCTACATCGAAAACGGCGTCCAGGGCAATGCCATCATCTACCGCCAGAACCTGCCGCGTTTGTTGCGCTGGCAAGAAGGCAACATTAGCGTCGCCCGCGACGGCGACCAGTTGATCATCAGCGGGCCAGTGGCCAGCCTCAAGCGCATCCGGAGCCACCTGGTAGCCTGATTTCCGCTACTGGCTTGCGGCCGCGTTGCGGCAGACGAAAAAGCCGTTCAGCGTCAGGCGCCCCTGCGCCGGGTCGGCGTTGAGCAACTCCGGGCGGGTGACGTGGCTGGAGTGGAACATGCTGCCGTCGTAAAAAATCGCGCGGTTGAATTTGGCCGGCACCGTGGCCAGCAGCTCGAAATAGCGATTGCTCCCCACCAGGTAGCCCGGCTCGGCGCCAATCACTTCCGTCATGGCCGCTTGCCCCATCCCGTTCCACGCAGTGATCAGGCGCTCGGTCTCGGCCATGCCCTGGCGCGGCGCATAGAAGCTGGTGCCGCCCAACGCGGGATCCCTGAACAGATAGACTACCGCCGCCGCCACACTCTGGTCGGCCTCGGCGGCCAGGCGGTCGCGGTGGCACACGCGCTGCAAGGGCTGCAGCTGCTGCGGCGCCAGCGTAACGATCGACAGGCGGCTGTGCATGCGCACCGTGCGCCGCGCGCCCAGCCGCTGGCGCACATGCTGCATGAAGAAGCCATCGAGCTGCGCCGACAGCGCGTCCGGCGCCGGCAGTTCGATGCCCGGGTAGGCGTTCAACGGGGCCGGCGCGAAACCATCCCGGGCACGCGCCACCGCGTCGACCATCGCTTCGGGATCGAGCAAGAAATCATCAACCACGATGCAGGGCTTGTGCCCCGCGATGGCCAGCAGTTCGATGCGCGGCGCCGGATTGAACATCGCTTACTTCGCCGCGCAGGTGTTCTTGATGTAATCGGCGTGGGTCGGCATCGCTTCCACGCAGCGCTGCGTGGTGGTGCTGACGTTGCGCAGGAACTCGGCGATTTTTTCCTCGCTCAGCGCATCGACCAGCGGATGGTAGCTGCGCGGGCGTATCCCCTGCCCGTACATCACTTCGAACCAGCTGATCTCCGAGAACATCTCGGCGCCTTCGCGGAAGACCCTCCCGTTACTCTCGAACAGGTCCATTTTCTGGCGCAGCGAATCGGGGATCGGCATGTCGCGGCAATAACGCCAGAACTCGGAATCGTCGCGCTCCGATGCCTTGTAGTGCAGGATCAGGAAGTCGCGGATCTTTTCCACCTCGAAGTCCGACTGGCGGTTGAATTCGTCGATGTCGGCCTGGTTGAAGGCCTGGTTCGGGAAGAACGTGGCCAGGCGCGAGATGGTTGACTGGATCAGGTGGATGCTGGTCGATTCGAGCGGCTCCATGAAGCCGCTCGACAAGCCCACCGCCACCACGTTCTTGTCCCAGACTTTCTTGCGTTTGCCGGTGGTGAACTTGAGCTGGCGCGGCTCGGCCAGCGGCTTGCCGTCCAGGTTCTTCATCAGCGTGTCGAGGGCGTCGGCGTCGCTGATGAATTTGCTGCTGTAGACGTGCCCGTTGCCGATCCGGCTTTGCAGCGGAATGCGCCACTGCCAGCCGGCGCTGTGCGCGGTCGAGCGGGTGTAGGGCGTGAGCGGCGTGACCGATTCGCAGGGCACCGCGTAGGCGCGGTCGCAGGGCAGCCAGTGGCTCCAGTCGTCGTAGCCGGCTTTTAAGGTCTGCTCGATCAGCAGGCCGCGGAAACCCGAGCAGTCGATGAACAGGTCGCCCGTGATCTTCTGGCCATTTTCCATCACCACCGCTTCGATGAAGCCGTCGGCGGCGCGCTGGGTGGCGCCGGTGACCTTGCCTTCAATCCGTGTCACGCCGCGCTTTTCGGCGTAGCGGCGCAGGAAGGCGGCGTACAGGCCGGCGTCGAAGTGGAAGGCGTGCACGATTTCGGCCAGCGGCGAATTGCCCATCTCCTTGGCCGCGCGCATGAACTTGTTGTTGCGCGAAGCGAGCGAATTGATCGAGTACTGCTCGATGTCGAGCGCCGTACCGGCCTGCTGCGCCTTGAGCCAGTACTGGTGGAATTTGGTGATGCCGATGTCCGGCCCCAGCCCGCCGAAGCCGTGGATGTAGGACACGCCCTGCTTGCCCCAGTTGACGAATTCGATGCCGAGCTTGAAGGTGCCGTTGGTTTCGCGGACGAATTCGTTCTCGTCGATTTCCAGGGCGTTGTTATAGATATTGATCAGCGGGATGGTCGCCTCGCCCACGCCGACGGTACCGATTTCCTCGGACTCGACCAGGGTGATTTTCCATGGGCCCGTCAAGACCTTGGACAGGGCTGCGGCGGTCATCCAGCCGGCCGTGCCGCCGCCGACGATGACGATGTCGCGAATATGATTGTGCATAGTGATTCAGTGAGGATGGAGAAGTGCCCGGCATGCCTGGGCATGATAAGCCGAACAGGCCACCTTGGCAAAAAAAACCCCCGCCATTTCACAAGGGCGGGGGTTGCGGATCCGAGCGTTACTGCCGTCGCTTAGAACTTGTAGTTGGCACCGAACAGCACCGTCTTGCCATACTTGATGGTGTCGATGATGTTGTCTGGCGTATCCGCGTAGCGCTGGTACACGGCGTCGTTGGCGTTGTTCACTTGCACCATGAACGACACACCTTTGGCAAAACCGGACTGCACTTCGTAGCCCAGCTGCACGTCGATGATCTTCTCGCCCTTGATGTAGGTGTACTCGCGGCCGGCGCCGAAGCCGGTTACTTCACCGAGGAAGTCGGAACGGGTACGCTGCGCAACGCGGGTCGAGAAACCATACTTTTCGTAGTACACGGCCAGGCTGGTCACGCGCTTGGACAGGCCAGGCAGCGGACGCGTATCGGCATCGCCGAACGGTGCGATCTTGCTCGAGGTGTTGGCATAGCTGCCGACGATACCGAAGCCGTCAAGCGCCGGGGTGATCAGGTTGAACGGCACGGAAGCGGCCAGTTCGACGCCCTTGATCGAACCACCCGAGCCGTTGCGCGGCTGCTTGAAGGTACCGATATTCGACAGCGGCACGCGACCCGACAGGTTCGGGAAGTCGTTGAACGCGTAGGCGCGGTCGGTGAAGTCGAAAATGTAGCTCTTCAGGTTCTTGTGGAAGGCCGCGGCGCTGATGTAGGCCTTGGAACCGAAATACTTCTCATACGAAATGTCCAGGGCGTTGGCGCGGAACGGATCGAGTTGCGGGTTGCCGCCCGAACCGTTCCACTTCAGGTTCTGGTCCACTTCGGCACGGCGGCCGGCGCTCATCTGGTCCATGCGGGCACGGGCCATCACGCGGGCAACGCCGAAACGCAGGGTCTGGTCGTGGCCAAGGTCGAACGCCAGGTTGGCGCTAGGCAGGAAATCGGTGTAGGTCTTGCCCTGGGTCGTCAGGGTAGCGACGCTCTGGTTGGTGGTGTCGACTTGCGGCGCGGTCGAATGCTGGTTGGTGTGCACTGCCTGCACGCCGATATTGCCGCGCAGACCGAAGCCGAACACTTCCGTGTCGAGCTCGCCCTTGACGAAGGCGGTGGTCGCCTTCTCGGTGACGTTCCAGCTCTTGAGGAAAATGTCCGCGTACAGGTTCTGCACCAGGTTGTAGGCCGACGGCAGCACGTCGCTCGGGGTGAACGACACCGAGTTGAACTGCGAACCGCCCACGCGCACCGACTGCGTGTCGCCCGGCAACGCCGTCAGCGGGGTCTTCAGGATCAGCTTGTATTCGGCAGCGTTCTTGTCCTTGCTGCGGTCGGAGAAATTGACGCCGACGGAGACCTTGCGGAACATGCCGTCCATGTCGCGCTCGAGACCGAGGCGCGCGGCCTTGATCTTGTCGGTGGTCGAAATGACTTTATGGTAGCCGTTCTGGCCCCACGATTCCGGGTCGGTCAGCTTGATGATGGACGGGTTGCCATGGTCAAACTGGAGTGCCGACAGGGTGTTGCTGTTGATGATGGAGACCGATTCCGGGCTTGCCGCGCCGGCTTCGATTTCCGACACTTCTTCCTTGCGGTCCGCTTTCGAGAAGCTCAGGTCGCCGATGGCGGTCCATTTTTCTGCGAACTTGAGCTTGGTGTTCCAGCCCAACGCCTTCAATTCATCCTTGCGCGGCTCGGCGATGTGGCGCGAGAGCGGGTTGACATTCTGCCAGGTGCCGCTGATCAGCTTGCCGCCGGTGATGACGGCGTTGGTCAATGCAGGCGCCTGGGCGGCGATGGCAGGGTTGCTGTTGCCGGCTTTCCAGCTGTCGTTGACCTGGATTTCGAGGCCGCGCTTGACGACATCCTTGTCGAACTTGGAGTAGTACAGGTCGACCATGCTCGAGAACTGCTTGCTTGGCTTGAATTCCAGTACGCCCATGAAGCCATCGCGGGTTTGCGAGGTCGAGTCGTTGAACAGCTTGAAGCCGTTGACGATCTTGATGGTGGAACCGTTGTGGGTGTAATCCTGGTTGGTATCGTAGTTCTCGGCGCGGCTGGTCTGCACATCCGATTGCAGGCGCGCATAGCCCAGTGCCAGACCGATCGTGCGGTTGGCGAACTGGTCGATGTAGGACAGGTTCAGGCGCTTGCCTTTGCCGGTGAAATCGGTGCCGATGCCCGATTTTTCGCCGCGCATATTGACCGCGAAGGTACGCTTGCCGAACGCCAGCGGACGCACGGTCTGCAGGTCGACCGTGCCCGACAGGCCCTGGCCAACCAGTGCCGCGTCGGGCGTCTTGTATACAACCACGCCGGCCAGCAGTTCGGATGGGTACTGGTCGAACTCGACGCCGCGGTTGTCGCCCGTCGATACTTGTTCACGGCCGTTCAGCAGGGCGGTCGAAAAGTCCCCCGACATGCCGCGGATGCTGATGTTCTGTGCACGGCCGGCGACGCGCTGCGCGGTCAGGCCTGGCAGGCGCGCGATCGATTCGGCGATGCTCGAATCGGGCAACTTGCCAATGTCTTCCGCCGAAATCGCTTCGACGATCGAGCTGGAATTTTTCTTGACGTCGATCGCCGCTTCAATACCACGGCGGATACCGGTCACGGTGACGACTTGCTGCACTGGCGTTTCGGCAGCTTGCGTTGCCGCTGGCGCTGCCTCTTGCGCGAAAGCCGAGGAGGCCATGGCGGAAACGAAAACGGCGCAGCCTGCGGCGACCGGATTCAGTTTGAAAGCAGAGCGAAACTTGCCCTGGGTGGGCGTCGCGGCGAATTTGTTCATTTGTCCCCTCATCTCATCAGTACTACACAATTCCCGGAAATCCAGCCTGGCAGCCACTACTCGGGATCCTTTAGCGAAACGTTCTTAGACGCTCTGGAAAGGATTTTGTACTAAAACTAGATGCACTGTCAACGAGAGTTGCTGATGACTACGAAAATGTGGTGCTTTTGAGAAGAAACCCCGCTATGACGGGCTGCAGCGTTGTATTTAGGGCACATGGAGATATTGATGTTGCTGTAGTACGACTACATTTACGCGCTTTTTCACCGTTCGCGTGCATCAATTCCCCATTTTGGCGCGCTGGCGCCCCTGGCGCCGCGACTACATCCCTGACTTCGACTACAGAAGTGCCATTCATGCCGCATAAATTGATTGACGCCCGCCTCTCGCCGCGAAAGAAATCCCTCTTTGTACTTCAACTAGCAGTATTTCTGCTCACCGGCGCTATCCTCGTTGATGCCAATTCTCTTCTGTAGTATGCTTTTGATCACCAATCAAGCTGTAGGCAAACTACGGCACCACCGCCAAGTGCAAGCATATGTGCCGCGGAACCCCAATGATCACTGGAGACACCATGAACACCACAGCCGCATCCGTCTGCCTGCTGGCCGCGATCGCCGCCGGCGCCGCGCCCATCGCCAGCGCCGCTCCCGAGGTCGAAGTGCTGCATTTCTGGACCTCCGGCGGTGAAGCGCGCTCGGTGGCCGAACTGAAGAAGGCCTTGAATGCCAAGGGCGTGGCCTGGAAGGATTTCGCCGTTGCCGGCGGCTCGGGCGAAAACGCGTCGACCGCCCTGAAGGCGCGGGTGATCTCCGGCAGTCCTCCGGCGGCGGCGCAGGTCAAGGGTCCGGCCATCCAGGAATGGGGCAAGGAAGGCGTGCTGGCCAATATCGACGCGGTGGCCGTCGCCGAAAAATGGGATACCCTGCTGCCGCCGGCGGTGGCCGGCATCATGAAATACAAGGGCAGCTACGTGGCCGCGCCGGTCAATGTGCACCGCGTGAACTGGCTGTGGGTCAATCCTGCGGTACTGAAGAAGGCCGGCGCCAAGGCGCCGACCACGATGGACGAGTTTTTCGTCGCCGCCGACAAGATCAAGGCGGCCGGCATGATCGCGGTGGCGCACGGCGGCATGCCGTGGCAGGACACCACGGTGTTCGAATCGGTGGCGCTGGGGGTGGGCGGGGCCGACTTCTACAAGAAGGCGCTGGTCCAGCTGGACCAGGCGGCCCTGACCGGCCCGCTGATGCTCAAGACTTTCGACACGCTGGGCCGCATCAAGACCTATATCGACCGCGACAGCGCCGGGCGTGACTGGAACCTGGCCACGGCCATGGTCATCAACGGCAAGGCCGGCATGCAGTTCATGGGCGATTGGGCCAAGGGAGAATTCAACGCCGCCGGCAAGAATCCGGGCACTGACTATCTGTGCCTGCCCGCGCCCGGCACCGCCAAGGCCTACACCTTCAATATCGACTCGATGCTGATGTTTAAAAAGCCGAAGGCAGAGGACCAGAAGTCCCAGCTGCTGCTGGCCAGCGCCATCATGAGTCCGCAATTCCAGGAAGTGTTCAACCTGAACAAGGGGTCGATTCCGGTCCGCGCGGGCGTTTCTAAGGCCAAGTTCGACAGCTGCGCGCTGCAATCGATGGACGATCTGGACTCGACCAGCAAGGCCGGCACCCTGGTGCCCAGCCTGTCGGCCAACATGGCCGTCGGCACTGCCGCGCAGGGCGCCATCATGGACGTGATCGCGCGCTTCATGAATTCGAAGATGTCGTCCCAGGATGCCGTGACGGCCCTGGCCAAGGCCGCAAAAACCAAGTAGCCGGAGTCCACCTTGCGCTTGTCCGCCCTCGTCGACCGCTGGCTTCCCCGGCTGGTGCTCTCGCCCACGATCGTCGCCTCGCTGGTGTTCGTGTACGGCTTCATTGCGCTCACAGGCTACCTGTCGCTGACCGAATCGCGCCTGATGCCGAACTACGATTACGCCGGCTTCGGCCAGTACGCGGCGCTGTTCGAGCTTGACCGCTGGTGGGTGGCGGCGGCCAACCTGGGCGTCTTCAGCGCCCTGTTCATCGTTGCCTGCCTGGCCGTCGGCCTGCTGCTGGCGATCTTCCTGGACCAGAAAATTCGCATGGAGGGCGCACTGCGCGCCATTTACCTGTATCCCATGGCGCTGTCGTTCATCGTCACCGGCGCGGCCTGGAAGTGGATCCTCAATCCTGGCATGGGCTTCGAGAAAATGGTGCGCGATTGGGGCTTCCCCGACTTCACCTTCGACTGGCTGATCGATCCCGACATGGCCATCTACACCGTCGTCATCGCCGGGGTATGGCAGTCGTCCGGCTTCGTCATGGCGCTGTTCCTGGCTGGCCTGCGCGGCATCGACGACAGCATTGTCAAGGCCGCCCAGGTCGACGGCGCCAGCCTGCCCGTCATCTACTGGCGCATCGTGATCCCGTCGCTGCGGCCGGTTTTCTTCAGCGCGCTGCTGATCCTGTCGCATATCGCCATCAAGAGCTTCGACCTGGTCATGGCGCTCACCGCCGGCGGGCCGGGAACCTCGTCCACCGTGCCGGCCGTGTTCATGTACCAGTATTCGTTCTCGCGCGGCCAGCTTGGCCTGGGCGCCGCCTCGGCCATGATGATGCTGGCCACCGTCATGGCGGTGCTGGTGCCGATGATGTACCTGGAAGCGAAGGGAAGTCGTCATGGCCGCTAAGTTTTCGCCCGGCCGCGTCCTGGTCTACCTGCTGCTCGCCCTGTGCGCGCTGTATTACCTGGTGCCGCTGTATGTCATGCTGGCAACCTCCTTCAAGTCGCTCGATGAAATCCGCAGCGGCAACCTGCTCGACCTGCCGCTCTCGCCCACGTCCGCCGCCTGGGCCAAGGCATGGGCCACCGCCTGCACCGGGGCCGACTGCCAGGGCCTGGCGCCGTTCTTCTGGAACTCGCTGAAGATGGCCGTGCCGGCGGTGCTGATCTCCACGCTGATCGGTTCCGTCAACGGCTACGTGCTGGCGCACTGGCGCTTTCGCGGTTCCGAGATCGTGTTCACGGCGCTGATGGTGGGCTGCTTCATCCCCTTCCAGGTCGTGATCCTGCCGATGGCGCGCCTGCTCGGCATGGCCGGCGTGGCCAATACCACCGGCGGGCTGGTGTTCGTGCACATCGTCTACGGGCTGGCGTTCACCACCATGTTCTTCCGTAACTACTATGTGACGGTGCCGGAAGAACTGATCAAGGCCGCCCGCATCGATGGCGCCGGCTTCTTCATGATCTACCGGAAAATCATCTTCCCGTTGTCGCTGCCGATCTTCATGGTCTGCTTCATCTGGCAGTTCACCCAGATCTGGAACGACTTCCTGTTCGGCGTGGTGTTCGGCGGATCGGATGCGCAGCCTGTTACGGTGGCGCTCAACAATCTGGTCAACACCTCCACCGGCGTCAAGGAATACAACGTCGACATGGCCGCGGCGATCATCGCCGCGCTGCCGACGCTGGGGCTGTACCTGGTGGCGGGAAAATACTTCGTGCGCGGCCTGACGGCCGGCGCGGTCAAGGGATAAACGGGAGCAGCACAAGCATGGCGAGTCTATCGATACGCAATATACGCAAGGTGTACCCAAACGGGGCCGAGGTCCTCAAGGGCATCGACCTGGACATCAAGGACGGTGAATTTCTGATCCTGGTGGGCGGCTCCGGCTGCGGCAAGTCAACCCTGCTGAACATGATCGCCGGGCTCGAAAGCGTGACCGAGGGGCAGATCCTGATCGGCGACAAGGTCGTCAACGACATTCCGCCCAAGTCGCGCGACATCGCGATGGTGTTCCAGTCGTATGCGCTGTATCCGACCATGACGGTGCGCGAGAATATCTCGTTCGGCCTGGGCATCCGCAAAGTGCCCAAGGCGGAGCAGAAGGAAATCGTCGAGCGGGTTGCGGCAACCCTGCAGATGACCCACCTGCTCGACCGCAAACCGGCCATGCTGTCCGGCGGCCAGCGCCAGCGGGTGGCCATGGGCCGCGCAATCGCACGCAACCCTTCGCTGTTCCTGTTCGACGAGCCGCTGTCGAATCTGGACGCCAAGCTGCGCGTCGAGATGCGCGCCGAGATCAAGCTGCTGCACCAGCGCCTCGGCACCACCATCGTATACGTCACGCATGACCAGATCGAGGCCATGACCCTGGGCGACAAGATCGCCGTCATGAAGGATGGCGTGGTCCAGCAGTTCGGCGCGCCGCAGGATATCTACGACAACCCGGTCAACCTGTTCGTGGCCGGCTTCATCGGCTCGCCATCGATGAACTTCCTGCGTGGCCATGCCGGGCCGGATGGCTTCACGCTCGAGCATGGCGGGGGCACCATCCTGCTGCCGTTGCCGGCCAGCCTGGCTGCACTGTGCGGCGCCGGGCGCGAGGTCATCATCGGCATCCGTCCTGAACACGTGACCGACGCCGAAAGCGCGCGCGCCGGCGCCAGCGCCGCTGGCTATCACCCGACCGAAGTGGGCTGCACGGTCGAAATGATCGAGCCGACGGGACCTGACACGCTGGTCTTCGCCTGGTTCAATGGCGTGCGCCTGACCTGCCGTACCCACCCGCGCGCGGCTGCAGCAGCAGGCGCCGCAACCACCCTCGCTTTCGACCTGTCCAAGGCCGTACTTTTCGATCCAGCCACCGAGCAACGCATCCTGTGAGCCCCTCCATGAAAAAATTCATCGTCACCGCCTTCCTGCTGATTTTCGGCGCCGCCCATGCACAGGACTACCGCGTCGAGCACATGGAGCCGCCATTCTGGTGGGCCGGCATGCAGAACCAGAACCTGCAGTTGATGGTGCACGGAAAGCGGATCGCCGACCTGGAACCGGCTATCTCGTATCCCGGGGTCAGCATCGAGCGCGTCACCCGCCTGGCGAACCGTAACTATATGTTTATCGATCTGCGCGTTGGCGCCGGTGCACAGCCAGGCAAGTTCGACATCGCCTTCAAAGACGGCGCCCGGAGCACGCACTACACCTACCAGCTGATGGCGCGCGAAGCCGGCTCGGCCCAGCGCGCGGGCTTTTCCAGCAAGGATGCGATCTACCAGATCATGCCGGACCGTTTCGCCAACGGCAATCCTGCCAACGACAGCGTCAAGGGCATGGCCGACAAACTTGACCGCGCCAACGGCGGCGGGCGCCATGGCGGCGACATCCAGGGTGTGATCGACCGCCTCGACTACATCGCCGGCATGGGCTTCACCCAGATATGGCCAACCCCGCTGGTCGAAAACGACATGCCCGACTATTCGTACCACGGCTATGCGGCCACCGACCACTACCGCATCGACGCGCGCTACGGCAGCAACGAGGACTTCCGCCGCCTGTCGCATGAAGCGCGCAAGCGCGGCATCGGCATCATCCAGGACGTGGTGCTGTCACATATCGGCACCGGCCACTGGTGGATGAAGGACATGCCGACCCCGGACTGGACCAACCATGCCGGCAAATTCGTCGGCACCCGGCACCACAGGGTATCGGTGCAGGATCCGTACGCGTCCAGGGAAGACGGCCAGAACTTCACCACGGGCTGGTTCGGTCCGCACATGCCCGACATGAACCAGACCAATCCGCTGGTGGCCAACTACCTAATCCAGAACAACATCTGGTGGATTGAATATGCAGGTTTGTCGGGCCTGCGGATTGACACCTATGGCTACTCCGACGGCGCCTTCCTGACCGACTACACGCGCCGCCTGATGGCCGAATATCCGAACCTGAACATGGTCGGCGAGGAATGGCACAAGTCGCCCGCCGTGGTATCGCGCTGGCAGAAGGGCAAGGTCAATTTTGACGGCTACCTCAGCTCCCTGCCCAGCCTGATGGACTTCCCAATGACGGAAGTGATGCGCAGTACCCTGGCCGACCAGACCCCGGGATCGGGCTTCACCGACGTCTACGAGACGCTGTCGCTCGACTACCTGTATCCGAACCCGGGCAATCTGGTCCTGTTCGAGGGCAACCATGACGTGGCCCGCATCTTCAGCGTGGTCGGCGAAAACTACGACCTGTACAAGATGGACATCGCCTACCTGATGACGATGCCGCGCATTCCGCAGTTCTATTACGGCACCGAGATCCTGATGACCAGCGAAACCAAGGAGCGCAACGATGCCTCCTACCGCCGCGATTTCCCGGGCGGCTGGACTGGCGACAAGGTCGACGCCTTCAGCGGCGCCGGCCTGACTGCCCAGCAGCGCGAAGCCCAGGCCTTCGTGCGCAAGCTGGTCAACTGGCGCAAGACCAGCCCGGTCATCCACAACGGGAAGATGATGCACTACGGCGCCGAGGACGGCACCTATGTCTACTTCCGCTACGACGGCAAGAAAAAGGTGATGGTCGCCTTTAACAAGGGAACAGCGCAAGCGGTGCTGCCGGTCGCACGATTCAGGGAAATGCTGGCAGGCGTGACTTCGGGTGTCGACGTCATCAGCGGCAAGCGCTACAGCCTCGATGCCGCGCTGACCTTGCCCGCCCGTGCGGTCGTGATCCTGGAGCTTTGATGCGGCTGACCGTATTTGCCCTGGCCGCGGCGCTGGCCCTGCCATGCGCGGCAAAGGTGCCGGCCGTGGATGCCTTCTTCGACGGCATGGCCATTACCGTGGCGCCCGGGCGGCAAGCGCAGTTCGTCGCCGGCGACAACCTGGCCGGCTATTTTGAAAGCTACACGCAGAGCTACGGCAAGGGCGCCGGCTATGTCATCAAGAACGAGCACGTGTTCGAGGGCTATGCCAGTTTCGCCGGGGGCGTGCAGAACGACCGTACCCGTTCGAGCGAACAGGTGCTGCCGTACGGCCACCGGGTGCGCTATGCGAACGGCGCCACGGAGGAAATGGCGCTGCTGTCGAAACAGCAGGCGATCGCCATTCGCGTCTTCAGCGCTACCCTGGCCGACCTGGCCATCCGGCCCATGCTCAAGGCCGGCGCCATCACACGCAGCGGCAAAGTGGTTACTATCGCTCCGGCTGCCGGAAACACCCTCTTCGTGGCCCTTGCAGCCGACCAGCCATTTACCATCGACGATGCTTTGACGCTGCGCGGCGCCGCACCGGCGCGCGAACTTACCGTGGTTGCCGCGTTTGGCGCCAGCGCGGCACAGGCCGCGCAACGCGCACTGGCATTGTCGGCGTCCGACCCCATCAAGGCCGAGCGCCAGGCGCAGCATGCCGCCCTGACCAAAAGCTACCTGTCCACCAGCGATGGCGAATACAACAAGGCGCTCAACTGGGCCAAAGCAGCCAGCCGCATGTTCGTGGTCGAGGAATTCGGTACCGGCATCTGGGCCGGCCTGCCGTGGTTTCGCGACAACTGGGGCCGCGACACCTTCATCGCCCTGCCCGGCACATTGCTCGTGTCCGGACAATTCGACGACGCGAAGGCGGTGCTGGCCAACTTTGCCCGCTACCAGAATCTGAAGGAGCCGCGCGACAAGGAGTACGGGCGCGTGCCGAACCGGGTGGCTGCCGGCGACAGCATCATCTACAACACGGTCGACGGCACGCCATGGATGCTGAGGGAAGCGCTCGAATACATCCGCTACACCGGCGACAAGGCCTTTGCGCAACAGATGTACAAACTGGCCGTTCCCTATTTTGAAGGCGCCATCGCCAACTACATGGACCAGGACGGGCTGCTGGCACACGATTCGGCCGACACCTGGATGGACGCGCGAATTGAAGGCAAGCAGCCATGGTCGGCGCGCGGGCCGCGTGCGGTCGAAATCCAGGCCCTGTGGTACACGGCGCTGCAGACCGGTGCCTACCTCGCCGCACAAGCCGGCGACCAGGCAAAAGCCGATCAGTGGAACGGCCTGGCGCAACGCGCGAAGAGCAGTTTCCTGCGGTTGTACTGGGACGGCGCGCTGATGGCCGACCGTCTGCGCGACGACGCCAGCCGCGACACCCGGGTGCGGCCCAACCAGCTGATGCTGGTGTCGGTGCCGTTCGACGATTTCGTGCCGCCTGGCGTACAGGCGCGCGTGACGCGCAATGCGGTGTCGCAGCTGCTCTACCCCTACGGCATCGCCTCGCTGAGCCAGGACGATCCCTACTTCCACCCGCGCCATGAGAACCCCGACTTCCACCACAAGGATGCCGCCTACCACCAGGGCACGATCTGGGGCTGGAACGCCGGTTACACGGTGACGGCGCTGAACAAGTTCGGCTACCAGGACCTGGCCTGGCCGCTGGCGCAAAACTTGGGCCATCAAATCCTTCGTCTCGGCACGCTTGGCAACATGAGTGAGCTGCTCGACGCCCTGCCCCACGAAGGCGGCAAGCTCAAACCGTCCGGCACCTATGCGCAATCCTGGAGCGTGGCTGAATACGCGCGCAACGGCTACCAGGATTTCGTCGGTTTCAAGCCCAACCTGCTCGACAACACGCTGGCCTTCAGCCCCGCGATACCCGGGGCCTGGAAACACTTTGATGCGCGCCTGCCCTTCGGCGCCGGTGAACACATCGAAGTTGCCTTCGTGCGCAAGGCCCAAAGCCAGCGTTGGCGCCTGCAGCTGGCCGGCGCGCAGCCGCGCATGATCGCCTTCAGCTTCCTGAACGCAGACAAGAGCCGTTCGCGCACCACCTTTGAACTTGCACCAGGCAAGGTGACGCTGCTGCAGCTGGACGGCGGCGAGGCCACCCTGGACGGCAAGCCGCTCGCCGTCATGCCGCAGCAGGCGTCCTTTGCATCGACCATCGGTGCGCTGCGTTTTCGTACACCGCGAGCGTATCGCCCCCAGGACTTCCCGATGCTTCGGGCCAGGGATGTCTTGAAGGGCATCGTTGAAAGAGAAGAATACAAATAATGAAGAATGCAGCCTGCTTCCTCTTCTCCCTTGTCCTGGCCGGCGGCGCCAGCGCGGCCGATCCCGAACTGTTCATCCGCGGCGGGTTCAATGGCTGGGGCACCGACAACCTGTTGGTCAACAAGGGCAAGGGCGTGTACGAAACGCAGATCTTGCTCAGCCCGGGCAACCATCCGTTCAAAGTTGGCAGCCGTGACTGGAGCGCCGAGTGGGTGATCAATCCCTCGGCCAGCATCACGGTAGCTCCCGGAACGGCGTACCGGATGGATCCCCATCCCGGTCCCGAAGACTACCTGTTCGTCAAACAGACGGCCGCCTACAGCTTCAGTGTCGATGTCTCCGATCCGAAGGCACCGTTGCTGCGTGTGGCGCGTATCGACACGCCAGTCGTCGTCGCCATCGATCCCCACCTCGGACACGCCAGTAGCGCGACGCTCACCTTCCCGACCTTCGACGGCAAGCAGGAGACGGCCCGCTTTTCGACGCCTGACCCGGCGGCGCAACTGCGCAGTTATGCCCACTCGACCACGCAGCAGTTGCGCGACCCCGGTGCGCAGCATGTGACGTACCAGGAGGCGAAAGACCTGCCCACCGTCCGAAGCGGCAACCTGGCCTTCGACGCGCTGTTCGCGCTGGCGGGCGCCGAAATGAAGCAGAATGCCGCTTCCCAGATCAGGGATGGCAACTACAACGGCGGCGCGCCGATCGCCTGCGACTGCTTCGAGACGGGCGAGAAATGGCACTACGTCTGGACGCGCGACCTCTCGTACGCGGCCGACCTGGGTCTGGCAATGCTCGATCCGCAGCGTGTAGGGAACTCGCTCGAATTCAAGCTTTCACCGTTCCGCGACAACATGCAAAGGGCGCCACAGGTGGCCGGCAGCGCCGACGGCCTGCAAATCATCCAGGACACCGGCAGCGGCGGCAGCTGGCCTGTCAGCACCGACCGCGTATCATGGGCGTTTGGCGCCGAACAGGTGCTCAAGTCCCTGCCCGCCGCCGAGCGCAAGGTGTTCGCTGTGCGCGCCCTCAAGGCGCTGACCAACACGATTGAAAACGACCGCATTGCGGCGTTCGACCAGCGCTCCGGCCTGTACACGGGCGAACAGTCTTTTCTCGACTGGCGCGAGCAGAGCTACGCGGCGTGGATCGTCAACGACCTGGCATCGATGGCCACGTCGAAGGCATTGTCGACCAATGTCGGCCATTACAAGGCGCTGACCCTGGCGGCAGGGCTGGCGCGCGAGCACGGCAACGCAGCGTTGGCCCGCAAATACGGCGCCTGGGCCCTTGCGCTGAAGCAGGCGATCAACGACCGTCTCTGGCTGGCCGACAAGCACATGTACAGCAGCCTGACCGCGCCTCATTTCGACGGCGCGCCCATGCACAAGTTCGACTGGCTGGGCCAGTCGCTGGCGATCGTCACCGGCGTGGCCAGCCCGGCCCGCGCGCGGCAGATCCTGGCCAACTACCCGCACGGCCCGATGGGTGCCCCTGTCATCTTTCCGCAGCAGCGCGGGGTGCCGGTGTATCACAACCGGGCCATCTGGCCCTTCGTGACCGCCTACGGTTTGAAAGCGGCCGCCATGGCCGGCAACACCAGCGTGGCCGATGCTGCGTACGCCACCTTGACGCGCGCAGCGGCCCTGAACCTGTCGAACATGGAAAACCTGGAATGGCTATCCGGCCAGCCGCTGCTGCTCGACGAACAGCACCCCGCGCTGATCGGCCCCGTCATCAACTCGAAACGCCAGCTCTGGTCCGTGGGCGCCTATCTCGGCATGGTGATTGGCGAGGTATTCGGCGTCTCCACCACCGACGACGGGATCGTACTGCGGCCTTTCATCACGGCCAAACTGCGGCGCGACACCTTCAACCAGACCGACGTTATCGCGCTCAATGCCCTGCAGTTGCATGGCAAGCCGCTGACGGTACGCGTTCATTTTCCAAGGGTTGTACGCGGCGACGGCTACTACAGTGTGGCCCGCATCGAACTCGATGGTGTACGCAGCAGCGCGGCGATCGCTTGGAGCAGGCTCCGTGCAGGCAGCGTCGTCGACATTCATCTGGGCCCGCTGCTCAAGGGACAGCAACAGATTCGCCGCGTCAGTGCCGATCCGTATGACGAGGCGGACAGCGTATTTAGTCCGACCGGGAACGAGGAAGCACCTAACGTTTATCGCAATGGCAAAAGGGTGACAACGCCCGACCTCGGCGCAACGGGATGCTATGCGTTCGAAACTGTGTCGCCATCCGGAAACCGCAGCCACCACAGCGCCCCCATCTGCGCTGGCCGCGGCATCGAGATCGCGGTCACCGATCCGCGCGTGAAGTCGAACCTTGCCGTCGCCGGGCCGAATGCGCGATTTGCAGAGCCGCACCTGAAGGACTGGGGCAAGCCTGCCGACACCTTTACGGTGTCGTCGATCCCTATTGCGGAGGCGGGCAATTACGCCGTCCAGCTGCGCTACCATAACAGCGCCAACCAGATTAACCTGGGCATCAGCGGCGGCGTAAAATGGATAACCCTGCGCGACAGCCATGGGCGGGTGCACGCGCAAGGCGTCACCCAGTTGCCGCACGCGCGCATGGAGAAATCCAACACGCCGCTGGTGTATTCAACGCCGTTGCTGGCCAAGCTGGCGCCAGGTGACTACACGCTCGAGATGAGCGACTTTTTCAACATGAGCTACCTTCAAGCCAACAGCACCTTCAGCGCCGCCGGCGGCAGCGGCGGGCCTTCCAACAGTTTCGATATTTACGGCGTGCGCCTGCTACGCGTCGAATGACAAGGATAGAGCAATGATGCGATTTTTGATTTCTATTGCAGCCCTGATGGCCGCAGCGAGCGCCAGCGCCACCACGGTGCGGATTCACTACCACGCTGGCCAGGGCGGCATCAGCGTGCGCGCCGACAAGGGCCCTGCAAGCTGGTCCAAGGGCGCTGCAGCCACCCTGGGACCGGACAAGGTGTGGACCTACACCTGGCCCGACAGCCTGGGGGCGATCCAGATGAAGCCTGCGCTGGGCGACGACAAAGTGTCCAGCGGCGGCGTCTACAAGCTGGCCGCCGGCGCCAGCGTCGACATCTACCCGTTTTTCGGCGCGCCCTTCGGCAAGCTGACCATCGTTCCCGAGTTCGCGTCGCCGCAGTTGAAGAATAGCCGCAAGCTGCGCATCTACCTGCCGGCCAGCTACGACGAGAATGCGACCAAGCGCTATCCGGTGCTGTACATGCATGACGGCCAGAATCTGTTCGACGCCAAGACCGCCGCCTATGGCGTCGAATGGGGAATCGACGAAACGGTGAACCGCCTGGTCGCCACCGGCGCCATGGACGAGATCATCGTGGTCGGTATCGACAACTCCCCCGACCGGATTGCCGAGTACACGCCGTGCTGCGACCCCAAATACGGCGGCGGCAAACTGGACGCCTACCAAGCCTTCGTGATCGATACCGTCAAGCCGTATGTCGACAAGACCTTGCGCACGCTGCCCGACCGGGAGCATACGGCGATCATGGGCTCCTCGCTGGGCGGCATCGCATCAGTGGCGATCGCGCAGCGCAAGCCGGGCGTATTCTCGAAAGCCGGCGGCGTATCGAGTTCATTCTGGTGGAATAACAAGGACATGATCACCAGGCCGGCGGCGCGCGTGCCGGTCCGGTTCTACCTCGACGCGGGCAGCGACGACGACGGGCTCGAAGAGACCGCACTGGTACGTGACGCCATGCTCAAGCAAGGATACCGGCTGGACGCCGACCTGCTCTTTTTTGCCGACCAGGGCGGGCGCCACAATGAAAAATCGTGGGCCGCGCGGGTCGACAGGCCGCTCGCCTGGTTTTTCCCGTGGGGTAGCACCAGGCAATAAGACAGCCTAAAACTCTTCCCAATCCTCCTGGCCGGCTGCCACCGGCTTGACGAGCCGAGGGGCGGCCTTGACGATAGCGCGCGGCGCTGGCGGCCTGGTGTGGACGCTCCTGCGTGGCGCTGGCGCGGCAAGCGCATGGCTTTCGTGAATCTTGAAAACGCTGACCGCTTGCTCAAGGCTGGCGGCCTGCTGCTGCATGGCCTCCGCAGCGGCGGCGGCCTGCTCCACCAGCGCCGCATTTTGCTGCGTCACCGCGTCCATCTGCGACACCGCCTCATTGATCTGGTCGATGCCGGCATTCTGTTCGCCGCTAGCCACCGCAATCTCGGTAATGATCGCGGTCACGCGTTGCACGCTGCTCACAACCTCATTCATGGTCGTCCCTGCTTGTCCTACCAAGCGACTACCGGTTTCGACCTTGTCGACCGAGTCACCAATCAGCCCCTTGATTTCCTTGGCCGCAGCAGCCGAACGCTGCGCCAGGTTGCGCACCTCGGATGCGACCACCGCGAAGCCGCGTCCCTGCTCACCCGCGCGCGCCGCTTCAACCGCCGCGTTGAGCGCGAGAATATTGGTCTGGAAGGCGATCCCGTCGATCACGCCGATGATGTCCACAATTTTCTTGGACGACTCGTTGATGGACCCCATGGTATGGATCACCTGGGCTACCGCCTCGCCGCCGCGCACCGCCACACTGGAAGCGTCGCTCGCCAGCTTGCTGGCCTGGCCCGCGTTGTCGCCGTTGCGCTTGACCGTCGTGGTCAGTTCTTCCATGGATGCCGCAGTCTCTTCGAGCGAACTGGCCTGTTCCTCGGTGCGCGCCGACAGGTCCTGGTTGCCCTCGGCGATTTCCCTCGATGCCTGGGCGATCGAGAGGGTTCCGGCCCTGACCTTGCCGACGATTTCCGCCAGGCTGTCGTGCATGTCCTTGAGCGACATGAGCAGCATGCCGATTTCGTCCGTGCCTTTCACGTCGATATGGGTCGACAGGTCGCCGCTGGCGACGGTGCGCGCAATCTCCAGCGCTTCGTTGAGTGGCTTGGTGATGCTGCGCACCAGCCATACCATAATGGCCGCGCCGACGACGATCGTCACCAACAGGATGGTGGCCAGGCCGATGCTGGTCTGGCGTTCCGTCTCGACCCTCTGCTTGTTAATTGTGGCCATCAGTGTGGTTGACTGAACGCTGATGAAATTGACGATCTCGTCGATCTTTTTGGTCGGGGCCCGGTCCTTGCCCTTGACCAGGGCGTCGATTTCCTTGTAGCTCTCCGGCTTGGCGCCGTCGAACTTGGTGAGCGCCTCGAGATATTCCTTCCCCAGCGCATCATGCGCGCTGATCGCCTCGGCGACCAGCCCGGTACTGATGCCCAGCTTGCCGAGCACCGTATTGACCTTCTGTAGTTCGGCGTTGGTCTTCTCGCCGCTTTTCTTGAACGCCGCCGTGTATTTTTCCAGCTGAGCCGGGTCTGTTCCGCGCAACAGGATATTTTTCCATTCCTGCACCTGGATCTTGAACTCGACCTGCGCACTGCGGGCTGTATCGACTGCTTCGGTGAGGATGGCCGCCTTTTGCAAGGCGCTGACGCTGCCGGCGCCGCTGCTGGTCAAGGCACGCCACCCGCCCAGACCCACGACCAGCAATGCGGCAAGAAAGAACGCGCCCAGGACGGCAAGGCGGGCCGCGATCTTCAAATTAGTTAAGGACATGGCGTATCACTCCCAGAACGTTCACTCTCGGAAACCAAGTCTAATAATGCGCCGCCACGAATCAAAAGCCAATATACAAGTTGAATAAATATGCCTTACAAATCAATAGTTGCACACAAATCAATTCCATACAGCCGGGTCGGATCATCGGGCTTCAGGTAGACCAGCTTTTCGAAGCGCATGCCGACTTTTTCGAGCAGCCCGATGGACGTCGTATTTCCTGGCGACGTGATCGCCACCAGGCGCCGCATCCCCATTGTGGTGCGCGCGTACGCGACTACGGCAGCGGCCGCCTCGTATGCATACCCCTTGCCGACGTACGGCGGCAGCAGCGCGTAGCCCAGGTCGACGTCGTCGAGCGTATCGCGCTTGATCAGACCGCACATGCCGATCGACGCCCCGCTCTCCTTCAGCTCGACCAGGTAGATCGAATGGCCAAGCACGGCCTGCATGGCGACCGGGCCGCTGACGATGGTTTCGCGCGCCGCCTCGAGCGTGCGGATCCCGCGGTCGCCGATGTTCTCGATGAACTCGCGCGTGTTGACCAGGTTCAGGTAGAACGGCGCGTCGGACACGTCGATGGTGCGCAGCACGAGGCGGGCGGTTTCAAGGATCAGCATTCAGCGTCCCAGTCGGAAGTTGGTGAGGGCGGGACGGCCCGGCAGGTTCAGGGTGGCATGCGCAGGCGGCGTTTCGCTCACGACCACGCCGCGCCGGATCACCAGGCGGCGCGCGGCGCGCAGGCGGATTGCTTCGACCGTGCTGCCCGCGTCGAGCAGCACCAGGTCGGCATGGCAGCCGGTCGCAATGCCATAGTCTTCAAGACCAAGAATGCGGGCTGGCGTCTGGGTCACCGCCATGAAGCACTGGTGCATCGCCTCCTGGCCTGTCATTTGCGCCACGTGCAGACCCATGTGGGCCACCTCGAGCATGTCGCCCGATCCCAGGCTGTACCACGGGTCCATCACGCAGTCGTGGCCGAAGGCGACGTCGACGCCGGCGGCCATCAGTTCGGGCACGCGCGTCATGCCGCGCCGCTTCGGGTAGGTGTCGTGGCGGCCCTGCAAGGTGATGTTGATGAGCGGGTTGGCGATCGCCGCCACCCCCGCTTCGCGGATCAGCGGCAGGAGTTTGCTGACATAGTAGTTGTCCATCGAATGCATCGACGTCAGGTGCGAGCCGGCCACCCGCCCCTGCAGCCCGAGGCGCTGGGTTTCGAAGGCCAGCGTTTCGATATGCCGCGACATGGGGTCGTCCGACTCGTCGCAGTGCATGTCGACGCGCAGGCCCTTGTCGGCCGCGAACTCGCACAGCAGGCGCACCGATTCGGCGCCTTCGGCCATGGTGCGCTCGAAGTGGGGAATCCCGCCGACCACGTCCACGCCCATGGCGATGGCGCGCTTCAGGTTGTCGAAGGCGGTCGGGCTGCGCAGGATGCCGTCCTGCGGGAACGCCACCAGTTGCAGATCCAGGTAAGGCGCCACGCGGCGCTTGACCTCCAGCAGCGCCTCCACGGCAAGCAGGCGGTCGTCGCAGATGTCGACGTGCGAGCGGATCGCCAGCAGGCCACGCGCCACCGCCCAGTCGCAATACTGCAGCGCGCGTTCGACCAGCGCATCCTGGGTCAGGTCGGGCTTGAGTTCACCCCACAGGCTGATCCCTTCGAGCAGCGTGCCCGACGCGTTCACGCGCGGCAGGCCGTAACTGAGCGTGGCGTCCATGTGGAAATGGGCGTCGACGAAAGGCGGGCTGGCCAGGTCGCCCCCGGCGTCGATTTCGCGCGCGCCTGTCAAAGGCAGGCGCTCCCCGACCGCGGCGATGCGTCCGCCGGCGATGGCGATGTCGATGTTGCGCCGCCCGTCGGGCAGGCTGGCATTGCGTATCACGATATCCATTGCTTGAGGCTCCTCGAATGCGCTGCGTCGTCTCGATTGTAGTGGCTACTTGCCCACGCCGTCCAAGCTCATTGAACTTTGGCAAACATACTGCAATGCAATAATTATTGCTGACTTTTGGCACGAAAGTTCTTTTCAACACTGTCGATCATGGATAGACTGGTAATATTGCAGCGCATCATAAACATTCCCAAGGAAACAAGATGAGCACACTTCCAGAACAGTTTTCCGCAGCACGCCAGTCGCAAGCTGAAGCACAGATTGCCTTTTTCCAGAACTACGCCAGCACCGCGGTGGCGAGCGCCGAAAAAATCTTTGCCCTGAACTTGGGCACGACGCGCGCCTCGATGGAGCAATCATCCAATGCCGTGCGCGAACTGCTGGCGGCGCAGGATCCGCGCGACCTGCTCGCGCTGACCAACCAGAGCCAGGCCACCTTCGACAGCATGCTGGCCTACGGCCGCGAGCTGTTCAGCATCGCCACCGGCTCCCAGGCCGCGCTGCTCAAGCAAGCCACCCCGATCGTCGCCCCGTCGGTGCCGGAAGAGCCGAAGGCGCCGAGCGCGGCGCCGCTAGTCGCACCTGAAGCGAAAGCCAAGCCACCGGTGCCGAAGGCGCCGGCCTCCGTGCCGGCCAAGGCCAAGCCGCTTGCAAAGGCGGTCGGCAAGGTCGCGCCGGTGGTCGTCACCACGCTGAAGGCAGTCGAAGCGGCGCCGCCGGTCAAGGCCGCCGAACCGAAGCAACTCGACATGCTTGCGCCGAAAGCGAAAAAAGCCAGTAAAAAGTAAATACGGAAAACCTCGCCCGCAGCGCGGCTTCGGCAAAAGTAGTAAATTAACGGGCTTCGGCCCGTTAATCGTTTCTGGCCGCACCATCTTAGGGAAGTGCATGAGTCTATCGAGGCTGGTCGCCAATTTCGTGCGGCGCCATTGGCCCTCCTACATCTCGTCGGGCTTCATGCTGTTCGGCGTGGCCGCCTTTACCGTGCTCATTCCCCGCAAGATCGGTGCAATGATCGACGGTCTGGCAGCGCATAGCCTCAGCCGCGCCGACCTGCTGTCCGACATCGCGCAACTGCTCGGCATGGGCCTGGCCATCTACGTGCTGCGGGTCGGCTGGCGCCTTCGGCTGTTCGCCGCCGCCTACCAGCTTGGCGTGGAACTGCGCACCCGTTTCTACGCGCGCCTGTCGGCCCAGGGCCCGGCCTTCTATCAGAAACAGCGCACCGGCGATCTGATGGCGCTGGCCACCAATGACATCGACGCCATCGAAATGGCGGCCGGCGAAGCCATGCTGGCCGGCTTCGACGGCACCCTCACCCTGGTCATGGTGCTGGGGATCATGATGCTCGGCGTCGACTGGCGCCTGGCCTCGATCGCGCTGCTGCCCTTCCCGCTGATGGCGCTGGCCTTTTGGCGCATTTCGCGCCACATCCACGTGGCCGCCGGGGATTCGCTCAAATGTTTTTCGGCGCTCAACGATCATGTACAGGAATCGCTGACCGGGGTACGCACCCTGCGCGCGTTGGGACTGGAACAACGCAGCGCAGCGCAGTTCAGCGAACTGGCTGCAGCGGCCGCCGACGCCAGCTTGCGGGCGCAGAAATGGGAAGCGGCCTACGAACCGGCAGTAGGCTGGACCCTGACGGCGGCCAGCGCACTCACGCTCGGGCTGGGCGGCTACCTTGTCTGGAACGCGCAGCTGACCATCGGCGCGCTCACCAGCTTTACCATGTATCTGGGCCAGCTGATCTGGCCAATGTTCGCGGCCGGCTGGGTGCTGTCGCTGATCGAACGGGGACGCGCCGCGCTGGCGCGCCTGCAGCCCTTGCTTGACGCGCCTCTGACAGTGGACGACCACGGCACATTAACCGAACTGGCCGATGGCCCGTTGCTGCTGCACGCGGTGAGCTACACCTACCCCGGCCAGCTGGTGCCGGCGCTATCAAGCATTTCGCTGACGCTGCAACCGGGCCAGACGCTCGGTCTGGTGGGGCCCACCGGCGCCGGCAAATCGACCCTGCTGCGCGTGCTGCTGCGCCAGGTCACACCGCAGCATGGACAAGTGAGCTGGGGCGGCCCGGCCCTGCACGACTACACCCTGGCGGCGTTGCGCGGCGCCCTCAGCTGGGTGCCGCAGGAGTCATTCCTGTTCTCGGCCACCATCGCCGACAACATCGCCCTGGCGCGCCCAGGCGCCACGCGCGCGCAGGTCGAACATGCGGCCGACATGGCGGCGATCCACGACGATATCCTGCGCTTCCCGGCTGGCTACGACACCCATGTGGGCGAGCGTGGCATCACCCTGTCGGGCGGCCAGCGCCAGCGCGTGGCAATCGCCCGCTCGCTGCTGGCCGAGAGCACGCTGCTGTTGCTCGACGATGCCCTGTCGGCGGTCGACACCGGCACCGAAACGCGCATTCTCGAACACCTCGACGAGATGCGCCGCGCGCACCCGCAGCGTAGCGCCATCATCGCCAGCCACCGGTTGTCGGCGGTCGTCAACGCCGACCTGATCGTGGTCCTGCGCGACGGACGCATCACCGAAGCGGGCACGCACGACGCGCTGCTCGAACGCGACGGCTGGTACGCCAGCCAGTGGCGCTACCAGCAACTGGAGGCCAGCCTTGATGCACTCTGATACCTCCCCCAAAGCCATGCGCGCCCAGGCCGTGCAGGCCCTCGGCCTGCTGCGGCGCGCCGCCCACCCCGACCGGCGCCACCTGGGCTGGGCCACGTTCTGGCTGATCCTGGCGGCCGGCCTGGAAGTGATCGGGCCAATTTTGGGCAAGGCGCTGATCGACGAGCACCTGCTGCCGCGCCACCTCGACTGGCCACGCATGGCCACCCTGCTGGGCGCGATGCTGCTGACCGGATGGCTCGCCTCGGGCCTGCGCTACCTGCAGCTGGTGCGCCTGTCTGGCCTGGCGATGCGCTCGGTGCAGCGCCTGCGCGAATGGGTGTTCGGCCACGTGCTGCGCCTGCCGATGGCGTTCTTCGACCGCGCCATCACGGGACAGCTGATCAGCCGCGTCACCAACGACACCGAAGCGGTCAAGACGCTCTACATCCAGGTGCTGTTTGCGATCCTCGACAGCCTGATCGTCCTGATCGGCACCATGGCGGCGATGGCCTGGCTGGACTGGCGCCTGATGCTGATCGTACTGGCTCTGGTGCCGGCCGTGGTGGCCATCGTGTTCCTGTACCAGCGCCTGTCGGCGCCGGCCGTCACCCGTGCACGAGCCCTGCGCAGCGAGATCAATGGTCAGATCGCCGAATCGATCGGCGGCATGAGCGTGCTGCAAGCGAACAACGCCGAAGCGCGCTTCGGCGAACGCTTTGGCACCACCAACCACGCCCACTACAAGGCGCGCCTGGCCGAACTGCGCGCCAACGCCTTCCTGCTGCGCCCGGCGCTGGACTTTCTCAACGTGGTGCTGCTGGCGGTGGTGATCTACAGCTTTGGCCAGCGCGAAATGAATGCCATCGAGGTAGGCGTACTGTATGCCTTCATCAGCTACATCGCGCGCGTGGTCGAGCCGCTGATCCAGATCACGATGCAGTTCAGCGGCCTGCAGCAGGCGGTAGTGGCAACGGCGCGCGTGTCGGCGCTGCTTGATGAAGCGGGAGCGCCGGAACATGACAAGGACAAGGACAAGACGGAGCACCAGCACGTGGTGCCCGCCGGCGCGCCGGCGGTGCGCATACGCGACCTGACGTTCGGCTACGCGCCCGGCCAGGACGTGCTGCACGGCCTTAACCTGGACGTGCCGCAAGGAGCCTTCTTCGGCATCGTCGGTCACACCGGCAGCGGCAAATCAACCTTGCTGTCGCTGCTGCTACGCTACTACCCGTCGCCGCACGGATGCATCGAGATCAACGGCCAGCCGCTCGACCAGATCGGCAACACGCACTTCCGCAGCGCCGTCGGGCTGGTGCCGCAGGATCCCTTCCTGCTGGCGGCGTCAGCGCGCGAAAACATCGACATGGGGCGCGGCCTGCCGCACGCGGCGCTCGAAGCGGCCGCCCGAGCGGCGCATGCGCACGACTTCATCATGGCCCTGGAAGACGGCTACGACACCTCGCTGGGCGAAGGCGGTTCGCGCCTGTCGACCGGACAAAAGCAACTCATTGCGATTGCCCGCGCGCTGGCCGGGGAGCCGCGCATCCTGCTGCTGGACGAAGCGACCTCGCACATTGACAGCGCCACCGAGCAGATCGTGCAGGAAGCGATGAATGAGTTGCGCGGGCGGGTGACCGTCATCGCCATCGCGCACCGCCTCTCGACGATCCGCGACGCCGACCGCATCGTGGTGCTGAACCATGGCCGGATCGCGGAGTCCGGCACGCACGATGAGCTGATGCAGGTCGGCGGCGGTTTGTACCAGCGCCTGTACCTGCTGCAGCAGCTGGCCGCGTGAACTAAGATCAAACGGTCCGCCGGTTCCAGGCGTAGCCTGCCGCCAGCGCAACGCCGCCGGCCAGCAGCCAGATCATCATCGACTGGCTGGTCGCCACGCCCTCGAAGCCGACCGCGTCGAGCAGCGCGATCTTGGGGCGGTTGAGGACGATGTAGACCCAGAGCAGGAACAGCGCCATGAACAGCCGCGCGGTGCGGCTGCAGCGGCCGAACATGGTGGCCAGCGCCGACATGCTCAGCACCCCGGCCAGCAGCGACAGTGCCCGTAACGGCTCGCTGCCCGACCAGCGCAGCGCGACCACGCCCGTAAACATTAACCCCAGCAGCACCGTGGCGGCGTACTGGCGCAGGTAGCGGCTGGCCACGCCGCCCCTGACCGCGCCGGTCATGTCTTCGGTGCCGGCCGTGAAATCGCGGGTGCTCATGTCGCTCACCAGCACGCCCCAGAAAGCGACCGCGCCCATCAGCACTGCCGGCAGGGCGGCGTGCGGAGCGACCGTTGCGGCGCCGACGTAGGCAACGATGGCCAACAGCGCGGACGGCGCGGTCACCAGGGTCAGCGCGACGTCGCCCAGCACCTGGCCCGGCATGCCGGGTATCCGTGCGGCGAGCCGGAACAGCGGCGCCACCACACGCGACAAGGGCCGCAGCAGGCCATTGAGCACGTCCATCGGCGAGCGCCGCTTGCTGGCGACCGACAGCTTGACCTTGTCGGGCGAGAAGCGGTGGAACAGGGCCACCGAAAGCAGCAGCGGCAGCAGCGCAAGCAGGGCGGACACGGCGCGCATGGCGACCAGTTTGGGGTACCACAGGTCGCTGCGCATCAGCACGGGCGCCAGCGCGGCCTTGAAGTCGCCGCCGCCAAGCGACACCTGCTTGCTTTGCAGTGCGTCCGTCACCACCAGCATCGATGCGCCGATGCCGTTGAAGTCGAGCAGTTCCAACCACGGCAAAGGAGCGCCCACCTCGCCGTTGCCGATGACCGGCATGATGGCCAACTGGGTGCACCACACGAAGAAGTACAGCACGTCGCCGCCCTTGCCCATCAGCGGCGCCCAGTTGTCGAACAATGCCGCGCAACTAGCCGTGAACAGCACCATCGGCAACAGCAGCAGCGCGTAGTTTTGCAGGTAGATCAGCGGTTCGATCGGGCCATGGCCGCGGATCGCATGCAGGGCCATCATGGTCAGCATGAAGGCGAAGATCATGGCGCACAGGTAGGCCACGCTGCCCACCCAGCGGCTGAACACGAACAGACCGTTGCTAACGGCGGTGGCGCCGATGACGCTGCCGGTGCCGCTGCGAATATCCTCGGCCACGCGGCCGCGCACCAGGTAAAAGCCGCCGAAGCCAAACAGGATGGAGCCGAGCGAGGCGCTGCCGATCGACAGCGCGGAACTGGAATACAGCACGCGCGCATCGTTCACCGTGATCAGCGAACTGCCCCCGGCCGGATCGGCGATCATCATCCAGCTGATGGCAATTACGGCCAGCAAGGTGACCAGGGTGGCGGTGCGCCGCATGCGTAGCCGCACTTCATTGAGCGCAAGCGCCTTGATGACGGCAATCATGCTGCCTCCTGCACCGCGTAGCGCTGCGCCATCAGCGCTTCTTCCAGGCTCGGTTCGACATTGCGCGCGCCAGCGCACGGCGACTCCGGATGGGCGATGCGCAGCGCCATGCCGTCGCCCTGGCGCTGCGCCTGCAGCACATGGACATTGCCGCGCATCGCGTCGTAGGTGCGGGTGTCGACGCTGGCGGCCCAGACCCGGCCGCGCGCCCGTTCGAGCATCGCGTCCGGGGTTTCGCAGGCGATCAGGCGGCCCGACTTCATGATGGCCAGTTCGCTGGCGATGGTCTCGACGTCCGACACGATATGGGTGGAGATGATGACCAGCTTCTTGAAACCGAGTTCGGCCAGCAGGTTGCGAAAGCGCAGGCGCTCCTCCGGATCGAGGCCGGCGGTGGGCTCGTCGACCACCAGGATGTCGGGATCGTTGAGCAAAGCCTGGGCGATCCCGAGACGGCGCCGCATGCCGCCCGAAAACGAGGCTGCCTGGCGCTTGGCCTGATCGTGCAGGTTGACCAGTTCCAGCAAATGACGGATGCGGGCCGGATCGCGTACCCCCTTGAGGGCGGCGAAATACTGCATGAACTCGAGCGCCGTCAGGTTGGGGTACACGCCGAAGTCCTGCGGCAGGAAGCCGAGCCGGGCGCGGATCTCGTTCGGATTCTTGACGATGTCGACGCCGTCGAACAGGATTTGTCCGCTGGTCGGGCGCGTCAACGTGGCGATCATCTGCATCAACGTCGTCTTGCCGGCGCCGTTGTGGCCAATCAGACCAACAACACCGCGCCCGAGGGTTAATGAAACATCATCGACGGCCTTGACGTCTTTGCCGAACGTTTTAACGACGTTGCGAATCTCGAGCATGGGGTTTCCTGGTCTGTTCAGTTGGTATGCCTGCAATGTAAGACAAGCGCTGGGCGGCCACCTGAGCAATGAGACGAAATGGTCAATTGGCGGGACAGGCTGCAAAACGGCGGTGTGGATGCGAACCGACAGTTTCAATAACAAAGAGACATTGAATCGCGAAAAGATGCGCTATAAATGTGCAATTGAAGAGATAATTTGGCCCGCAATTCGTCTTTCCGTTCTGCAACAAGAATATAATTGGCGACAGCATCCCTGCGGGGACCGTGTGTATTTATTTTTTAAGGAACGTGATGTCGGCAGGTTTTCCGGACACTTCGTGCGCCCGCAAGGGACGCGTAATGCTGGCAGCGCTTTGCCTGTTGTCTTCACTCGCCTTTGCCCAGGAATCGGATCTCGACAAACGTTTGGTTGACATCCGCGAAATCGGCCGCTTCGTACCGCCCAAGGGGCTCGAGGCCCTGCTCAAGATTGAAGCTGAAGCGCGCGCCGCGCCGCCGCGTACCAAGGCCGACTTCCTCGACCTGCTCAGCCAGATGCGCCGCGGGACCGGGTCCAACGACCAGGCCATGAAGCTGGCCGACGAACTGCTGGCATTCGGGCACGCCAACAAGGACAAGGTGATCATCGCCAAGGGCATGCTGTCGAAGGCCTACGCGACCTTCGCCGACAACGACCTGCCGGGTTCGCACATGCTGGCATGGGAGGCCGAGCAGATTGCCAACAGCACGGACGACCAGGTACTGCGCATCACCGCCGCCATATCGTCAGGCCAGTCGTACGCCGAAGACGGCAACTTCCCCGCAGCGCTGAACAAGCTGCAGGCGGCCGTCGGCATGGCGCGCGAATACGGCAAGCCGATCCCGCTGGTCATGTCGCTCAATGCGCTGGCCATCCTGTACCGCCAGATCAAGGAATACGACAAGGGCTTCGCCGCGCTGGCCGAAGCGACGCTGGCGGCCGAGAAGACCAATTCGCCGGGCCGCATGTCGACCCTGAAGAACACCGAGTACGCCCTGTCGATCGAGACCAACCAGCCCGAGCGCGGCCTGAAGGCGCTGCTGGCCGGACTGGAATACGAACGCGAGATCGGGGCCGAAGGGATGATGTCGAGCTCCTTCGTCAACCTGGCCGACAGCTACCTGCAAAAGCGCGACTATCCGCGCACGCTGTCGTATGCGAACCAGGCGCTGGCATCGTCGATCAAGCTCAAGGACGAGGCAACCGAGGCGACCGCGCGCATCAACATCGGGCAGGCGCTGCTGGGCATGGGACGGGTGGCGGAAGGCAAGCGCAGTTTCGAGATCGGCATGGCCTGGTACGAAAAGTCGGGCGACAAGCCTGAGCTGCAGGAAGTGATGTTGGAATACGGCCAGGCGCTCGAACGCGCCGGCGACATGGCGGGCGCGCTCAAGTCCTACCACCGCGAGCGCGAGATCTCCAACGAACTGTTCGAACGGCGGCGCCAGAAGGCGGTGCTGGAACTGCAGGAAAAGTACGAGTCCGAAAAGCGCCAGCGCCAGATCGAGCTGCTGCGCCAGGAAAACCAGCTCAAGAGCACCGAGATCGACAACCGCCGCCTGCAGCAGCGCGTGTGGTGGCTGCTGGCGGTGGTGTTTGCGATGGCGGCGGCGATCGTCGGCATCCTGTACCGCAAGGTACGTCATGCCAACGCCCAGCTCAAGGAAAAGAACCTCGAACTCAAGCAGCAAAGTTCGCGCGACCCGTTGACGGCGCTGTACAACCGGCGCCACTTCCAGGAATTCATGCGCACCCACCTGCAGGTGGAAAAGCGCGGCGCCGGCACCAGCGGCGAAGAAATCGTGGGCGCCCTGTTCCTGCTCGATATCGACCACTTCAAGCACGTCAACGACACCTACGGCCACGCCGGGGGCGACCTGGTGCTCAAGATGATCGCCGACAGCCTGCGCGACATTTTGCGCGAGACCGACATGATCGTGCGCTGGGGCGGCGAAGAATTCCTCGCCTTCCTGCCGGCCATTCCGCGCAGCGGGGTCGAAGAGATCGCGCGGCGCCTGCTTACTGGGATTTCCAGCACCACGATCGAATACCAGGGCCGCAAGATCAAGGTTGACGTCTCGATCGGCTTCGCGCCATTTCCGCTGGTGCCGGGCACCCACGCGCTGCCGTGGGAGCGCGCGGTGAACCTGGTCGACATGGCGCTGTACCTGGCCAAGGCGCATGGCCGCAACCGCGCCTACGGCGTGCGCGGCTTCGCCAATTTCGAACAGACCTCGATGGAAGCGATTGAACAGGATCTGGAACGCGCCTGGCGCGCCGGGTTTGTCGACCTGTCGATCGTGCTGGGCGACTGGCAAGAACCCAAAGTTCCCACCGAAAAGAAATTCGAAAAGCGCTCGCTCGCCTGACCTACCCATCCAGGTCATGACCTACCCATCCAGGTCAGACCTGATTTCGACGAATCAGGTCTGACCTGGAATGTACGAATCAGGTCTGACCTCGAATGGACAGATTTTTATTTCTTCGTGGATTCCTGGATTTTTTCGCCGGCGCGTTCGACCTTTTTCCCTACTTCCTCGGTCGCCTTGTCGATGCCCCGACTGGCGTCCTGGGTCGCTTCGTTGATCTTCTCGCCCGTGTCCTTGGCCGCGTCGCTGATCGTCTGGCCAACTTCCTTGGCCTTGTCGATCGGTTCGTGCAGCTTGGCGGCGACCTGTTCGCCGGCGGCGTCAATCGCGGCGCCCGCCTTTTGCGCCGGACCGACCGGTTCGTCGGCTTTCTTGCAGGCAGACAGGCCCGACAACAGCGCCAGCAGCAGCGCCGCACTGAGAATTCGCGTGGTTTTCATATTGCCCTCTTGCGGTTAGTTTTGCCTTGTAGCATACACCGCCCCCCAAGATTGCGGTTGACAGTTGGCCCACCAATCCTGACAATAGAACGACCGTTCGATTTTTATTGAAAGAGATCGCCATGAGCACTTCCGCCGTCGTAGCGCACCGTATCTGTCCGTTTTGCGAAGCCTGTTGCGGTCTCGAACTCGATGTCGAGAAGCAGCAGGTGGTGCGCATCCGCGCCGACGCGAAGGACGTGTTCTCGAACGGCTTCCTGTGCCCGAAAGCGATCGGCCTGAAAGACTTGCATGCCGATCCGGACCGCCTGCGCACGCCCCTCATCAAGCGCGCCGGCCAGTTCGTCGAGGCCACCTGGGACGAGGCCTATGCCGAAATCGAACGCCGCCTGCCGCCCGTGATTGCCGCCGGCGGCGCCAATGCCGTAGCCACGGTGCTGGGCAATCCCACCTCGCACAAAATGGGCCTGCTGCTGTACTTCCCACGCCTGGCGCGCGCGCTCGGCACCCGCAATATGTTCTCCGCCTCGAGCGTCGACCAGGTGCCCAAGATGCTGTCGGTCGGGCTGATGTTCGGCAGCTGGCTGTCGGTGCCGGTGCCCGACATCGAGCGCTCGCGCTTCCTGCTCATCATCGGCGCCAATCCGATGGTGTCGAACGGCAGCCTGTGGACCGTGCCCGATTTCCGCGGCAAGGCCAAGGCCCTGCGCGCGCGCGGCGGCAAGATCGTGGTGGTCGATCCGCGCCGCACCGAAACGGCGGCGGTGGCCGATGAACACCACTTCATCCGTCCCGGCGCCGACGTCTATTTCCTGCTCGGCATAGCCCATGCCTTGTTCGACGAACAGCTGGTCGACCTGGGCCGCCTGGCCGGCCATACCGTCGGCCTGGACGCCATCGAAGGCGCCGTGCGCGCCTATTCGCCCGAGTCGGTGGCGGAGCGCTGCGGCATTGCGGCGGCCACCATGCGCGAGCTGGCACGCACCCTGGCGCGCACGCGCAACGCGGCCGTCTACGGCCGCATCGGCACCTGCACCCAGCAATTCGGCACCTTGTGCTCGTGGCTGATCGACGCGATCAACGTCCTGACCGGCCATCTCGACGAAGAAGGCGGATCGATGTTCCCGAAGGCGGCGGCATTCGCGGCCAATACCCGCGGCAAGCCGGGCACCGGACGCGGCATCACCAGCGGGCGCTATCGCTCGCGCGTGTCGGGCGCGCCCGAAGTGGCCGGCGAAATCCCGCTCACCTGCCTGGCCGAAGAAATCGATACCCCCGGCCCCGGCCAGATCAAGGCCTTGATCGCCATCGCGGCCAACCCGGTGCTGTCGGCGCCGAACGGTGCGCGCCTTGCGGCCGCGCTCGACGGGCTCGACTTCATGATCAGCCTCGACATCTATCTCAATGAAACGTCGCGCCACGCCGACGTGATCCTGCCCGGCCTGTCGCCGCTGGAAGAAGCCCACTACGACGTCTCGTTCACCCAGTTCTCGCACCGCAACCACGCGCGCTACAGCGCCCCGGTGCTGGCGCGCGCCGCCGGCCAGCCGGAGGAGTGGGAAAGCATGCTGCGCATCGGCGCCATCGCCAAAGGCCTGGGCGCACAGGCCGATATTGGAGCGATCGACGATGCCGCGCTCGAAGAGGAATTGAGCAAGACGGTCGGCCCTGCAGCCGGCCAGCTGATGGCCGCGTTGCAGCCGCTGCGCGGCGCCGAACGCATGCTCGAACTTGGCCTGCGCAGCGGCCCGTACGGCGACCAGTTCGGCGCCAATCCGGCCGGCCTGACCCTGGCCAAACTGAAGGCGGCTCCCTCCGGGATCGACCTGGGCCCCATGGGCCAGCGCATTCCCGAAGCGCTGCGCACGCCTTCCGGAAAGATCGAACTGGCGCCGCAGATGCTGCTCGACGACCTGGCCCGCGTGGCGGCCGACCTGCGCTCGCCGGTGCCGGATCTGGTCATCATCGGCCGCCGCCAGCTGCGCTCGAACAACAGCTGGATGCACAATCTGCCGGTGCTGGCCAAGGGCGCTTACCGCTGCACGGCCCTGGTTCACCCGATTGACGCGGCCCGCCTGGGCCTGGCCGATGGCGCCGCCGCCCAGGTCAGCAACGGCGCGCGCCGCATCGAGGTGCAGGTCGAATTCTCGGACGAGATGATGCCGGGCGTGGTCAGCCTGCCGCACGGCTGGGGCCACAATTTGCCGGGAACGCAGATGAGCGTGGCGGCCGAACGGCCGGGCGTGAACCTCAATGCCCTGCTCGACGAGAACCTGCGCGATCCGCTGTCGGGCAACGCGGTGCTGTCGGGTATCTCGATCCAGATGGCGCCACTGGGCTGACGCCGGCGATCCCGCCCTACGGGACCGTCGTCTGAGTCGAACCGCGCATCCACATGCCGTATTCGGCCTTTTCGCGTTCCATCTGGGTCAGCCGCTCGTGACCGCCGGACTGGCCCTTCGAATAGAAACGCGTGGCGGCGATCCATTTCGCCAGGTTCGCATCCACCTCGGCATTGAGCTTGTCCACTTCCACCGACGCGACCCGCGTGTTATGCGCGGCATAGCAGGCGCGCCATTGGCGCAGCTGCTTCTCGACCCGGCGCACGCCTTCATTCGAACTTGAATGCGCTGGAAACACCGGCGCCACGCAGTCGAAGCTGGCGGCCTGGGCCGAAGCGGCGCCAAGAGCGAGCAGCATGAACATGGGCAGGGTAGTTTTCAAGGCAAAGTTCCGGGAAAGTGGCGGAACTGGGATCGTAGTACAAAAAGCAATAATTAAAAAGCACTATTTCAAGCGAACCGCATAGTTTGTTCAATTCGTCTCGCTTGCGACACCAGATCAGAACAATCTTCCATGAAATCGGCTTTAAGCAGAAGATCCTTCTAGTGCAGTATTACTGACAACGGTCTTCCGACCATGGCCGTCCGGCGACCTGGCAGCGCTGAAATTCTTCCTGCATGCGGTCGGCGTAGACCTTGAAGGCGGCGCACTCGCGGTTGTCGCGGTCGACCATGGTGATGCAGGTTTCAAGCTTGTCCGACGCGCTCTTGTAATTACCGACCGCCAGCGCCCGTTCCGCCTCGTTGATCAGGTTGCGCACCGATTGCGCCGTTTCCGCCGCCGACGGCGGGACCCGCACGGTTTCGGCAGGCGCGGCGAAACGCTGCTCGGCGATTTTATCGCGCAGCTTGCGCGTGTCGTCATCATCGCCATGGCGGCGCGTGAACTGCAGCAGCCGCGCCTGCGCCTTGGGAAAATCGCCGGCGGCCAGCGCGCTCTCGACCGCCAGGGCCGTGTCGCTCCAGGCCTTGGCGCGCAGCTTTTTCTTTTCGCAGGCGGGCACCGCCGCGTTGATGGCCACCTGAAGGCGCGAGAGCTGCTCGGGCGTCGCGCGCGTCATGCGCAGTGCAATCAGCTCGGACTGCGCATCGTTGAAGCGGCACTCGGCGCTGGCCGTCATGGCGCTTTCGATGCGCGCCTCGATCTTGCTCGACGAGGGGCGCGCGTACAGCCAGATCAACCACAGCGTGGCCAGCGCAATGAGCCAGTAGCGCATGCGTACCGGTTCGCGCCGTGGCGGCGCCGCGGCAGCCTGTGGCCGTGACGGCGCCGCAGGTGGCGCGGCCTTGGCAATGACAGGCGGCGCAGGCTGGACCTCGGGCGGCGAAGTGGCCACCACCACTGGCGCAAGCACCGGCGCGGCAGCCTGGACGATTGCGGCCGGTGCGGGCGGGATCGCGTGGGCAGGCTTGACCACACCGTCGTGCTGGCCGGTGCCGCAGTACGGGCAAAAGTTGACCCTGCGCGGTAGCGGCCGCGCGCAAGCTGCGTGGATGCAGCGGTAGATCACTTGATCTTGCAGGTTCATGCGCCTCAGTCCGGATCGGGAATGTCGTTATCGGGGTCCGGAATCGCATGCTCGAACAGCCCTGCCAGCTCGGCCATCTCGCCTGCGCTCTTCCACTTGTCGAGCCTCGGGTTCCACTGCATATTCCATACTTTAGTCCCGGCGTCGACCTCGGCGCGCGCGATACGCAGCGCCAGTTCATCCATCGAGTACGGGCCCTGCTGCAAGCCGTTCAGGAACACCTTGTAGCGCGCGGGCGCCACGCCCACCGCCACCGCCGGCGCCTGCAAGGCCTGCCCCGCCAGTGCTTCGCTGGCCAGCACTTCGGGCCGGATCACGCGCTTGTCGACCGACTTCTCCACTTCCCACGCATACGCGTCGCTGGCCGAATCGGGCACCAGTTCGGTCCATTGCAGCAGTGTGGCGGCGGCCGCATCGATCTGCCTGGTCGACATCGCCGGGTTCATGCTGGACGCCCGCTTGAACCATTGCTCGTACAGGCGCCGCGCCGTGATATTGGGCAGCGACGGCGACGGCAGCTGGGCGCCGGTCTCGTCGACCTCGAGCTTGGGCTCGTACACGCGGTGCTGGTAATGGCGCATCAAGGTGGCCAGCAAGGTCAGCTGGTTCGACTCGAGCCCGGCCAGCCGGTGCTGGACCGCGGCGATGACCTGCTCCCGATAGTAGGCCGGCAATCCGTTCGAGCGGATGGCGAATTCGTTACCGATCTGGAGCCACTCGCCCGAGCCGGGTTCGACCTCGAACAGGTATTGCCCGCGCGGCTGGAACGATGCTTCGCGCTCGGCCAGATCGGGCTTGCGCTTGATGACACCGAGCGCATTGGCCTGCAAGAACCACTCGTAGTCGTCGGCCAGGCGGTTCAGTTCATCCATCGATGGAGAGATCGGATGGCGAAAGCGCGTTGCGTCGAAATGCAAATGGGTAGGGATCTTCGGATTTTCGATCTGGTACGAGGTGCGCCAGGTCGGCAGTCCGCGCAGCACCGTCATCGGATAGCCCGACAGCTCGATGTAGCACACCGCCTTGCCCTGGATACCGGTGTTGACGATCGAAACCAGATCGCCGTGGAAGGAACCGGTCGGCACCGCCGCCTTGATCTCGCCTTCCAGCTTGCGCCAGGCGTTCACGTCGCCCACGCCGATGAAGCACTTGAACTGGTCGGCCTTGGGCGTGAACTCGGCCGAAAAGCGCGCGTTCACCCACGGCATGGCGCTCTTGATCAACTCGTTGAAGATGCGCTGGCGCTCCGGCGGCGACATGCCCGCCAGGCGCTCGAGCAGCGGATCGACCGGCTCCTCGCCCAGCTGCTCGACGCTCAGCTGCGTCTGCGCGCGGCGGAACAGTTTGAGCAGCAGGCTGGCGCGCAGGCGGTCGTCGCCCAGTTGCGGGAACAGGCGCGACGAGCCGCCGAATTCGAGCAGCACTTCCTCGCTCCAGGCCTGGACGTCGCCGGTCAGCTTGACCGGCTCCGGCAGCACGTCGCTGGCCAGCTTGATATAGGTCGCATGCTCCTGGCGCGCATCGGCGCGCAGCTGGTCGATGCGCTGGTCGACCGCGCCGAGCATCGCCTGCACGCAGCGCCGGCCTTCCTGGAATTCGCCGGCGATGCCGCTCCATTCGGCCTGTCCGTGCTCGTCGGTGGAGAGCGGGTCGCCCAGCCATGCCGACATGCCGCGCATTACATCCACGGTTTGCCCGGACGCCACCGCCAGCAGGTGAAAGCGCAGGTAATCGGCGATGTCGCGTTTCAGGTGCGCCATGATCTCGCGCGCCTGCGCTTCCTTGCCGAACAGTTTGCCGGCCGCCTGCGACAGGTTGCCGAGCGACTCCTCGACCTGGCGCGTGCGCAGCGCGTCGCGGATATCGCGATAGCGTTTGCCGTTGCGTTCAGCGTTGCCCAGGTCGCGCTGCAGCAGGCGCGACTTGATCTGTTCCAGCAGCGACAGCACGAATTCGAGCCCGCCCTGCTTGCGGTCGTCGAGCAGCGCATAGAGCTGGTCGCGCGCTCGGCCCTTCAGGCGCGCCATCAATTCAATCGTATGGCGCTTGATGCGGTCTTCGCTCGTTTCGGCGGTGGCGCCGGCTTCGCGGATGGCGTCGCGCTCCAGGTGCGGCAGCAGTTCGGCCACCTTTTCGCGCCATACGCCGATCTCGAACGAGCCCATGATGCGGTCCATCTCCAGCTGCACCTTGCTCTCGACGCGTTCGAGCAGCGAGCGCTGGTCCTTGTCCATCAGCAGCTGGTCGGTCAGCGAGTATTCCTGGAACGGCGTGACGTCGACCGTGCCCTTGCGGAAGTCGGGGAATTCATCGAAGGGATGCTCGCTCATCGACATCTGATCGCGCATGAAGATGTCGCGTTCCTGGTCGCCGGCGCGGCGCGCGGCGGTGCCGTCGCTCCCCACCAGGCCGAAGAATGCCTTGACCATCAGCGCCGCCAGCTCATAGGCGCGGATATCGTCGCGCAGGCTTTGCTGGGTATCCAGCACCGCCTGGCCGAAGGCCGAATACACCTTCGAGTACGACAGGCGCATGTCGCCGAAGCGCTGCTCCGGCACGCGCGGATTGAACGGTCCCAGTTTGTGCTGCTGCTGGTTGACCGCGATGGAGCGCTTGCGGTTGGCAAAATCGGCCGAGGCAAAATCCTCGAACAGGGTGTCGGCCACCATCTGGTAGACGTCCTTGATGTCCTGCGTGGCCTTGTTGGCCAGGTTGGCGGTGTCGACGAAATACACGTCGTCGAACGGCGCGCCCTTGCCCACCAGGCTGTCCGGGTCGGCCCAGCGAACCTGCGCGTTCATGTCACGCATCGTCGTTTCCAGCTCCATCAAGGTGGCGTAGGCGTTCGCCTCGGTGCGCTCCTTGTTGGCCTTGGCGTAACCGGACGGCATGAACATCACCAGGTCAACCTGGTTGTCGGACACTTCCTGGCGCGCGATGGCCTTGGAAATCCAGCCCAGGTCGATCGCAGTGCCCGCGCCGGTGCCGCCCGCGCACGAGGCGATGACGACGATGCGGAACTTGGAGGTATCGACCTGCAGGCCCAGGCGCTGGTAGTTTTCCTTGCGCTCGTTGCCGGCGTTACTGCTCAAGAAATTGAGTGCGCCCTTGATGCGGGAGCGCAGCTTCGGGTATTTGTCGAACAGGTACAGGCGCGCCACGGCGCGGATCTGGCCGGCGCCCTTGGACGGGTCGATGCCGAGCGAGCGCAGTTTTTTTGGCCGCAGCGGCATCCAGCTTTCGATCAGCGGAAAGCGCGACAGGCTGTCGTCGGACTCGTGGTATTGCGGCAGGTCGATCGGCTCGACCAGGCGCTCTTCCTCGGACAGCTTGACCAGTTCGTACCACGGGTCGGTGCGCTGCGACTTGCCTTCGTCGATGATGGCATTGTTATCCAGGTCGAAGTGCAGGAAGCGCGCGACCGGAAACTGGCCGATCGATTCGACCCTGGTCGGGTTGTGCCGGTTCCACACTTCGGACAGGATGCGGCGCCGGATGCGCAGCATCACTTCCATGCCGGTGCCGCCGGCGCCGATGAACAGCGTGGGCCGCAGGTCGACCTTCAGTTCCGCCTTCTTGCCGCCTGCCGTGTTTGGAAACTCTGCCATATCGAACTCTTTCTTTAGTATCAGCGACGGCCGACGAACAGCGCCGCCACCAGGGCCACCAGGCCAACGATCACCAGCGGCGCGGTAACCGCGAATGTCAGGAACTTGCTTGCGTTGATAATCGCCAGCACCGCCGCGGCGCTCACGAACGACAGGCCGACAAACAGCAGCCAGCCCGCGCTGCCGGCCGACGACGGCGCCACGCGCTTGACCACCAGGTGATGCACATAGGCGTTACGCACGAAGAAGTAGATGACCAGCAGGACCAGGAACACCGCGCCGCCGATGGCCAGGTCGCGCGTGGACGTATCGGTCGCCGGCGCGCCCGCAACAGGCGCCACTTCGATCGGTATGGTGGCCGTTGGCTCGGTGGTTTTTGGCAGCGGATCGGGCGACGCTTTTTCCTCGCCGGGCAGCTTGAAGCCTGGATCGGGAGGTGGCGGCGTATTATTCTTTTGCATGCTTGTTCCTGTTTTTGTTGGAATGTCAGCGACCCAGCCTGACCTGCGCACCTTCGCGCAGGTCGATTAGCTGATGGCCAAAAATGGTGGTCTTCAGTTGCGCTACCTTGCTGCCTGCCTTGTCGAAAATCGGCTGCGTGGTGCCGGCGCGCGCGTGCATGGTGCGCAGCTCGTCTTCAACCGTCACCTGCACCTTGCGCGGTCGCGCGAACGCCAGCGCCGCCGCGCCAAGGCCGCCCAGCAGCGCCAGCGCGCCGCCGATCAATGCCACCAGCGGCGCCACGCCGTAATGCACGCGCACCTCGATCGGCAGCAGCGCGCTTGAACTTTTTACTTGCGCCGGCGGCGTAAAAATCTCCGGCAGCGGGTCGCCCGGGAACAGCGCAGCCATGCGCTTGCGGAAGGCCTGCGACAGTTCAAGGCGCTGGCCGGTGAGCTGCAATTCGATCTGCCCCGGCATGACGTAAGCCGAGCCCGCGCTCTTGATCGCCTCGACCGACCAGTTGCCAGGCAGCTGGCGTACCGGCAGCTGCATCACCGACGACAGCGGCGCGCTCTTGCCGGGTGCAAGGTCGCTGACCTTGCCGCTAGCGAGATGGATCGGCTGGTCTTCATTGCCCAGTTTCGAACGCGCGCTCACGGTCGCGCTGGTGATGGTGTACGGGTACATCGTGTTCTCGAGGTTCCACGCGATTTTTGCCGCCGGCCTGCGCGCGCTGGACTGGACATCGGCGCGCAGCATGCCGCCCTGCGCCATCGAGAAGGCCACGCCGGGCGCGTCGCTGACCTTGCGCGGCACCAGGCGCACGGTGTCGTGGTCGAGCGGTTTCAGGCGCGCCGCCGGCTCGGTGATGACGCTTGCGATCGCGCCCGACGCCTGCAGCGCCTTCAGTTCGCGCGCGCCCTGCTCGCCCACGGCGAACACGTAGATCATCAGGCCGTTGGCGCGGTAATGCTCGCCCTGCACCGGCATTTGCAGCGGAAACGCCAGCGCCCGCGTGATGGCGCTACCGCGGTGGATCAGTTCATAGAAATCGCGGTTGCGGCGCGTCGTTTCCTGGTCGTTGTTCGGGCTGTTGCGGTTGTTCGTGAACAGCCATACCAGGCCCGGCTTGCCACCAAGCGCGCTGGTCACTGCCGTGCCGACCGCCTCATTGAGGTCGGTGTCGGCCAGCGTGGCCGCGCCCGGCTTGCGCGCCACGTCCAGCCTCGCCAGCGCGGCGGCCACCTTGGCGCGCGCGGCCGTGGGTTCGAACTTGAGCGACAACAGCGCCCTGGGCGACGGTGCGCCGGGCAGCGACTGGTTGAAGGCGGCGAGCACCATCAGGTCGCCCGGCTGCGCGACCGCCATCACCAGTTCGGTGACCAGCGGCTTGTACCTGGAGCCGGGGTCGCTGTAGAACGGCTCCATCCAGCCTGAATTTTGCACCAGGAAGACGTGCGAGACCGCCAGCGCAGGTGCGCAGGAAAGCGCCAGCGCCGCGCTTGCGATGGTGCGCGCAAGGATCAGCTTCACGGCAGTTCATCCAGGCGCCAGCCGCGCACCTGGTTCCAGTCGGGATGGTGCAGCCACAGGCAGCGGTCATACACGAAGGGCACGCAGTCGTTCGGGCGCGCCAGGCGTGGAATGTCGTCGAGGATCACGTTGCGCTTGCCGACCCATTCGGCCGTGGTGCGGGCCAAGATGCGCGAACCGAGCGCGTCTTCGGCCTTGCCGGTGTATTTGTGAAAGCGCAGTACCAGCCCGCTAGGCTGGTTGCGGTTGTTGTTAAAGCTGCGCAGCAGCGGCAGCACCAGCGAGTCATCCTCGTGCGGATCTTCGACATGCTCGGTGTCCCACGGCTCGCCCACGACCGCGTGCCCGCGCCGGAACAGCAGGCTGCCGAAACCGAGGCGCGCGCCGTTGATGGCTTCGAGCTGTCCGTCGGGCTTTCCCAGTTCAAGGAAGGAGTAGGACTGGTCGGCATGCCCGATCAGCCACATGCGGCCGTCGCGGCCCTGCGTGGGGCCGCCAAAGTCAAGGCGTGGCGTCCAGTTCAGCGGCCACGGCATCCATTGCGGCGCGGCGCCCGGCTGCCACACAAGCTGGCCGTCGGCGTGCAGCCAGAACAGGCGACCGTCGTAGCCGATCGGACGCGACCAGCCGGTAGCCGGTGCGCCGCAGTCGTACAGCACCACGTTCGAATAGTCGCTGTGCGCGCTCCACAGCCGCGTGCCCGACGATGTATTGAACAGGCAGGCCACGTGGCGCCGCATGGCGCCCGGCGCGCTGGCGAGGTTCGCGTCAAACACGCTTTCGGTGCGATAGGTTTCGCTGACAGGATTGATCCACAAGCGGCACAGCCCTTGCCTGGTCGGGATCAGCGCGACTTCGCCGCGGCGTGGATTGGGCACCGGCAGCCAGGCGTAGGCCGACGCGGTAAACGACAGGTCGGCGCTGTGCTCCTCGGCCGCCATCACGTGCCACAGCGCGGCCAGGGGATCCCAGTACTGCAGTACGCTGCGGGTGTGCGCCAGCGCCAGCAGGCGCTGCACGGGAAAGCCGAACGCACCGGCGGCGAACACGCACTGCGCGTTCGGCGGGACCGGCATGCTGGTATCGAAGCGGCCGATCTCGGGCGCGGCGGGACGCTCTTCAAGGCTGTCGCCCAGCGCCAGCGACGTCACCGGCAAACCATGCGGCACATGGCGCGGCAGGAACTGGTCGGACCATGGTCCCCACCAGTCGGGCTGGTTCTTCATCTGGCCGGCCAGCTTGTTGAGGGCATGGCCGCAGGTCGGGCAGAACGCGAAACCTTCGGGATAAATTGGCGCGCAGTTGCATGCGGCCGGCAGCGAGGCGCCGAGCAAGTGGGCGACGTCGGGCAGGCGGCCGCGCGGCTGCGCCTGCCAATCGATCCGGCTCAAGCCTTCGCTTGACACCAGTTCGAACTGCGCGCTGTTCTCGTCTTCAAGCCAGACACTGGCTGGCGTTTCCCATCTGTATGCCATTCGCTTGCCGCCATGTATATGTATAAGAGAGCGACCCAGCCCTCATCCATGGGGCTGCTGTTGCCTCTCAAATCATAGCGCAACTGGCAAGCGCGGGCGGTTTAATTGCCCGGTACTGTTTCCCGGCCCTGACGGTGGCGTCAAGCGGGATGATGGAAGACAATATTCAACCGAAAGGCTGGTACTGCACGCCGTGTTCGAGCACGCCAACCAGTGCCGCGATATTCTCCGGGCTGTCGCTGAACGAGGCCAGCACCGCGGCCACATTCGCGTGGCCGTTGTCGAGGATGCTGTTCCAGTAGGCGATGCCGCCGCTGTCGCCGGCGCGGTGCAGCACGTTCTCGTACAGCTTGTCGACCACCTGCGCATTGGTCGGCGCGCTGCCGTACAGCGCGGCGAATTCGGCCGACTGCACGAAGCCCTGCGCCACCGCCTGCAGGCTGTGACCCTTGTCCATCACCGAGATCCAGTAGCCCAGCCCGGCCTGGTCGGGCGCGCGGTTGAAGGCCGCCTGGTAGACGCGATAGGCCTGGCCGGCGATGCCCGCGCCGGTGGTGTCGACGGCCACCATGGCGTCGGCAAACTGCAGCCGCTCGGCGCCGGCCAGCGTGTCGGCGCCGTCGCGCCCGGCCATGCTGTCGGTCACCCGCACGCTTTCCGCGCCGACGCTGATGGTATAGTCGGCCAGCTTGCCGTGATAGGCCGCGACATCAAGCCCGGCGCCGCCGCTCCAGCTGTCATTGCCCGCGCCAGAGACGAAGCGGTCATTGCCATCGGTGCCGCTGGTGGCGGGTGGCGCGTCGACGGCCAGCTTGGCCAGCACCACGTCCCAGCTGACGTCGAAGGCGTCGCCCTGGGTGCCGGCGTAGCGCACATAGGCCACCTGGGCGCCGTCGGCGCTGAGCGTCGAATGGAAGGAACCCTGGCCCGGCTGGGCGCCGCTGGACGCCAGTTGCACTGCACCGGTCAGCATGTCCTTGATATAAATTTCGTTGGTGTTCGGGGCGCCGCCCGCGGCCAGGTCGGCGGCATCGTAGCCGAAGCTGACGTAGCGCCCGTCGGCCGAAATCGACGGGTCGGTGCTCCAGCCGCTTGCGCCCACCGACGCGGCGCTGGTCGAGACCTGCTCCACCGAGCCGGTCAGCAAGTCCTTGCGGAACACGTCGTAGTGGGAATTGCTGTCGGCGCCGAGATTGGCGGCCGAACTGAACGCGACATAGCGCCCGTCGGCGGAGAGCTGCGCATGGCCGGCGCTGTCGGGCGCCACCAGCGTGACTGCACCGGTGGCGAGGTTGGCGGCGAACAGTTCGCCCATCGTGCGGAACAGGACCGACTTGCCATCGGCAGAAATCTGCGCGCCGCCGGCGCCCGCGTCGAGCTGGGCGCCGCCGGCAGCGAGCGACACACGCCGCACCGCGCCGGTCTGCATGTCCTTGACGAAAACGTCGTCGGCGCCGTTGGTGTCGCCAGCCACCAGGTTGCTGGCGGCGCTATCGAAAGCCACGTAGCGCCCGTCGTCCGAGATCGACGCGAAGCGGCTGTCGCCGTTGGCGGCGGCGCCGTCGGCGCTGGTCGATGCAAAAACGATATTTCCGCTGGCCAGATCGGCCACGGCGATGCGCTGCACGCCATCCGCTGCCGCGCTGGTGAAGGCCAGTGCGCTTGCGTTTCCGGCAATGACGGGGGAATAATTGTCATTTGCACCAAACGGTGCGCCCAGGCCGCTGCTGACCAGGCGTACCGCACCGGTAGCGGTATCGTGGATGAACACGTTCGCCTGCCGGGTCCCTTCCATGAACGACGCGTAGGCGAGATAGCGGCCGTCACCCGACAGCGTCACCGACGGTTCGAACGGGCCGAAAGCACGGGGAAAGAAACTGAACGAGGGAAGCGCCATATTGATCACCTGGAAATTAATTGTCGCAGAGCATCAATATTAGCCAGATTTTGTTGCTGCACGGAATGTTCAATATTCATTTTCCGTTAGGCAACAACAGAAGCTTGTGAAAGGCGCCACGTATAATGTGGGGCTTACCTTACCACTGCATCGAACCACATGACCTCCCTCCCCGCGCACGCCATCGACGCCGCCGCCTGCCACCTGCGCGACGTGCTCGCCATCGCCGTTGAACATGGCCCCGCGCACCAGGCCCTGGTGGTGTACGACACGCGCTGCGCGCTGGCGCAGGCGCTGGCCGAGGGGTACCGGCGCAACCTGCCCGCGGGCGAATTCATCGATTTCGACAGCGTCGCGGCCGACGACGTGCTGGCCGCATTCCGGCGCCTGGCGCCGTTCGACCTGGTAGTGCTGATCCAGTCGACCAACTTCCGCCTCGAAGCGTTCCGGATCCGGGTCGAGCTGTTCAAGCTGGGCTTGAAAGTGATCGAACACGTGCACCTGTCGCGCATGCCTGGCGCGCAGGGCGAGCATTACATCGAAGCGCTGGCCTACGACAGCGCCTACTACCGCGGGGTCGGCAAGGCGCTCAAGGCGCGCATCGACACGGCGTCAACGGGCGTGGTGCACAGCGGACCGGAACGGCTGGTGTTCGACTCGCCGTTCGAGTCGGCCAAGCTGAACGTGGGCGACTACAGCGGCATGAACAATGTCGGCGGCCAGTTCCCGATCGGCGAAGTGTTCACCGAAGCGCAGGACCTGGAAGCGGTCAACGGGCGCGTGCAGGTGCATGTATTCGGCGACACGGCCTACCTGGTGAACCGGCCGGACAAGCCAATCACGCTGGTGATCGAGCGCGGGCGCGTGGTCGGCACGGTCGACGCCACGCCGGAGTTCGAACAGCTGCTCGAGATCATCCGGGCCGACGAAGGCGAAGTGTGGGTGCGCGAGCTGGGCTTCGGCATGAACCGAGCATTCACGCGCGAGCGCCGGGTCAACGACATCGGCACCTACGAGCGCATGTGCGGGATCCATTTGTCGCTGGGGGCCAAGCACGGCGTCTATCCGAAGCCCGGCTTCAAGCGCAAGGACGCGCGCTACCACGTCGACATTTTCGCCGTAACCGACGCCGTCTACCTCGACGACCAGCTGATGTACAAGGACGGCGCCTGGATCGTCTGAATCGGTGAATCGGTGAATCGGGGTCAGACCTCTATTCGTTGGGTGAATCGGGGTCAGACCTCTATTCGTTGAATACCTGCATCAAATCGCTGAATCGGGGTCAGACCTCTATTCGTTGAATACCTGCATCAAATCGCTGCCGGGTCCTGCTTTTTTCATTTTTTCCTTGCACAGATCGCAAGAAATAGAGGTCTGACCCCGATGGTGCAACGAATAGAGGTCTGACCCCGATGTGGAATTAGTTGCTGGCGAGAGCGGCGTCCCACGGGGGGACGGGCTGGTATTCTTCGACCAGGAAGTCGATCAACGCCCGGACCTTGGGCGAGAGCTGGCCGCTGGCCGGGTACAGCGCCGTCAGGTCGTTCAGCGGCAGCTCCCACTCCGGCAGCACCGCTACCAGGCTGCCGTCGAGCAGCGCGCGCCACGCGAGGAAGGTGGTGCTGTAGACAATCCCCAGCCCCTTGAGCGCCGCCTGGTGCAGCACCAGCCCGTTATTCGAGGTGAAGCCGGCGTTCACGCGCACCGTGCGCTGTTCGCCGTCGCGCGTGAAATGCCAGCTGGTGCCGTCGGTCAGGTGGCTGAAGTGCAGACACTGGTGCGCCAGCAGTTCGTCGGGCACGGCCGGCACGCCGCAGCGCGCAAGGTACTCGGGACTGGCGCACAGCACGCCCTTGCACGGCGCCAGCCGCCGCAGCGACAGGCCGCTGGTGTCGGGAATTCCCCCCACCCGGATGGTCAGGTCGAAGCCGTGCCGGATCGGGTCAAGCAGGGCATCGTCGACGAACAGCGAGGGCTTGAGCAGCCGGTGGCGCAGGCTGAAACGCGCCAGCGCGTCGGCCAGCCATTCGCTGCCAAAACTCGACGGCGCCTGAATCCGCAGCGGCCCGGCCAGCTCGGTGCCTTGCGGGTTGATCGCGCGCGTCGCTTCGCGCGCCAGTTCCAGCGTCGCCAGGCAGGGATCCAGGTAGGCCTGGCCCGCTTCGGTCAAGCTCACTTCGCGCGTCGAACGGTAGAGCAAGCGCGCACCGAGCCGGGCTTCGAGCTGCATGATGTGCTTGCTGACCATGGCCCGCGTCAGCCCCAGCACCCGCCCGGCCGCCGAAAAGCTGCGCAGGCGCGCCACTTCGGCGAAAATTTCCATTGCATGCAGTTGATCCATGGCTCAGTGTCAACCAAATGGCGACAATATGTCAACCATTTGCTCGATTGCACCCGTTCACTTGCCGACCTACAATACAAGCATCACTTTTATTCAGGAGTCGTACGCATGCTGAACCCGGACCAGCGCGCCCAATTTGCGCGCGACGGCTATCTCGTCCTTCCCGGCTTCAAGAGCGCGGGCGAGATCGCCCTCCTGCGCCAGCGCGCCGCCGAGATTGTCAACGATTTCGATCCAAGCCAGAACCGCAGCATTTTCACCACGCGCGACCAGCTCGCGGCCACCGACGACTACTTCCTGCGCTCGGATAACACCATCCGCTGCTTTTTCGAGGAGGAAGCCTTTGACCAGGACGGCCAGCTGCGCCAGGACAAGTCCCTGTCGATCAACAAGATCGGGCACGCGCTGCACGATCTCGACCCGGTGTTCGAAAACTTTTCGCGCGATGCCAAGCTGGCCCAGGTTGCGCGCGACCTGGGGCTGAAGGACGCGCAGGTCTGGCAGTCGATGTATATCTTCAAGCAGCCCGGCATCGGCGGCGAAGTGGGCTGGCACCAGGATGCGAGCTTCTTCGAGACCGATCCGATCACGGTGACCACGTTCTGGTTCGCGCTGGAAGACGCGACCCTGGACAACGGCTGCCTGTGGGTCCAGCCGGGCGGCCACCGCGGCCCGATGCGCGAACGCTTCGTGCGCAACGGCGACGATATCAAGATGGAAAAGCTGGACGACACACCATGGCCGGATACGAACAGCGCGGTGCCGCTCGAAGCGACTGCCGGCAGCCTGGTGTGCTTCCACGGCCTGCTGCCTCATTACAGCGCGCCGAACCGCTCGAGCGTGTCGCGCCACGCATACACCTTGCATGCAACCGACGCCAGCGCCGAGTACTCGCCCCAAAACTGGATCCAGCGCGACGCCGGCTTCCCGGTGCGCGGCTTTATCTAGGCGTCCATGCAGATCCTGATTTTCGCGCCCCACTGGGGCAGCAACGATCTCGCGCCCGAGGTATTCATCGAGCGCGTGCAAAGCGCCGGCTTCGACGGCATCGAGATGTCGCTCCCGCTCGAGCCGGACGCGCGCGATCGCTGGTGCGAGCTGATCGCCGGCGCTGGTCTGAAGCTGATCGCGCAGCAGTGGGAAACCGTGTTCCATCCCGCGTTCGACGAGCATCATGCCGCCCTCGCTCGGTATCTGGAGAACGCCTGCGCGGCGCGCCCCCTGTTCGTCAATTCGCACACCGGCAAGGATTTTTACAAGCGCGAACAGAACCTGGCGCTGATCGCGCTGGCCGACAGCATCGCCGCCGCGCACGGGGTGCGCATCGTCCATGAAATCCACCGCAGCCGCTTCTCGGGTCATCCGATGCTGCTGCTGCCCTACCTGGCGCAGCTTCCCGGCCTGGAGCTGACTGCCGACCTGTCGCACTGGTGCTGCGCCTGCGAGTCGCTGCTGGAAGACCAGCCGCAGACGCTGGCGGCGACCATCCCCCATGTGCGCCACATCCACGCGCGGGTCGGCCATGCGCAAGGTCCCCAGGCAGGCGACTTCCGCGCGCCGGAACATGCAGCGGCGCTGGCCGCCCATCTTGGCTGGTGGGACCGCATCGTGGCACAGCGCAAGGCAGCCGGCGCCGCGAGCATAACGCTGACCCCCGAGTTCGGGCCAGCGCCCTATACCCAGGCCCTGCCCTACAGCGGAGCACCGGTGTCCGATGCGTGGGAAATGAATGTGGCGATGCTGGCCCTGCTGCGCCAGCGCTACGGCTGCAAGGTCTGAACTACATCAGCAGCAGGTTCACTTCAGCGTCTTCGGTCTCGCGGTTGGGCGCCGCGCGCGGCATGCGAATCGTCACGCTGGTGCCATGCTCGGTCGACGATTCAACGTCGATGCTCCCGCCAAGCATGCCGGTGACGATGTTATAGACGATGTTCATGCCCAGCCCCGAGCCGCCCTGCCCCATCTTGGTGGTGAAGAAGGGATCGAACACCTGGTGCAGGATCTTGGGCGGCATGCCGACGCCGTCGTCGCTGAAAATCAGAACCACCTGGTCGTCGCTCGCGGCGCGCGCCGTAATCACCAGGGTCCCGCTGCTGCGCCCTTCGAACGCGTGCAGCAGCGCGTTGTTGATCAGGTTCGACAGGATCTGGCCCACGCTGCCGGGATAGGAATCGAGTATCAGCGCGGGCGGGCAGTCGATCCGGGTTTCGCAGTTCACCCGCCGCAGCTGGGCGGCGAAGGTGGCCAGGGTGTCGTGCATCACTTCGGCCAGGTCGAAGCGGCGCCGCTTGTCGCTGGTCTGGTCGACCGCCACCTGCTTGAACGAGGTGATCAGGTCGGCCGCGCGCCGCAGCGAACTGGTCATGATGGAGCAGGCCAGCTTGGTATCGGCCATGTGCGCTTCGAGCGCCGAGCGCTTGACGCCGCCCTCCGCATATTTTTTCTCGAAGGCCGATACCATGTCGTCGAGCGCGGTGGCGGTCAACAGGCTGTTGCCGATCGGCGTATTGAGTTCGTGCGCAACGCCGGCCACGAGCGAACCGAGCGACGCCATCTTTTCCGAGGTGATCAAGTTGGTCTGGGCCTGCTTGAGCGTGACCAGCACGGTGGACAGGTCGCTGTGGGCCGACTCCACATTGGCCTTTTGCTGCGCCAGTTCGGTCAGGCTGTGTTCCAGACCATCCTTGGCGTCGACCAGCGCCGCTTCGGTATGCTTGCGGTCGCTGATATCCTGGATCACCCACACCCCGCCCTGCGCCAGCTCGCCCGTCTTGAGCGCCTTGCCGTTGATCAGGCACCAGATGGCCGTGCCATCCTGGCGCACCAGTTCCAGCTCGCCCTGCCAGCGCCGGGTGCTGGGGTCGACCGTGAACAGGCCCTCCGCGCCCGGCGTCGCGCGTGTCAGCACCGAGGTACGCTGTCCGGCCAGGGTGCCGGCCGGGTAGCCCATCATCTCTTCCATGCCACGGTTGCAGCGCACGATCACGCCATCAGCGAACAGGGCGATGCCGACATTGGCGCTGTCCTGGAAGGCGCGCTGTTCGTCGAGCGTCAGGCGCACCTGCGCGGCCAGCGAGCGGCTGCGGGCCGACGCCAGCAGCAGCGCGGCGATCAGGACGCTGATAAGAACGCCGCCGGCCGCTATCCAGGCCACGCCGGAATAGTCGGGGCTGTAGCGGCTGCCCTGCAATGCCGCGAAGCTGACCACCCACTCGCGCTGCGCAACGTTCAGGCGCTTTTGCGTGCCCAAGCCCTCGACCGTCGGCGCACCGGCGCCGGTGGTGTCGAACATGATGTTGTTCTTGCCGGCCGGGGCGTCGGCGCCGGTGCTGACGTTACCCGCGTCGTGGACCCGGAACGCGAGCTGGTTCATCAGCGTCGGGTCGATCACTTCGTGCATCAGGTTTTTGACGCGGAACACGATCGCCACCCAGCCGATCAGCGCCGCGCGCCGCTCTTCGACCGTGGTCAAAGGCACATTGACGCGGTACACCGGCGCGCGCGCCACGAAGCCGGGCTGGCCGGTCACATCCTGGACCAGGATGATGCGTTCGGTGGCCACGATCTTTCCGCTGTCGCGCCCCTGTTCCAGCGCGGCGCGGTGCGGCGGCAGCGCGGAAAGGTCGAGCCCGAAGGCATTCTCGTTGCCCTTCATCGGCTCGTTGAATTCGATGATGTAGTGGTCTTCGCGCTGGGCTGGCGGGTGCACCAGGAAACCCGGATAGCCGCCCGGCACGATGCTGTTGTCGGCGCGCACCCAGGCGCTGAATTGCGCCAGCTCGCTGTCCTTCACGTGGCGCACGAATTGGATGGCCTGGAAACCCGGATAGCGCTGGTGCAAATTGAGTTCGCGCACGAAGCGGCCGAACTGTTCGCGGTTGACCGCGTCATTGATGGCGAAGGTGCCCTTGATGCTGAGCAGCATGTCGAAGTAGATCTGCAAGCGCACATTGGTGTCGCTGGCAACCTTTTCGGTGTCACGCAAGAAGTTGTTGCGGATCGTATCCTGCTGCGCCCCCATCACCAACAAGCAGGTCCAGATGGTCAGGCAGATCCCGGCTACAAAGGCAAGGTAACCCTGGGTTCGCATCTATCGTACTCCGCAAGTCGTGTCAGCCAGGCAGCGCCCGGCACTGTGAAATGACTATAGCATATTGATTTCACGAAATCCCACCGAATGGGGCCGTGGAGAAACATTTATGCAGCTTGCATTTTGTGCAATCTGCCTCACTCGGCGGCTGCGCTGCTGACCTGGAACTGGGCGGCGATGGCCATGAATTTTTCCTCCACGGCCAGCATCGCATCGACCACATCGGGATCGAAATGCTCGCCGCTTTCCTGGCGGATCAGCTCGACCGCGGTCTCGTGGGTGAAGGCGGGCCGGTAGGAGCGCTCCGAGATTAGCGCGTCGTACACGTCGGCCACCGCCATCAGGCGCGCCGACAAGGGAATCGCGTGCCCGGTCAAGCCTTGCGGATAGCCCGAACCATCCCAGTGCTCCTGATGCGAATAGGCAATTTCGCTGGCAAAGCGCAGGAATTGGTTGCTCGCGCCCAGGGTCCGTTCGACCCCGGCAATGGCGTCGCGTCCGTAGACGGTATGCAGCTTCATGATTTCAAACTCGTCGTTCGTCAGCTTGCCCGGCTTGTTCAAGATCGCGTCGGGTACCCCCACCTTGCCGATGTCGTGCAGGGGCGCGGCCTTGAACAGCAGGGCGATGTTCTCGTCCGTCAGCTGCGTTGTATGGCGGTGGTTGAAGCGCAGTTCGCGCGCCAGCGCCGCCACGTAGTGCTGGGTACGCCGGATGTGGTTGCCCGTGTCGGGGTCGCGCGACTCGGCCAGCGAGGCCATTGCCAGCACGGTGGCGTCCTGCATGTGTACGATCTCGCGGGTACGCTCGGCCACCAGGTGGGTAAAGTGGATTTGCTGGTCCTTGAGCAGGCCGCGCGCCAGCCGCAGCTGGACGTGGGTGCCTATGCGCGCCAGCAAGGTCTCGGGAGCGAAGGGCACGGTCACCACGTCATTGGCGCCGCCGCGCATGGCGCGCCGTTCGTCCTGCGGGTGGGCGGCCGCCGTCAGGAACACCACGGGGATGTCGGCGCTGAGGAAATTGCACTTGATCTCGTTAAATACCGTGAACGCATCCATGTCCGGCAAGGCCATGCCCAGCAGGATCAGGTCGGGCTGGGGCGCTTCCTGGGCCAGGCGGATGGCGTCGGCGCCGGTAAAGGCCGGCAGCAGGTGGTATTGCTCCGTCAATAGCTCCTCGAGCAGGGCGAGCGGACCGGCCGCGCCTTCGACGATCAGAATCGTTGCCTTGTATTTAAGATCCATGCGTGCATCCCCACCCGTTGACCGCTACGGTCCATCATAACCCGGCCCCATGCATGTTTCCGGTTTTTTACAATTCCACGCGGCAATTGGCTAATCCCAAAGTTTACAATGCCTGATTCCACACTTCCAGCGGGTCCGTGCTCCATGATGCGTCTGACAATACTACTGGCGGCCTTCCTGTGCACGCTTCCCGCCTTCGGGGCCGACCCGGTCGACGACAAGTTCCGCCAGCTCGATGAACTGCTCCCCACCGGCAACAACGTGCGCAATGCCGCCGGCGCCCCGGGCCATGCCTACTGGCAGCAGCGGGCCGACTACACGATCCGCGCCACGCTCGACGAAGGCAAGCGCAGCATCAGCGGGTCGGAGACCATCACCTACCATAACAATTCGCCCGACACGCTCTCCTACCTGTGGCTGCAGCTCGACCAGAATATCTTCCGGCCCGACTCGGACGCCCGTACCTCGGCCACGGTGGCGTCGCGCGAGGCCTGGGCCAAGGGCCGCAGCGAAGAAGACGGCATGCGTTTCGAGACCATGCGCTCGCTGCTGGAAAACCGCAGCTTTGACGGCGGCTTTACGATCGGCGCCGTCAAGGGCGCCGACGGCCAGCCGCTGCGCTACACGATCAACAAGACCATGA